>NZ_JBEFTH010000014.1:0-91987 GCF_053483935.1 Mycolicibacterium sp. XJ879
CATAAGCTCGGATTCGCGGGGACCAAGGCTGGATACGGGACCGTAGGTTACGGTAGCGTAGGTTCGTGGCCAAGAATTCCGTCAAAGTCTCGGCCAACGTCCGCGACACCGACCGGCCGACGATCGCCGGCGCCGCGCGGCACCCGGCCCTGCATGCCCTGCGCACCGTCGTTGCGCGGGTCACGACCCCGTTGCTGCCCGACGACTACCTCAAGCTCGCCAACCCGTTGTGGTCGGCGCGCGAGCTTCGAGGCCGGGTCGTGGACGTGCGTCGGGAGACCGTCGACTCGGCGACCCTGGTCATCAAGCCGGGGTGGGGCTTTTCCTTCGACTACGAGCCGGGCCAATACATCGGCATTGGGGTCTTGATCGAGGGCCGTTGGCGGTGGCGGTCGTATTCGTTGACGTCGAGTCCGGTCGCCGCGAAGAAAACCATCACGATCACGGTCAAAGCCATGCCCGAGGGGTTCCTGTCGACCCACCTGGTCAGCGGGGTAGCGCCTGGAACGATCGTGCGGCTGGCCGCGCCGCAGGGCAATTTCGTCATGCCCGATCCCGCCCCACCCAAGGTGCTGTTTCTCACCGCCGGCTCCGGCATCACGCCGGTGATGTCGATGTTGCGTACCCTGGTGCGGCGCGACCAGATCACCGATGTTATCCATTTACATTCCGCGCCAACGGAATCCGATATTTTGTTCGCAACCGAACTCGGTGAGTTGGCGTCCGCGCATGCCGGCTACTCGCTGCGTACGCGGGTCACACGGGAGCAGGGGCGTCTTGACCTGTCCCGGTTGGCTGACGAGGTGCCCGACTGGCGAGAGCGCCAGACCTGGGCCTGCGGGCCCGAGGGGATGCTGGACTCCGCTGAACGCGTGTGGAGCACTTCCGGCCTGGCCGAGCGCTTACATCTGGAGCGGTTCGCGGTATCGAGGGCTGCGGTGCACGGGCAGGGCGGCACGGTGGAATTCGCGCGCAGCGGTAAGTCGGTCACCGTCGACGCCGCGACACCGTTGATGGACGCCGGTGAGCAGGTAGGTATCCGCATGCCCTTCGGTTGCCGCATGGGCATCTGCCAGTCCTGTGTGGTGGGTCTGCTCGACGGGCACGTCCGGGATCTGCGCTCGGGTGTCGAGCACGAACCGGGCAGCCGGATCCAAACTTGCATTTCCGCGGCATCCGGTGACTGTGTGCTCGATGTCTGAGGTTTACTGGCTGGTAACCTACGGGTACGTAGGTTACGGTAACGTAGGCCCGCGAGAGGAGGCTGACCATGGCGATCACTGACGTACCGGAGTTCGCGCACCTGACCGACGCCGACATCGAGAGCCTGGCCGTCGAGCTGGACGCGATCCGCCAAGACATTGAAGACTCGCGTGGTGAGCGCGATGCGCGCTATATCCGGCGCACCATCGCCGGTCAGCGCGCACTCGAGATCGCGGCTCGGCTTGTCCTGGCCGCCAGCTCGCGCCGCTCGGCATGGTGGGCGGGCACCGTCACGCTCGGCGTGGCCAAGATCATCGAGAACATGGAGATCGGCCACAACGTCATGCACGGCCAATGGGATTGGATGAACGATCCCGAGATCCACTCCTCGACGTGGGAGTGGGATATGAGCGGGTCGTCCAAGCACTGGCGCTTCACCCACAACTTCATGCACCACAAGTACACGAACATCCTCGGGATGGACGACGACGTGGGCTACGGCCTGCTGCGCGTCACCCGCGATGCCAAGTGGAAGCCGTTCAACCTCGGAAACGTGCTGTACAACACGATTCTCGCGCTCGGCTTCGAGTGGGGCGTCGGACTTCAACACGTCGAGCTCGGCAAGATCTTCAAGGGTCGGGATAACCGCGACGAGAGCAAGATTCGGGCACAGGAGTTCGCTCGCAAAGCCGGCTCGCAGTTGGTCAAGGACTACGTCGCCTATCCGGCGCTGACGTCACTTTCACCGGGGGCGACGTTCAGGTCGACGCTGACGGCCAACGCGGTGGCCAATGTCATCCGTAACGTGTGGTCCAACGCGGTGATCTTCTGCGGCCACTTCCCCGACGGCGCAGAGAAGTTCACCAAGACCGACATGGTCGGCGAAAGCACGGGGCAGTGGTACCTGCGGCAGATGCTGGGCAGCGCCAACTTCGAAAACGGTCCGGTGTTGCGGTTCATGAGCGGCAACCTGTGCCATCAGATCGAACATCACCTGTACCCGGACCTGCCGAGCAACCGGCTCCACGAAATCTCGATCCGCGTGCGCCAGATCTGCGACAAGTACGATTTGCCCTACACCACAGGGTCTTTCCTTGTGCAGTACGGAAAGACGTGGCGGACCATCGCGAAGCTGTCGTTGCCGGACAAGTACTTGCGCGACACCCCTGATGACGCACCCGAAACCCGCAGCGAGCGGATGTTCGCCGAACTGGAACCGGGTCAGCGTCGCGGGCTGAAGTCCTCGATCGCGGCGGTCAGGGCACGGCGTCGGCAGAAGCGACTGGCCGCGAGCGCGTAACCTCTGACCGCGAGCGTGTTACCTCTGACCGCGACACGCCGCTCAAGATGCCAACAATTCGCACGCTCGCCGCGAGCGTGTAACGCCTTCGAGCGCGTCGCCGTTAAGCCGATGGTTGGTTCTGCGCCATCAGATACGCGTGTGGCGTGGATTCGAAGCCGTCATCGTCTGGCTCGCGAACCAGGCCCGCGTACGGTGTGAAGCCAGCCTGCTCCAGCAGTAGCGCAACGGTGTCGGGCTGTCGCCGGTAGAACGTCAACGACACGTGTTGGCCGAACATTTCATCGAAGACCCGGGGTTGTTCACCCACCTGGAAGGCCAGCAGCAGCCACCCGTGGGGTCGCAACACCCGGCGAAACTCGGCGAAGACGTGCGAAAGCTGCTCGTCGGGAATGTGGATCACCGAGTACCACGCACAGATGCCGTGGAACCGGCCGTCGTCGAACTCGAGATTGGTCATCGAACCGACGTGGAAAGGCACGCCGGGGATGCGATCGCGGGCTTCGGCAATCATGTTGGGCGACAAGTCGATACCGACGACATCCAATCCGAGGTCTGTCAGCAACTGGGTGGTAGCGCCGCTGCCACATCCGATATCGGCGACAATGCCGTCGCGTTCCACCAGCCCGGCGAAACCTGCCAGCATCGCGCGATCGAGCGGCTTGGCGCGCAGATGCTCGTGGAAACGCTCGGCGTACGTCCTGGCGGTCAGGTCGTATCCGTGGCGTGTGCGGTGCAGAAAATCCTGTTCGGCCACCCACGAACCCTATGGCGCTAAGTGTCGCCGAGCGTGCACAGAATCGGGAAACCGTACGGCGTGTCGGGTGCAAACCCGCACGCTCGCATAAAGATTTATTTTTCGCGCAGGGCCGCCAGCAGTCGTCGTGCGGCTGCGACGCGGCCCGCGGCGGGCCCCGACAGCGCGTCGAGGGCGCATTCCGGATCCGCCGGCGGGCCCATGTGCCCGCAACCGCGCGGACACTGCTCGACGGCCTCGGCCAGATCGGAGAACGCCAGCACCACGTCGTCGGGTTCGATATGGGCCAACCCGAACGAACGGATACCCGGCGTGTCGACGACCCAGCCGCCATGGCTCAACGGCAGCGCTACCGACTGCGTCGACGTGTGCCGGCCCCTGCCGATGTCGGTGACTTCGCCGGTCGCCCGTTCCGCTTCGGGGACAAGGCGATTGACCAATGTCGACTTGCCTACCCCGGAGTGCCCGAGCAACACCGTCACCTTGTCGGCCAGCAGTGGCGCGACGGTGTCGAGGGGATCGTCGCGTCCGGCGGTCACCACGGTCAGGTCGAGGTCGGCGAACTGCGCCGCGAACGGTTCGGGCGCGGCCAGATCCGTCTTGGTCAGGCACAGGATGGGCTCCACGCCGCCGGCGTAGGCGGCGATGAGCGCGCGTTCGACCAGGCCGGTGCGCGGCGGCGGGTCGGCCAGCGCGACCACGACCAATAGCTGATCGGCGTTGGCGACGACGACGCGTTCGGTGGGGTCGGTGTCATCTGCAGTGCGCCGCAGGACCGTTCGACGTTTGCCGCGGCGCACGATGCGCGCCAGGGTGTCCGGTCTGCCCGACAGGTCACCGACCACGTCGACGTCGTCGCCGACGACGATCGGGGTGCGGCCGAGTTCGCGGGCGCGCATCGCAGTGATGCGACTGGCGGGGTCACCGCCGAGCGCGCAGCCCCACCGCCCGCGGTCGACGGTCACCACCATGGCTTCCTGCGCATCGGCGTGGTCGGGCCGGATCTTGGTGCGCGGCCGCGTGCCTCGGCCGGGCCGCACCCGGACATCGGACTCGTCGTACTCGCGGTAGCTCAAGCGCCTGCCTCGGGGTTGAGTGCCTGGCCGGACATCATGTCGGCCCACAGCTGCGGAAACTCGGGCAGTGTCTTCGATGTCGTGTCGATGTCGTCGACCTCCACACCGGGCACCCGCAACCCGACGATGGCTCCCGCCGTTGCCATCCGGTGATCGGCATAGGCGCGCCACAGCCCACCGCGCAGTGGCCGCGCGGTGATCTGGAGCCCATCGGGTGTCTCTTCACACTGCCCGCCAAGGCCGTTGATCTCCGCCGACAACGCTGCGAGCCGGTCGGTTTCGTGGCCGCGCAGGTGCGCGACACCGCGCAGCCGCGACACCGACCCCTCCGACGCCAGCGCCGCGAGCGCCGCGATGGCCGGCGTCAGCTCGCCCACTTCGTTCAGGTCGATGTCGAAGCCGCCATACGCATGTGGTCCGCTTACCTCGAGATATGTATCACTGTGCTGCACAACGGAGCCCAGCCTCTTGAGGATCTTGATGATCGAGTCGGCCGGCTGGAGGCTGGTTCTGGGCCAGCCCATGATGCGCACCGTGCCACCGGTGACGACTGCGGCCGCCAGAAAGGGCACCGCGTTGGACAGGTCGGGTTCGATGGTCCAGTGCCGCGCGGCGATCGGGCCGGGGGCAACGCGCCACCGGTTGGGCTGGCGGTCATCAACGTCGACGCCTGCATCGCGCAGCATCGCCACGGTCATCGCCACATGGGGCGCCGACGGGACGGTCGCACCGGTGTGCAGGATCGTCACGCCGTTGGTGAACGCCGCCGCGGACAACAACAGCCCAGAAACGAATTGCGATGACGCCGACGCGTCGATCTGAACTGTGCCGCCGGCGACCGCCCCTTCGCCGCGGACCGAGAACGGCAACGCGTCCCCGTCGATGTGCACACCGAGGCTGCCCAACGCGTCGAGTAGCGGTGCGATCGGACGGCTGCGGGCCTGCTCGTCACCGTCGAAGGTGACCGACGAGGTGCCCAGCGCGGCCACCGGCGGCACGAACCGCAGTACGGTGCCCGCCAGCCCGCAGTCGACATGTGCGCCCGGCGGCGGGTCGATCGCGCCGCTGACCGTCAACTCGTCGGCGTCGCCCTCGACCGTGACGCCCACCGCCTGCAGCGCGGCGATCATCAGGTCGGTGTCGCGGCTGCGCAGCGCCCCGCTGACAGTCGAAGGACCCGACGGCGTCGCCAACGCCGCGAGGACCAACGCCCGGTTGGTCAGCGATTTCGAACCGGGCACCGTGACCGTGGCATGCACAGGACTGGACATCGACGGTGCCTGCCAGGTGTTCACGGCTATATCCTGCCTGATCTCTGCCTGCCCCTGCCTGCCCCTGCGTGTCACCTGCTTCTGCCACCATGGGACGTATGTGTGGACGATTCGCGGTGACCACCGATCCGGCGCTGCTGGCGGAAAAGATCAAGGCGATCGACGAAACCACGGCGGCGCAGAAAGACGCGACCGGACCCAACTACAACGTCGCACCGACCACCACCATCAGCGCCGTGGTCAAGCGCCACACCGATCCCGAGGACGAGGCGACGCGTCGCCTTCGGTCCATGCGATGGGGCCTGGTGCCGCCGTGGGCCAAGACCAGTGACGACGGCGGCCCGGACACCAAGGGGCCGTTGCTGATCAACGCGCGCGCCGACAAGGTGACCACCTCGCCGGCGTTTCGAGCGTCGGCGAAGAGCAAGCGCTGCCTGGTGCCGATGGACGGGTGGTATGAATGGCGCGGGGAGAAGGGCGCCAAGACGCCGTTCTACATGTACGGGGCCGACGGTGAGCCGTTGTTCATGGCAGGGCTGTGGTCGACGTGGCGGCCGAAGGACGCGCCGAAGGACGCGGCGCCGCTGCTGAGCTGCACGATCATCACCACCGACGCGGCCGGGCCGCTGGCCGATATTCACGACCGGATGCCGCTGAGCATCAGCAAGAACGACTGGGACCGTTGGCTGAACCCCGACGCCCCGATCGACGAGGGTCTGCTGCGTGGTCACGGCGACCTGGACCGCATCGAGGTGCGCGAAGTGTCCCGGCTGGTCAACAACGTCCGCAACAACGGTCCGGAGTTGATCGAGCCGGCCGAGCCGGAACCCGAACAGGCCACCCTGCTGTAGGAGCCCTTATTTACATCCGCCCCGAACTCATCTGGCCCCTCCGGCAGAAACCGACATGGCAAACATGAATCACGATTAACATACGGGGGTGCTCACCGCAGTCCGCAAGGTGTTGGCGTTTGAGATGAGGATCGCCGAGTGGATCGGCACCGCCATCATCCTCGCCGTGCCTTACCTCGTGGTCGGAGCGGTCTGGACAGCCTTCCACCTCGACTACATCAACACCATCAACGCCGAGGGGGTGAACCGGCTGATCGCGCTGCTCGGTTCGGTCGCCACCTGGCCGGTGCTGCTGTTCTCCACGTTGTGCATGACATGACGACCCCCACCAACCGCATCACCATCCGCAGGCGCACCGCGCGGTGGGACACCGAACCGGTCACGGCGTCCGATGCGATGGATTTCTGGGCATTCGCCGCAGGACCCGCCAACGTCGTCATGCAACTGTCCCGTCCCGGGGTCGGATATGGCATCGTGGAGAGCAAGGTCGATTCCGGGAACCTGCTCAAACATCCATGGAAGCGCGCCAGAACGACGTTCCAGTACCTGGCGGTGGCGATTCTGGGGACACCGCAGGACCGCGCGGCGTTTCGGGAGGCGGTCGACGGATCGCACCGCCACGTCCAATCGACGCCGGACAGCCCGGTCCGCTACAACGCCTTCGACCGAGACCTCCAGATGTGGGTTGCGGCATGTCTTTTCGTCGGCCTGGAAGACACCTATCAACTGCTGCGCGGCGAGATGACGCCGGAACAATCCGAGCAGTTCTACCGATCCGCATGGACGCTGGGCACCACCTTGCAGGTCAGCGAGGACCAGTGGCCGCCCACCCGCGCGGAGTTCGACGCGTACTGGAACCGGGCGTGCGGCCAGATCGGCGTCGACGACCGGGTCCGCGACTATCTGATGCGGATGCTGAACCTGCAGATGATCAATCCCGTACTCGGCCTGCCGTTTCGGCCGCTGGTGAAGTTCCTCACGACGGGCTTCCTCGCGCCGGTGTTCCGTGACGCGATGGGTTTGCGGTGGAGCGATTTCAAACAGCGCCAATTCGAAAGGCTGTTTCTGCTCGTCGCGTTCGGCAACAGGTTCCTACCGGTGTTCATTCGCCAGGGCGGCAGTTACGTCCTTCTCGCCGACGTGCGCCGCCGCGTCCGGCAGCAGCGCGCGCTGGTGTGACGATGTTGCGCCGGGTGCTGAACCGTCGGGTGAGTGTCGAGGCGATGATCGAGATCGCGATGTGGCTCGCGATCCCGTATCTGCTGATCGGGCTGGTGTGGGCGTTCTTCGACGCCGAACAGGTGCGCGCCATCGAAATTGCGTTGCAGACCCGGTTGCCCGCCGGCGCCGACATCGCGGCCTTTGTGCAGACCGCGTTGCTGTGGCCGCTGATGCTGTTGGGCACCGACGTCTGCTTGGCCTGAAGCCCCGTCGACCTTTATGTTGACCGCCCTCTGCCATCTTGACAGAGAATTCCTCGGTTAGGCTAGAGTAAACCTCGTGCCCGGAAGTGCGACGGGATCAGACGCGCGGAGCCGGCTGCTTGCCGTCGCGCGACGACGCTTCGCCGCCGACGGCGCCGTGTCCGCCACGCTGGATCAGGTGCGCCGCGAGGCCAACGTCAGCGTCGGCGCGTTGTATCACCACTTCCCCGACAAGCTCGCGCTGGCCACCGCCGTCTATGCGCAGCTGATCGCCGAGTACCAGGCCGGGTTCCTGGAAACGCTGCGCGGCCACGACACCGCTGAAGGCGGTATCCGCGGTGGCGTCGTTTATCACCTCGACTGGGTGAGCAGACACCGGGGCGAGGCGGCGCTGCTGCTCGGGGACCGGCTCGATAGTGAGCGGTTGCGCGAGTCCAATGCCACGTTCTTCGAATCGGTGCGCGACTGGTGGCGTCCACACCAGCGCTACGGGATGTTGCAACCGATGCGCATCGGCGTCACCGCCGCGCTGTGGCTGGGTCCGGCACAGGAGTTCAGTCGCCACTGGATCTCGGGCACCGAGGTCACCATGCCGACCGATGCGGTCCAGACCTTTGCCGACGCTGCCTGGGCAGCGTTGCGCATCAACGGAATTCAACGAAAGGACCCAGGATGACACCGTCAGGATCGCTGTATCGGACGATGGTGGCCGCCGGCGACAACCCCGACGCGCCACGGCGGGTGCGGGTCGAGCGCCGCGGCGATCGGGCGGTGGTCACACTCGACGAGCCCAAGCGGCTCAACGTGCTGTCCGCCCCGCTGGTACGCCAACTTGGGTGTGCCCTAAAGGATCTCGACGCTGACCGGGATGTGCGCTCGGTGGTTCTGACCGGAGCCGATCCCGGTTTCAGCGCCGGTGGGGATCTGAAGATGATGGATGCCGCCGTCGAACAGCTCGGCGCGCCCGAAGGTACGGCCGACGTCTGGCGGTGGATTCGACGTGAGTTCGGCGGCGTCGCCCGGTTGATCGCCGGCTCTGAGACCGTGTTCATCGCCGCGCTCAACGGTGCGGCGGCCGGTGTGGGGCTGGCGTGGGCACTGACCTGCGACCTGGTGATCGCCAGCGAGCGCGCGGTGATCGTGCCCGCGTTCGGACGGCTGGGCCTCATACCGGAGGTGGGTACCAGTTGGGCGCTGACCCGACGGCTGGGATACCAGGGAGCGTTCGCGTACTACCTGCGCGGCGACCACATCGATGCCCATACCGCATACCGCCTTGGACTCGTGCAGGAAGTGGTCACCCACGACCGCCTGATGGCCGCGGCCGACGAATGGTGTTCGCGGATCAGCGAAATGCCCCCGCATGCGGTCGCGATGGCCAAACCGCTGCTGCGCGCGGCGGCGGATGCGGACTGGGCCGACGCGCTCACGCTCGAGGAGTTCGCCGAGCCGACCTGCTTCACCACGGCGGCGTTCGCCGACAGTGTGCACGCCATGGTGAACCAGGAATCAACCTGAAACGCTCAGCGCACCAGGCCTTGTGACGTCAGCACCGCCAGCAGCGAACCGTCGTCGGCGCGCAGCGAGCCGTAGGCCGTCACGGCGGTGGTGGCAACCGATCCGCGGCCCTCGAACAGCCGCCACGTCGTCGAGGGCACCAGGTGGGCGCCGGGCTGCCAGGTGACCGTGAGGTCGAGGCTGAGCAGCCATGCGTCCACGAAGCCGGTGACCTGCCCGGGGGAGTCGAACAGGTGGGCGTCGGCGTGCAGCACGTCACCGATCTGGGGGTGGCGCAGCGGATCACCGTCGGCTTGGCCGTGATCGACCGCCACCCACAGCGCCACCTCGGGTCGGCCGCGGTGGAACCGGGTCATGCTGTCGGGGTAGTCGATGCCCCGGCGGTGCGCGAACCGCAGTGGCGCCCACTCGTCTCGCAGCCAGTCCAGCGCCGTGCCCTCGGCGGGATCGGGCAGCGGTGACGTCGCTGTGCCGTAGCGTTCGAAGGGAACCGGAGGGTCCACCGCGGGTGGACCGAGCCAACCATCGGCCAGCCAGCTGCTCGCGATGAGGATGGTGCGGCCGCCCTGGCTGATGGTGGCTTCCACCGCGTGGGCGGCCTTGCCGTCGCGGACGGTCCGTGCGACGAGCTCGACCGGCCCGGGGACACCGGCCTCCACGAACGTCACCGACAGCGATGCCGCTGCGGGCCTGCCGCTGTGGGCGAACACCGCGGCGAGCGCCAGCGCCGAGGTGTACCCGCCGAACGCGCGGCCGTCGAAGCACCAGTGCTGCGGCAGTTCGCGCGCGTACCGGCTGGTCTGCGCGTCGTGCCGTCCCCCGTCGAGTTCGAAGTCGTCGCCGTTGAGCACCGCTACGGCCCGGTGTATCCCGGCGGGTTGGGCGTGTCCACCCACAGGTCGACGCCCAACTCTGCATCCGGGACGCAGTTGTACACCGAGAGGTCGGTGACACCGGATTCCAGCAGCACGTCCTCACACAGCAGGCTGTTGCCGGTGTACTCGCGCGCGGGTTTGTTCAACACGGCGTAGGCCGAATCGGCGTAGACGTCGGGCTTGCGGGACCGGGCCATCGCCTCGTCACCGCCGAGCAGGTTCTGAACCGCCGCGGTGGCCACCATGGTGCGCGGCCACAGCGTGTTGGAAGCGATGCCCTGATCGCGCATCTCTTCGGCGATCGCCAACGCGCACAACGACATTCCGTACTTGGCCATCATGTATGCGGTGGGTTTGAGCCACTGGGGCTCGAGCCGGATCGGCGGTGACAGCGTAAGGATATGGGGATTGTCACGGCCGATCATGTGCGGAATGCATGCCTGCGAAACCGCGTAGGTGCCGCGCACCTGGATGCCGTTCATCAGATCGAAGCGTTTGAGTGGCACCTCGGTGATGGAACCCAGGTTGATCGCCGAGGCATTGTTCACGCAGATGTCGATGCCGCCGAACTGCTCGACCGTCTTGGCGACCGCGGCGCTCACCGAGTCGCCGTCGCGGATGTCGCCGACGATCGGCAACGCCTGCCCACCGGCCTCCTCGATTTCCTTGGCCGCGGTGTACACGGTGCCCGGCAGCTTTGGGTGCGGCTCGGCGGTCTTGGCGACCAACGCGATGTTGGCGCCATCGGCGGCGGCGCGCTTGGCGATGGCCAGGCCGATACCGCGGCTCGCGCCGGAGATGAACATGGTTTTACCGGATAGCGACATGGGCTCACCCTATGACCTGCACGCCGTCCGACCGCCGAGTGTGGCCTTTTGGCACGCTTCGGGGCGCGGGAGCGTGTCGGTAACCCACGTTCGCGGCCGGTGTCAGGCTTGGATGTCGGCGACGACGGCCGCGGTGAGCCCGATCAGGTCCTGCGGGTGCACCGCGACCTCCCAACCGCGTTTTCCGGCGCTGCACAGCACCCGGTTCCACCGCATCGCGGACGCGTCGACGACCGTGGGCAGCGTCTTGCGCTGGCCAAACGGCGAGATTCCCCCGACGACGTAGCCGGTGGCACGTTCAGCGGCGCCCGGTTCGGACATCGTCACCTTCGGCACGCCCAGTGCGGCCGCGACGGCCTTCAGCGACAGTTTCTTTCGCACCGGCAACACCGCGACACCGAGGCCCTTGGGCAACGCCTCCGAGGCCACCACCAGCGTCTTGAACACCTGCTGCGGGTCGACGCCCTGGACCCGCACGAGTTCCTGGACGGCTTCGTCGCCGTAGGACTCGTGGCGGGGGTCGTGGTCGTACTGAAGCACCTCGTGGGGAATTTCGGCAACCAGCAGGGCCCTGATCGCCGGGGTCGCCGCGCGTGCCATCGGCTCAGCCTAGTGCCGGGTGGCGACCGCCCGTTTCGTACCGGGCAGGGAACAACTGCAGGTGGTCGTCTTGTTATTCGGACCAGAACCCGGCTGCTTTGGGCGGCCGGGTCACATGTCGGTTATTACCTCTAGGATTGCGAGAAGGGGGTCTCGGTGCCCACGATGGCCATGGACGTGCGGTTACGTCCGGTGGATTTGGCTGACCTTTTCGGCGGCACCACGACAGAAGGGACGGTGTTCCCCACGATGACCGACTCCGACGGCGCAGCGCGCGACGGCGCGCCCGAAACGTCGGCGCCCGAACGTCAAGAAACCGATGAGGAGCTGACAGCCCGGTTCGAGCGTGACGCGATTCCGCTGCTCGACCAGCTGTACGGCGGCGCGCTGCGCATGACGCGCAATCCGGCCGACGCCGAGGACCTGCTGCAGGAAACCATGGTGAAGGCCTACGCCGGCTTTCGCTCGTTCCGTGAGGGCACCAACCTGAAGGCGTGGCTGTACCGCATCCTGACCAACACCTACATCAACACCTACCGCAAGAGGCAGCGGCAGCCGGCGGTGTATCCCACTGAGGAGATCACCGACTGGCAGCTGGCAGAGACCGCCTCGCATTCCTCGACGGGGCTGCGGTCCGCTGAGGTGGAGGCGCTCGAGGGGCTTCCCGACAGCGAGATCAAGGAAGCGTTGCAGGCTTTGCCGGAGGACTTCAGGATGGCGGTGTACTACGCCGACGTGGAGGGCTTTCCATACAAGGAGATCGCCGAGATCATGGACACACCGATTGGCACGGTGATGTCCCGGTTGCACCGGGGCAGGCGCCAGCTTCGCGAGCTGCTCGCCGATGTGGCGCGCGACCGTGGCTTCGTCCGGGGACAGCTGGACACCCCTGAGGAGGTGTCCTCATGAGCGAGCGTTCGGATTCCGACGAGCGATGGACCCCGCCGGTCGGTCCGGTGGACCCCGACCACCCCGAGTGCGCTGCGGTGATCGCCGAGGTCTGGATGCTGCTCGACGGCGAATGCACGGCCGAGACCCGCGACAAGCTCAAGCAGCATCTGGAAGCCTGCCCGGCCTGCTTACGGCACTACGGCGTCGAGGAGCGGGTCAAAAAATTGATCGCCAAGAAATGCGGCGGTGAGAAGGCCCCTGAGAGCCTCCGCGAGCGGCTGCGCATCGAGATCAGCCGCACCACGATCATCCGCGGCGGTTAACGCACCGACTTCGAACCGGCGTTCGGCCGCTTTCCGTGGTTGGCCTTCGTGTGCTTGCGGTCACGCTTCTTACGGCCACGTTTGGCCATGATATTCCTCCGTATAAGTCAAGGGTTTGAGAGGTCCGCCGCACGGCGGACGCAGCCCAACCATTGTGTCATGGCCCGCCGACACCGCTGCCATCGCGTGGTTGTGGTTCGATAGACGCGGCAGGCAGCCGGATCTGGATGCCCACGACATGTACTGCGAAGGGGTGAAGATGGCCGAGGATGTTCGCGCGGAAATCGTGGCCAGTGTGCTCGAGGTCGTGGTTAACGAGGGCGATCAGATCGGCGCGGGCGACACCCTGGTGCTGCTGGAGTCGATGAAGATGGAGATCCCCGTGCTGGCCGAGGTGGCAGGCACGGTCAGCAAGGTCAGCGTTTCGGTCGGTGACGTCATCCAGGCCGGCGACCTCATCGCAGTAATCAGCTGAGACCGTGATTTGGGTGTACTTGGTCACGATTTGCGTGACCAACTACGCCGAAACCGCCCCTAGCCAACATGTCGACTCTCGGTGACCTGCTTGCCGAGCACACCATGTTGCCCGGCAACGCGGTTGACCATCTGCACGCGGTGGTGGGGGAATGGCAGCTGCTGGCCGATCTGTCCTTCGCCGACTTCCTGATGTGGGTCCGCCGCGACGACGGCTCCCTGGTGTGCGTGGCGCAGGTACGCCCCAACACCGCGCCGACGGTGCTGCTGGCCGACGCGGTCAGCACGCTGGCCGCGCCGACGGACATGCCCGTCGTCGCCGCGGCCTTCGAGTCGGGCAGTATCGGCGTGGGAGACGGTGCGGGACAACCGGTTTCGCCCGGGCTCAATGTGGAGGCGGTGCCGGTGCGCTACGACAACGAGGTCGTTGCGGTGCTCACCCACCAAACGGCGTTGGCGTCGCGCAAAGCCAGCCCGCTGGAAAGCGCATACCTGGACTCTGCGGGCGATCTGCTGCACATGGTGTCGGAGGGCACCTTTCCCAACGTCGGCGATCTTGCGGTGTCGCGTTCCAGCCCCCGCGTCGGCGATGGTTTCATCCGCCTCGACGAGGGCGGCGTGGTGGTGTTCGCCAGCCCGAACGCGATATCGGCCTATCACCGGATGGGTTTGCCCGCCGAACTCGAGGGGCATGACCTCGTCGAGGTGACACGGCCGCTGATCTCCGATCCGTTCGAGGCCGAGGAACTGGCCGAGCACGTGCGCGACTCGCTGAGCGGCGGGTCGAGCATGCGCATGGAAGTCGACGCGGGCGGTGCCGCTGTGCTGCTGCGCACGCTGCCGTTGGTGGGCGGTGGCAGGCCCGTCGGCGCGATCGTGCTGATCCGCGATGTCACCGAGGTCAAGCGCCGCGACCGCGCCCTGCTGTCCAAGGACGCCACCATCCGCGAGATCCACCACCGGGTGAAGAACAACCTGCAGACCGTCGCGGCGTTGCTGCGCCTGCAGGCCCGGCGCACCAACAATGCCGAGGGCCGTGAGGCGCTGATGGAATCGGTGCGCCGTGTGTCGTCGATCGCGCTGGTGCACGACGCGCTGTCGATGTCAGTGGACGAAGAGGTCAACCTCGACGAGGTCGTGGACCGGATCGTTCCGATCATGAATGACGTTGCGACAGTGGGCAGTCCGATGCGCATCACCCGCGTCGGCGACCTCGGGGTGCTCGACGCCGACCGGGCCACGGCGTTGATCATGGTCATCACCGAGCTGGTGCAGAACGCGATCGAGCATGCCTTCGACGGGTCCACCGAGCAGGGTTGCGTGACGATTCGTGCCGAGCGCTCGGCGCGGTGGCTTGACGTCATCGTCCATGACGACGGTCGTGGTCTACCCGAGGGGTTCAGCCTGGAGAAGTCCGACCGGTTGGGTCTGCAGATCGTGCGGACGTTGGTGTCCGCGGAGCTGGATGGCTCGTTGGATATGCGCGATGGGCGCGATGGGGGAACGGAGGCGGTGTTGCGGGTCCCGATCGGCCGCCGCGGCCGAGCCGCGCAATGACGAGGGCGGCCGAGCCGCGCAATGACGAGGGCGGCCGAGCCGCGCAATGACGAGGTCGGCCGAGCCGCGCAATGACGAGCGGTGCCGAGCCGCGCAACAATTGCGCGAATTGGCTATTTGTATCGCGAACTGGCCCTAATTGAATTCGCACACGTTTACGGCCCCGATTTTCACCGGGGCCGTAAATCTATTGGTCTGTACTGCGGTTAGACGCTGCTGCGGGCCTTGGTGCGGGCATTGCGTCGCTTCAGCGCGCGCCGCTCGTCCTCGCTCATGCCGCCCCACACGCCGGCGTCCTGGCCGGACTCCAATGCCCAGGTGAGGCACTCGGTGGTGACGGGGCAACGATTGCAGACGAGCTTCGCGTCGGCGATCTGCGCGAGCGCCGGCCCGCTGTTCCCCACTGGGAAGAACAGTTCCGGATCCTCGTCACGACAGACCGCCTTGTGGCGCCAATCCATAATCACAACTCCTTACATGTGCGCAGCGGGGCGCACGAGCTTTTCTTCGGCTGTCAACGCGTGCAAAGGGAAATGTTTCTGCACTGGTTGCTATCGATGCTTTCACAGGCTGGACAGATGTCAACACTCATCAGTTAACAAGTGCGCAATCTCACTAGAAGGAGGTGTTAGCGGATCACTCAATCGTTTGTACTACGCTTGATCCACCTGCGCCCTCAATCGGACCGCAGAATGTTATTACTGCAGGTCAGGCGGAGAAATCGCAGGAGGTGCGAGCACGCCGAGCGCGTCGGGAACGGCAGTGAACGTCATCGAGTCGCGCCGGCCCAGGTAGTCACCGTCGATCTGGCATGCCACCGCCGTGTCGCTCGTCACCCGCAGCCACGGCAGATCATCGTCGCGGACCAAGTGCTTGGCTTCGATGCGCGGCCGCCGCGACAGCATCTGCCGCACCAGCCGCAGATTCGCCCCGACGTTCATGCTGGTCGTGGCGAATACACCCAGGCCGGTCTCGAAGGTGGTCGTCGGGTTCGTCCAGACCGGTCGGCTGTTGGCGTATGTCCACGGGCTGGCGTTCGACACGAAAGCGAAGTGCACACCGGTCACTGGTTCGCGGTCAGGCATATGCAGCGTGAGCGACGGCTCTTTGCGGGTGCTCGCCAACACTTCGCGGATCGCTACCCGGATATAGCGGGACGCGGTGACCTTGCGTCCCTTGCTGCGTTGCGCCTCGACGGCGGCCACAACATCGCCGTCGACACCCATGCCCGCGGTGAACACGCCCCAGCGCTCCCCACAGTCCATCAACCCGATCCGCCGCCAGGTCTTGTGGCGTCGGTAGCTCGACAGTAGGTCGACGAGCTGGTTGGTCGCTTCGATCGGGTCCGGGCTGATGCCCAGTGCGCGGGCGAAAACGTTGGCCGAACCGCCGGGGACGACGCCGACTGCGGGTGCGGCCGCACCAGGCCCTCCGACCTCCAGAATGCCGTTGACCACTTCGTTGACGGTGCCGTCGCCGCCGTGCACGATCAGCACGTCGACGCCATCGCGGGCGCTGTCGCGGGCGATCTCGATGGCGTGGCCGCGGTGGTCGGTGTGTACGACCGCCAGCTCGACGCGGCTTTCCAGCGCGTGGGCCAACAGGTCACGCCCAGCCGGCGTCGTCGACGTCGCGTTCGGGTTCACGATCAGGACGGCGCGCACGGGGCGTCAGCTTATCGGGACGGCCGACGGGGGTCAGGGTGCGCTCGGCGGCTTGCACCTTGCCGGCGGTCCAAGTTGTCGGCTTGGCGGTCGCGGTGATAGCGGACGAAGCGCTGTTCGCAGCAGTCGTGACGTGGCTTGTACGGGGCCTGCTGGCAATGAGACCGCGGTCTGCGGTTGGTTACCATGTCGATCACATCAGGGCACCGGCGTGGCTGCCGGACGCATGCCCTCCGAAGGGAGCGAAAGTGGCGAAAGCCGTAGGGATCATCGGCGGCGGCATCATGGGTTCCGGTATCGCGGAGGTATCGGCTCGCGCGGGCGTCGACGTCGTGTTGCGCGAGATCAACAATGAGCTGATCGAGGCGAGCATCCGCCGACTCGATACCTCGCTGGACGCCGCGGTCCGCAAAGCCAAACTCACACAAAGTGAGCGCGACGACATCAGAGGACGCATCCGCTTTACCGAAAGGCTCGAAGAGCTAGCCCATTGCGATCTGGTAGTCGAAGCAGTCGTCGAGGACCTCGGGGTCAAATCCGAAATCTTCGCCGCTCTCGGGAAGATCGTCCGCACCGATGCACTGATCACGAGCAACACGTCATCCATCCCGATCATGCAGCTGGCGGCCGCCACGGAACGCCCGGAGCGCGTCCTCGGCCTGCACTTCTTCAATCCGGCGCCGGTCATGCCGCTGGTCGAGATCATTCCGTGTCAGGTCACGTCGGACGAAAGCGTAAGCCGCGCCATGGCATTCGCGAACGAACAACTGGGTAAGACCGTTGTCACGGCCAAGGACCGCGCCGGCTTCATCGTCAACGCTCTGCTGATTCCCTATCTACTGTCGGCGATCCGTATGGCGGATGCGGGTCTTGCCAGCGCAGAAGACATCGACAAAGCGATGGTCGGCGGCTGTAACCACCCGATGGGTCCGCTCGCGCTGACCGACCTCATCGGACTCGACACCACGATGGCGGTGGCCGAGTCGATGTACGCCGAGACCAAAGAGCAGCTGTATGCCCCGCCTGCGCTGTTGCTACGCAAGGTAGAGGCCGGTGAACTCGGCCGCAAGACCGGACGCGGGTTCTTCACCTACTCCAAATAGGCGACAGAGGTTCTCCGGCGCATCAGTCGCTAACCTACGGATATGACCGTTCCCTCACCGTCAACCGTGCGCCAGGCCGCCGTCCTGGTCGGCCTCGAAGGCCTCGGTGGGCTGATGGCCGCGCTGGTCTACCTGGTGAGCGGGTTGTCCGGTACCGACCAGCCGGGGATGAACTTCTTCGGCACCGCCGCCTGGTTCGCGATCATCGGCGGCGGGGTCGCCGCCGCGGGATGGGCGCTGTGGACCGGTCGGCGCTGGGGCCGCGGCATCGCGGTGTTTGCGCAGCTGCTGCTGCTTCCGGTGGCCTGGTACATGGCGATCGGCTCACATCAGTGGGTCTACGGCGGGGTCGTGGCGATCCTGGCGCTGATCACGCTGGGGCTGCTGTTCAGCCCGTCCACGCTGCAGTGGGTGGCGGCTTCCGACACCGGTCAGAGTTCAGCGGCCAAGGCGGACAACTCCGGGCCCGACACCCGGTAGGTGATCCAGTCGGTCTGCGGCTTGCCGCCGACGGCGTCGTAGAGCGCGATCGCGTCGATGTTCCAGTCCAGCACCGCCCACGTCAACCGGGTGTAGCCGTTGTCGACGCACTCGCGGGCCAGCGTGGCAAGGATTTTGCGGGCCAGGCCGCGCCGGCGAAACTGCCGACGGACGTAGAGGTCTTCCAGATAGATACCGGCCACACCGTCCCATGTCGAGAAGTTGCGGAGCCACAAGGCCCCGGCCGCGACCTCACCGTCGACCTCGGCGAGGTGCCCGAACACAATCGGCGTATCGCCGAAAAGCGCTGCATATACCTGACTTTCGGTGACCGTACATTGGTCGCTGGCGTGTTCGAAGGCGGCGAGTTCGTGGACCATCGCCGTCAACTCCGCCTCGTCGCCCGGGCGGACGCGACGGATGAGTTCGGTCATGGCTGGGCCTGCAGGGCCGACAGGATCGTGGTGAACTTGCTTGTGGTCTCGGCGACTTCGTCGTCGGGATCGGATTCGGCGACGATGCCCCCGCCCGAATAAGCGGTTGCCGTGCGCCGGTCGGCGGACAACTGCGCGCACCGGATGGACACCACCCAGCGGCCGTCGCCGCGCTGATCACACCAGCCCACGGCGCCGGCGTAGAAGCCGCGGTCGCCTTCCAACTCGGTGATCAGATCGGCGGCCGCATCGGCGGGCACACCCCCGACCGCCGGGGTGGGATGCAGTGCGACAGCCAGATCCATTGCAGTGGTGGACTTATCGCGCACCTGGCCGCTGATCATGGTGTAGAGATGCCAGACTGCGTCGGTCTTGCGGAGTTTGGGTTCCGGCGCGATGTCGAGGTCCGTGCAGAGCGGATCGAGCGCATCTCGGATCGCGTCCACTACCAGTTGGTGCTCGTAGCGGTCCTTGCTCGATGCGGCCAGCGCAGCGCCGCTGGCCTCGTCGGCCTCGGGATCGGAAAGCCGGGGGGCAGAGCCGGCGAACGGCGCGCACACCACCTGATCGCCGCGGCGCGCCACCAAGAGTTCGGGGCTGGCCCCCACCAGGGCGGATCCGGAGTAGCCTCCGCCTGCCGCGGTCAGATCGGCGAGAAACGCATTTGCTGTCGGGTCGGCGACCACCAGGCGGTTCACGACGGTGCGGGCGTCGATCGGACCGTCGGCTGCCAACCGCAGCGTGCGGGCCAACACGACTTTGTGCATCGCGCTGTCCGGGTCGCGCAGCCGCTGCAACGCGGCCTCAACGCGTGCCCGGTGTTCCTCGGGTGCGGGCCTGGTTTCGACGATGCGTACAGACGGCAGCGCACGCAGCGGCCACTGCGGTGGTTCGTCGAGGAACTGTACCGCCTGCGGCCGCATCAGCGCCGCCGGTTTGGACATGTCAAAAGGTAAGGCGCCCACGATGATAGGCGCGCTGTGGGAGGCTAACGCGGCTCGCGCGTCAGCGACGTTGGGGAAGGCGGTGTGCACCCCTTCGGCGACGACGGCGCCGCCGGAGACCAGGACGAAGCAGGGTTCGCGCGTCATGTCGGCAGGCACGGGTGGCGATGGCCCGTCAGTCCCAGTGCGCTGATCTGACGCACGCCGTGCTCGTAGCCGCACACCGCGATCGACGCGGCGACCATCGCGAACCTGATCCCGTCCTGCAACGCAAGCTCCACCCAGCGGGTCACCACGGCGCGCGAAAAATGGCCGTGTCCGACGAACAGCACATCACGAGATCGCATGTGCTCCAACGCATACTCGATAGCGCGGTCGGCGCGGTCGCTGACCTGCTGGACCGTCTCGCCGCCGGGGCAGCCGTGCGTCCAAACCAGCCAGTCGGGGACGCTTCGCCGGACCTCTGCGGTGGTGAGGCCCTCGTAGTCGCCGTAGTCCCATTCGGCCAACAGGGGTGAGACACCGTCGACGGTCAGCCCGGCCAGTTCGGCGGTGACCAGCGCGCGGTGGCGCGGGCTGGAAACCACCAGCGGGTTGTCGAGGTCCAGTACCGCGAGCGCGTCGGCGGCCAGCTTGGCCTGTGCGCGACCGGTGTCGGTGAGGTCGAGGTCGGTGCGTCCGGTGTGCTGACCGGAACGCGACCATTCGGTCTCACCGTGGCGAAGCAGCAGCAGCCGGTGCCGTTCGGCACCGCTTTCTGGTCCTCGCCGCAGTGGCTCGTCGCCCACGCCCACGAATTCTGCCCCACGGCGCGTCGCAAGTCGCGAGCACGTGCCAGGATGGGAAGTGTGACGCGGGTTCTTGCGGTCGCAAACCAAAAGGGTGGCGTGGCCAAGACGACGACGGTGGCTTCCCTGGGTGCGGCGATGGTCGAACAGGGGCGCCGAGTGCTGCTGGTGGACCTTGACCCGCAAGGGTGTCTGACGTTTTCGCTCGGGCAGGACCCCGACAAGCTGGCGGTCTCGATCCACGAGGTGCTGCTCGGCGAGGTGGAACCCGATGCCGCGCTGGTCGACACGATCGAGGGGATGGCCCTGCTGCCGGCCAACATCGACCTGGCGGGCGCGGAGGCCATGCTGTTGATGCGGGCGGGTCGCGAGTATGCGCTCAAGCGGGCGCTGGCCAAGCTCGGCGACCGGTTCGACGTGGTGATCATCGACTGCCCGCCATCGTTGGGGGTGCTCACGCTCAACGGGTTGACCGCATCTGATGACGTCATCGTGCCCCTGCAGTGCGAGACGCTGGCGCACCGCGGCGTCGGCCAGTTCCTGCGCACGATCACCGACGTCCAGCAGATCACCAACGCCGACCTGAAGCTGCTGGGCGCCTTGCCCACGCTGTACGACTCGCGCACCACGCACAGCCGCGACGTGTTGCTCGACGTCGCCGACCGCTACGACCTGCCGGTGCTGGCGCCGCCGATTCCGCGCACCGTGCGGTTCGCCGAGGCTTCGGCTTCGGGCTCCTCGGTGCTGGCGGCGCGCAAGAACAAGGGTTCGTTGGCCTATCGGGATTTGGCCGCCGCGCTGCTCAAGTACTGGAAGAACGGCAAACAACTCCCCACCTTCACCCCCGAGCTCTAAAGACGCCGAAAGGGACGAACGGGCGGGAAACTGCGAGTAAATCGCGCCATATCGTCGATCTCGGTGCGGCTCGTGGCGCGGCGCTCGGGCTGGGTCAGCCCAAGGCGACCACTTCGTCGCCGCGTTGCTCGATGACCATCGAACCCGCGACCGCGGGAACCACCGGCGTCGGATGCGGTGACCGCTCCACCGCGATGTGGCGATCGCCCTGCCCGGTGGCCGGGTCGAACAGGTCGTAGCCTCCGGTGACAGGCACCAGCAGCCGCCCGGCCATCACCGTCGCCGGCCCCAGCGGAATGTCGGGACCCGACGGCGCGATCGAGTACTTGTAGCGAAGTCCGTTGGCGGAAAACACCATTACCGTGTCGCCGGTCCACCAGGTGATCAAGTCCCCGGCGCGCGACATCGTGGCGTTCGCCGCCGGGGGTCTGGGCAACTGGGTGCTCGCGACGGTCGCGCCGGTTTCGTCGATGACGTTCACCGTCGGCTGGGGGGTCGGCACGTACACGGCCGTCGTGGTGTCCGCCACGGCGACGACGCGCGCGCCCGAGTCGTCGGCGACGCCCTCCAGCGGCACGTATTTCAGCTCAGGGGTGTCTTCCTCGTCCGACGGCCGCAGCAGCGTCAGCCGTAGGTCTGGTTCATGCGGGCAGGCCTCCAGCACCGATACCGCGCTCGAACTGGCCGCCGCGGACACCAGCCGGCACAGCGGCAACACGGGGATGTCGGGTTTGATGCGGGCGTCGATGGCGCCGTAACTGAGCATCCTGACCATGTCGGAGCGCCACAGCTCCAGCCGGGTGTCACCCGCCGACAACACGGTGGTGCCGTCCGATGACAGCGTCACCTCGGGGTCGGCGTAGCCCGAACGGGCCGGACCGCGCACCCCGGTGCCGGCGTCGATCGTGCTGACCTGTCCGCAGCCGCGGACGTCGGGATACACCGCGACCGCGTACTCGTAGACATAGGTGACCCCGCACAACGGCAGATCGCGGGCGTAACTCCATGACGTGTCCCCGGTCGCCGGGTCGCGACCCTCGACGACGCTGCCGTCCCCGGTGACCACACTGCCCGCCACCACCAGCGGTCTACGGGTCTGCGTGCTGGGCGCCGTCCACAGCTGCGCCAGTGCGTCCGGCACCGCCTTGGCCGGTGTCAGTTTCGGCACGGGCTCGGCGGCCGGTCGGCTGATCGTGGCCCGCGCGTCGCTGTTCCACCAGACCAACGCGATGACGACGGCCACCACCGCGACTATCGCCAAGGCCGCGGCCACATCGGCCTTGGTGCGGCGTTCGGGTTTGACCATCGCGGGGCCGGGCGCCTCGCTAGGTGGCGCTGGCCGGCGCCTTACCCGACCGGCGCCGACGCCGACGGCGAGGTTTGGCGTTCTCGTCGGACCCGGTGTCGTCGCCATCGGTCGGGGTCTGCTCGTTGGCCGACGACCCCGGATGCCCGGTCACCGGCTTGCCGCCGCGGGTCCGCCGCCGGGCGCGGTTGCGGCTGCGGGGACGGTCGGTGGACCGCTCGGCCGGCGCGCGTTTGGCCTTCGGTTTGACCGCTGCGCCGACGCGACCACTGGCGTCGGCCGGGATGCCCAGCTCCTCGTACAGGTGCGGTGAGCTGGAGTAGGTCTCGGCGGGTTCGGGGCAGCCCAGCCCCAGCGCCTTGTCGATCATTTCCCAGCGGGGCAGCTCATCCCAGTCGACCAGCGTCACGGCGACGCCGGTCTTGCCTGCGCGGCCGGTGCGGCCGATGCGGTGCACGTAGGCCTGCTCGTCCTCGGGGATCTGGTAGTTGATGACGTGGGTGACGTCGTCGATGTCGATGCCGCGGGCGGCGACGTCGGTGGCGACCAGCACGTCCACCTCGCCGTTGCGGAATGCCTTGAGCGCCTTCTCGCGAGCACCCTGGCCCAGATCACCGTGCACGGCGCCGACCTTGAAGCCCCGCTCGCCGAGGTCGTCGGCGACCTTCTGGGCGGTGCGCTTGGTGCGGGTGAAGATCATCGTGGCCCCGCGACCTTCGGCCTGCAACACCCGGGTGACCAGTTCCACCTTGTCCAGCGCATGGGCGCGGTAGACGAACTGCTCGGTGGTGTCGTGGGTGGCCGCCGAATGGGGGGCCTCGGCCCGGATGTGCGTCGGCTGGTTCATGAACGTGCGGGCCAGCGTGATGATCGGGTCGGGCATGGTGGCCGAGAACAGCATCGCCTGACGCTGGTCGGGGATCTGCTTGAGAATCCGCTCGATGTCGGGCAGAAAGCCCAGATCGAGCATTTCATCGGCCTCGTCGAGCACCAGCATGGACAGCCCGCCCAGTTGCAGGTGACCCTGCTGGGCCAGGTCGAGCAGCCGGCCGGGCGTGCCGACGACGACGTCGACGCCCTTCTGTAGCGCCTCGATCTGCGGCTCGTAGGGGCGCCCACCGTAGATGGACGTGACGGTCAACTTGCGCTCACCGGCACGCAGGTGCTTGGCCGCGACCGACAGGTCGTTGAACACCTGTAGGCACAGCTCGCGCGTCGGCACGACGACCAGCGCCCGGGGGATACCGGACAGCGGCCGCTCGGCGTCGCTTGTGATGCGCTGAAGCAGCGGCACTCCGAACGCCAGGGTCTTGCCCATCCCGGTGCGGGCCTGGCCGATCAGATCGTCGCCCGCCAGCGCCATCGGCATGGTGAGTTCTTGGATAGCAAACGGATGTTCTTTGCCGTCTTCGCGGAGAGCCTGGACAATCTCGTCACGAACTCCGAGTTCAGCAAAGGTTGGATTGAGATGCGTCATACGCGGTCGAGGTAGCCTTTCACTTGTCATTCCTCATGGCGTCCACACGCGCGCACGAGTTCGACGAAGCTGCTGCCGGGGCCCAGCGCTGGTAGGCGGACCAACTGCGTGCACGCACATTTCTTCGGAAGCGGCAAACCCAAAGTGCTGTGAGCACCACTGCCATCGACCATCATACCCGCGCGGCCTCGCCCGGCAGTCGGCGCGCCGGGCGGCGTTTAGGCTTGGCCCATGACTTACCCGCCGGGACCCGAGCCCAAGTCCACCTCGGTGTCATCGGGCGTCTCCCCGGATCACCCCGGTGTCAACGAACTGTTCGCGCTGCTGGCCTACGGTGAGGTGGCCGCGTTCTACCGGCTCACCGACGAGGCGCGGATGGCGCCGAACCTGCGCGGCCGGATCAACATGGCCATCATGGCCGCCGCCGAGATGAACCACTACGAGGTGCTCCGAGATGCGTTGCAGCGCAGGGGAGTCGACGTAGTGCCGGCGATGACGAAGTACGCGTCGGCGTTGGAGAACTACCACCGCCTGACCACGCCGAGCACCTGGTTGGAAGCGCTGGTGAAGACCTACGTCGGTGACGCACTGGCCGCCGACTTCTATCTCGAGATCGCCGACGCGCTGCCCGACGAGATCTCCGACGTGGTGCGGGCGGTGCTGGCCGAAACCGGGCACTCACAGTTCGTCGTCGCCGAAGTGCAGGCCGCCGTGACCGCCAGCGACAAACAGCGCCACCGGCTGGCCCTGTGGTCGCGGCGTCTGCTCGGTGAGGCGATCACGCAGGCGCAGTTCGTGCTGGCCGATCACGACGAACTGGTCGACCTGGTGATGGCCAGCGGTGAGGGCCTGAGCCAGATGACCGAGTTCTTCGACCGCCTCCAGCGCACGCACGCCGCCCGCATGGAGGAGCTGGGCCTGGCCTGACCAGCGCCGCGCTACTTCGTGCAGTTGGTGATGATCGTGTTGTTGTTCTGCGCGGCGATCACCGCACCCGACGCGTCGGTGATGCTGCAGTTCAGCTGACCGGCCACGCTGGTCGCGGTGACCGAGCTGAGCTCCACACCGGGGTCCAACACGATGGTCTTGGCCCACGGCAACGCCGCGTTGACGTCGGTTCTCAGCGCGCCCTGCGCGTCGGTGTAGATCACTGTCACCAGATCGATCAGCTGGCGATTGCCGGTCACCCGATAGGTCACTGTGCGCGGTGCGGGCGCTGGCGGCGGGGCCGCCTGAGCGGGCGGGACGGCCTGCGTGGGCGGCACGACCGGCTGTGCGGTCGGCTGTGCGGTTGGTGCGGCCTCGGCCGACGGCGTGACGGTGGTGACGGTCTCCGGCGGCAGGGTGGGAACCAACCCCGCGCGCGGGGCCGAGGACGCGGTTGCGCTCGGGCTGGGCGCCGTCGACGTCTGAGTGGCCGTAACCGAACCGCTGTCCCCACCGCCGAGGATCACGCCCGTCGTGCCGACGGCGACGAACAGAATGGCCCCGGCGATGCCGGCCACCCACATCCAGCGCCGGTCGATACGCGCCTCGTCGTCCTCGAAATCGGCGTACTCGTCGGTGTATTCATCGGCGTAGTCGTCGTAGTGCTCGTCGTACCCCTCGTCATAGCCAGGCCGGTATCCGGCGTCGAAGTGAGGGTCGTAGTCGAGCTGGTCGACGGGCGATCCGCCGTCGTGGCCGCGGCGTTCGGTCGGGGTCAGCGAATACGGCGACCGCGCAGTAAAAGGCCTGTTCATGTGGACTTTCCCAAGTCGTATCGAGCAATACCCGGCTGATGCTATCGATGCCAGAGTGACGTATGAGGTCTGGCGGCCGGTGTGTTGGTTACGGTCCGGACTCGGTTCGGTCGCCGTTTGTAGCCGCGGCGCGAAATACGCTCAACGGGGCTTCGCTGACCGCGAACTCACCGCCTCGGCACCGCGTCGACGGCGTCCATTAGCCTTGGTGCAAACAGTCCCGGCAAGTGCGACGAAACGGAAAGGGTCCGCAGCGTGGAGGTCAAGATCGGTGTCATGGACAGCCCGCGTGAGCTGGCCTTCAACAGCGCACAGACGCCCAGCGAGGTGGAGAAGTTGATCACCGATGCGCTGGAGCGGCAGTCGGGTGTGCTGGCCCTGACCGACGAGAAGGGCCGACGCTTTCTGGTGCAGACCGCCAAAATCGCCTACGTCGAGATCGGCGCGGCCGACGTGCGCCGCGTCGGGTTCGGGGTCGGAGTGGGAGCCGAGCCGGCTAAGACCGGGTAAGCGGCACGTGTGACAAGCCGCCCCAGATGAACTGCACGGTGCCCTCCACGGCGTCTTCCTTGGAGATCGGGCGCTCGGCGTTCAGCCAATAGCGCGCTGAATCGACGCTGATGGCGACCAGGCCGACGGCGATCATCCTGGCCCGGTGCGGTTCCAGCCCGGAATCGTGGCTGATCAGGTCGAACACCGCGTCGGTGCAAGCTTCGGTGGCCACCTTGACCTGCGCGGCAACCTGCGGCTCGGTGACGTAGTCGTTCTCGAAGATCAGCCGGTAGCCCTGGCCGTCGTGCTCGATGAAGTCGAAGAACGCCTGCACGGCGGCGCGCACGCGCTGGCGGTTGTCGGTCGTGGTGCGCAGCGCCTGTCGCACCCCGGAGACCAGGTTTTCCACATGGCGCTGCAGCACCGCCAGGTAAAGCTCCAGCTTCGACGAGAAATGTTGGTAGAGAACGGGTTTGCTTACGCCGGCACGATCAGCGATCTCGTCCATGCCTGCGGCGTGATAGCCGCGGTAGACGAACACCTCGCTTGCCGCAGCGAGCAACTGCCCACGACGTTCATCACGTGGCAGCCTGTTGCCGCGCCGGTTGGGTCCGTTGCCGTTTCCCGACGGTGCGTTCTTCCTCGCGGCGGGGTTCGCGAGATCGCTCATCATGTCCTTCGTCCGGTCAGTTTCGGCAATGACACTACTACCGTCGGCAAAGGCGTAGTGGTAGGCCGTCGTCGGCTTCTTCGGTGGCGCGCCGGAAGTGCCTGCGCTTCGGCCTGTGTCATCCTGATTCGGTGACTCACGACTCGGAGCGTCGCGTGGACTCGCGGATCCGGGGAGATGTGCCCGCTTTGCGTAATGAGTGGCGCGAGCCACTACGTGCGCAACGCGATCCGCTGTCCCAGGGGTCTGGGCGGATCAGGTCCAACCGCGATGAGCACCGCCAGGTGCGCAAACAAACCTGGCTGGGCCGCTTCGTGTCCACCTACGGTTGGCGCGCCTACGCATTGCCGGTGCTGATGGCGTTGACCGTCGTCGTCGTGTACCAGACGATCACCGGGACCAGCGCGCCGCCCACTGCCGAGCAGGCCGAAGGCCCGGTACAAGGCCCGCCCACCATCGGGGTGGCCAGCACCGCCATCATCGGCGCCCCGCCCAAGGGTCTGACCGAGTTCGACGCCAACCTGCCCACCGGGATCCTGCCCGCGGGCGGGCCGTTCACCCAGGCCGGCGCCAAGACCTGGCACGTCGTGCCCGGTGCCACCGCACAGGTGGGGGAGGGCACCGCCAAGGTGTTCACCTACACCGTCGAAGTGGAGAACGGCATCGACACCACGACGTTCGGTGGCGACGACGGGTTCGCCAGGATGGTCACCGAAACCCTGGCCAACCCCAAGAGTTGGACGCACAACCCCCAGTTCGGGTTCGTCCGCGTCGACGAAGCCTCCGGGGTCCAGCCGGATTTCCGGGTATCGCTGACCACGCCCATGACGATCCGCGAGGGTTGCGGCTACGACATCCAACTCGAGGCGTCCTGTTACAACCCCGCCTACATCGACGGCCAGCCACGGGTGTTCATAAACGAGGCCCGCTGGGTGCGCGGCGCGATTCCGTTCCAGGGCGATGTGGGGTCCTACCGGCAGTATCTGATCAACCACGAAGTCGGCCACGCCATCGGCTACCAGCGTCACGAGCAGTGCCCGGAAAACGGTGAGCTGGCGCCGATCATGATGCAGCAGACGTTCTCCACCAACAACGACGACGCGGCGCGCTTCGACCCCGGCACGGTCAACCCCGACGGTAAGACCTGCCGGTTCAACCCCTGGCCCTATCCGATCGCCTGATTTTCCCCTCCTTATTTCCGCGAGCGTGCGGGTTCCCCGCGCTTCGCGGTCGGGCCCAGAGGCCGACACGCCGAGGTTTAGCCAGAGTTCACGCACGCTGGCCAAGGCCGCGGGAAGCCCTACGGCCCAATCCGCGTTGTGCGGTACGACCTATTGTTAAGGCAGGACAGCCTAAGGAGTAGTTCGGTGTCGACACCGTTGCCGCCGCTGGTTGAACCGGCGGGCGAACTCACGCGTGACGAGGTGGCGCGCTACAGCCGTCATCTGATCATCCCGGACCTGGGGGTGGATGGGCAGAAGCGGCTGAAAAACGCCCGGGTGCTGGTGATCGGGGCCGGTGGGCTGGGTTCGCCGACGCTGCTGTACCTGGCCGCGGCTGGGGTGGGCACCATCGGCATCGTCGAATTCGACGAGGTCGACGAATCCAACCTGCAGCGCCAGGTCATCCACGGGCAGTCCGACATCGGTCGGTCCAAGGCGAAGAGCGCACGCGACTCGATCCTCGAGATCAACCCGCTACTCGAGGTGCGGCTGCATGAGTTCCGCCTCGAACCGGACAACGCCGTCGACCTGTTCTCCCAGTACGACCTGATTTTGGACGGTACCGACAACTTCGCCACCCGCTATCTGGTCAACGACGCCGCGGTGTTGGCGGGCAAACCGTATGTGTGGGGCTCCATCTACCGCTTCGAGGGCCAGATCTCGGTCTTCTGGGAGGACGCCCCCAACGGACAGGGCCTCAACTACCGCGATCTCTACCCGGAACCGCCACCTCCTGGAATGGTGCCGTCCTGCGCTGAGGGCGGGGTGCTGGGCATCTTGTGCGCGTCGGTCGGCTCGGTCATGGGCACCGAGGCGATCAAGCTGATCACCGGCATGGGTGAACCGCTGCTGGGGCGGTTGATGGTGTACGACGCGCTGGAAATGAGCTACCGCACCATCAAGATCCGCAAGGACCCGGCCACCCCGAAAATCACCGAACTGATCGACTACGAGGAGTTCTGCGGCGTCGTCTCCGACGCGGCCGCCGAAGCCGCCGCCGACGCCACTGTCACCCCGAGGGAGCTTCGCGAGCTGATGGATTCGGGCAAGCCGCTGGCGCTGATCGACGTGCGTGAGCCCGTCGAGTGGGAGATCAACCGCATCGAGGGCGCCGAGCTGATCCCCAAGACCGCCTTCGAATCGGGCGAGGCCCTGGCCAAACTGCCCGTGGACCGCACGCCGGTGTTCTACTGCAAGACCGGGGTGCGCTCGGCCGAGGTGCTGGCCATCGCCAAGAAGGCCGGCTTCTCGGACGCCATGCACGTGCAGGGCGGAATCGTCGCGTGGGGTAAGCAACTCGAACCCGACATGGTGATGTACTAACGCCTGGTTTGCCCGTGCGCGGCTTAGGCTGAGCTCGTGACAGTCGATGGCCCGCCGGATCATGTGCTGGCGGCGTTCGGGCTGACCGGCGTCGAGCCGGTTTCGCTTGGCTCGAGTTGGGAGGGCGGCTGGCGCTGCGGCGAAGTCGTGCTGTCGATGGTGGCCGATCACGCCCGCGCCGCCTGGTCGGCAAAGGTGCGCGAAACCCTGTTCGTCGACGGGGTGCGGCTGGCGCGGCCGGTGCGCTCCACCGACGGTCGGTATGTGGTGGCTGGTTGGCGCGCCGACACGTTCGTCGCGGGCAGCCCCGAACCGCGCCACGACGAGGTGATCTCGGCCGCCGTGCGGTTACACGAAGCGACCGCCAAACTGGAACGTCCGCGGTTTCTCACCCAGCCCCCGGTCGCGCCGTGGGCCGACGTCGACGTCTTCATCGCCGCCGACCGCGCCGCGTGGGAGGAACGTCCGTTGCATTCGCTGCCGCCGGGCGCGCGGGTTTCGCCCGGCTCCGCCGACGGCCAGAAGTCAATCGAGTTGCTCAACCTGCTCGCGACGCTGCGCAGGCCGACCAAGAGTCCCAGCCAGTTGGTTCACGGCGATCTCTACGGCACAGTGCTTTTCGCCGGCACCGCCGCGCCCGGCATCACCGACATCACCCCGTACTGGCGGCCGGCGTCGTGGGCGGCCGGGGTGGCGGTCGTGGATGCGCTGTCATGGGGCGAGGCCGACGACGGGCTGATCGAACGGTGGAACGCGCTGCCGGAATGGCCGCAGATGTTGTTGCGCGCCTTGATGTTCCGCATCGCCGTGCATGCGCTGCATCCGCGGTCGACGGCCGCGGCGTTTCCCGGGCTGGCGCGGACGGCCGCGTTGGTGCGGCTGATCCTGTAGTGGCGGCTCACGCTCGGTTTCGGGGCGCGAACGTGGGTTACCCGCACGCTTTCACGCGGCGGAGCGTGTCGGTAACCCACGTTCGACGGCTCAGAACGTGTGGCGCACTTGCCCCAACGGCACCCGGCCGTCATGGGCCAGCACGCCTTCGGCGCGCAACAACTCGAGTTGTCGCGTCGTCAGATGCGCAGCGGGCCGCCCGGATGCCCGGATCACGCGATGCCACGGCAGATCCGACGAGTCGGTGCGCATGATCCAGCCGACGATGCGCGCGCTGGAAAGCCCTGCGGCATCGGCGATGTCACCGTAGGTCGACACCCGCCCTGGCGGAATCGCGGCGACCAAAGCGCGTACGGTCTCCACCTGCTCCTCGGTGACCGCCGCCATTGTCAACGCCGGTTCAGTGCGTCGCGGATCAGCGCCGACGTGTCGGCGGGGCGAGCGTGGGCCACCATGTGTTCGCAATCCCACTCGGCCCACGTGAATGCGTCCCCGAGGTGTTGGCGCAGCGACGCGATCAGATCATCGGAGGCGTAGGCTGGGCGGGTGCGGGCAGCGCGCACCAACGTGGTCGGTGTTTCCTTGGGCGGCAACGTGACCGGGCGGGCCAACTCGCTCCAGTACGCCATCATGGCCGGGATGCTGATCCGCCATCCCACTCGCCCGTTGGGTAGCGCGACGAGGTGCTCGTCGAGTTCGCGGTCCAATTCGGCCGGTTCGACCTCACCCCACGAGCCGTTGGCCTTCTCGGCGCGGGCTTCGGCGCGGTCGGTGTAGTCGGGGGAGGCGAGCATGTTCTCGGCGATGTCGCGCATCCACGCCCCGTCGAGCCCGACGGCCGGGTCGAGCAGCACCAGCGCCGAGACGAGGTCGGGCCGGGCGACAGCGAGCTTCAACGCCAGCCCGGCGCCGAACGAGTGCCCGACCACCGCCACGGGTCCGTCGGCCTCGATGAGGGTGGTCAACGCGGCGACGTTGGCATCCATCGTCCACGGCGCCGCCCACGACGACCGGCCGTGCCCGATCAGGTCCGGTGCGACGACCGCGAACTCGGCCAGGTGCCGCGTCGCCAGCGTTTGCCACCGTTGACCGTGCCCGGTCAGGCCGTGAAGTAGCAGAACGTCGGTCGGCCGCGCCGGGCCATACCGGTGCACATACAGGTCGGCGGTCACAGATGTGATGCTGCCACCAGCGCCGACCGCGATTTGTCAGACCCCCATGGTGTTATTCGGGGCATGTCCGCACCGCACACCGATCTGACACCGGCCGCGCTCGCTGAACCGGGCACGCGCGGGATGGTCCGCGTCATCGGCGGCGCGGGCACCGGTAAGAGCACGCTGCTGATCCGAACGGCCGCCGCGCACATTGCCGCCGGGTTCGATCCGGAAAGTGTTCTGCTGCTGACGGGTTCGGCCCGGCTCCGAGTCGAAACCAGGGCCGCCGTCACCGCGGCGCTGCTGGGCGCCGGTGAACGCGCGGTCGTGCGTGAACCGCTGGTGCGCACCATGCACTCCTATGCCTTCGCGGTGCTGCGGTTGGCCGCGCAGCGCAACGGCGACCCGCCGCCGCGGCTGATCACCAGCGCCGAGCAGGACGGCATCATCCGCGAACTCCTCGCCGGCGATCTCGAGGACGGCGACACGTCGGCGGTCGCCTGGCCGCCGCATCTTCGTGCGGCGCTGGGCACCACCGGATTCGCCACCGAGTTGCGCAACCTGCTGGCGCGCTGCACCGAGCGCGGCGTGGATCCCGTTGAACTGCAACGTATCGGGCGCCGTGCGCGTCGTCCCGAATGGCTGGCCGCAGGGCAGTTCGCCCAGGCCTACGAACAGATCATGTTGTTGCGCTCCGCGGTCGGGATGGCCGCGCCGCAGGCCACCATCCCCGCCCTGGGCGCGGCGGAGCTCGTCGGGGCGGCGTTGGAAACCTTCGCCACCGACGCCGACCTGCTGGCCGGCGAACGGGCGCGGGTGAAACTGCTCCTCGTCGACGACGCGCAGCAGCTGGATCCGCAGGCCGCACGGCTGGTGCGGGTGCTGTCGGCGGGCGCTGAACTCACCGTCGTGGCAGGCGATCCCAACCAGGCGGTGTTCGGCTACCGCGGCGCAGATCCCGCCCTGCTGCGCGGCGAGGAGCCGACGATCACACTGACGCAGTCCCACCGGTGCGCACCGGCCATCGCCGATACCATCACGGCGACCGCACGACGGCTACCCGGTGCCGACCCGGGCCGCCACCTCGAGGGCGCCGACGGACGTCCGGGCGAGCTGAGCGTGCGCATCGCCGGCTCATCACACGCCGAGTCGGCGCTGATCGCCGACGCGCTGCGCCGCGCCCACCTCGTCGACGGGCTGCCGTGGTCGCAGATGGCGGTGGTCGTGCGCTCGGTGCCGCGGCTCGGCGCCGCGCTGGCCCGCGCACTGGAGGGCGCAGGCGTACCTGTCGAGATGTCCGCAACGGGCGCACCGTTGGCCGCACAACCGGCGGTGCAGGCGCTGCTGACGGTGCTCGAGGCTACCGCACACGGGCTCGACGGCGACCAGGCGCTTGCGTTGGTGACCGGACCGATCGGCAGGGTCGATCCGGTGTCGCTGCGGCAGTTGCGGCGCAGTCTGCGCCGCGCCGACGGCAGCCAGCCTCCGCGTCCGCTCACCGAACTGCTCGTCGCGGCACTGGAACAGGGCACCGACGCGTTGCCCGACACCCTGGAGCGTTCGATGCGACGCGTGCGCGCTGTGCTGACCGCCGCGCGCCGCACGGTCGAAAAGGGCCAAGACCCGCGCTACACCCTGTGGCAGGCCTGGCACCGCTCCGGACTGCAGCGCCGATGGCTGAGCGCCAGCGAACGTGGCGGCACCGCGGGCGCGCAGGCCGACCGCGGCCTCGACGCGGTCACCGCGCTGTTCGACGTCGCCGAGCAGTACGTCAACCACACGGCGGGTGCGTCGCTGCGCGGTCTCATCGACCACGTGGCCGGCCTCGGCGCGCCGGCCGCCCCGCGTGACGAGCGCGACGTCGACGCGGTCGCCGTGCTCAGCGCACACGCTGCGCTGGGCCGCGAATGGGAGTTCGTCGTGATCGCCGGTGTACAGGAAGGGTTGTGGCCCAACACCGTTCCCCGGGGCGGGGTGCTGGCCACCCAGCAGCTGGTCGACGTCCTCGACGGTGTCGCGACCGACGAGGACCGCGGGTTGTCCACCCGGGCGCCGCTGCTGGCCGAGGAGCGCCGGCTGCTGATCGCCGCGATGGGATGCGCCCGCGACCGGTTGCTCGTCACCGCGGTCGACAGCGACAACGGCGACGACGCGACGCTGCCGTCCTCGTTCTGCCACGAACTGGCCACCATGGCCGACGACGCCGACCCGGCCGCTTTCACACCGGTCAAGGCGCCGCGGCTGTTGGCGCCGGCGGCGCTGGTCGGTCGGCTCCGAGCGGTGGTGTGTGCCCCCGACGACGCCGTCGATCACCGCGTCCGGGCCTGCGCGGCAACACAGTTGGCGCGGCTGGCCGTCGCCGGGGTGCCCGGCGCGGATCCGACGCAGTGGTACGCCATGACACCGGTGTCCTCCGACGAACCGCTGTGGCGCGGCGATGACCACACGGTCGCGCTGTCGCCGTCGACGCTGCAGATCCTCACCGATTGCCCGCTGCGCTGGATGCTCGAACGCCACGGCGGCACCGACGGCCGCGACGTGCGCTCAGCGGTCGGTTCGCTGTTGCACGCCCTGGTGGCCGACCCGGGCAAGACCGAGAGCCAGCTGCTCAACGAACTGGAAAAGGTCTGGGAGAAGCTGCCCTACGAGGCCGCCTGGCATGCCGACAACGAGCTGACCCGGCACCAGGCGATGCTGTCGACGTTTCTGCAGTGGCGGGCCCAGACACGCCGCGAGTTCACCGAGGTCGGTACCGAGGTCGACGTCGACGGGGTGGTCGCGCCCGCCGGCGACGGCGAGCCGCAGGTACGGGTACGCGGCCGGGTGGACCGCATCGAGCGCGACAGTGAAGGCCGGCTCGTGGCCGTCGACCTCAAGACCGGTAAGAGCCCGGTCACCAAGGACGACGCGCAACGGCACGCCCAGCTGGCGATGTACCAACTCGCGATCGCCGAAGGCCTACTGTCGGAGGGTGATTCACCCGGTGGTGGCCGACTTGTCTACCTCGGCAAGCCGAACGCCGCCGGTGCCACCGAACGCGAGCAGGACGCGTTGACGCCGGACACGCATGCCCAGTGGCGTGAGGCCGTGCGCCGCGCCGCCGCCCAGACCCAGGGGCCGCAGTTCGTCGCACGCGTCAACGACGGCTGCAGCCACTGCCCGGTGCGCGCGATGTGCCCGGCGCAACAGATCTCTGGAGGCCGGTCATGACGGCGCACTACAGCCCCGCCGAACTCGCTGACCGGCTCGGCCTTTTCGCGCCGACCGAGGAACAGGCCGCCGTCATCGCCGCACCGGCGGGCCCGCTGGTCGTCATCGCCGGAGCCGGCGCGGGCAAGACCGAAACGATGGCCGCGCGGGTGGTATGGCTGGTCGCCAACGGCTATGCCAGGCCCAGCGAAGTGCTCGGGCTGACCTTCACCAGGAAAGCCGCCGCCCAACTGCTGCGCCGGGTTCGCACCCGGCTGGCCCGGCTGGCCGGAACCGGTTTGGCGCCCGACGCCGAGACGGCCGACTACCAGGAACCGGCCACCATCAGCACCTACCACGCGTTCGCAGGCAACCTTCTGCGTGAGCATGGGCTGCTGCTGCCGGTCGAGCCCGAAACCCGCCTGCTTAGCGAAACCGAAATGTGGCAGTTGGCGTTTCGCGTGGTGTGCGAGCACCCGGAGCTCGAAACCGACAAGACACCGGCGGCCATCACGTCGATGGTGCTGCGGCTGGCCGGTCAACTCGCCGAACACCTCGTCGACACCGAGCAGCTGCGCGACACCCATGTCGAGCTGGAGCGACTGGTGCACACGTTGCCCGCAGGGCCGTACCAGCGCGACCGCGGGCCCAGCCAGTGGCTGCTGCGGCTGTTGTCGACCCAGACCGAACGGACCGAGCTGGTGCCGCTCATCGATGCGCTGCACCAGCGGATGCGCGCCGAGAAGGTCATGGACTTCGGCATGCAGATGGGCGCGGCGGCCCGGCTCGCCTCGTCGTTCCCCCAAATCGGCGAGCAGCTACGGAAGCGCTACCGGGTGGTGCTGCTCGACGAGTACCAAGACACCGGCCACGCGCAGCGGGTAGCGCTGTCCTCGCTGTTCGGCGGGGGAGTCGACGACGGTCTCGCGTTGACCGCGGTGGGCGACCCCATCCAGTCGATCTACGGCTGGCGCGGCGCATCGGCGACCAACCTGCCGCGGTTCACCACCGACTTCCCGCGCGCTGACGGCACCCCCGCACCCACTTTGGAGCTGCGGACCAGCTGGCGCAACCCGCCGCGTGCGCTTTACCTGGCCAACGCCGTCTCCACGCAGGCGCGGCGCCGGTCGGTCGCGGTGCGCACCCTGCTGCCCCGCCCCGATGCGGAGCCCGGCACCATCCGCTGTGCGCTGTTGAACAACGTTGCGGCCGAACGGGAGTGGGTGGCCGACCACATCGCGCGGCGCTACCACGGCACGCATGCCGACGGCGCCGCCACGCCGACCGCCGCGGTGTTGGTGCGGCGCAACGCCGACGCCGCGCCGATGGCCGAGGCGCTCAGCGCCCGCGGTGTTCCGGTCGAGGTGGTCGGGCTGGCCGGTCTACTCGACGTGCCCGAGGTCGCCGACGTGGTGGCCATGCTGCGACTGCTGGCCGAGCCAACCGCGGGCAGCGCCGCCATGCGGGTGCTCACCGGGCCGCGCTGGCGGCTGGGGGGACGTGACGTCGCGGCGCTGTGGCGACGCGCGCTCGACCTCGACGACACCGCTCGAGGCGCCGACAACGAAGCCGTCGAGCGGATCGTCGCGCAGGCGGCGTCTGACGCCGACGCCGCCTGCCTCGCCGATGCCATCTGCGATCCCGGTTCCGCGGCGGCCTATTCGACGGCCGGGTACGCCCGGATCGTGGCGCTGGGCCGCGAGTTGACCGCGCTGCGCGCGCACCTGTCGCATCCGCTGCCCGACCTGGTCGCCGAGGTGCGTCGGGTGCTCGGCGTGGATGTCGAAGCCCGTGCGGGTCAGCCGGTTTCGGCGGGGTGGTCGGGCACCGAGCACCTCGATGCGTTCGCCGACGTGGTCGCCGACTTCGCCGCCCGCCCGGCCGCAACGCTGCCTGGTCTGCTGGCGTACTTCGCCGTGGCCGCCGACGCGGAGGACGGGCTGGCACCCGCGGACGTCACCGTCGCCCAAGACCGCGTGCAAATCCTCACCGTGCACGCGGCCAAGGGGCTGGAATGGCAGGTGGTGGCGGTGCCGCATCTCAGCGGCCGGGTTTTCCCGTCGACCGGATCCGCCCGCACCTGGCTCACCGACGCCGGGGAACTGCCGCCGCTGCTGCGCGGCGACCGCGCCACCACATCGCGCCACGGTGTCCCGGTGTTGGAGACCTCCGACGTCACCGATCGGAAGAAACTGTCGGACAAGATCTTCGACCACAAAAAACTGCTCGAGCAACGTCGCACCGATGAGGAACGCCGGTTGCTGTATGTGGCGCTCACCAGGGCCGAGGACACGCTGCTGTTGTCCGGGCACCACTGGGGAGCCACCGAGAACAAGCCGCGGGGACCGTCGGAGTTCCTGCACGAACTCAAAGACGTCATCGAGCAGTCGGCCGCGGCCGGCGAGCCGTGCGGGGTGATCGAGCACTGGGCCCCGGCTCCCGCCGACGGTGAACCGAACCCGCTGCGCGACAAGGTGATCGAGGCGATATGGCCGACCGACCCGGGCGGCTCGCGGCGCGGGAACATCGACCGGGGCGCCGAGCTGGTGGCGCAGGCGATGTCGACCGGATTCGACGAAACCGCCGCAGACGCCGACGAGGGCTGGGCATCGGACGTCGACGCGCTACTGGCCGAACGTGACCGCGCGGCCGAACCACCCGCATCGCCGCCACTGCCGACGCAGATCTCGGTCAGCGCCATGGTCGAGCTCGGCCGCGACCCGGACTCGCTCACCCAGCGGCTGCGGCGACGACTTCCGACTCGACCCGATCCGCATGCGTTGCTGGGCTTAGCCTTTCACGACTGGGTCCAGCGCTTCTACCACGCCGAGCGGTTGTTCGACCTCGATGACCTGCCAGGTGCGGTCGACCACGACACCGGCGTCGCCGACGAACTCGCCGAACTACAGGCAGCGTTCGCGGTATCGCCGTGGGCCGCGCGTACCCCGCTCGACGTCGAGGTGCCGTTCGACATGGTGATCGGTGATCGGGTGGTGCGGGGCCGCATCGACGCGGTGTTCGCCGACGCTGACGGTGGTGCGACGGTGGTGGACTGGAAGACCGGTGACCCGCCCGCGACCCCGGAAGACAAGCAGCACGCGGCGATTCAGCTGGCGGTGTATCGACTCGCGTGGGCGCAGTTGCACGGCCGCCCCGTCGATTCGGTGCGTGCCGCGTTTCACTACGTGCGGACGGGAACCACCGTCGCACCCGACCCGCTGCCCGCTGCGGAGGAGTTGGCGGCGCTGCTCAAGACGCGTGCCGCCTAGGAGTTGCGGTAGATCTTGAGCGCCTGCAGCACCATCGGAATCTGCAGTGGCAGCCGGGCCAGCGCACCGATGCGCATCACCAGCGGCTTCTTCGGCTCCTGGGACCACAGCCGGACCATGTTGACGTTGGCGGGAAACACCGAGACGAACAACGCGATGGCGGCCAGCGCCCCGAGGCGACGCGTCCGGGGCGCGGCCAGCAGGGCCGCGGTGCCGAGCTCGGCGACCCCGGAGGCATAGGTGTAGAACCGCGCGCTGCCGGGCAGTTCGGCCGGGACGATCGAGTCGAACGGCTGCGGCGTCAGAAAGTGCAGGCTGCCGACACCGAGCAGCATCGCCGCCATCCGGTACGCCGGTGCCGGGTCGGCCATCTGCTGCAGCTCGGGAGGCAAAGAGGTCATGGTTACATAATGGCGTGCGCTCACTTGCAGCGGTGACCGGTTTTCATGCCTGAAGGCAGGCTGCGGCGCCGGCTCCGCAGATTCGACGACGCCCTGGCCGACCGGCCGGTGCACGCTCTCACCGACAGGGTGCAGATCCCGGCCGACCCGGTGAGCCCGGTGCGGCGTATCACCCGGCGGGTCATCTACGCCACCCTGGCGCTGTTCGCGGCGGTGTTGATCGTGTACGTGGACCGCGACGGCTACCGCGACGCCACGGGCGGGCAGCTGTCGTTCTTGGACTGCCTGTACTACGCGACGGTGTCGATGTCGACCACCGGATACGGCGACATCACCCCGGTCACGCCCGGCGCCCGGCTGGTCAACGTCCTGGTGATCACCCCGCTGCGGGTCGCGTTCCTGATCGTGCTGATCGGTACCACGGTCGAAACGCTGACCACGCAGTCGCGGCAGGTCTACCAAATACAGCGATGGAGGAACAAAGTGCGCAACCACATCGTGATCGTGGGCTACGGCACCAAAGGCAGGACCGCGGCGGCCGCGATGGTCGGCGATGAGGTGGCCCCCGCCGACATTGTCGTCGTCGACGAGAACGCGGTCGCGCTGGAACGCGCCAAGAGCGCCGGGTTGGTCACCGTGCGCGGCAACGCCACCGACTCCGAGGTGCTGCGGTTAGCCAGTGCGCAGCACGCCAAGGCGATCATCGTGGCGACCAACCGCGACGACACCGCCGTGCTGGTCACGCTCACCGCGCGTGAGCTGGCGCCGAAGGCCAAGATCATTGCCGCCGTGCGCGAAACCGACAACGAGCATCTGCTCAAGCAATCCGGTGCGGACTCCACGGTGGTGACCGCCGAAACGGCGGGACGGCTGCTCGGCGTCGCCGTGCAGACACCCAGCGTGGTCGAGATGATGGAGGACCTGCTGACCCCGGACCGCGGTTTTGCGATCGCCGAACGCGAGGTCAGCCCCAAGGAGGTCGGCGGGTCGCCGCGCCACCAGAGCGACATCGTGTTGGGCGTCGTGCGTAACAACAAGCTGGTGCGCGTCGACGAGCCGGAGGCCGATGCGCTCGAACTCGGTGACCGGCTGCTGTTCATCCGCAGCGCGGACACCGACCGATGACGTCGCGCGGGTTCCGGCTGCGCCACGTGCCGCTGTTGTCCCGGGTCGGTGCCGACCGGTCCGATGCGCTGCGCACCGACGTCGACGCCGCCATCGCCGGCTGGGCCGACGCGGCGCTGCTGCGTGTCGACCGCCGCAACCAGGTGCTGATGTCTGGCGGCAAAGTGCTGCTGGGCAACACCGCCAACCTGGGCGACAAGCCACCGGAGCACGCCGTCTTCCTCGGCAGGCTGGGCGACGACAGGCACGTGTGGGCGATCCGGGCCGCGCTGGAGCCTCCCGACGACCCCGACGTCGAAACCGAAGTGCTCGACCTGCGCAGGGGCGGGCAGATCTTCGACGACGTCAGCGCGCAGCTGCTGGCCACGGCCACCGCGCTGCTGAACTGGCACGACAGCGCCCAGTTCAGCACCGTGAACGGGGCCCCGACCAAACCGGCCAAGGCGGGCTGGTCACGGGTCGACCCGGTCAGCGGTTACGAGGAGTTTCCCCGCATCGACCCCGCGGTGATCTGTCTGGTGCACGACGGCCATGACCGCGCGGTGCTGGCCAGGCAGACGATGTGGCCGGAGCGGCTGTTCTCGCTGCTGGCCGGGTTCGTCGAGGCCGGTGAGTCGTTCGAGTCGTGTGTGGTGCGCGAGATCTCCGAGGAGATCGGCTTGACCGTGACCGACGTGGAGTACCTCGGCAGCCAGCCGTGGCCGTTCCCGCGGTCGTTGATGGTCGGCTTTCATGCCGTCGGAGATCCCGAGCAGGAGTTCTCGTTCAACGACGGCGAGATCGCCGAGGCGGCCTGGTTCACCCGCGCGGAGATTCGCGAGGCGCTGGACGCCGGGGACTGGAGCAGCGACTCGTCGTCGCGGCTGCTGCTGCCCGGCTCGATCTCGATCGCCAGGGAGATCATCGAATCCTGGGCCGCCGAGGGGTGACTGCCGTCGCCCAAAGGGACAAACGGGCGGGAAAGCGCGAGTAAACCTCGCCATTTCGTCAATCTCGGCGCGGGTGCGTGGGTGCGACGGACGCGGGCGGGGGTCTGCTAGCCCGCGAGCTTGGCCTTGATGTCCTTGGCGCTGGGGTTGGTCAACGTGGACCCGTCGGGGAACTTCAGCGTCGGAACGGTCTGGTTCCCGCCGTTCACCGACGCCACGAACTGCGCCGACCCGGGATCGTTTTCGATGTCGACCTCGGTGAACTCGATGCCCTCGGAATGCAGAATCTTCTTCAGCCGAAAGCAGTAGCCACACCACGACGTGGTGTACATGGTCACCCGAGGATTGTCTGCAGCGCTCATAACGCCTTTCAACGTAGCCGATCCGCCCAACATGCCCGCCGCCGTCCCGGATTTGTCACCGCACCCTGCCAAGATGGACCGCATGTCGGTAGAGGTCGATTCGTTGCGCGTTGTCGACGACCTCGACGAGGAGCAACGCGAGGCCGTGCTCGCCGCCCGCGGTCCGGTCTGCGTGCTCGCCGGCGCGGGCACCGGCAAGACCCGCACTATCACCCGGCGCATCGCCCACCTCGTCGCGGGCGGACACGTCGCGCCCGGGCAGGTACTGGCCGTGACGTTCACCCAGCGCGCCGCGGGGGAGATGCGCAGCCGGCTGCGCGCCCTGAGCGCGGACTGGGCCGGTGTCTCCGCCGAAGCCGTGCAGGCGATGACATTTCACGCCGCGGCGCGCCGCCAGCTGTCCTACTTCTGGCCGCGAGTGGTCGGCAACACGTCGTGGCAGCTGCTCGACACCAAATTCGCCGTCGTCGCCCAGGCCGCCAACCGCGCCGGGCTGCAGACCAGCACCGACGACGTTCGCGACCTCGCCGGTGAAATCGAGTGGGCCAAAGGCTCGTTGATCAGCCCAGAGGGTTATGGCGCGGCCGTGGCCGCAGCGGGTCGCGACATTCCGTTCGACGCGGAGAAGATCGCGACCGTCTACGCCGGCTACGAGACGCTCAAAGCACGCCGCGACGGGACCGCGCTGCTGGACTTTGATGACCTGCTGCTGCACACCTCGGCTGCGATCGAGAACGACGCCGCGGTGGCCCAGGAGTTCCGCGACCGGTACCGCTGTTTCGTCGTCGACGAGTACCAGGACGTCACACCCCTGCAGCAGCGGGTCCTCGACGCCTGGCTCGGCGAACGCGACGACCTCACCGTCGTCGGCGACGCCAACCAGACCATCTACTCCTTCACCGGCGCCACCCCGCGCTACCTACTCGACTTCTCGCGGCGCTTCCCCGACGCGGCCGTCGTCCGGCTGGAACGCGACTACCGCTCCACCCCGCAGGTCGTGTCGCTGGCCAACCGGGTCATTGCCGGCGCCCGCGGCCGGATGGCCGGAAGCAAGCTGCACCTCGTCGGCCAGCGCGCCCCCGGGCCGAAGCCGACGTTCGCCGAACACCCCGATGAGCTCGCCGAGGCCGTCGCGGTGGCCAAGAGCATCAAGCGGCTCATCGAGTCGGGCACCGAACCTGCCGAGATCGCGGTGCTGTACCGGATCAACGCGCAGTCCGAGGTGTATGAGGAAGCGCTGACCGAGGCGGCAATCCCGTTCCAGGTTCGCGGCGGCGAGGGCTTTTTCAGCCGTCAGGAGATCCGCCAGGCGTTGGTGGCGCTGCAGCGCGCAGGCGAACGCGGTGTCGCAGACCAAGGACAAGAACAAGCCCCGCTGCCCGACATCGTCCGCGCCGTGCTCGAACCGCTCGGGCTCACCGCCGAACCGCCGGCCGGCACCAAGGCGCGTGACCGCTGGGAGGCGCTGACAGCGCTGGCCGAACTCGTCGACGAAGAAGTCGCCCAGCGCCCCTCGCTGGATCTGCGCACCCTGCTCACCGAACTGCGCCAGCGCGCCGACGCGCGGCACCCGCCCGTCGTCCAGGGCGTGACGTTGGCGTCGCTGCACGCCGCCAAGGGCCTGGAATGGGACGCGGTGTTTCTGGTCGGGTTGGCCGACGGCACACTGCCCATCTCGCACGCGCTGGCCCACGGTCCCGACAGCGAACCGGTCGAAGAAGAACGACGTCTGCTCTATGTCGGAATCACCCGCGCCCGTGTGCATTTGGCGCTCAGTTGGGCGCTGTCACGCAGCCCCGGGGGCCGGCAGAGCCGCAAACCGTCACGTTTCCTCAACGGCATCGCGCCGCAGTCATCGGCCGACGCGACCCCGTCCCGTCCCCGCCGGTCTCGCGGCGCAACCCCGCGCTGCCGCGTCTGCAACAGCACGCTCACTACGCCGCCGGCAATCATGTTGCGCCGCTGCGAAACCTGCGCTTCCGATATCGACGACGAGTTGTTGGGGCAGCTCAAGGATTGGCGGTCACGGGTCTCCAAGGAGATGGACATGCCCGCCTATGTGGTGTTCACCGACAACACGTTGATCGCCATCGCCGAGACGCTGCCCGCCGACAACGCGGCGCTGGTCGCGATTCCCGGGATCGGCGCACGAAAGCTCGAGCAGTACGGCCCCGACGTTCTCGCATTGGTCAAGGGCCGGAGCCGGCCGGCCGGCGATATCGGGCACGGCCAACCGTCGTAAAAATCGCGCCAAAACCGCAGGTCAAAAATTTGATTGTGCGATTCCGCTGCTACCCTTAATCTCAAGATCGCACACCTGTTGTGTAATTCATCGTGCGAGAGGAGGGTGTCGAGATCATGGCGAGCATCAACGCATTCACCGGCGTAGGCCATGTCGCGGGCGTTGCCGGCATGTCGCGGACCCTCCAGGTCGCCGTCCCCACGGCGCATCCCGCCGCCGCGCACGTCGGCGCCGCGGGTGCCGCTGCCGCTATTACGCCGCCGCGTAAGCGCCGCGCCGCCGCCGCGACTGCATCCTCCGTGGATCGGGGTCCCCTCTAGGAGAACCCTTCGATTTCGCCGAAAAGGCCACGGAACCGCAGTCCCCGGATCCGTGGCCAGTTCTATTTTCGGGAATCGCTCGAAGGCCTGGTCACAGATCCATCAAGAGACAGATGCGAAACCCTCGACCAGGAAGCAGAGGACAGACATGTCGAGCCAGACATGCCGGAACAAGACGATGCTGGCGGTGCCGTGTCATATCGGCGACCCCGACCTGTGGTTCGCCGAGAACCCCGTCGACCTCGAACGCGCCAAGAAGCTGTGCGCGGATTGCCCGATCCGCCGCGAATGCCTAGCCGCCGCTCTAAAACGTCAAGAGCCGTGGGGTGTGTGGGGCGGCGAGATCTTCGAGCGCGGCACCGTCATCGCGCGCAAACGTCCGCGTGGCCGGCCCCGAAAGAACACCGAGAACAACCCGGCCGCAGCCTGAACCGCCAGTCTCGGCGGACCTAAGCGCTATTCGTCGGCGAAACCTGGAATCAGTTCGGTGGCAAGCCTTCTGGCCGGGATGCGGGCGTCCAGCTGACACGAGATCGCGACGTTGGATGCGATCACCCGCATCGGAATCGCCAGCGCGGCTGGGATGTCCATCTGTCGGGCGGTGCGGACCTGGGCCACCGACCGATCCATGTCGGCCATCGTCATCTTCTGTAACCACTTGCGGGTGTAGTGAAAGACCTCGACCTGAAGAGGTTCCACATAGGGCCGCAGCATCTCGTCGAGTTCTCGGGTCGACACCTGCTCACCCTTCTGGATGAACCCGATCTTCTCCATGACCGGCAGCAGGTTCTCGTAGTCCTTGGCGATGGCAAAGCGGGTGGCCATGCCGAGCTCGGGTGGGATACCGCCGGGCAGCGGGGCGACAGCGCCGAAGTCGATGACGCCCATCTTGCCCTCCGGCATCAACATGAAGTTGCCGGGATGCGCGTCGCCGTGCATGATCTCCAGCCGCCGAGGCGCGTCGTAGGTGAACTCGAAAAGCCTGGTGCCTATGGTGTCTCGTTGTTCCTGCGTGCCCTCCCTGATGATCACCGACATCGAGATGCCGTCGATCCACTCCTGGATCACCACCTTGGGCGTGCTGGCCAGGATGCGGGGCACGACGAAACGTGGATGTCCCGCATAGGCTTTCGCGAACGCACGCTGGTTGTCGGCTTCCAGCCGGTAGTCGAGTTCCATCTCCGTGCGTTCGATGAGTTCGTCGACGATGCCCTGCACGTCGGCGCCTGGCGCAAGTTGCTTGAGCACCTTGACCATCCGCTGCATACTCTTCAGGTCCGCGCGCAGCGCCTCGTCAGCGCCCGGATACTGGATCTTGACCGCGACCTCACGACCGTCGGCCCACACGGCCTTGTGTACCTGGCCGATGCTGGCCGACGCCACCGGGGTGTCGTCGAACGACGAGAACCGCTCGCGCCATTTGGTACCCAGCTGCATATCCAGCACGCGGTGCACCTTGGCGGCGGGCAGCGGCGGTGCCTCGCGCTGCAGCTTGGTCAGCGCTTCGCGGTAGGGCTTGCCGTACTGTTCGGGAACGCCGGCCTCCATCACCGACAGCATCTGACCGACCTTCATGGCGCCGCCCTTGAGCTCACCGAGAACGGTGAACAGCTGCTGGGCGGCCTTGTCCATCAGCTCGGCGTTGACCTCGTCCTTGGACCTGCCGGTCAACCTCTTGCCGAAGCCGAGCGCGGCCCGGCTCGCCATGCCGACGGGAAGGCTCGCCAGCTTCGCGTTGCGAGCCGCACGGCCCCGTTTGATGTCACTCACCAGACCATCATCCCTGACGGCGATGGGCGCACGGCAACAAGTTGGCATCAAGCGTTTTCAACATGAGCATCGCGGATGCCGTGACCAGCGGCGCGTGACCACCGAACCCACGTTCACGTCGAACTCCAGCGTCGTGTCCAGGGTCGGCAACGGCTCGTCTGTGCTGCGTTCCTCGCGGACCGCGCGGATGACGCGGTCGACCTGGTTGAGCGCCAGCGCCGCGGTCGCCAGGACGGTGGCCCGGTCCGCGGTGCCGACGGTGTCGCGCAGCTGGGCCGCGACGGCCGGCCAGGCGGCATCGCGGTCGCTGCGGTGCAGGTCAGCACATCCCAAACAGCTTGTCACGCCGGGGATCACCAGCGGTCCGACCAGGCCGGCGCCGTCGCGCACCCGCACCGGCAGGTGCGCGATCCCGGCGTCGTGCAGATCGCGCACCACCCGCGGGTCGACCACCAGGTAATCGGACAGCACCGCCAGATCGGTCGGTTCGGACGGCGCGCCGGCGGTGTTGCGGGTGCTGTGGGTGACCCGGGCGCCCGAGCAGCGCAGCGCGCTGGAAAGCAGGTCCGAAAGGGGTCCGCTGCCGTGGATACGCACCGACGCGGCGCGGGTGCGTCGGCGCGCCGTGCTGATCAGAACGCCGGCGTCGACCAACGACGTGAGCAGGTCGGCGATCTCGGTCGGTTCCACACCGTCAGCGAGCCGCTGGACCTCATCCAGAGTGGCGCCCGACTGCAGCCGCCGCAGCAGTTCGGCCAGCGCGGTGGGGCTCATTCCCGATGGTGGCCGCACCACGACCGCGCGGCGCGGATCCCAGCCCACCTGCACGACGCCGTCGGGTCGCAGCAAGACCGGCGTCGTCGGGTTGAGCGCGTAGGCCCGCATAGCGACGGACTTTGCCACAGCGGGCGTCAAAACCCCCGCGGGTTATCCACAGGCTCAGCTGGTGGGGTGGTCGCCGTCGTCCTCGGAGCGCTTTTCCAGATCGGCGATCGCTTCCGCGATGGCGCTGTCCATTCCGCTGGTGTCGCCGCCGATCATCCGGTCGATGAAACCTGCGGGTTCGTCGAGGTCCTCGGCGGTGGGCAGCAGGTCGGGGTGCTGCCACACGGCGTCGCGCGCGTCGGCGCCGACGGCCTCGGCCAGCCGCTGCCACAACGTCGCGGCCTCCCGCAGCTTGCGGGGACGCAATTCCAGCCCGACCAGGGTGGCAAAGGTCTGCTCGGCCGGACCGCCCGTGGCGCGCCGCCGGCGCAGCATCTCCGAGAGCGCAGATGTGCCGGGGAGCCGGTCGCGCAACGCGTCGGCGACGACGGTCTCCACCCAGCCCTCGATCAACGCCAGCAGCGTTTCCAGCCGGCTCAGGGCTGCCGTCTGCTCCGGCGTCGCCTTCGGCTCGAAGATGCCCTGGTTCAGCAGCTGCTCGAGCTGCGCGGGGTCGGCCAGCGATGCCGGGTTGAAGCCCTGCGCGAGCTCCTCGATCCCGGTCATGTCGATCTTCATGCCCTTGGCGAACGCTTCGACGGTGTTGAGCAGCTGGCTGGATAACCACGGCACATGGCTGAACAGGCGGTGGTGCGCGGCTTCCCGCGCGGCCAGAAACGTCATGACCTCGCTGCGCGACTGTTCGAGGCCCTCGGTCAGCGACTCGACCGCATCCGGCATCAGCGCCGCGACGCCCTTGGGGCCGAGCGGAAGCCCGATGTCGGTGGAGGTCAACACTTCTCGGGAGAGCTTGCCCAGCGCCTGGCCCAGCTGGGAACCGAACGCCATGCCGCCCATCTGCGCCATCATCGACAGCAGCGGACCGGCCATGCTCCTGGCTTCTTCGGGTAACGCCGAGGCCCACACCGTGGAGATCTGTTCGGCAACCGGGTCGCACAGCCGTTTCCACGTCTCCAGCGTGTTGTCGAGCCAGTCGCTGGGTGTCCACGCCACCGCCTTGGTGGCGCCTGCGGGCAGCGCGGTCGCGCCGTCGAGCCAGGTGTCGGCGAGGTGCACGGAGTCGCGCACGGCTGCGCTGGTCGATTCGGGGATCGGTGCGACGAACCCGATCTGGTTGGTGGCCAGCTGACGGGCCAGGTCGTAGTTCACCGGACCGGACGTCTTGCCGCCGGCCATCGCGCCGCCTGCACCGCTGAACATCTCGCCGAGCCGGCTGAAGATCTGGCCGAGCTGTGACATGTCGAACTCGGATCCGCCGAACCCGAACGGATCGCCCGAACCGGCGTCCGGGTCGTTCTTGCGCTTGTCGCGCTCCGGGTCGTCGCCGGCCGAGTCACCGGCAGAGAAGCCAAAAGGCGGGTCAGCCATGCCCTCAACCGTACTCACCAGCGTCGCGCTCTGTCGTTGGGCAGGTCACGCGCTCAGCGAACACCCCGCGACGACGGTCGCGGTCCGGGGTGCTCATGGGGCAACCTTTAGATTGGGCGACGTGAACAGGCGGATTCTGACGTTGCTGGTCGCCCTCGTCCCGATCCTGGTGTTCGGGGTGCTGGTGTCGCTGGTGGTCGTGCCCTTCGTGTCGCTGGGGCCGGGGCCGACGTTCAACACGCTCGGCGAGGTCGACGGGGAGCCGGTCGTGCAGATCGAAGGCGCCGACGTGTACCCGACCTCGGGACAGCTGAACATGACCACCGTCTCCCAACGCGACGGGCTGAGCCTCGGTCAGGCGCTGGTGCTGTGGCTGTCGGGGCGCGAACAACTTCTGCCCCGCGAACTGGTCTATCCCCCCGGCAAAACGCGCGAGGAGATCAACGAAGCCAACACCACCGACTTTCGCCGCTCCGAGCGCAGTGCCGAATACGCCGCGCTGCTCTACATGGATTACCCGATGGCCGTCACGGTGGAGAACGTCAACGATCCCGGCCCGTCGGCAGGCAAGCTTGAAGACGGCGACGCGATCGACGGGGTCAACGGTGAGCCGGTGGCCAACCTCGAGGAGTTCCAGGCGCTGATCAAAGAGACCAGACCCGGTGACACCGTCGTGCTGGACTACCGGCGCAAGGACGGCCCACCCGGCGAGGCCACCATCACGATGGGTGAGCACCCCGAAGGCGAGCAGGGCTACCTGGGCATCGGCGTGCTCGACGCGCCGTGGGCGCCGTTTTCCATCGACTTCAACCTGGCCAACATCGGCGGACCGTCGGCCGGGCTGATCTTCAGCCTCGCCGTCGTCGACAAGCTCACCCCGGGAGATCTCAGCGACGGCCAATTCGTCGCCGGGACGGGCACGATCACCGGCGACGGCCACGTCGGGGCGATCGGCGGCATCACGCACAAAATGCTGGCCGCCCGGGAATCGGGTGCGACGGTGTTTCTGGTGCCCGCCGAGAACTGCGCGGAGGCCAAATCGGCACCCCAGGAGGGCCTGGAACTGGTCAAGGTGGACACCCTCACGACGGCAGTGGATGCCTTGGAGGCACTTTCCGCTGATGGCGAACGTCCCCACTGCTGAATCGTGCGCTCGCAGCGCATGCGTACAGTTGTTCTGACGTCGGGTGGCGACGTGTGAGATCGGCAAGACTGGAGTTTGACGAGTGGGTATGCGGCCCGCGGCAAGGATGCCCGCGCTGACACGACGTAGCCGGATTCTCATCGCGATCGGCGTGGTGGTGGTGCTGCTATTGCTGATCGGGCCACGGTTGATCGACACCTATATCGATTGGCTCTGGTTCGGTGAACTGGGCTACCGCTCGGTGTTCACCACGGTGCTGTTCACCCAGTTCATCTTGTTCCTGGTGGTGACGCTGCTGATCGGGGCGATCGTGTTCGCCGGGCTGGCGCTGGCGTATCGCACCCGGCCGGTGTTCGTTCCGACCGACGGCCCCAACGACCCGGTGGCCCGGTACCGCACCGCGGTGATGACCCGGCTGAAGCTCGTCGGCATCGGCGTGCCCGCGCTCATCGGCGTGTTCGCCGGGCTCTTCGCGCTGGGGCAGTGGGAGACTGTGCAGCTGTTCCTGCACGGCGGTGACTTCGGTGTCACCGATCCGCAGTTCGGCAAGGATCTGGGCTTCTACGCGTTCGACCTGCCGTTCTACCGGCTCGTGCTGAACTATCTGTTCGTCGCGGCGTTCCTGGCGTTCATCGCCAACCTGTTGGGCCACTACCTGTTCGGCGGTATCCGGCTATCCGGTCGCACCGGCGCGCTCAGCCGCTCGGCCCGCATCCAGCTCATCTCGCTGGTGGGCATCCTGATGCTGCTGAAGGCCCTGGCGTACTGGATCGACCGCTACGAGCTGTTGAGCCACACCCGCGCCGGTAAACCGTTCACCGGAGCCGGGTACACCGACATCAACGCGGTGCTGCCGGCCAAGTTGATCCTGATGGCGATCGCGGTGATCTGTGCCGCGGCGGTGTTCTCCGCGATCGTGCTGCGCGACTTGCGCATTCCGGCCATCGGTGTGGTGCTGTTGCTGCTGTCCTCGCTGATCGTCGGGGCCGGCTGGCCACTGATCGTCGAGCAGTTCAGCGTCAAACCCAATGCGGCGCAGAAGGAAAGCGAATACATCGGCCGAAGTATCGCCGCCACCAGACAGGCGTACGGTCTGACCGACGAGGTGGTCACCTACCGCAGCTACAGCGGCGACGCGCCGGCGACGGCTCAGCAGGTGGCCGCCGACCGGGCCACCACATCCAACATCCGGCTGTTGGACCCGACCATCGTCAGCCCGGCCTTCACCCAGTTCCAGCAGGGTAAGAACTTCTACTTCTTCCCCGATCAGTTGGCGATGGACCGCTACACCGGGCCCGACGGCAACCTGCGGGACTATGTGGTCGCCGCCCGGGAGCTCAACCCCGACCGGCTGATCGACAACCAGCGCGACTGGATCAACCGCCACTCGGTGTACACCCACGGCAACGGCTTCATCGCCTCACCTGCCAACACCGTGCGCGGCATCGCCAACGACCCCAACCAGAACGGCGGCTATCCGGAGTTCCTCGTCAACGCGGTCGGCCCGGACGGCATCATCAACCAGGGCCCTGCGCCGCTGGAGCAGCCGCGTATCTACTACGGCCCGGTGATCGCCAACACCCCGGCCGATTACGCGATCGTCGGGGAGAACGGCCCGCCAAGGGAGTACGACTTCGAGACCAGCACCGAGACGCGCAATTACACCTACACCGGCAGCGGCGGCGTTCCGGTGGGGAACTGGCTGGCCCGGTCGCTGTTCGCCGCCAAGTTCGCTGAACGGAACTTCTTGTTCTCCAACGTGATCGGTGAGAACAGCAAGATTCTGTTCAACCGCGACCCCGCCGACCGGGTGGAGGCGGTCGCCCCGTGGTTGACCACCGACACCACCGTGTACCCGGCGATCGTCAACGAACGCATGGTGTGGATCGTGGACGGCTACACCACCCTGGACAACTATCCGTATTCGGAGTCCACGGTGTTGTCCAGCGCCACCGCGGATTCCAACGAGGTGGCCTTCAACCGGTTGCCACCCGACAAGCAGGTGTCCTACATCCGCAACTCGGTCAAGGCGACCGTCGATGCCTACGACGGCACCGTCACGTTGTACGCCCAAAACGAGCAGGACCCGGTGCTGCAGGCGTGGATGAAGGTCTTCCCGGACACGGTGAAGCCCAAGAGCGAGATTTCCGACGAGCTGCGCCAGCACCTGCGGTACCCCGAAGATCTTTTCAAGGTGCAGCGCGCGTTGCTGGCCAAGTACCACGTCGACGACCCGGTGACGTTCTTCTCGACGTCGGACTTCTGGGACGTCCCGCTGGACCCGAACCCGACCGCCAGCAGCTTCCAGCCGCCGTACTACATCGTGGCCAGAGACCTTGCGGCCAATGACAGTTCGGCGTCGTTCCAGCTCACGACCGCGATGAACCGGTTCCGCCGCGACTTCCTCGCCGCCTATATCAGCGCGAGCTCTGACCCCGAGACCTACGGCAAGCTGACGGTGCTCACCGTTCCGGGTCAGGTCAACGGTCCGAAGCTGGCGTTCAACGCGATCAGCACCGACACAGCGGTCAGCCAGGACCTCGGCGTCATCGGACGCGACAACCAGAACCGCATCCGGTGGGGCAACCTGCTCACGCTGCCGCTGGTTCAGGGCGGGTTGCTCTACGTGGCGCCGGTGTACGCCTCGCCGGGCAGCAGCGATGCGGCGTCGACGTATCCCCGCCTCATCCGGGTCGCGATGATGTACAACGACAAGGTCGGATACGGCCCCACGGTGCGCGACGCGCTCACCGAACTGTTCGGACCGGGCGCCGACGCCACCGCGACGGGGCCTGCGCCGATGCCCGGTAGTAGTGCGCCCCCGGCAGCGACGCCCACCGACGGTGAGCCGCAGGCCGCGCAGCCTCCGGCCAACGCCAACCAACAGGGCCGGGCGCCGGAAGCCCCAGCGCCCACCTCGCCGCCGGCGGCGGCGTCGCCGGGCGTGCCCACCCAACTGTCGTCGGCCAAAGCTGCTGCGCTGCAAGAGGTCAACGAGGCGTTGGATGCGCTGCGTCAAGCGCAGTCAGGCGGTGACTTCGGTGACTTCGGTGAGGCGCTGCAGCGCCTCGACGACGCGGTGAACAAATACCAGAGCACCAGCTAGCAACCCTTTCGGGGCGAGCGTGCGCGTTTGCGCCGGACGCGCCGCTTGGATTCAGCCGTGAGCGGATTCACCCGCTGCGGTGACCGCACGATTTGGAAGTGCACCCGCGCCTTGGGTAGCCTTGCGGTTACCCGACGCGGGGTGGAGCAGCTCGGTAGCTCGCTGGGCTCATAACCCAGAGGTCGCAGGTTCGAATCCTGTCCCCGCTACCAGCGGAAATGACCCCAGAGGTGTGACCTCTGGGGTCATTTTCATGCCGTTTGTGAACGGATTTGTGAACATCGGCGTTTGCTGATGCTTCTAAGCGCTCTCGAATCTTCCTGGTAGCGGCCGACACGGGCTGAGTTTGGGCAACCGATCGGGGTTGCTACATCGGCGGAGAAAGTCCTCGGAAGCTGTCAATGGCGACGAATGATCCTGTGATCGCTGGGTCGCCTGCCCTGCTGGCCGGCGACGCTTATCGGACCAGTTTCTGGGGTCTGGGGAAGCCCAGTTTGGTGTAGCCGGGTGCGCGTTTTCGTAGTGATGAGGCGATTACTGGGGTGAGTTCGTCGTGATAGTCGTGCACGGTCGCGGTGGTCTTGGTGGGGCGGGGTCGGATGATGCGCCCGACGTATTGGACGAGTCGGTTCTTGAAGGTGATTGGGGCGCGAGGAAAGCGTGTCCAGTGCAGGGCAGTCGAATCCCTCGCCGATGAACGAACTGGTGCCGACGATTAGCAAGGGCTCGGTATCGGCGGCGTGGTTGGCGAGTTGTTCGGACACCTCGCGGCGTTGGCGTGCCTTCAGTTGGCCGCTCGGCACGACGACTGACTTTCCAGCATCGCGGAGTCGATCGGCAATCTCGTTGAGGTGTCGACCCACGTGGTGAGAACGAGGATGTTTGGCACCGTCAGTGTGAGCGGCAAGGACGTCGGCAACGATCTGTGTGAGCCGAGCTTCATCGGCGATCAGTGCTCGGTAGATCTCGGCCATTCCGCCCGGGCGCTCGGATCGGCCTTCCCGGTGTAGCGGAACTCGGTGGGATGAACGTGTAGGACGGGGTGCGGTGCGAGCAGGTCGTTATCTGCTGAGGGAGCTGGCCGGCGGCAGGGGCTTCGAGGGTCACGTGATGTGATCCGAGTTGGGTAGCCGCCCCTGCAACGGTGAGGTTACGGCGCGAAGGGAGCTGTCTACCGTGTCGAATTCCAGGCACCGTCTTGCCAGAAATAGTTAAGGCACGAATGCCCCGGAGCTAGGTGGCAATAGTATCACGATTTCGTTATACTTTTGCCATGCCAACAAAGCCGCTCGCGCGAGACGAGCTCTGGGAGGTTGCGACCACGCAGCTCGGGTTCGTAACTGCTCAGCAGGCTGCAGATCTGGGTGTGGGCAAGGGTGCGCTGCAGATGCTTGTGCAGCGGGGCACGCTGATACGTGTTGCGCATGGGGTTTACCGTTTCCCGCAGTACCCGGTCGGTCAGTACGACCCCTACATGCTTGCCGTGCTGTGGACGCGAGCACCGGAGGCGTGTCTGAGCCATGAGACCGCGCTGGACGCCTATGGCATCAGCGACGTCAACCCGAACCGTATCCACGTCACCGTCGCCAAGCACCGGCGGCTGCGCCGTGCGGGTGGCGAGGACTACGTGATCCACCAGGAGGACCTCACGCCAGCGCAAATCGGCTGGTGGCAGGAGATTCCCACCGTCACGGCGGCGACAGCGGTTGCCCAGTGCATCGCCTACGGCACACCCACCTACCTGCTGCGGCAGGCACTCGAGCGGGGGCACGTCCAGGGCTATCTGAGGACCGCCGAGCGTGACGAGTTGGCCAGGGCATTGGAAGCTCGCGATGGGCGATGACCGTATCGGCTCCCGGCTGGCCGATCTGCTGCACACGCTGAAGCCGAAGACGAAGCAGCCTGCGTCGATGACCGTCCTGAACAACTGGATTGCCCAGGCCGAAGGCAAACTCGGCGCGGAGGCCAAGGGAGGCAGGCTTGGCTGGCTCGTGGCTTCGTCGGTCGCCGTCGCGTGTGTTCAACGCGCAATCGACGTCGACGGCAGGCAGCTGTTCCTCCTCAAGGGCGGCACCCTGCTGCAGCATCGCTTGCCCGCGACCGCCCGAACCACCAAGGATGTCGACGGGCTCGTCCGCGGTGACCTGGACGCGTTTCTTCTGGCCTTGGAGGACGCGCTGGCCGAGCCATGGGGACCTCTCATGTTGCGCCGGGGAGAGGTCGAGGTCATCAACGTTCCCACCAGGATCATCAAGCCACGCCGGTTCGACATCATCATTGAGTTCCGAGGTGTCACCTGGAGGCGCATCCAGTTCGAGGTCTCACCCGACGAGTCAGGAATCGGCGAGGACTTCGAGTCCATCGAGCCGCCGCCACTGAGCGGGTTTGGCCTGCCGGACCCCGACACCCTCGTGGGGATCGCCATGCGCTTCCAGATCGCGCAGAAGATTCACGCGGTTTCCGATCCTCATAAACCGCCGGACTCCATCAACGATCGTGCCCGCGACGTTGTAGACCTACTCCTGTTGCGTGACCTCGCGGCCGCGACCGGAAGCCCGACGTTGGCCGAGATCCGTGCAGCCGGTGCGGCCGTCTTTCAGGCCCGAGCTGACGAGGCCTTGCAACTCGGTTTGCCAGCAAGGACGTGGCCGCCGACCGTGACCGGACACGACCACTGGGGCCACGACTACAAGCGGGCTGCCGCCTCAGCCAGCATCGAGCTGTCGCTCGACGCGGCTATCGCTGAGATCAACGACTGGCTTGCCGAGGTCGACAAGGTATGACGCCGTCCTCATGTCAGATCGCGCCGAGAGTCGCTGCGTGTGAACGCCAGTTGTGAAAGGCGTGCTTGCGGTAGCCGAACTCGGCACCGCAGACTGCTCAGGTGTTGCGCGACGAAGCAGGCTGCGATGGCGTTGGTCGTTGAGCCGCTCGATGACATCGGGGTCATCCGCCTCTCCCGATGGATCTTCAACTGCTATCTGATCAGTGCTGACGGCTGCTACGTGGTGGTCGATGCCGGGATGCCCGGCAGCGCCGACGACATTGCGGGCGTGCTGTCGGTGCACCGGGGCACCGTCGCCGCTGTCGCGGCCACCCACGGTCACAGCGACCACGTCGCCGGGGCGCCGCGACTGGCCGCCGAGCACGGAGTGGCGCTGCACCTTCCCGAGGTCACTCTCGGCTATCTGGACGGTAGCCGCCAGCCCCGCACTCCGGCGCTGAGCAAGGTCGTGCAGATCTGGCCCACGCTGATAAGCCAGCCGCTCGACTTGACCGGGTTGCGCGGCTTCGCCGACGGCCCGCGCATCGCGGGCTACGGCGGAGCCAAGGGAATGGTCGGTGATGCTCTGGGCGGCGCCCAGCCGCTGGTCGACGGTCAACCGCTGCCCGGCGTGACGGGCTGGGAAGTGCTGCACGTGCCTGGCCACACCGACGACTCGACCGCGTTCTGGCATGCCGACAGCCGGACGCTGATCTCCGGCGACGCGGTCCTCAGTGCGCGCGGGCAGGCGTGGTTCACGCCCGAAACCGTCGACGCCGCCGCCGCGGCGCGCAGTGAGCAGCGCATGCGGGCACTGCCCGTCGAACACCTCCTGCCCGGCCATGGTCTTCCGGTGCACCGCGCCGACGTGTGGGCCGGCGCGCGCTGAGGCTGAATCCGGCGTTTCGCTGTACGGGCGACTGTTCGGCGAAATTGCTGAAACCGACCAATCCAGCCGCTTCCGAGCGTCCGGATGCAGGGAACTCATCGACACGTGCGTTCTTCGCGCATCCACTAGCGGGCTGCGAAGTGACAATAGTTGGATGGACCCGATTTAGCCGGTTCCACTCGTTGCAGCGCCCCACCGCGAAGTCGCTGTCGGATGCGGTTCGCAAGCTGCCCGCACCGACCGTAATGTGCATGGCCGCGACAGCAGCAGTCGGGTCAACGACGGGCACGACCTGGCGCCGGATACGGCTGGCGGCCATATTCTCGACTCCACAAGCCGCATGCGCGGCCCCGGATCAACGCGCGAATGCCTAATACCGGCAACAGGACACATCGGTCGACCCGGCGATCCATACTGCGCGGATCCGATAGTGCGGGCGCCCGCCCGAGCCACCATGAGCGCCCCCTTGGTCGCCGGCTCGCTCGGCGCCGGCCACCGATTCCGCGCGGGCACCGAAGCGCGCGCAGCTGCGCGTAGCGGGATAATTGACGCTGACGACCTGCTTTGCCGCTGAGGTTCCTGAGAATCTTGGGACTGGGCGTACTAGCCAGGACGAATGCATTACGATCGCGTCGGGCTTGACCGGATTTGGAGGCGAACAGAAATGGATCACCTTCCAGGACCGACTCGCGCTCCCGGAGGCGCCGCGCATTTGCGGTGACCGCCACACGGCTCACCCGCGCGACACCGTGTCCGAGGTAGCGCCGTCTGGTGTGTCGCAGCAAGTGCGCAGTCAGACGATCGACCGAGCGACCGCATGGCACCAGGACTGAGAACAGAAGGGGTCTGACATTTTCAGGATTCTGAGGCGGCTGTGGATCCCGCTCGTCATCGCGATCGTCGCGGTCGCCGGCGGATTCACCGTTTCCAGGTTGCACGGCGTGTTCGGCAACGACCATCGCCCCACCTATGCCAGCACCGAAACTGAGGAGCGCCAGCCCCATAACCCCAAGCACCTCACCTACGAGGTGTTCGGCCCGCCAGGAACGGTCGCGGACATCAGCTATTTCGATGACAACGCCGACCCGCAACGGATCGAGGGAGCGCCGCTGCCGTGGTCGGTGGAGTTCCCGATCTCGGAGGCGACGGCGATCGGAAGCCTCTCCGCGCAAGGAACTGGTGACACCATCGGCTGTCGCATCACCGTCGGCGACGAGGTCGAAGCCGAACGGGTCCGCCACGGGGTGAACGCGTTCACCTTCTGCGTGCTGAAGGCCGCATGACCCAGTCGAGCGAACCCACGACGCAGCCGTTGTCGACGGCCAAACGTCCGCCCCTCGTCGCCCGGATCGTCTATCGCTTCTCGGTGCCGATCATCCTGGGCTGGTTGGCGATCGCCTTCCTGTTGACCACCGCCGTGCCGTCGCTGGAGTTGGTCGAAAAAGAGCAGGCGGTGGAGATGAACCCCATCGCCGCGCCGTCGTTCCAGGCGATGCAGCGAATGGGTGAGGTGTTCGGAGAAGCCAATTCGGGCGCTGTGGCGATGATCGTCCTGGAGGGCGAAGAACCCCTCGGCGACGACACCCATGCGTACTACGAAGACCTGATTGAGCGGCTGCGTGAAGACACCACACACGTCCAACACGTTCAAGACTTCTGGGGTGATCCGATCACCGAGGCGGCGGCCCAAAGCGCCGACGGTAAGGCCGTCTATGTGCAGGTGAACCTCACCGCCAATCGGGAGGGAACCTCGGCCAACGAATCCGTGCGAGCCGTTCGCGACATCGTGGAGCGGGCGCCACCGCCACCGGGAGTCCAGGCCCACGTCACCGGCCCCGCGGCTTTCGCCGCGGACCTGGGGCCGGCGGGCAACCGCACGGTGATGCTGGTGACGTCGCTGAGCTTCACGGTGATTTTCGTGATGCTGCTGTTGGTGTACCGCTCGGTGATCACCGTCGTCATCTTGCTGCTGATCGTCGTGATCCAGCTGCTGGTCGCCAGGGGATCGGTCGCGCTGCTGGGCGATCTGGAGCTCATCGGCATCACTACGTTCGTGGTCAACCTGCTGGTTCCGCTGGCGATCGCGGCCGGAACCGACTACGGCATCTTCTTCATCGGCCGATATCAGGAAGCGCGCCAAGCCGGCGAGGACCGCGAAACGGCGTTCTACACCACCTACGGGAGCGTCGCCAAGGTCGTTTTGGCCTCCGGTTTGACGATCGCCGGTGCGGTGCTGTGCCTGCGCTTCACCAGGCTGCCCGTCTACCAGACGCTGGGTGTGCCCACCGCTGTGGGCATCGTCATGGCGGTCGTGACAGCGGTGACGCTGATCCCTGCCGTCATCGCCGCAGGCAGCCGTATCAAGCTGTTCGAGCCCAAGCGAAAGATCACCGCCCGTCGCTGGCGGCGGGTGGGCACCGCGGTCGTGCGGTGGCCGGCGCCCATCCTGGCCGCGTCGCTGGCGGTCTCGTTCATCGGGCTGTTGGCATTGCCGGGGTACCAGGCCAGCTACAACGACCAGGAATATCTGCCGAAAGACATCCCCGCCAGCGTGGGCTATGCAGCCGCTGAGCGACACTTTCCCCAATCGTTGATGATGGCCCCCGATATTCTGCTCGTCGAGGCCGACCACGACATGCGCAATCCGGCCGACTTTTTGGTCCTGAACAAACTCGCCAAGGCCGTTCAAGGGGTGGAAGGCGTTTCCCGGGTGCAAGCCATCACCCGCCCCGGCGGAGAGCCGCTCAACAACACCACCATTCCGTTCATGCTGTCCATGAGCAGCGCCAGCCAGTCGCAGCTCATCCCGTTCCAGAGAGCCCGAATGGACGATCTGCTCGTCCAGGCCGACGACATGCTCGAGACGATCGCCACCATGCAGCGCATGCAGGCGTTGACGCTGGAAATGGTGAGCACGACCCATGACATGGTCGCCAAAACGCATGAACTAGAAGAAATCACGAACGAATTGCGCGATAACGTCGCGAACTTCGACGACTTCTTCAGGCCGATTCGAAATTACCTGTACTGGGAACCGCACTGCTACAACATTCCGCTGTGCTTCGCCGTCAGGTCCGTTTTCGACACGCTTGACGGCGTCGACCAGATCACGGTCAAGCTACGCGGACTTGTCGAAAACCTAGACCGACTCGACGCAATCCTGCCGCAAATGGCTGAGCAATTCCCGGTGATGATCGAGACCATGCGGGAAACGCGGCAAATGATGCTGACGATGCACAGCACCATGTCCGGAATTCTCGCTCAGATGGAGGAGACGAACGACAACGCGACCGCCATGGGTAAGGCGTTCAACGCAGCCAAGAACGACGACTCCTTCTATCTGCCGCCGGAGATCTTCGATAACGAAGACTTCAAACGGGTCATGGACGTCTTCCTGTCACCGGACGGGAAAGCGGCGCGCATGCTCATCTCGCAACGGGGCGACCCGGCCACGACCGAGGGGATGTCCCGCGTCGACCCGATCATGACCGCGGCGGAGGAGGCCCTCAAGGGAACTCCGCTACAAAGCGCCGACATCTATCTGACCGGCACCGCCGCCTCGGTCAAAGACATCGTCGAGGGCTCCACCTACGATCTGTTGATCGCGGCGACGGCGGCGCTGTGTCTGATCTTCTGCATCATGCTGATCATCACGCGAAGTTTCGTCGCGGCGCTGGTAATCGTTGGCACGGTGGCGCTTTCGCTGGGCGCGGCGTTCGGGCTCTCGGTGCTGATCTGGCAGCACATCCTCGGCATCCCACTGAACTGGGTGGTGCTCGCGATGTCGGTGATCATCCTGCTGGCGGTGGGTTCTGACTACAACCTGCTGTTGGTGTCGCGGATGAAAGAGGAGATCGGCGCGGGGTTGAACACCGGCATCATCCGGGCGATGGGCGGCAGCGGCAAGGTGGTGACGGCCGCGGGCCTGGTGTTCGCCTTCACGATGCTGTCGATGGTGGTCAGCGATCTGCAGACCATTGGGCAGCTGGGCTCCACGATCGGAGTCGGTTTGTTGTTCGACACGTTGGTGGTGCGCGCGTTCATGACACCGTCGATCGCCGCGCTGCTGGGCCGGTGGTTCTGGTGGCCGCTACGGGTGCACCCGCGGCCCATCGCCGCCGCCCGGCACGCGAGAGGTCCACGCCCGCTGGTGCGTTCCCTGCTCCAGAGGGATGAGCGGTAGCGCTATGAACGCGGTTATCTCCGTCCTGCTGAAGGCCGCATGACCGACCAGAAAGTCAAGACCCGTCGGTCGTTGGTAGCCCGGACCATCTACCGGTTGTCGGTGCCGATCATCATCGGGTGGCTGGCGCTGATCGCCGTCCTGACCTTCGCTGTTCCGTCGCTGGAACAAGTCGGCCGGGAAAGCTCGGTTTCGGTGATCCCCAAGGGCGCACCGTCATTCGAGGCGATGCAGCGTATGGGTGAGCTGTTCGAGGACTCCGACTCCGACAGCATCGCGATGATTGTCTTGGAGGGCCAGGAACCTCTCGGCGATGAGGCACACCTCTACTACGACGAGTTGATCCGTCAGTTGAGGGCCGACACCACCCATGTGCGTCACGTTCAGGACTATTGGGGGGATCCGCTCACCGCGTCGGGCGTGGAAAGCGCCGATCGGATGGCCGTCTACGTCCAGTTGAATCTGGCTGGTAACCAGGGCGAATTGCTGGCCAACGAGTCGGTCGAAGCCGTCCGCGACATCGTCGAACGGACGCCGGCGCCGCCGGGCGTAGAGGCCTATGTCACGGGCTCAGCGCCGTTGGTGGCCGACATGAACCACGCCGGCGACAGCTCCATCATCACGATCACCCTGGTGACGCTCGCGGTGATCTTCACGATGCTGCTGTTCGTGTACCGCTCGGTCATCACCGTGATTCTCCTGCTGCTCATGGTGGGCATCCAGGTCCAGGCCGCCAGGGGAGTGGTGGCGTTCCTCGGCGACCAGGGCATCCTCGGCCTGTCGATCTTCGCGGTGAACCTGCTGGTGTCGCTCGGCATCGCCGTGGGAACCGACTACGGGATCTTCTTCACCGGCCGCTATCACGAGGCGCGCCAAGCCGGCGAGGACCGGGAAGCGGCGTTCTTCACCACTTATCGCAGCGTCGCCAAGGTGGTGCTGGCCTCGGGTTTGACGATCGCCGGAGCGATCTACTGCCTCAGTTTCACCCGGCTGCCCTATTTCCAGACCATGGGCGTGCCGTCCGCGGTGGGCATGGTCGTGGCGGTCGGGGTAGCGCTCACGTTGATCCCGGCCGTTATCGCGGTCGGCGGCCGGTTCGGCCTGTTCGAGCCAAAGCGCAAGGTCGTGGTGCGCCGGTGGCGGCGGCTGGGCACGGCGATCGTGCGGTGGCCCGGGCCGATCCTGATCGCGTCCTGCGCGGTCGCGCTGGTCGGGCTGCTGGCGCTTCCGGGCTACAAAACCAGCTACGACGATCGCCTGTATGTCCCACAGGACATTCCCGCAAACGTGGGATACGCAGCCGCCGAGCGACATTTCCCAGAGTCGCGAATGATGCCGGACATCATGATCTTGGAAGCCGACCACGATATGCGCAACCCGGCCGATTTCGTGGTTCTACACAAGCTCGCGAAGGCGATCTTCGCCGTTCCCGGTATCGCGTCGGTGCAGACGATCACCCGGCCCGAGGGGACCCCGATCGAGCGGACCTCGATCCCATTTCAGATCAGCCTGCAAAGCGCCGGCATGCAGCAGATCCTCCCGTTCGGCAGAGATCGCATCGACGGCATGCAGGATCAGGTCGAGAACATGAACAGAATGATCAGCCAAATGGAGCGCACCTACGCTCTGATGCAGCAGATCAGCGATATCACGCATGAGACGACGCTGATGAACAAGGAAATCACCGAGGTCACCGATGAGTTGCGCGACAACATCGCCAACTTCGACGACTTCTTCCGGCCGATCCGCAACTATCTGTTCTGGGAACCGCACTGCTACAACATCCCCGTCTGCTGGGCGGTGAGGTCGGTCTTCCAGGGCCTCGACGGCACCGACCAGATCAGCGTGCAGATGCACGAGATCCTGGTACACGTCGATAAGCTCGACCTTCTCCAGCAGGACCTACTCACCCTGTTCCCGCCGATGATCGCCAGCATGAAGGCCATGCGGACCATGATGCAGACGACCCACAGCACCATGGACGGCATGATGGCGCTGATCGACGACACGATCCAGAACGCCAGCGCCATGGGCCAGGCCTACGACGCCGCCCAGAACGACGACTCCTTCTACCTGCCACCCGAAGTCTTCGAGAACGAGGACTTCAAACGCGCGATGGAGCTGTTCTTCTCACCGGACGGTAAGGCGCTGCGCCTGATCATCACGCATCGCGACGATCCAGGGACACCCGAAGGTATCTCGCGCGTCGACGCCCTGCACACCGCGGCCCAGGAGGCCCTGAAGGTCACGCCGCTGGAAAGTGCCAAAGTCCATCTCGCCGGGGCAGCGCCCACGTTCAAGGACCTGCGCGACGGGTCCAGGTACGACCTTCTGATCGCGGGAACAGCGGCGCTGTGTCTGATCTTTTCCATCATGCTGATCATCACGCGAAGTTTCGTCGCGGCGCTGGTAATCGTTGGCACGGTGGCGCTTTCGTTGGGCGCGGCGTTCGGGCTGTCGGTGCTGATCTGGCAGCACATCCTCGGTATCGAGTTGCACTGGCTTGTGCTCGCGATGTCGGTGATCATCCTGCTGGCGGTCGGTTCTGACTACAACCTGCTGTTGGTGTCGCGGATAAAGGAGGAGATCGGCGCGGGGTTGAACACCGGCATCATCCGGGCGATGGGCGGCAGCGGCAAGGTGGTGACGGCCGCGGGCCTGGTGTTCGCCTTCACGATGCTGTCGATGGTGGTCAGCGACCTGCGCATCATCGGGCAGGTGGGTTCCACCATCGGGTTGGGTCTGTTGTTCGACACGTTGGTGGTGCGCGCGTTCATGACACCGTCGATCGCCGCGCTGCTGGGCCGGTGGTTCTGGTGGCCGCTGCGGGTTCACCCACGGCCGGTCGCCGCGGCCCGGCGCCTTCCCGCCGACGAACAAAATGCCTCGGTTAGCTAACGTTCCTCAAGGAGTGCGCGATAAGGGGGTAACGGGCTTGCCGGTCGGCAGTCCGCTACCAAAAAGTTTGGGAAGATCCCGGATTGGCCACTAGAGTCTGTACGGTCGGGGATCACTTGTCAGGGAGGAAATCTGCACATGATCCAACTGTCGTTGACCAGACTGGCTGTTGTGGTCGGCGGTGTCGCACTGTCGCTGGGCGTCGGATCCGGCGTTGCATCCGCGGCTCCTGATCTGGGCCCGGCCATCAACACCACGTGCACCTACCCGCAGCTGGTGGCGGCGCTTGAGGCGCAGAACCCGCAAGTCGCCGCGGCGTTCAACAAGACGCCGATTGTGCAGCGGGGTCTGAACGAGTTCCTCGCCGCGGGTCCGGAGCAGCGCGCGAAAACGGCGCAGCATGTTGCGTCCGCGCCGCAGATGCAGCCGTACCTCCCGGCGATCGAGGGGGCCTTCCGCACCTGCAACAACTTCTGACCAGTAACTGACCGAAACGGGCGGCGGCCTCTTGGCTCCGCCCGTTTCGCGTTAGTGCCCGTTTCGCGTTAGTGCCCGTTTCGCGTTAGTGGATGTGGCCGGTCAGGTCGAAGTCCGCCATCGTGGCCCTGGCCAGTTCATATAGGGCCGGCTTGGTGTTGTCGGCACCGGGCTGATAGGCGCCGACGCTGATGAAGATCTGGCCGTTGATGCGCCCGGACAGGATGATCATCCGGCCGCCGATCTGCTCGAGGAACCGGCGGCTTTCGCGTTGTCCGGTTCCTCGGGCGTTCTCGTATTCGGCGATGGTGCCGGCCGGGCAGCCGATCACCGAGTGCAGATCGCCGAGGTAGGAGCAAAACACCGGCTGATCGGGGTCGGTGGGCATCCGGGCGACCATATTCTTCAGCGCACGTTTCGGCGTGAACGACGGCAACCACAGCAGCTGCTTGGACTCGTCCGGGGTCTCCTTCAGCGTGCGAAGCGTCTCTTTGACGGCGGCGCGGATGTCGCTGAGGTCGGTCGTCAGCGGCTTCGGGTCGACGCTGACACGCGCATACGACAACGCCATCGCCCGAGTGTCGTCCTCGGTGCGGTCGCTGATGGGAATCTGCAGGGTCACCGCCCCATCATCGGCGCGCCGACGTCCGATCCGTTCCCCGAACTTCGCGGCGAACGCCGCGGCCATCGTGTGGCTGGCTCCGCCGAGGGCTGCGGCGCGGGCATCCCACTGCTCCAGGTCGATGTAGATCGTCAGGGCCGGCACCAGCACGACGTCGTCACCGTCGGGGACGACGGCGGCTTTCGCTCGCTGCGGACGGTTCTTACGCGGCTGGGTGCGCGCCTGCTTTCGGGCCAGGCGTGCTGCCGTGGTGAGCGCCCGGGCCACCTGGGGGATGTCGCGCGCCGTCTGGCGGGCGTCCTCGACGATGGCGCGTACCCGAGTGCGTGATTTCGGCAGCGGGTAGCCGAGCTCGCGTGTCTTGCCGAGGGCCGCTTCGATGATCACCAGGGCCAGACCGAGGCCGTCGATCAGGTTGTGCGAGAGCACCAGGCTGATCCCTGTCGAGCCGTCCGTCAGCGGAAGCACGCCCAGATGCCAGCCGGGCCCCGTTTCGGGATCGATCGGCAGCTGTGAGCGTTCATCGACCCAGTCGCTGAATTCTTCGCGGGGCCGGGCTGTTTCGGCGATATCGAACTCCAGCGGCCCGCGATCGACAACCCATCGATGCCGCGCGATCGGAAACGCCGGACGCTCGATGCGCCGTCCCAGCAACCCCTGGCCGAGGTGGTAATGAAAGCGCCGCAACGCGTCGTAGTCGACGGGGTGCTCGTAGAGCCACGTGACCTGAATGACGACGTTCATGTCGGCGGCGTAATGCTCTGCCAGCAAGGCTTCGTCCGCTACCGCCAGCCGATTGTCGGGCAGCACATCAGCCCTCCGCGCAGCCATCAGTCAGCCTCCTTCACATACAGCCCGCAGATGCGGCGTGTTGAGGTTGCGGCAGAAGCGATCACACCGCTGCCAACACCGTCTGTTCACTGGCCAGCGTATCGGCCAGGTGCTGGCCCAGCGTACGCGCGGTGTTGTGCGCGGCAATCGCCTTGGGTGTCACGCGTATTCCGGTCTCGGATTCGATGCGGTTGCGCAGCTCGAGGAACCCGAGGGAGTCCAGCCCGTGGTCGGGGAAGGAGTGGTCGGGATCGACCGTGCGTCGCAGGATGAGGCTGGCCTGCTCGGTCACCAGCCGTCGAAGCCGCGCCGCCCACTCGTCGCGGGGCAGCGAGCGCAGCTCGGCACGCACCGCGGCGGTGTCGTCTCGTGCTTCGCTCGCGGTCTTGAACGCCTCGGCGAACGGGCTGCGCGCAACGAGTGCGTTGAACAGCGGGGTGCCCTTGGTGGGCAGGTAGCCGGTGTAGCCGCGGTCGTAGCGCAGCAGCGCCTGGAAGGCATGCGCACCGTCTTCGGGGGTGATCATCGTGGTGCGGCCTTCTTCCAGGGATGCGGCGCGGCCGACCTCAGCCCATGCTCCCCACGCGATCGTGGTGGCGGGCAGGCCTTCTGCCCGGCGCCAGTGGGTGAAGGCGTCCAGCCAGCTGTTGGCCGCGGCGTAGGCGCCCTGGCCCGGGGAGCCGAGCAGCGCGGCCGCCGACGAGAAACAGCAGAACCAATCCAGCGGCTGCGTGGATGTCGCTTGATGCATGTGCCAGGCGCCGTGCACCTTGGCCATCCAGTCCCGCTCGATCAGGTCGTCGGTCATGGTGGTGAGGGTGGCGTCCGCCACGACCGCGGCGGCGTGCAGCACCCCCCGGACCGGCAGCCCGGTGGCGGTGGCGGCGGCGACGAGGCATCCTGCGGTTGCCGGATCGGCGATATCGCCACACTCCACGTGGATCTGCGTACCGCTGTCGCGCATGCGCTCAATGGCTTGTTGGGCAGCAGCATCGGGTTGTGAGCGACTCGTCAGCACGATCCGGCCACAGCCGGCCGAAGCCATCTCGGCGGCCAGGAACAAGCCGAGCCCGCCAAGACCGCCGGTGATGATGTAGGCGCCGTCGGGACGGAAAACCGGGGCCTGCTCTGGTGATAGCGCCACGGTGCTGTGTCCCCGGCGGGGCACGTCGAGCACCAGCTTCCCGGTGTGTTCGGCCGCGCTCATCACCCGAATCGCGGTGGCCGCCTGGGCGAGCGGGTAAGAAGTGGTCTGCGGCGGCGCCAGCTCACCGGTTGCCACCAGCCCGTACACCCGCCGCAGCAGGTCGCCGACCCGCTCGGGGCGGCTGTGGACCATCAGCGCCAGATCGACGTAGTGGAAGGTGAGGTTGCGGCGGAAGGGGTACATGCCCAGCCGGGAGTTGGCGTAGACGTCGAGCTTGCCGATCTCGACGAAGCGTCCGTCGATGTCCAGGAGTTCGAAACCGGCGCGTTGCGCGGCTCCGGTGAGGGAGTTGAGCACGATGTCGACCCCGGCGCCGTCGGTGTCGCGGCGGATCAGGTCGGCGAACTCGGTGCTGCGCGAGTCATAGACATGTTCGATACCCATGTTGCGCAACAGTTGCCGTCGTTCCGGGCTTCCGGCGGTGGCGAAGATCTGCGCTCCGGCGGCGCGGGCGATCGCGATGGCCGCCTGCCCGACGCCGCCGGTGGCGGAGTGGATCAACACCCGATCCCCTGCGGCGATCCGGGCCTGGTCGTGCAGCCCGTACCAGGCGGTGACGTACGCCGTGGTGGTCGCGGCCGCGACCTCATCGGTCAGGCCGGCCGGAAGCGGCGCGGCGGCGCGGGCGTCACAGGTCACGTGCGTGGCCCAGCAACCGTTTCGGGAGAAGCCCCCGACGTGGTCACCGACCCGAAGATCGGCGACACCGGGCCCGACCGCGGTCACCACGCCCGCGAAGTCGGTGCCAGGCTGCGGCAGTCGGCCCTCGAGGCTGGGGTACTGGCCGAACGCGATCAACACGTCGGCGAAGTTGATGCTCGACGCGGTGACCGCGACCTCGATCTCGCCTGTTCCCGGTGGAACACGTTCAGCAGCAACGAATTCCATCGTACCCAGGTCGCCGGGAGTGCGGATCTGCAGGCGCATACCGTCGGTCTCGTGGTCGACCGTGGTGGTGCGGCGCTCTTCTGGGCGCAACGGTGCGGGTCGTAGCCGCGCGACGTACCATTGGCCGCCGCGCCAGGCGGTCTCGTCCTCGGCGGACCCGGACAGCAGTTCGAGCGCCACCGTGTCGGGATCGCACGCGTCATCGACGTCGATCTGGGTGGCGCGCAGCTCCGGATGTTCGGCGCCGACCACCCGGATCAGGCCGCGCAACCCCGCCTGATCGAGGTTGGACCGGTCTTGATCCGCGACGGTTTGAGCCGACCTGGTCAGCACATAGAGGCGAGGCGGATCGCCCGGCGATTCGGTGAGTTCGCGAGCGATGCGCACCAGCGCAGAGACGTGCGCGCGGGCCCTGGCCAAACCATCTTCATCCACGTCGTTCGGCGCGGGGAACACCAAGACCACGCCGTCGACGGTGCTGGCCGTCAGCCGGTCGCCCAGTTGCTTCGCGTAGGCCACATGGTCGGCGTGCCCGGGCCAGTCGAACCAGTCACATTGTGCGCCATGGCCTTTGATTGCGTCGAGAAGCCTGGTCGTGAGGAAGTCCTCGCTATCGGAGGTGGTGATCAGCAGCCATTCGCCGGGATCGGTGTCCGCGCAGGCGGGTGGGTCATGCCGCCGCCATTCGACGCTGAGCAGCCGGTCGGCGAGCACGCGTTCGGCATCGCTTCCTTCCGAACTGCTGCCCAACTGGAACCCCCGCATGGTCAGCACCGGCGCCCCGGCCTCGTCGAGGATGTCGATATCGGCATCGATGCCGGTTCGGTCCTGGGTGTTCAACCGGACGAAACAGTACCGCGGCTTACCCGCCGGATCGCAGATACGCAGCCGTCGAATTCCCAACGGCACCAACAGCTCCGCCTGGATGACGGACGGGTGCGCGGCTACCGCTTGGAAGCAGGCGTCGAGCAGCACCGGGTGGACACCGTAGGCGCTCTGCTGCGCGCGCAGCGCCCGGGGCAGTGCGATCTCGGCGACCAGCGTGCATGCGTCATCGGCGGTGTGGGCGGCGATCAGGCCCGCGAACGCCGGACCGAGGCGGACCCCGCGGGAGTCGAACAGCGCTCGTAGCTCGTCGCCTTCGGTGCGGGACGGGTGCGTGGCGAGCAGCGTGGACATATCGTGTCGCTGCGGCGCAGGCTCGTCGTCGGCCACGTGCAGGCGTGCGACGGCTCGCCGGGTGTGTTCGCCTTCGTGGTCGGTCACCACTTCGAACTCGACGACGCCGGGCGCCTCGACCGCCGCGAGCGTGGTGATCGGCGTCTGTTCGTCGAGCATCAGCATCTGCTCGAAGCTGATGTCGCGGACCTCGGATCCCTCGCCGAGCATGGTGCGTGCCGCCGACAGCGCCATCTCGCAGTAGGCCGCCCCGGGCAGGGCGGGCACGTTGTGCACCTGATGGTCGCTCAGCCACGGCAGCGCCGCGGTGCCGACCTCACCTTGCCAGGCATGGCGCTCCGGCTCTTCCGGCAGCCGCACATGCGCGCCGAGCAGCGGGTGCACCACGAGGTTCGGCGTGCCCATTGCCAGTGCCTGGCGGCTGGTGTCACCGGACCCGATGCGCAGCCGACGGTGCGTCCACGTCGGCAACGGTGCGTCGACCAGCCGACCACTTGGATAGAGCGCCGAGAAATCGACTGCGGCACCGGCACAATGCAGGTTCGCCAAGAACTCGCGCAGGCCGTGTGGCAACTCCCGTTCACGCAGCAGGCACGGCAGTGCCTGGGCCGAGATATCGGCCGCCTTCGCGGTCTGTTCCACGGCGCGGGTCAACAGCGGGTGCGGGGAAAGCTCCGCGAAGACCCGGTGGCCGTCCTCCAGCGCGGCCTGCACCGCGTCGGCGAACCGCACCGGACGGCGCAGGTTATCGACCCAGTAGCGGGCGTTCAGGACGGGCTCGCGCCGCGGGTCGTCCAACGTCGCCGAGTAGAACGGCACCGCAGGAGCCATCGGCGTGAGCTCGGCCAACGCATCGGTGAGATCGGCGAGAATGGGATCGACCTGCGGTGAGTGCGACGCGACGTCCACTGCCACCTCGCGCGCCGTCAGGTCGCGGCGCTCCCACATCGCGACCAGGTCCCGAACCGTCTCGGTCGCCCCGCCGATGACGGTGGACTCCGGCGAGGCGACCACCGACACGACGACGTCGGACAGCTTTCGCGCGGCCAACTCCTCGCGCACCTGTCGCGCGGGAAGCTCCACGGACGCCATCGCGCCGGCGCCGGCGATGGTCGCCAACAACCGCGAGCGGCGACAGATGACGCGCACCCCGTCCTGGACCGAAAGCGCCTCCGCGACGACGGCAGCGGCGACCTCTCCCATCGAATGCCCGACGACCGCGCCGGGGTGGACGCCGTAGGAGCGCATTGCGGCGGCGAGCGCGACCTGCATGGTGAACAGCGTCGGCTGGACCCGCTCGATACCGTCGACCGTCTCGGGTGCCGACATCGCCTGGGTGACCGAGAACCCCGCTTCCGCGGCGACCAACGGCTCCACCTGAGCGACCGTCGCGGCGAACACCGGCTCCGTCTCCAGCAGCGCCGCACCCATCGCCGCCCACTGCGAACCCTGCCCGGAGAACACCCATACGGGTCCGCGGTCGTCCTGGCCGACCGCGGCGGGATATGTGATGGCGCTGTCAGCGACCTCCTGCAACCGCTCGGTCAGCTCCGGCAGGTCCGCGGCGACCACCGCCGCGCGCACCGACCGGTGGCCGCGTCGGCGCGCCAAGGTGTAGGCCAGATCGGCGGGCACCAGCTGATCGGCGCGGACGCTCACCCATTCAGCGAGCCGGGCGCAGGTACGGTGCAGCGCTTCGCTCGAGGTGGCTGACAGTGCGAACACCAGCGAGCCGGGCGAGACTGCGGCCGCCTCCCGCGGCGCGCACGTAGGGGCCTCCTCCAGTACGGCGTGCACGTTCGTACCGCTCAGACCGTACGACGATACGGCAGCCCGACGTGGGTGCTGATCCTGCGGCTGGTCTTGCTGCGATGGCCATGGGGTGGCGGCAGTGGGTACGAACAGTCCGGTCTCGATTGTTGCCAGGTCGTCGGGCAGCCGGGTGAAGTGCAGCGACGGCGGGACCACACCGTGTTGCAGCGCGAGCGCGGCCTTGATCAAGCCCAATGTGCCTGCGGCGCCCTCGGTGTGGCCGAAGTTGCTCTTGGCCGATCCGAGTGCGCACGGTCGACCATCGGTGCCGTAGACCCTCGACAGGCTGCCGAACTCGATCGGGTCACCGACCCGGGTGCCGGTGCCGTGGGCTTCCACCATGCCGACGGTCTTGGGGTCGACGCCGGCCGCCGCCAGCGCTGCCCGGTATGCGTCGGCCTGCGCTTCCAACGACGGTCTGGAGATGGTCTTGGTGCGTCCGTCGTGATTGGCTGCCGTGCCGCGGATCACGGCGAGGATCCGGTCGCCGTCTCGTACCGCGTCGGGCAACCGCTTGAGCAACACCACGGCGCATCCCTCGGACCGCACGAACCCGTCCGCTGCGACATCGAACGAGTGGCAACAGCCGGTGGGGGAGTACATGCCCAGCGCTGACCCCGCGGTGTTCATCAGCCCTGAGATCAGCGTGTTGACGCCGCCTGCCAGGGCAAGGTCACTCTCCCCTTGGTGCAGGCTGCGACAGGCCAGGTGCAGGGTCAGCATGCCGGTGGAACACGCGGAGTCCACCGTCAACGCCGGACCGTGCGCACCCAGCCAGTACGCAATCCGGCCGGACGCCATGCTGGGGGTATTGCCGGGGTACGCGTAGGCGTCGTGTACGACGCCGGATTCGTAGGCCAGCACGACGTGGTCATCGTGGACCACCCCGACGAAAACGCCTGTCTTGGACCCGAACAGCGAACGCGGATCGAAGCCGGCATGCTCGATGGCCTCCCACGATGTCTCCATCAGCAACCGGTGGTTGGGGTCCATGTAGGTCGCTTCATGGGTCCGCAGACCGAAGAACGGAGCATCGAAGCCCCATATGTCGTCGAGAAATCCGCCGTACCGCGTCACTGACTTGGCGGGCACGCCAGGTTCGGGGTCATAGAAATCGTCGACATCCCAGTGATCGGCCGGGATCTCGGTCACCAGATCATCGCCCCGTAGCAGCGCTTGCCACAGCTTGTCCGGTGATTCGATACCTCCGGGAAGTCGGCAGGCCATGCCGATCAGTGCGATTGGAGTGACAGGAGCGTCCCCCATAGCCCTTCACCTTCTTTCGAGCGGTACTTCAGCGGGCGCGGCCGAACTCGATACGTGTTCGGTGTTTCCGCAACGTCCAGTCGACGGCCGCGTCAAAGGTCAAACTAGCCGAGTTGGTCCGGTGGTCTGACCGATTTGCTGCGATGGGGCTGCGATGCGGTTTGTTTTGCGCCGCCTACCGCCGTTGCGGGGGAGGAACGTTGCGGAGTGCACAACGATGGGCCGAATCCGCGTTGGTGCGGTGAATTAACCGCATCGGCTGCGCCGGCGCGCGTATCGCCGATCTAGGCCTTGTCGGCGTCGGAGCCGAACCCGGTGGGCGACGTGCGCTTTCGTTCGCTCTTGATGACGCCCACCGTGTCGGTGAGCCAACCCCGCAACACACGCTTTAGTTGGAACTGTCCTTGTAGCGTGGTGTCGGGGTAACTGTCGGTGAGGTCGACGAATTCGTAACCCGGTTCTTTGCAAATGAGGTACTGCTGGTGTGGCAGGGCAAAGATTCGTGCGCCCACCGCTTCTGCGAAGTACACCGCGAACGGGAACACCAGGGTGGGCTCGAAACGGTCCCCGTGCTGCCACACCGTGTGCGCGAAGTCGTCGCCACCGATCCACCCGCCGGCCCGGACCTTGGGCCACACGTTGATGAGGTCGATCGAAATGCCCCGCAGCGTATGGTCACCGTCGACATAGGCGAAGTCGAGGCTGCCGTCGGGGATCTGGTCGATGATTTCCAGGGTGGTTCCGCGCAGGATGACGCGCTTGTCGGCGGCGAACTCGGTGTTGGCTTCGGTTTCGGCCAGGTAGGCGTCGAACCGAGAGTCGTCGGTATTGCTGGGTTTGTTCCAGTCGTCGAGGTGCCGCCACGGGTCAACCATGTAATAGGTGCGGATCGAGTCGCACGCGGCAAGTATCTCCGCGGCGAATCGACCCCGGTAGACGCCGATTTCGGCCATCGACTCGACCCGGTTTTCCTGCAGAAATTCGGTCCACAGCTGGTACCGCGTGCCGCTCGCGGACAGCCGCCGAACTGCTTCGTCCACCATTTCCCCTCTCGCGAGCGATGTGCCGCTTACGGAACCTACGTGGTCGGGCGGGCGTCGGAGGCGCGAATCGCGGTTATGGATGTTGCTGGCGACCGGTATCGCTCAGGCCAAGAAACGCGTAATCGTTCGAATTGGGGGGTCAGCTGACAGGGCCGCCTTGGAAGCTAGAGTGTTCGGGCATGTCCCACTGGATCTGGGTTCCGACTTCACAAAGCGCTGCTTTGCGTGCGCAATCGTGTTGAAATGCGACGATGGTCAAAAAAGGTGCCGCCCGTTGGCGGCGGGCAGTATCAGTGCTGGTTGGCTACGTCTCGTTCGCTCCCCGTGGCCTTCGGTAATCGGTGAGTGCCAAGCGCACCGTCCGGACTGCCCGTGCCCATGATCCGCAGATATTGCATTAGTCATAAGCAGCCGCTGTTGCCTGAAAGCTGGTACGACGAGTGCATCTCGCTGGGGGATTACCAGCCCGATTCGGCGCTCCACGTGCGGCACCTCGACCCGTTTTGGCACGAGGCGCGGCCGGTCGCATTCGGCGCTGCGGGAAGTTTCGTCTTACCCATCGCCGCCGGGAGGGACTCCGGTGATGCTGAACTGATCGAACTCTCATCCTACCGCAAAAGGATCTTGCCTTCCCCGGAAGGGGTGGAGTCGGTGCGGTACCCGACCCTGCGGGAATTGAGATGTGACCGCGTGGAACGGGAGGCCGAGCTAGCGACGTATGTGCCCAGAGACGGCCTTCCATTTCTTGTCGCACAGCCGCTGTACTTCAAGAAATCGGTTTTCAAACACTATGCGGCGATTCATCACCGCAGAGATATTCTCGACTACACGGCGATCGCCGTGGAGATAGGTGTGCTGAACTCCGACACCGCATCCGAATTCCTGGCGGCACAGCATTTTGTTCCAGGCGGTGTTGAACTAGGAATCTTTCCGAAGCCGTGGCTGGTGCGTGTTTTGTCAGCGATCGAACGGGTGGGTCGACAATTCGTGAAGCGGTACGGTGCCCGCCTGAGGCGTTACAACACCTATCAGATAAGGGCGGTCGGATTCCTCTCCGAGAGGTTGGGCTCTTTCTTTCTGATTCGGCACCTCATCGAAGAGTACTCAAACAATATTCCTGCCGAAGTATTCGGACATATGACGGTCATGGTAGAGGGCAAATCCAGCTACTCCGCCGGCTTAGCAGAACAACCCAGGAAGTGGTCGGGTCGGGGGCATCAACTCACGCAGCGGCGCACGCGATGAAGGCGGTCATCCTGGCGGGAGGTAAGGGAACCCGACTTACCGAAGAGACCGTGGCCCGGCCCAAGCCGATGGTGGAGATCGGCGGGCGGCCGATCCTGTGGCATATCCTGAAGCACTACTCCCGGCACGGTATCAATGACTTCGTCGTTTGCTGCGGCTACAAGGGTTACCTGATCAAGGAGTACTTCGCGAATTACTTCTTGCACATGTCGGATGTGACATTCGATCTCTCGGTCAACAAGATGGAAGTGCACGAGCATTACGCGGAGCCTTGGCGGGTGACGCTGGTGGACACCGGTGACGAAACCATGACGGGCGGTCGCCTCAAGCGGGTGTCGCCATACATTCAAGACGAAGAGGCGTTCTGCTTCACCTACGGTGATGGGCTCAGCGATGTAAACATTGCCAAAAGCATTGAGTTCCACCGTCAGCACGGGCGCAAGGCCACCGTCACGGCAGTGCTTCCTCCTGGGCGTTACGGGGCCATCGAGCGCGACGGCGACCGGGTAGCGCGCTTCGTCGAGAAGCCGCCCGGTGACGGCGGGTTCATCAACGGCGGATTCTTTGTGCTGTCGCCGGCCGCACTCGACTACATCGACGGTGACCAAACTGCTTGGGAAGGACCGCCGTTGGCGCGTCTGGCTGCCGACGGCGAGCTGATGGCATTCGAGCACTCCGGCTTCTGGCAACCCATGGACACTCTTCGCGACAAGAACCTGCTCGAAGACCTCTGGAACAGCGGCGAAGCGCCATGGAAGTGCTGGCGCTGAACACTTTCGGCGCCGCGTACCGTGCGCGCCGGGTCTTGGTCACCGGCCATACGGGGTTCAAGGGCAGCTGGTTATGTCTTTGGCTGCAGGCGTTGGGCGCACATGTCACCGGGGTGGCGTTGGACCCGCCGTCGGAACCCAGTCATTGGGAACTGCTGAAGCTGTCTGTCGACGATCACCGCATCGACATTCGCGATGAAGCGGCGCTGCGACGGGTTTTCGCCGCGCAGCGACCTGAGATCGTCTTTCATCTGGCCGCCCAACCGTTGGTTCGCCGGTCCTATCAGGAACCGGTCACCACGTGGGCCACCAACGTCATGGGCACGGTCAACGTGCTCGAGGCCCTCCGCCACACACCGGATGTGCGGGCCGCGGTGATTGTGACAACCGACAAGTGCTACGAGAACCGCGAATGGCCCTGGGCCTACCGCGAACACGATCGGCTGGGCGGCCATGACCCCTACAGTGCGTCCAAGGCGGGCGTCGAGTTGGCGGTGGCGAGCTATCGAACCGCACTCCTGCAACACGAATCGGCGCCGTTGCTTGCCACAGCGCGGGGCGGCAACGTGATCGGTGGCGGTGACTGGTCGCAGGACCGCCTGGTTCCCGACCTGGTGCGTTCGGTCGTCGCCGGTGAACCGCTGGCGGTGCGGTCACCGCACAGCACGCGTCCCTGGCAGCATGTGTTGGATTGTCTCAGTGGGTATCTGCTGCTGGGTCAGCGGCTGCTGGCCGGCGACACCACGTGTGCCGAGGCGTGGAACTTCGGCCCCGACGGGCACGGCAACCGCTCGGTTGAGCAGGTGCTCGCAGAGCTTGCTCGCGGGTGGCCACAGCTGCAGTGGCATGCGGTGACCAGCCCGCAGCCTCACGAGGCGAGGTTGCTGCAACTCGACAGTGCCAAGGCGAGGATGCATCTGGGGTGGCGCCCGGTCTGGGGTGTCGAAGAAGCCATCCGCCACACCGCGGACTGGTATCGCCAACTGCTAGAGGCCGGTTCGGTGTCGAGCGCCGACGAACTGTCGGTTTACGTTGCCGATGCAGGCGACCTGGGTCTGAACTGGGCTACGGCATGAGCGGCGATCAGAAGGTCTCTTCGCGCCCGGACTTGGTCTCCACGACGCGCCAGAGAGCCACGATCGCCTTCTGCCGTTCTGCGTGACCGTCGTCGACGTCCGAGAACGAATCACATAGTTGCCGGAGCACACCGACGCGCGCATCCTGCCCGTCCACTGCATCCGGATCGACCGAACCAAAAGGGCCGGGCTGGTGTACCAGCGTCGCCGGCGCCTGGCCGTTCTTGCACACGCAGATGCGAAAGGTTGCGGTCGTTTCCCGGCTGTCGATTCTGAGTTCACAGGGGGCGAGACCGGGTCCGGTGAACGTCGCCCGCCAGCGCTGCGCCTCGTCCGCTGAAGGACCCGAGATGGTCGACGTCGACACATCGTCGTAGCCCAACTCCGAAAACAGGGCGATCGCGTGAATGCCGTAGAACCGTACCGCGCCACCGCCGGTCGAACTGAACCTTTTCCAGTTCTCGATGCCGGCGCGGTAGTGGTGGGCGAGGAAAGTCCAATCGACGGCGACGCTTTCGGCCGGTTCAGCCAGCGTTGATCTGAGCTTGTCCGCCCACGGGGTGAAGCGGAACGTGTAGCCCACCCGGTACTGCTTGCCCGAATCCTCGACTGCCGCCAGCAAGGAAGCGGCCGACTCGGGGGTTGGCGCCACCGGCTTCTCGAGGATCAGCCGTGAAATGCCAGGCATTTGGGTCAGGCGAGGTATCCACCGTGCCTGATCTTGTGGGCGCAGCGCGATGACCGCTCCGCTCGATCGGCCCAAGGCCGTCTCGACATCGCCGCACCAGAGCACCTCGTCGATGTAGTGGGAGAGTTCGGGCCGGCCACCGAGCGCGGGCCGGTACCGGTCCGGCAACGCAACGTCGTAGCCCGCCTCGATCAGAGCCGGCAGATATCCGTAGATACCGAACCCGGAACCCAGGACCGTGAACACCGCTCACGCATCTTTGAAGTCGTCGGCCGCCAGGATGTCGAAAACCGGGCCCTGGTAATGGTGTTCGGCGAGATACCGACGGATCTCGGTGGAGATATGCCAGGCCAGGTTCAGCAGGGGTGCGGCCTGATGTCCCTGCGCAAACAACTCGTCGTCTGCCACGATGGGGATCCTGGTGCCCGGCACGTAATGTCCGATCTTTATCGAACCCGGTTTCTCGTGTACTGCGACGATCTCGTCGGCGGTCAACCCGAGCAGTTTCACGAGGATCGCCGCCCGACCAGGGAACGCCTTGGCGCGGATCGGACCGTGCTGCGCGACGATCTTCCTGATCTCGCGGCCCTTACGCTCCCTCCACAACTCCACATCGCGGGTGAGTCGACCGAAGTCCTGCAAGAAATTTCGTTCGCGCGCAACGCTTTCGGCTTCGGTTCCGGTGCCGTTGCGCGCGCCGCGTCCGAGCGTGACCCGGATGTTTCCGCCGTAGCGGGCGGGAAACTCGACGTGGACGATGTCGAGCCCAAGTGATTTCGCGATGAAGTCGAACGACCGGTACGAATACGTTCTGGGATGCTCGTGATAGAACGTGTCGAACTGATGCCGATCCAGGACCGCGCCCAGGTAATGGTTCTCGATGACGATCGTCGTCTGCGGTGCCAGCAGAAGTTTGAGCGCGGCGAGCACACCGGACAAGTCCTCGATATGAGCGAACACGTTGGTGAACGTGATCAGATCCGGCAGGCCGACACGATCGCGTATCGCGGTGGCTGTCGCCGCGCTGAGATAGTCCTGGACGACGAAATGGCCCTTCGCGGCCGCGTCACCGCCGGCGCCGGTCGGCTCGATACCGGCGGTCCTCGCCCCGGCTTCCCTGAAGAAATCGAGCAAACTGCCGTCGTTGCAACCGACGTCGAGCACGAGCTTGTCGGATAAGGGCCCGACCCGTTCGACGCATGTCCCCACCAGGCTGCGCATCCCAGACAGCACGTCCGCGGTGAAGCGCGAGCGGTAGTGGTAGTCAACCGGAAACAGATCTTCCTTGGGCACCTGGTAGCGCTGATGGGCGGTGATGCACGTCGGACAGAAGACGATATCGATTGGGTATTCCCGGCATTGGCGAGGATCACCGATCCTGACGAGGTCGTCGCACAGCGGGTGCCTGCCGAGGTCGAGCACCGGCAGCAACTCCTCGCCGCCGCAGACCTCACAGCGCGTGATCTTGGTCAGAGCGTTGTCGGCGGTAGTCGAAGTGGTGGTCATATCACCGATCCGTCGGGCCGTCGTGGGCAGGGCTGAGGAATCTGTCCAACCTATGACCTCCACCATCTGCGTGGTTTCCGGGCCTCTTTCGATGGCGCCATAATTTGTCGCGATTCTATTAAGTTCTCCCGGGGCTTGACCCATACGGTCGAAATTCCGCCGCTGGTCGACCATTGTGACGGTGTGGCGAAAGACTGGGCCGCCGAACAGGCGGCGCGAATCGGGGATGAAATCAGGCGGCTGCGGGAGCCGCGCACAGAGCAGTGGCTATCAGATCGAACGGAGGCGCTGGGATACCGGGTCGCGCATACCACGATCTCGGAGCTCGAGGGTCACCAACGCACCTTCGTGAGCACCGCTGAGTTGGCCGTCCTGGCCAAGGCACTGGATACGGCACCGATCGCGCTGCTGTACCCGCCGTCGCACAGCACCGAGCTCGAGGTGTTGCCGGGAACAGACGCAACGAGTTGGAGTGCAGCCGAATGGTTCTCGGGGCTGACCGACCACCGGCAGCGGGTGGTCGAGAACGTGCGAGCGCTGGTCGAAGACTCCGAGCTGGCGGATCTGACCTCCAAATGGCTCAGGCGAAGCCTCACGAACCGGTACTCGTACAACTTCGAGTGGCTCGGCCGGCCGATCATCCAATATCCGCAGGACATCGTCTGCCTGCAGGAATTGATGTGGTCGGTCAAACCCAACGTGATCGTTGAGACAGGGATCGCGCATGGCGGTTCGCTGGTCCTCAGCGCTTCCATGCTGGCGTTGATCGACTTGTGTGAGGCGATCGCCAACGACACAGCGTTCGATCCGCGTACCCCGAGCCGGCAGGTCATCGGGGTCGATATCGAAATACGCGCCCACAACCGCAGCGCGATCGAAAACCACCCGCTGTCCCGGTACATCACGATGATCGAAGGGTCGAGTGTCGACCCGGCGACCGTTCGCCAGGTGCACGATGCAGCAGCCGGCCGCGGCACTACGCTCGTCTGCCTCGACAGCAACCACACCCACGACCACGTCCTCGCAGAACTTTCGGCATACGCACCGCTGGTGACACCGCAGAGCTACTGCGTGGTGTTCGACACCGTGGTCGACGACATGCCCGACATGTTCCCCGACCGGCCGTGGGGTGAGGGCAACAACCCCAAGACGGCGGTGTGGGAATTTCTCAAGTCGCATTCGGAGTTCGAAATCGACCAGCAGATCCCGCAGAAGCTGCAGATCACCGTCGCGCCTGACGGGTTTCTGCGCCGGGTGCGCTGAGACACGTTCGAGTTTCTGTCGCCGGGTACCTCGGCAATAATCGCGTCGATGTGCGAACATCGTCATCGCCGAGTGCACGCCGGTCCGGAATGGTGCAGAAACCGAAGTCGACCTGCTGACAGGGTTTGAACGTGAACGTCGTACTGAAGTTTTCCCCAGTCGCTCGACGCAATCGCTATCGGGGTCGAGACCGAATGCTGAAAACGATGGCGGCAGATATCGCTTCGACGACCACATGCTCGGCGGTGGACACCCGACTCCACCGGGAGATGGGTGAGGTGGTCGACCGGACTCCGCGAGTCCACAACGTGCCGGATCACTTGCCGATCTACGAGTCCGTGGTCGATCGAACCAGGCCGATTCGGATGCTGGAGGTCGGCAGTTTCTACGGGGACTCGCTACAGATGTGGCAGGAATATCTGCACCCCGATTCGCTGATCATCGGTGTCGACGTCGACTCGAAGTTGGTAAAGATCGCGGATTCAGAAGGCATTCGGGTCCGCATCGGCGGCGGGCAGAGCCATTCTTTACTCCGAGACGTCGCCGAAGAATTCGGTCCCTTCGACGTCATCCTCGACGTGGGAAGTCAAGCGTGTCACCCGATGACCGAAAACTTCCGGAGCCTTTTCGAAATAGCGTTGACGAACCACGGTGTATACATCGTCGAAGACGTTCACTGCGATTATTGGACGATCTACAACAGCTTTACGCTCACCGGTCTACTCCGGGCATTCGTCGACGTCTTGCACGGTCATTACCAGCTGGCAACCAGCCCGGCCAGGTTCCGAGACGGTCACGTTCTCGTGGTCCGCCGGGCGCCGAAGCGATGATCCATGATGTTCGATATGGATAGCGGCGCCCGCGACATTGTGAGCATGCCCCGAGGCGGGCCGGATGCTTCGTGGCTGGACCGGCGCCTGCAGACCGACCGGCTGGAATACCTCGACCGCGACGACGTCGACCACCTCAAGCGCAAGGTCATGAGCGCACTCGACCGCGCCGGGAGGCGACGGTGGATCGGTATACACGGGAAGTGCGCCCGCATGGCGCTGCGCGAAGTCGCCGACGTGCCTTCTCCGAAGATTCTGGAGCTCGGGGCCGGACTCGGCGGGCTGTCGAGCAAGCTGCTGGCGAACCACCCCACCGTTCAGGTGACGGTCACCGATATCGACCCGGCGTTCGTGGCAGGCGTCGTCGAAAGTGACCTCGGCAGCCACCCACGCGCCACCGTCCGCGAAATGGACGCGACCGCGATTGACGCCCCGGACGGCTATTACGACCTGGCGGTGTTCGCTCTGTCGTTGCACCACTTGCCGCCTGAACTCGCGGCGCGAGTGTTCGCGGAAGGGACCAGGGCGGCAAAGCAGTTGTTGATCGTCGACCTGCCCCGGCCACCGGCGCCGCTACATCTGATGTTGTTGGCGGTGGTGCTGCCGCTCACCAGGCTGTCACCGTTGCAGCACGACGGCTTCATCAGCTCGCTTCGCGCCTACAGCCCGTCGGCGCTGCGGGCCATCGCTCATCATGCCGACCCGGCGATCACCGTCGAGTTCCGGTCTCGGCGCGGCCTCGGCCCGACGGTGGCAGTGGCCCGTCGCGCCCGGTGACGCGGCACCCGGGCTGATCGATGGGCAGCTCAGGCGAGGATGCCGTTGACCACGGAAATCAGCCCGACCACGGTGAAGATCGTTATCAGGACCTGCCTTCGGTGCCTCAGCGCCCAGTTGTGCAGCGGACGCAGTAGCGCAAGGGTTTTCGCAGGCGCGACCAGATAGCTGATGAGGGTCATCTCAACAACCGCGAACATCGCGACGACGAACACGAGGACAGCGATGAACTGCGCGCCAACCGAGGCGCCCGAGGACACGATGGACGTGACCACGATGAAGACCAACATGGGCGGTGGAAGCCCGCCCAGGCCGAACACGAATGCCACCCACAAGGCCCCGCTGTCCCACGCGTTTTGGAGTCGGCGAAGCAACCGCCGGAATACCGAGCCGCCCTCTGCCGGCCCGTCTTGTGCAGTACCGAACGGCGATGTCACGGCGTGCGGCGCGGCGGATTCCTGATCGGGCGCCAGCGCGGGAACGTCGCCGGCCGGTGCGGGCACCCGCGCCCGCTCACGTATCGAGCGCACCACCAGATACGCGGCGACCGAAAGCATGAGGAGACCCATGCCGAACTGTATGAACCGGCCGGTAGCACTCTGCCCCGGCGCGGCCATGTCCTTGGAGAAGGTGGACAACGCCGGGGTGTAGTGCAGCACCAGCAGTGGGACCAGCAAGCCGAGAAAGTTCACGATCATGCTGCCCAGCCAGTAAGCCAGCAGATTCTGCACCGGCCGCGGCCGCGAGATCATCAGCACGATGACCGCGAGGAGCACCGGGTTGACCGCGAACATAAAGGCCAACGCCAGCAAGGGACCCCACACGGGCCGAAACACTACCGACCGATAGACCCCATGACGTCACATGGGCGAAGAACTCATGATTCAATGTCGCGCAGCAACCGACAACCTGGACACTGTTTTCGATCTGACGTCTCGTCTGTGCCAGGCCGGCTTACCCTGGAGGACCTTGTGATGGAGCACGGCGTTCGTGTGCTGTGCGCAGCGTTCGGGGCGGGGATGCGGCCGTGACGGTCGCCGCAGGCGGCGCTGGTGCACGCCCGGTTCTGGTGTTCGTGCTAGGCGTGGCCCGGTCCGGGACGTCGGCACTGGCTCGGGTTCTGTCGCTGTGTGGCGGTGCGCTGCCGTCGGCCCTCGTCGGCGCCATGCCCGACAATCCGCTTGGCCATTGGGAGCCGCGCGCAGCCAACGTGATCAACGAAAAGATTCTGCGCCGCATGGGCAGCAGCGGGTTCGATCCGACGATGCGCGCGCAGGAAGGAGGTGCGCTCGACGCGGCAGCCGAGGCCGCCTGTGTCGAAGAGATCCGGGCGTTTCTAGCCAACTTGCCCGACGCGCCGTTCGTGGTGATCAAGGATCCGCGGATATCGCTGCTGACCGGTATGTGGTTCGAGGCCGCGCGCCGGGCTGGATTCGACATCGTGGCCGTGAACGCGGTGCGGCACCCGCAGGAGGTGGTCGCGTCGGTGGCACAGCGCAGCGAAGTTCCCGCGGAACTCTCGAGCGCCTTGTGGTTGAAGGTCAACCTGCTGACCGAGGCGCACACCCGCGACGTGCCTCGCGTGTTCGTCGAGTACGTCAACCTTCTCGAAGACTGGCGCCGGGAAATGAAGCGGGTTTCATCGGCGCTCGGGATCAACCTGGAGACCCGCGATGAGGACGCCATCGAGGAGTTTCTCAAACCGGGTCTTCGCCACGAGCGCCACCAAGGCCCGGTGGCGGACCTGTTCGGTGCGGACTGGATCTCGGCGACCTACGAGTTGTTGCGCGCCGCCGCGCGCGACGAACCGTGGGACCAGTCGTCGCTGGACCGCATTTTCGACGCGTACCGGGTCAACGAACGCGATTTCCGGGCGGTGTTCGACGGCTACCAGCGGATCGAGAAGGTCAACCGCTACTTTCGGCCGTCCGTCATGAAGATGATTTACGAGGTCCGCGCGATCGCCAACCGGCGCCGGGGGACCTGGGCCTGAACCCAGAGTCCCTCTCGACCAACACAACTCGAGCAGGGAGTGCTGCCGACTCGGCGTGACCGAAGGGCCTGTCGCCGTCGCCGCACCGAAACCCACTGCGCACGAGCACCTCTCGGGTGGGCATCTGCCCCCGGCGGGCGGATTACCGGTAGCTGGCGGGCCCAACTGTCGACCGGCGAACGCGCCCGGAGACCTCTTGGCATCGAGAATCGCGACAATAGCGCCGAGCCCCATCTATTCTGCCCCTATGACCCAAAGCCGAATCACGTTGGAGGATTTTATGGCGGGGCGCGGCGCTCCTGCGTTGCCCACGGCACGGAGCGCGAGGTTGCCTTCGTGACCCACGCGGGAAAGAGCGGCGCGCCGGCGCGCCCGGTTGTTCTGTTCGTCATGGGTGCGCCCCGGTCTGGCACGTCGGCGCTGACCCGGGTTCTCTCGTTGTGCGGCGCTGCGCTGCCGGCCAAGATGGCCGGCGCGGACCGCAACAACCAGCGCGGCTACTGGGAACCACGGGAGTCCATCCACCTCAACAACAAAATCGTGCGCCGCCACAACAGCACCGCGTTCGACCCTTCGTTGCGCTTACAGGAGGACGGTGCGTTCGACGCCGAAGAGAAGGCCGCCTGCATAGCCGAAATCGGGAAGTTTTTCGCCACCCTGCCGACCGCGCCGGTGGTGGTCATCAAGGACGGGCATGTCACGCTGCTGTCCGACTTGTGGTTCGAGGCGGCGCGGCAGGCCGGGTTCGACATCGCGGTCGTCATCGCGGTGCGGCGCCCGCAGGAATCCATCCCGTCGGGTGCGGCGGCCTTCCACATCCCGACGGAACTCGGCAGCCCGGTCTGGCTGAAGTACTCGCTGCTGTCCGAGCGGGTCACGCGCGACCTGCCGCGCGTGTTCGTCGACTACGCCAACCTCCTCGACGACTGGCGCCAAGAAGTGAAGCGGATCTCGGTGGCGCTGGGCGTCGAGTTCACCAACCGGGATGAGGGCGCAATCGACGATTTCCTCACGCCGGACCTTCACCGCCAGTCACGCACCGGCCCAGTGGAAGAGCCATTCGGCACAAACTGGTTTTCGGTGGTCGACGAGACGCTGCGCGCGGCCGCCCGGGACGAGCCGGTCGACCAGGCGACGCTGGATCGCGTGTTCGACGGGTATCGGGCGAGCGAACAGGGTTTTCGGGCGGCGTTCGAGACCTATCAACGCCTGTACAAGATCAACCGGGTCATCCGGCCGTCGCTGCTGAAGCTACGCCACGAGATCGTTGCGCTCGCACACCGGCGCCGCGGGACTTGGGCTTAGCCACGCCGCGGGGTGGCGGAACGAAGGCTGGCCCCACCACGCCGCTATCCGTTCGGGCCTGCGCAGAAGTGCGTGGGCGACAGCGCGCGCCTTAACCAGCTCCAGCGGTGCGCGAGGACCACGTCGCAGTCTCGAACTGCCGTGGAGCGACCGACCTTTGGCGTAGATGGCCGACGCCGGACCCGCGCCAGCGCGGCGTCGCCCACATGCGACCGGCGCCTGAGGCGGCCGACGGCGACCGGACACGTCGTGACGAACCGGAATGGGAGTTTCTCAATTTGTGTCTTTGCGTGGACTGATACGGTCAGCCGGTGACTAAGAGCGCCGAGAGCGCGACCCCGGCGCCCGTCGAACGGACCCCGGTGCAACCTACGGGTCCTTCGACTTCGCTGTGGTCTCGCCAGTTCGTTGGTGTGGTCATCGCGATCGGCGGCGTGCTGCTGATGGCGTTCATGGACGGCCCTGTCGCGGTTTATGCGCTTCCGCAGATCCAGGACGAGTTGGGCTTGTCGAACGCCGGGCGCAGCTGGGTGATCACCGCCTACGTGGTGGCCTTCGGCGGCCTGATGCTGCTCGGCGGCCGCCTGGGCGACACCTTCGGCCGTAAACGCATCTTCATCTTCGGGATCGCCTTGTTCACCCTCGCCTCGGCGTTGTGCGGGCTCGCCTGGGACGGACCGGTCCTCGTGGCAGCGAGGTTCCTGCACGGCGCGGCGGCGGCCATCGTGGCGCCGACGGCGATGTCGCTGATCGTCACGACGTTCCCGAAGGGGCCCGTGCGCAACGCGGCAGCGGGGGTGTTCGGCGCGATGAGCGGTGTCGGTGCGGTGGTCGGGCTGGTGGTCGGTCCCGCGCTCACCGAGGTGTCGTGGCGGCTGGCGTTCTTGGTGAACGTGCCGATCGGAGCGTTGGTGATCTACCTGGCCATCACCACGCTGCGGGAAACGCAGACGGAGCGGATGAAGCTCGACGCCAAGGGCGCCGTGCTCGGCACGTTGGCCAGCACCGCTGCGGTGTTCGGCGTCTCGATCGGACCCGAGCAGGGTTGGGGTTCGGCCATCACAATCGGCTCCGGTGTCGTGGCGCTGGTGGCCTTCGTGGCGTTTCTGTTGGTGGAGCGCACGGCCGACAACCCGATCCTGCCGTTCAGCCTGTTCTCCGAGCGCAACCGGCTGGCCATTTACGGCGCCATGTTCTTGGTCGGCGGGGTGAGTTTGACGCTGGCTGTGCTGGTCTCGCTGTATGTGCAAACCATCATGGGCTACAGCCCGCTGCGCGCGGGGATCGCCTTCATCCCGTTCGCTGCCGCGACGACCGTGGGGGTGGTGGCGGCGTCGCGGCTCGTCTCGTGGTTCCCGCCGCGAGCGGTGGTGACTACTGGCGCCAGCCTTGTGGCGGCCGCGCTGCTGTACGGTTCGACGCTGGGCGGCGACGTCCCGTACTTCCCCAACCTTCTGGTCCCGATCGTGCTCGGCGGGATCGGCATCGGCCTGATCAACGTCCCGCTCACGCTGTCGCTGGTGGCCAGTGTCGGCTTCGACCGGATCGGGCCGGCATCAGCGGTGGCACTGATGTTGCAGACCCTCGGCGGACCGTTGGTGTTGGTCGTCGTTCAGGCCGCGGTCACGCTGCGCACACTGGCACTGGGCGGCATCAGCGGACCGCCGGAGTTCATGAACGAGGTGCAGTTGAACGCGTTGGACCAGGGTCTGACCTACGGCCTGCTGTGGTTGGTCGGGGCGGTCGTGCTGCTCGCGGTGGCGGCGCTGTGCATCGGTTACACCGCGCAGGATGTGGCGCGGGTGCAAGAGGCCAGGAAGACGGCCGACAGCGAGGATGTCTAGGCAAGCGCGGGTCGGCCGACCGTACGGAAGCTGAACTCGCGCAACAGAGTCCGATCTGCGGCGGGAAAGCTGTCCGTCGGTGCGGTCGGACGTTTGCCAATACTCTCGATTCCCAGTCAATACCGCCGGTATCGGGTTATGCTGCCGGGCGGCTGGGTTGGGGCGCGGGCTTTCGTGCTCATCGGAGCGGACCGCACGGGAAGCAAAGGTTGGAATCCGCGATGAAGTTTGTGTTGTCGTTCTACGGGACGCGTGGTGATGTCGAGCCCGGCGTCGCCGTGGGCCGCGAGCTGGTGCGCCGTGGACACGACGTGTGCATGGCCGTTTCACCCGACCTGGTCGACTTCGCCGCGGCCGCCGGGCCCGCAGCGGTGCCCTGTGGGCCCGATGTGCGGGTATGGCAGGACGTGAACCGGGACTTCTGGGCCCGGTTTCTGCGCAAGTTCTGGCGGAACTTCTGGCGCATCGGGGATCTCAAAGATCTGCTGCGGGAGGACTGGCGGTTGCTGGCCCAGTGCTGGGATGACGTCAGCACGACGCTGACGGCGCATGCCAAGGACGCCGACCTGTTGTTCACCGGCGTGCTCGGCGAGGAGGCCGCGGGCAACGTCGCAGAGCATTACGGCATTCCATTGGCCACCCTGCACGTATTTCCGATCCGAGCGAACGGCCAACTGGTACCGGGGCTGCCCGCTCGGGCGGGCCGGTCGGTGATGCGGGCGTCGGAGTGGCTGGGCTGGCCCCTGATGAAGAAACTCGACGATCAGCAGCGTCGTGAACTGGGGCTGCCGAAGGCCACCAGCCCCTCGCCGTGGCGCATCGCCGAACGTGGATCGTTGGAAATCCAAGCCTACGACCCGGTGTGCTTTCCGGGGTTGGCGGAGGAATGGGCGGAATGGGATGGCCGGCGACCCTTCGTCGGCGCGCTGACGATGGGGCTTCCGGGTAACGCCGACGACGAGGTCGCCTCATGGATCGCCGCTGGGGCGCCGCCGATTTGCTTTGGCTTCGGTAGCATGCCGGTGGACTCTGCCGCCGACACGCTCGCCATGATCAGCGGGGCGTGCGCGCAGTTGGGTGAACGCGCGTTGGTGTGCGCCGGGTCGAGCGATTTCAGCCACGTCCCCGAATTCGACAACGTCAAGGTGGTCGACACCATGAACTACTCAGCGGCCTTTCCCGCCTGCCGCGCGGTGGTGCACCACGGCGGGGCGGGCACTACGGCCGCGAGCCTGCGCGCCGGGGTACCCACGTTGGTGCTTTCCACGGACCTCGACCAGACGTTGTGGGGAGCGCGGGTCAAGAAGCTCAAAGCGGGAACGGCTCGGCGGTTGTCGGCCACCACCGAGAAGTCGTTGGTCGCAGACCTGCGCACGATCCTTGCACCCGAATGTGTTGCCCGGGCCCGCGAAATCGGTGCCAAGATGATGCAACCCGCCGAAAGCGTCGCGGCCGCCGCCGATGCGCTGGAAGCGTTCGCCCGCGTCCATGTCGCCTGAGCCAGCCTGCCGAACCCGATGAGCGGTCAGATCTTTCGATGAAGTTTGTGCTGGCAACGTATGGAAGCCGCGGTGACATCGAACCGATGGTCGCCGTCGGCCGCGAACTGCTACGCCGCGGGCACGACGTGCAGATGGCCGTCCCGCCCGACCTGATCGGTTTTGCCGAGGCGGCGGGTCCTACCGCCGTGGCCTACGGACCTGATCTGCAGGCCGTTTTGGACGCGCACCGAAACTTCTGGACGCACTTCTTCCGCAACTTCTGGAAGGTGCGGGACCTGGTCAAGCGTCGACGCGAAGTCGTGGAGCCTTTTCTGCAGTGCTGGAAGGACATCATTGCGACGCTGACATCGCTGGCCGAGGGCGCCGACCTGTTGTTCACCGGGGTCAACTTCGAAGACGCCGCAGGCAACGTCGCCGAGTTCTACGACATCCCGTTGGCCACACTGCACTTCTTCCCGCTGCGGGCCAACGGCCAATTCGTCCCGTTTCTGCCTGCGCCGCTGGGTCGTTCGGCAATGAAAGCGGGCGAGTGGTTGGCGTGGCGCAAGGCCAAGAAGGTCGAAGGCGTACAGCGCAGTGAACTGGGCCTCCCGAAGGCCACCGCACCTTCGCCGTGGCGGCTCACCGGACGCGGTTGCCTGGAAATCCAGGCCTACGACGAGGTTTGCTTCGCGGGGCTGGCCGAAGAATGGGCGCAATGGACGGACCAGCGTCCCTTCGTCGGCGCCCTGACATTGGACCTGCCCGCCGACGCCGACGACGAGGTCGCATCGTGGATCGCCGCGGGCGCACCGCCGATCTTCTTCGGCTTCGGCAGCTTGCCGGTCGAATCCGGCACCGAGACGCTCGAGATGATCACCGCGGCGTGCGCCCAGTTGGGCGAGCGGGCCCTGGTTTGTTCGGCCGGAACTGAATTCTGCAGGGTTCCCGAAGCCGACCACGTCAAAGTCGTTACCGCAATGAACTACTCGGCCGCGTTTCCGGCCTGCCGCGCGGTCGTACACCACGGCGGCACGGGCACCACCGCAGCGGGTCTGCGCGCCGGGGTACCCACGTTGATCCTCTCGACGGATCTCGATCAAACGCTGTGGGGGACTCGGATCAAGCGACTCAAAGTGGGCACTGCTCGACGCTTTTCGGCGACCGACGAGAAAACGTTGGTCTCAGATCTGCGCATGATCCTTGAGCCGCAATATGGAACAAGGGCCCGCGAAGTCGCCGCTCTGATGACCAAGCCGGCCGAAAGCGTCGCCACCGCAGCCGACCTGGTGGAGAAGCTCGCTACTCGAGGACGCCCGCGCTGACGCACGGTTGGGGTGGGCAAACGTTATCGCACAACGGGCTTAGGCAGGGCCGGGCGCCTACTTCGATCCCGAGTTGCTCGAATAGGTGTCTTCGGTAGCGACCGGGCACCCCGATGCCGATGTTCCTTGCGAACCCGATGCGATGTCCCTGACCGCGCGGACCTTGATGCGCGCGCCGCGGTGTGGCACGAAGGTGACGTGCTTCAACTTCTGCTTCTCGTCGGGATCGGTGGTGGTGCACAGTTCGACCCGGCGCAGGATCTCCCGCAGCACGACGTGCGTCTCGACCATCGCGAACGTGGCTCCCAGGCAGCGGCGATTTCCGCCGCCGAACGGCAGATAGGTGGTCGGGCTCAGCGAGGCGCCCAGCATCCGGTCCGGGTCGAACCGCTGCGGATCGGGATACAGTTCGGCGCTCGCATGCACCAACCCGATCGACACGTCGACCGTTGTGCCCGCCGGCAGTCGGTATCCGCCCACCTCGGTCGGTTCGGTCAGCACCCGGGCGGTACTGAATATCACCGGGCGGATCCGCAGCGTCTCTTTCACCACGGCGTCGAGGTATTCGTCGCCGGCCGGATCGCCGGCGGCGCTCGCGTCTGCGGCGCGCACTGCCTTGGCCAACGCGTCGGGGTGACGAACGAGCCGCTCCAGTGCCCAAGCCAGCGACGTCGCGGTCGTTTCGTGCCCGGCCAGGATCAGCGTCAGAAGCTGGTCGCGCAGTTCGCGGTCGTCCATCGTGCCGCCGTCTTCGTCGGCGGCGCGGACCAGTATGGCGAGTGAGTCGGTGCGTTCGGCCAGGTCGGGATCGGCGCGGCGGTCGGCGATCTCGGCGTAAAGCAGCTCATCGACTTCCGCGAACCGTTGGCGCAACGCTCGCCACGGTCGCCAACCCTGCAGCTTCGGCTTGGCAACCGCCAGCGTCTCCCACGGGGTCAGATACAGCAGCCGCGGAACGACTTCGCGTAGTGCGGCCAGCCGCTCCGGCTTCGTTGCGCCGACGACGGTGCGCAGGATCACCTCGAGCGCGATCTCGGCCGTCCTTGGCGCCGCCGGAAAGGTCTTGCCCACCGGCCATCCCGCGATGTTCTCGGCAGCGATCGAGATCATCGCATCGGTCTGGCGCGCGACCGCATCGCGCGCGAACGCAGGCATCATGAGGCGGCGCCGGTCGCGGTGTTCGTCCTCGTCGATCACGAACAACGAGCTGTCACCGAGCACCCCGCGCAGAATCTCGTGTCCTTCGCCGGAATGAAAAACCCTGGGGTCACCGACGAACACCGTTTTGATGGCGGCGGGGTCCGCGACATAGACCACCTTGCCCACCAGCGGTTGGCGCAGCGTGAAGATATCGCCGTAGCGGCGCTGACATGCGCTGAAGTAGTCCAAGCCGTGCCGCAGCATCAATGCCGACTGCGCCAGCATGGGAAGCCGAGGGCCAGGGGGTAGGACACTTTGCGTGGTTTCGCTCATCTGCGGTCCTAGCTACTAGACGGTTCGAAAGCCGACCCACCGAACACCTCGAACTGCAACTGGCGTGGATTTGCCGTCGGCGATCCTCGCTGCGAGCGGATCCAGTGGTGCAGATCAGGAGGCTCACGGTGATTACAACATAACGAGTATGGAATCGAACGTACATGCTCCGGCGGCCAGACATACCCGCCGATGCGAAAACGGGTCGGTTCAGTGACGTGGCAGTCCGCATCGTGGCGCGAGATAACCCAGGCGGCAACAGAATTGGTGCGAGCACCGTGACGATACACAATCGCGGGGACCCGTCGACCGCGGTGGCGGCCACATCGAACTGCGAGGGCCGGCGATCGTTGACCGGCTGCGTAACGCAGGCCCGTTCCACCTCGCCCACTGCTCAGGCCACGTCTGCGCCGGGCTAAGCACCGACGGCCGGCACGGCGATGAAGCGCGAGGCTCGCTGGCTGAGGCCAGGCCCCCTGCACGCCAACTGACGGCCACGTTATTATTGGTGCTTCCGCGGCATCAGCCACCGCGGAAGCCGAGCCAATGTCGAAGGGTGGACGCCGTTTTGAACCCGAGGCGGTTGGGGTCCGACCGAGCGAGCTCGGACGGGCACCCCGTGACGTGACATCGAGTCCGTTGAACGTAACGCTCAGGTGAGCAAACGTCATGGTAGGCGGCGTAGCAAAACGCCGCGATGACGCCGAAAACGCCGCTGAACGGCAACCGGCGAACCGCCGCGAACTGCTGTTCAAAGGCCGCTCGCCATGAGCTTCGCGGACCTTGCTGATTTTCTGTTTCGGAGGCCGGGTCGCGGCCATTTCGCTTCGCGCAGCTCGTTACTATAATGCGACGTAGTTAACACCCGGGATTTTCTCCAAACCACGAACCGGGTCCGTTGACCTCCGATAGATTTAGAACATGTTCCACTTGTGTCGACTAGATGACCTGGAGAACTGTTGAGCATCAATCCTTTCGACGACGACAAGGGCACCTTTCTGGTGTTGGTCAACGACGAAGAGCAACACAGCCTGTGGCCGTCCTTTGCCGATGTTCCAGCAGGGTGGCGGGTGGTATACGGCGAGGCGGACCGCCCCTCTTGCTTGGAGTACATAGAACAAAACTGGCCCGATATACGACCGAAAAGTCTGCGTGAGAGGTTGGCACAGGGCAGGACTATTGATAACTAAGCCGCGGAGGCAGTCCGATGGAAAGGGATAACAGGACACTTCCGCTCACGCGAGGCCAGCTGGATATTTGGCTTGCCCAGGAAACCGGACGGTCCGGTGTCAAGTGGCAGCTGGGGATGCTTGGGCTAATCGAAGGCCCAATCAAGCACGATTTGCTGGAGCGGGCAGTTCGTCATGTGGTGGGCGAGGCCGAGCCGCTCCGAGCTGCGTTTTTCGAGGCAGAGGGCCAGGTTTTCCAGCAAGTCATGGATTACCCGGACACCGAGCTCGCGTACTACGACCTCACCAACTCATCGGACCCTGCCCGCGACGCGTACCGGACGGCGTCAGCGATCCAACGCACTGTGCTGCCGCTGAGCGGTCCGCTGTTCAGATTCGCGTTGTTCCAGACACGGCCCGAGCAGTTCTATTTCTTTGTCTGCTGCCACCACATAGTTATCGATGGAATAGGCATGGGCATTGTCTGCCATCGAATTGCTTCGGTCTATTCTGCAATGGCCGTCGGCGAACCGATTCCGCCTCCTATTTTCGGGTCACTTCGCAGCCTCATTGATTGCGAATTGGAATACGAGGCCTCCGACGATTACGCCGAGGACCAAGCCTATTGGGCAAACAACATTCCACAGGAAACCGAGGCGCCGCACGGTCCGGTACCCAACATCGCCGACCGAGCCAACGAATATGAGCCCTCGGCACCCGTCCAGTTGGATCCCGCGGTCGTCGCCAAAGCCCGCGATTTATCGCACGCGCTGGGGGTGCGCCGGGCGTCGGTGATCGCAGCGGCGTGCGCGCTTCTGGTGCACGGCGAAATCGGCGGGTCTGAAGTCGTCCTCGATTTTCCGGTGAGTAGGCGGGTGCGCCCAGAGGCACTGATGGTGCCGGGCATGATTTCGGGCGTCGTGCCCCTAGTTTTAAAAGTGTCCGCGCAAACAACGGTCGGCGATTTTTGCGCACACGTCGACAAACAGATACAAGAAGCGCTACGGCATCAACGGTTCCCGGTCCGCGCTATTGAGAACAAGGGACGTTTCGACGGCATAGGCCAGTCATCGAACCGGGCGGTTATCAATTTCATCCCGACCACGCGGCTTGCCGACTTTGCCGGCGCCGCGGGGTCAGGAACGGTCACCCACACCGGCCTAGTGGATCAGTTCGGGCTGGTCATCATCCGCAACGATGAAGAGCTATTCCTCAGCACGTCGGGTGTCGGGGAACTGTTCGCCGACTGCGACGCTCGCGACCTGGCGGACCGATTCGAATGTGTGCTGCAGTCGATGACCGCCGACCCTGCGCGAGTGCTTTCGACGATGGAAGTCCACGACTGGGCCGAGCAACCCCTTCTCGATGAGTGGGGTAACCGCGCGGCGCTGGATTCGACCGTCGGCGGTACCTCGATTCCGGCGTTGTTCGCCGAGCAGGTGGCCCGTGACCCTACCGCGGTGGCGGTGCGTTGTGGTGCGGCGTCGTTGACCTACGGCGAGCTCGAAGCGGCCTCGGAT
>NZ_JBEFTH010000015.1:0-82122 GCF_053483935.1 Mycolicibacterium sp. XJ879
CCCTACGGCTTGCCGCGCGACGGCGTCTGGGACGCCACCCCGTGTCGCAATGGGGTTCCGGGCTCGGCCGCGGTGGATTCCTGCACCGGTGAGCCACCCGACGTCCCGCTGACCCCGGGTCCGCCGTCGGGGTCACCATCAGAGGGCTCGGCACCGTGGGTCAGCTCCCGCAGCCGTGCGTTCATCAACTCGAGCACCGGTATGCGGTTGCCGTGCTCGGTTTCGTGCTCGAACAGCGTGCGCAGCTGCGGTTCGTCGAGCGCGCGGATGCGGTGGCGCAACTCCGTCAGGGGTAGTTGGTCATAATCCGTCAGCGGAAGTTCCATACCCCTCGGTTGCCCACCGCGGCGCAACGGAAAACCGTCAGGTGCCCGTCCAGTTCGGCGGCCGCTTCTCGGCGAAGGCGATCGCGCCTTCCTTGGCGTCGTTCGACGCAAACACGGGCCCGAGAATCTTCATCTGCTCACGCCACATCTCGTCGGGGCTCCAATTGCGCGACTCGACGATGATCCGCTTGGTCGCTGCCACGGCCAACGGTCCGTTGGCGGTGATCTTCTCGGCCAGCGCGATCGCCGCCTCGAGCGCCTGACCGGGTTCGGCAAGCACGTTGACCAGGCCGAGGTCGTGGGCGCGCACCGCGGTCAGGTTCTCCCCCGTCAGCGCCAGTTCCATTGCGATCGCGTACGGGATGCGCTGCGGCAGCCGCAGCAGCCCACCGCCGCCGGCGACCAGGCCGCGCTTGACCTCGGGAATGCCGAACGCCGACTCCTTCGACGCCACGATCAGATCGGTCGCCAATGCCAGCTCGGTCCCACCGGCCAGCGCGAAACCCTCCACCGCCGCGATCAGCGGCTTGACCGGCGGCCGCTCGGTGAAGCCCATGCCGCGGCCCTCCACCACGACGTTCTCTCCGCGCGCGAAGGCCTTGAGATCCATCCCGGCGCAGAACGAGCCGCCCGCGCCGGTCAGCACCGCCACCGACAAGCCGGCGTCGTCGTCGAGCCGGTCCATCGCGGCGGCCAGGCCCCGACTCACCTCGGCGTTCACCGCGTTCTTGGCCTCGGGCCGGTTGATGGTGATAATCAGGATCCGGTCACGCTGCTCGACCAGTACTGCTTCTTTGGTTCCACTGGTTTCGTCGCTCACGCGGGTGATCGTAACGGCCGCGAAAGCGCGCATCGCGGGCGCCAAGGTAAACTAGAACACGTTTCAGTTTTCCATCGAAGGGGGCCGCATGGCCGCGACCGAGACCGAGACCATACCGTCGGAGCTCGCCAAATGGGACCCCGGGCTGACCGAACGCGTCATGGGCGTCACCCGCCCCTTGCTCAAGCGCTACTTCCGCTCGGAGGTGCACGGCCTCGACTACGTCCCCGCCGGTGGTGCGCTGGTGGTCAGCAACCACTCCGGTGGCTTGTTCCCGATGGATGTGCCGATCTTGGCGGCCGACTACTACGACCGCCACGGTTACCACCGGCCGCTGTACACGCTGAGTCACGACATGCTGCTGACCGGTCCTACGGGGGATTTCTTCCGGCGGATCGGCTACATCAGCGCCAACCATGAAAACGCCGACGCCGCACTGCGTTCGGGTGGTCTGGTCGTGGTGTTCCCCGGTGGTGACTACGACGTGTACCGGCCGACGTTCTCGGAGAACGTGATCGACTTCGGCGGCCGCACGGGCTATGTGAAGGCGGCGTTGAACGCCGGCGTGCCGATTGTGCCGACGGTGGGCATCGGCGGGCAGCAGACCCAGATCTTCCTGTCGCGGGGCACGTGGTTGGCCGAGCGTCTCGGGCCGATCGCGCGGCTGGCCCGCACGAAGATCATGCCGATTTCGTTCGGCTTCCCGTTCGGGTTGTCGCTGGTGATCCCGCCCAACATTCCGCTGCCCGCCAAGATCGTCATGGAAGTGCTGCCGCCGATCCACATCGAGGACGAGTTCGGCACGGATCCCGACATCGACGAGGTCGACGCCCACGTGCGCCGGGTGATGCAGCGGGCTCTGGACGAATTGGCCGCCAAGCGTCGGCTTCCGGTACTGGGCTAGCGTGGATTTGAATCTGTAAGCTTCCCCGAGGGATTGCCACCTTGATCAAACTTCCCCGCTATCCGCTGCTGCGCGCGGTCGCCGAACTCGTCAACGCCGCCAACGGTGTGCGCCCGTTGGGCCGCGAGGGCTACATCACCCTGCCGGTGTTCGCGTTCGGGTGGCCGACCACCGAGATGTCCCCGCTGTACCTGGCCGCGTCGGTGCTCGACGCGGTACGCCGTGGTTGGCGCGGTGACTTCCGCGGCGCCAGCGGGCGTATCGCCTTGCTGCTCACCGCGATCGCATGGGGGCTGCTTGGCCTCATTCACTATCGAAACCTCACCTCGCAGCCGTACTTTGAGGAGCCGCTGCGCAAGGAGTTGGGCGACGACTACAAGGCGGTTGCCGCGCAGTCGCAGCCCGCGGTGCGCCGACGCATGATCGGCGTGTGGCCCAACGAGTTGGTGCGCCGCCGGTATGTCGGGAAGGCGAACACCGTTGTCTACGGCCCGCATTCGCGCGTCAACCGCGCCGACATCTGGCGCCGCGCGGACCTGCCCCTTGACGGCAAGGCACCGGTGCTGCTCCAGGTGCCAGGCGGCGCTTGGGCGATCGGTATGCGACGGCCACAGGCCTATCCGCTGCTGAGCCATCTGGCCGAGCGCGGTTGGGTGTGCGTGTCGATCGACTATCGCGTCAGCCCGCGCCACACCTGGCCGGACCACATCATCGACGTCAAACGCGCGCTGGCCTGGATCAAGGACAACATCGCCGACTACGGCGGTGACCCGGACTTCGTGGCGATCACGGGTGGTTCGGCTGGCGGGCACCTGTCGTCGCTGGCCGCGTTGACGCCCAACGATCCGCAGTGGCAGCCCGGGTTCGAGGACGCCGACACCTCGGTGGCCGCCGCGGTGCCGATCTACGGCCGCTACGACTGGGTGTCGGCGCGCGGGTCCGGGCGCAGGGAGTTCATCTCGTTTCTGCAGAAGTTCGTGGTGAAGAAACGCATCGTCGAACACAAGCAGACCTACGTCGACGCGTCCTCGATCATGCGGCTACGGCCCGATGCGCCACCGTTTTTCATCCTGCACGGCCAGGACGACTCGATCATCCCGGTGCAGGAGGGACGCGATTTCGCCGACGCGTTGAGTAAGGTGTCGACATCCACCGTCGCCTACGCTGAGATCCCGCACGCACAGCATGCGTTCGACTTCTACTACGGCTCACCGCGGGGCCACTACACCGCACAGGCGGCCGAGAAGTTCCTGTCGTGGGCGCACGCCAAGCGCACCAAGGTTCAGACAGTTAGGCAATAACGGAATCAATGACCGTCAGCTCTTCGGAAAGTCCTGCGGCACGACGGATCTCGGTGAACGCCTCGACCATCGCATCGGTGAGTTCATGCGGGTCGGAGAGGGTGGCGCCATCGGCGAGCACCGAAACGTTGAGCTGGTCGACGTAGCTCCACACCGTGATGTTCAAACCGCTGCCGGTCGTCAGCGGTCCTACGGAGTAGATCTCGGTCACCAGCGCGCCACCGACCCGGCCGTGTTCACGTGGGCCGGGCACATTGGAGATCGGAATGTTGAGCACTTTGTTCTGACCGTCCTTTTCACCCAGCCAGGCAAACAGTCGCTCGGCGGGTGCGGGCGGTAGATAGGCCGACCACCTGCTGACGAGTTCGGGGCCGAGCAGGTGGTGGGTTTCCTTGGCGCTCACCGCTGCGTCGTGCACGGCCTGCACCCGCTCGAGGGGGTCGGCGAGTTGGATCGGCACCGTCATCATCACACCGCTGAAGTAGTTGCCCGAAATGCGTTCGGCGGAGAAGTCGAAACTGACTGGGACAGAAGCCAACAGCGGGTGATCAGCATGTCCGTCGTACTTCAGCGACAGCTGCCGCAGCGCTCCGGAGGCGATCGCGAGGACCATATCGTTGATCGTGACGTTGAGGTGCTTGCTGGTCTCCTTGATGTCGGCCAGCGCCAGGGTGGCGGTCGCGAACCGGCGTTTGGCGTCGACGCGGTGGTTGATGAACGACGGCGGCGGCGTGAACGGGCGCGTCAGCTCCGGCGACAGCCGGTAGGTGCTCTTGCGCACCCGCCGCACACCCTGGGCGGTGTAGCGCAGCACCGCGGGCAGCCGCCTGATTTGGCGCATGTGGTCACCGAATGCGGTGCGCACCAGTTCGGCACGGGTGGGTGCGGGATCGGTCGCATATGAGTCGCGGTCCTGCGGCCCGGCCTGCAGGTCCATCCCCCGCGCCAGCAAGTTGGCCGAAGCCACGCCGTCGGCCAGGGCGTGATGGATCTTGCCGAGCACCGCGATTCGGCCGTCGGCGAGCCCCTCGATGAAGTACATCTCCCACAACGGCCGGCTGCGGTCCAGCGGTGTGCTGGCGATCTCGCCGACGGCCTCGTCGAGTTCGCGCCGCCCGCCGGGGCTGGCCGCCCGGTAGGGCCGCACGTGGTATTCGAGGTCGACCTCGCAGTTCTCCCGCCACATCGGGTGGTGGAACTTGAACGGGATGTCGACGAGCTCGTAGCGGAACGGGTCGAGCTTGTAGAGCCGACCGTGGATGACCTTACGAAAGTCCTCGATGCCGAACTTGCGGCCCTTCAGTTCGGAAAGGTCGATCACCGCGAGCTTGAGGGTGTGCATATGCACTTCGGGTGTCTCGCTGTAGAGAAGTACCGCGTCCCAGCCGCTCAGCCTCTTCAACAGCCACCCTAAATAACTTCCTTGGCCCCGATCAGAGCCCGGTGCCGGTGAATATGGTTGAGGAACAACGAGATCGCGGTCGCCATCGAACCGGTGCGGGCGCCGTCCGTCATATCGAACCCATGGCCTGCGCCAGGCAGTTCAAGGTAGCTCACCGGGGCCCGCGACACCCCGCGCAGCCGTTCCACGAACGCGCGGGCCTGCGCCACCGGTATCACCGTATCCCCGGATCCGTGGATCACCAGGAACGGCGGCGCGTCCGGATGCACCTGCGCGATCGGCGACGCCTTGCGAAAGACCTCGGGATGCTTGGCGCTCTTGCGTTTGACGACCACCCGCTCCAGGAAATCCATGAACCGCACCCGCTCGGGCGTCGAACGGTCCTCCCAGTCGTAGCGACCGTAGATGCCGACCACCGCGTCCACCGACGTGTCCGAGTCCTCGGGGAGTTCGTCCTGCATCTCGGGGTCGTTGACGGTCAGACCGGCCAGCGCCGACAGGTGCCCGCCTGCTGAGGTACCCGCGATCGCAACGAAGCTACGGTCGCCACCGAACTTGTCGACGTTGGCGCGGGCCCATGCGATCGCGGTCTTCACATCCGTGATGTGCGCGGGCCAGCGATGGTGCGGTGCGACCCGGTAGTCGATGGACAGGCACACCCAGCCCTGCTGGGCCAGATGCGACATCAGCGCGTAGCCCTGCAGCATCCTGCTGCCGTGCACCCAGGCGCCGCCCGGCACGAAGATCAGGACCGGCGCGGGCTGGACCGGCAGGTCCTTGGGTCGCCACACGTCGAGCAGCTGGCACGGCCGTGGCCCGTACCGCACCGAGGTGCGGTAGACGCTGCGACGATGCTCGCGCATGTTCCACAGCGGCGGTACCCGTTGCGGTGCCGGCCAGTCGATGTCGAGGTCATGGGGATTGACGAGGCCGCGCAGCGCGGCCGCGGTGACGGTGTGGGTGCAGTCGCGTTCGCTGCGTTTCAGCTCCGCGTTGCCCGGACTCAGCCAAGACTTGGCCGCCGCACCGAAGAAATCCGGAAGATGACGGGACCCCCACACGCTCATGGCGGTCGCAGCACCAAGTGGCTCAAGGTGTTTCCCGATCACGGGCAGCGACGCCGACGCGACGCTCATGGCCAGCATGTAGTCGGAGGGCCCGGCGTTGAGAAACCACCTGGCACGTTTCCACATCGTCACGCCGGGATTCCGGGCCTCGGGCCGTACCGCCATTGCGGAACTGTACCCCGCAGCCCGATTCGTAAACGGCGACATGACGAAGATGTCGGCGCCCGATTCTGGTCAAGATCAGTGTGATCGGCGTCACGTATAGGTTGAGCTGGGCAAAGGGGTTAGCGTTACTCGACGAGTGCCAAAAGTACGCCAAAATGTAAAACGAGGACTTCCACTGTGAGTAAGTCGGCCCTGGCCATCACCGAAGAGCACAACGACTTGGCCGATGCGGCGTTTGGCCAGCTCAACCGGCTGAACAGCCGCGCCGCCGCGCGTGCCACGCTGGAGGACGCATCCTCGCATCCGGCTGACATCTGGTCGGCGGCCGGCGAGATCGGCTGGACCGGGCTGGCCGTCGCCGAAGAGCACGGCGGCTCCGGGTTCGGTCTGGCCGAGCTGGCGGTAGTTCTGGAGGCCCAGGGCCACGAGCTGTGCCCCGGCCCGTTTCTGCCGAGCGTTGCCGCAGCGGTGGTGATCGATCGCTGCGCACCCGATTCGGTTCGCGCCCAACTACTTCCAGGCCTGGCCGACGGGTCCACTGTCGGCGCGCTCGCGGTTTCGGGGGACGTGACCGTCGGCCCCGACCTGGTGGTGACCGGCCAGTGCCGCGCGGTGCTGGCCGCCCCCGACGCAACCGTGCTGGTTGTCGTCGCAGGTGAGGACGTCGTGGTGGTCGACGTGGGCGCGGACGGGGTCACCGTCACGGCGTTGGAGTCCCTGGACACCACCCGCAGCGTCGGAGCCGTCGCGATGCAGGGCGTGTCGGTGCCCGAGGACCGTATGCTGCGCGGCGCCGCACGTAAGGCACGCACCGTGTTCCGGACGCTGGCGTCGGCCGAAGCGGTCGGCGTCAGCTGGGCGAGCTTGGAAATGGCGGTCGAGTACGCCAAGGTGCGTGAACAGTTCGGCCGCACCATCGGCACGTTCCAGGCCGTCAAACACCACGCCGCCAACATGCTGGTGAACGCGGAGGTGAGCACCGCGGCCACCTGGGATGCCGCCCGCGCCGAGGACCTCGACGGCGCCTGGTTTCCCGCGGCGGTGGCCGCCTCACATGCCATCCGCACACAGATCTTCAACGCGCAGAACAACATCCAGCTGCACGGCGGTATTGGCTTCACATGGGAGCACGACGCTCACCTGTATCTGCGCCGGGCCCGCACCCTGGCCGCGTTGATGGCCGAAGCCGGTGACCCGCTGCTGGATATCGTCGAGGCCCAGCGCAGCGGCCAGGCCCGCGGCGCGTCGTTCGGCCTGCCCGACGAGGCGGAGAAGTACCGCGAGCAGGCCCGCGAGGCCGTCAAGACGTTGCAGTCGCTGCCCGCCGAGAAGCGGCGCGATTTCCTCGTCGACTCGGGATACCTTGTGCCGCACTGGCCTAAGCCGTGGGGTCGCGCCGCCGATGTGCTCGAACAACTGGTCATCGAAGAGGAGTTCGGCGGCATCGAACGCCCCGATATGGGGATCACCGGCTGGGTGACACTGACCATCGCCCAGGCCGGCACCGACGAGCAGCGGGAACGCTGGGTGGAGCCGGTGCTGCGCGGGCAGGTGATGTGGTGTCAGCTGTTCTCCGAACCGAGTGCGGGCTCGGATGCCGCCGCGGTGCGAACGTCGGCCAAGAAGGTCGACGGCGGTTGGCGCGTCACCGGTCAGAAGGTATGGACCAGCCTGGCGCACGAGTGCCAGTGGGGGCTGGCCACCGTGCGCACCGACCCCGACGCGCCCAAGCACGCCGGGGTGACGATGATGGCGATCGACATGAAGGCGCCGGGGGTGACCGTCAATCCGCTCAAGGGCCTGACCGGGCACTCGCACTTCAACGAGGTCTTCTTCGACGACGTCTTCGTGCCCGACGCCGACGTGGTGGGCGACGTCAACAAGGGTTGGTTGGTGGCCCGCGCGACGCTGGGCAACGAGCGCGTCTCGATCGGCGGAGGTTCCGGCGGCACAACCGGTTTCACCACAGCACATCTCGTCAAGCTGCTCGACGATGCGCCCGCCGAGACCGCGGCGCACTACGTGCGCAGCGTGGGAGAGGCGATCGCGGAGACCCACACGCTGCGGCTGCTGAACCTGCGCCGGGTCACCCGCGCGATCGCAGGTTCGGAAGCCGGTCCAGAAGGCAACGTCACCAAACTGCTGGTCGCCGAGTCCGGGCAGCGAACGACCGAGTTGGCCATGGAACTGGCCGGTCCGGCACCGGTCGTCGGGCAGACGCCGGTGCTGACGCTGGCCTACCTAGGCAACCGGGCGATGACGATCGCGGGCGGTACCTCGGAGATCACCCGCAACACGATCGCCGAGCGCATCCTCGGTCTGCCGCGTGATCCGCTGCTCAAGTAGCGCCTACCCCGGGTCAGGTTCGCCTCGACCGTCTTGACGCTGATGAACAGCTTGGCCGCCAGCCACAAGGTGGTCTTGCCGATCCCCGCCTCGCCCTCCAGCAGTAGCCCCGCGGGGCGGCGGGCACACGCAACTCTGACATCCAGCAGACGCTCGCGGGGGCCAAGAAGGAAGCGCGGGGGCGCGCCGGCCCCGGTTTTCATGGATCCTCGGCCACGGTGGCGATGTCGAGGCTTTACTGATCAGGTGTCGCGTAACCGATCGTCTCGCCGTGCCCAGCCCAACTTTCATCCCGACTTGCGCCGTACCGCCCGGTTCATTCCGAAACAGGTCATCACCCCGGTGACGTTGCCCATCGTCCGGATGGCGACGCGCGCGTTGTGGCGGCGGGTACCGCGCGACGTCGATGCGCTGACCCTGCCCTCGGGGGTCGGGGTGCGATTGTTCCGGCCGGGCAACGGGTCCGCGGCCGGCCCGGCGCTGTTGTGGATCCACGGCGGCGGATACGTCATCGGCCACCCGGCCCAGGACGACGTGTTGTGCCGCCGCTTCGCCCGAGAACTAGGTGTCACGGTCGCCTCGGTCGACTACCGGTTGGCGCCCGAGCACCCGTATCCCGACTCGCTGGAGGACTGCTATTCGGCGTTGACTTGGCTGGCGACCCTGCCGTCGGTGGACCCGGCGCGGGTGGCGATCGGCGGGGCCAGCGCGGGCGGCGGACTGGCTGCGGCGCTGGCGCTGATGGCCCGCGACCGCGGCGAGGTCCCGGTGGCCGCGCAGTTGCTGGTGTACCCGATGCTCGACGACCGCACCTGCGACCGCCGCGATCTGGACAATCCGGGCCTTCGGCTGTGGAACCAGACGAGCAACAAGTTCGGGTGGGCGGCCTACCTCGGAGATGCGGATCCCGACGTGGCGGTGCCCGCACGCCGCGATGATCTCAGCGGGCTGCCGCCCGCCTGGATCGGCGTCGGGACACTGGACCTTTTTCACGACGAGGACCTGGCCTACGCCGAACGGCTGCAGGCCGCGGGCGTCCACTGCGAGGTCGAGGTCGTCGACGGTGCATTTCACGGCTTCGACGGGATCGCGCCCAAAGCCGCTGTGTCGCAGGCTTTCTTCAACAGCCAGTGCGCGATGCTGCGTCAAGTGCTGACGCCCGCGGCGGCCTGACTCAGCTGCGTTCGAACACGAACTCACCGGCGATCAGCGTGGCGGCCACCATGGCGGCGTCGAGTTCGCGCAGCACCGCGGCAGGCGGCGCAGACAGCACCACCAGATCGGCAGGCTGACCCGCATCGACGGTCCTTGGCTCCTCGGGGCGCTCGGGCGTGCCGAAGAACATTTTCAACGCCGTTGCCGCGCGGACGCTTTCGTCGGCGCCGAGCACCGCGCCGCTGCCGGTCGCCCGGCGCACCGCGGCGCGCATCGTCTGCCACGGGTCGCCGTTACCGAACGGCATATCGGTGGACAACGCCACCGGCACACCGGCATCCAATAGCGTGGCGACCCGCCACAGCTCGTGATGTTCATCGGCAGGGACGTCGACGAGGTACTGGTCGCCGCGCTCGAAGACGAAGTTGGGCTGTGTCACCACCGTGACGCCGCACTCGGCGACCTGCGCAACGGTGTCGTCGGGCACGACCGCCGCATGTTCGATGCGATCGCGCGGGTGGGTGCCCGCCGACTGCAACGCCGACAAGGTGAGGACCAGCTGCGCGGCGGTGACGCAATGCACGGCGATCGCGACGCCGGCGGCGTGCCGCGCGGTGATCCAGGCGGTGAGCTCGTCGAGGTCGAGGTCGGTGTCGTGCAGGATCCGCTTGCCGGGCGCCAAACAGTGCACCCGCTGACGCAGTTCGCCGCGCCGGTGCGCCACGTTCAACTTCACCACATCGTCGACGCCGAGATCCGGTGTGGCGTCGGTGACCCCGGTGACGCCGTACCCGCCCAGCGTCCTGCTGACCTCGGCCAGACCGGACTCGTTGCGCTGCAGGCTTTCCGCCCATGTCGGATCCGAGCTGGGTAACCGGCCGTCGGGGTGGTCGGGCAGGCCGACTCGCTCCAGACCGGCCGAGTTCAGCGTCCACAGCACCCCGCTGCGGTGTTGCACGCGCACCGGTACCGATGGGGCCACATCGTCGAGCACCGTTCGGTCCAGCGGCCCGGCGACCGCCTCGTGATAGCCGACCGCCCGGATCCATCCGTCCTCGCCGACGTCGGCCGCGGCCAGGACGCTGGCCAGGTCCGCGCGGGTGGCCACGTCGCCGGGTCCGACGCGCGTCGACCGCAGCGCCGCGGCAGCCGACCGCAGGTGCACGTGGTGGTCGTGCAGACCGGGGATGACGGTGCCACCTTTCGCGTCGTAAACCTGTTCGCCGCGTTGGCGATCAAGCCGCTCGCCGATGTCGACGATGTGCTCGGCGACGCGGATGTCGACGACGGAGCCGTCGAGCAGCGACGCCCGTTGGATCAGCACTGCGCCGCCCCTCGCTCGGTCAGCAACTGCTCGACGGCGACGTTGTCGGCGCCGAGGGGCGCGGCCCGGTCGCTGAGTTGGGGCATGGCGGCGCACTCGGTTTCCCCGTCGAACGGCAGTTCGGCGTAGGTGGCGGCGACGGCGGCCATGGACATCTCGATGAGCTCACCGCCGCCGGCGTGCAACGACTCGGCGACCGTCAACGCCGCCTGCAGGCCGGTCAGCGGGTCGGCGATGGCGTCACCACAGAACTGCGGGTTCTCGACGGCGCCCGCGATCAGGCATCCCGACACCGCGGCGTCGTCACCGAACGCGACCCAGTTGGCACGCTCACCGTCGGTGCCGTGCCCGGTGATCCGCAACCAGACCCGTCCGTCGCGCGGCGCCACATCGGTCGGGCCAAGGCCGCGGCGGGTCAGCGCCGCCGGACGCGACGATTCGAGCACGACGTCGGCGGCCGACAACAACGCCTTGAGGCCGGCGGGCTCGTCGAAATCGGCGACGTAGGAAAGTTTTCCGGCGTTCATCCAGTCGAAGAACGCGGGCGGGCCGGACCGTGCACCGTCGGGGCGGGCGGTGCTTTCGACCTTGACCACGGTGGCCCCGGCCCGGGCCAGCAACTGCCCGCACAACGGGCCCGCCCACATCGTTGACAGGTCGGCGACCAGCAGCCCGCCCGGCCCGCGCGGGGTGGTGGCCGCACCGAACGGATAGTGCCGCGGCGATCCGGCCGGGGTCTCGCCGAGCGCGGCGACCGGCAGGCCCAGCAGGCGCGCGCGTTCGGTGACGTCGGCGGTGTCGTTGTTGGCGGCCCAGCGGTGCACGGCCGGCCACGGATCGTCGTCGACGGCATCGGACTGCACCAGCGCGGGAACGGCGTTCACGTCGTCGGGACGCGACAGCGTCAGCGCGCACCAGCCGTCGCGGCTGCGCATCAGGTGTGTCGCACCGCCTGCGGAGACGCGGCCCTTCGGTGTCAGGCCGAGCATCGTGGCCCGGCCGGCCAGCAGTTCTGCGGCGTCCACCTCGACACCGGTGAGCTGCCCGAACGCCTCGGCGACCCGCCGTGCCCCGGTGAGCACGGCGCGCGGGACGACCAAAGAGGCCACGCCTCCATTGTGGTGCCCCTCCAGCCGCCGTCGGCGCGGGGTCCGGGTCCCCTCAGAACTGCAGCGCGGTGAACCGCCAGTCGAGCACCTGCCGGTCCGGCTCATCGACGGCGTAGACCAGCGACCGCAGCGTCAACACACCGCCGCGGTCGTCGGGTAGCGGTTCGGCCGCCTCGACGTGCAACTCGCTGTAGAGGGTGTCGCCCTCGTGGACCGGGCCGGTGTGGTCGCAGGACCGCCAGGCCAGCACCGTCACCAGATCGGGCAGCAGCCGGGTGGTTTGAGCCAGCGCCAGCCCGATGGTGTGACCGCCGTACACCAGCCGCTGACCTGCACTGCGATAATCATGGTGGGTCGCAGCAATGTTCAACGTCAGCCGGGCGAGCTCGGGGGCGTTGCTGACCGCGTCGGCCGAACTGTGCAGCACGGTGCCCGCGATGTCCGCGTCGAAGTGCGCGCCCGGCACTTTGGCGCGGTAGGCCTCGGCGTTCCAGTCGGCCGTCGGGTCGGGCAGGTCGGGTTCGACGGTGCCGATCGCGCTCAGGTCGTCGGCGTGGCCGGTATCGGGCGCCCCGTCGCGCAGCGGCAGCATCGCGCAGCGGTGGAAGTCGAGGATCAGGCGGCCGACGCCGTCCACCGTCGTCATCCGCAGCGCCGCCAGCCCGGTGCGGGCTCGGCCGCGTTTGGCGGAGTTCTGTTTGAGGCCGACGACCTCGGTGCGGGTGAACAGCGTGTCGCCGATGACCGGGAACCGGTGAAACGTCAGCCCGCGGTAGAACAGGTTGGCCTTCACCCGCTGGGTGACCAGCGTCGTCTGGCCGATCGCCACGTCGCACACCAGCGCCGGATGCGCCAGCGCACCCGTCGCCCCCGTCACCGCCATCGCCAGTTCGGCGTCCAGCGCCAGGCGCAGCCGGTCGCCGAGGATCGACTGGTGCACGGCCGCCGCGCCGGGCGTCAGCGTCATCGACGGCGCGGTGTCGAAGACCTGACCGACGTGGAGATCGTCAAAATAGGGGCCGCTCACGGCTGCCCATGCTGGCATTGGGCCGCACAAAGTGTCAATATGGCCGTACCTATGAATGCCGAAGAAACGATGCTGGTCGAGACCGTGCGCATGTTCATCGACCGCGACGTCAAACCCCAGGTCCGCGAGGTCGAGCACGCCAACACCTACCCGGAGGCGTGGATCGAACAGATGAAGCAAATCGGTATCTACGGGCTGGCGATTCCGGAGGCCTACGGCGGCTCGCCGGTGTCGATGCCGTGCTACGTCGAGGTGACGCAGGAACTGGCGCGGGGCTGGATGAGCCTGGCCGGCGCCATGGGCGGGCACACCGTGGTGGCCAAGCTGCTCGACCTGTTCGGCACCGACGAGCAGAAGCAGCGGTACCTGCCGCCGATGGCCACCGGTGAGGTGCGCGCCACGATGGCGCTGACCGAACCCGGCGGTGGCAGCGACCTGCAGAACGTGAAGACCACGGCGCTACCGTCACCCGGCGAGGGACTGGCGATCAACGGGTCCAAGACGTGGATCAGCAACGCGCGCCGGTCCGGGTTGGTTGCGCTGCTGTGCAAGACCGATCCCACCGCCACGCCCAAGCACAAGGGCATCTCGGTGGTGCTGGTCGAATCTGGCACCACGGGCCTGATCGTCTCGCGTGATCTGCCCAAGCTCGGATACAAGGGGGTGGAGTCCTGCGAGCTGACATTCGAAGACTGCCGGGTGCCCGCGTCGGCGATCCTCGGCGGCGAGCCGGGCAAGGGGTTCGCCCAGATGATGAAAGGCCTTGAGACAGGCCGGATTCAGGTCGCGTCACGCGCGCTCGGGGTGGCGACGGCGGCGCTGGAGGACTCGCTGCGTTACGCGCAGGAGCGCGAAAGCTTCGGGCAGCCGATCTGGAAGCACCAGTCCATCGGCAACTACCTGGCCGATATGGCGACCAAGCTGACCGCCGCGCGCCAGCTCACCCGGTATGCCGCCGAACGCTACGACAGCGGCGAACGCTGCGACATGGAGGCCGGCATGGCCAAGCTGTTTGCCTCCGAGGTGGCGATGGAGATCGCGCTGAACGCCGTGCGGATCCACGGCGGGTACGGCTATTCCACCGAATTCGACGTCGAACGCTACTTTCGCGACGCGCCGCTGATGATCGTCGGCGAGGGCACCAACGAGATCCAGCGCAACGTGATCGCCGGGCAACTCATCGCCCGGGGCGGGATATAGGTGAAGCAGCTTCCGGCGTATCAGACGCTGCGCGAACAGTTGCGCGAGCAGATCGCCGCGGGCCACTACCGGGACGGCACCCGGTTGCCTACCGAGTCGGAACTTGTTGCCGCCCATGGGTTGTCGCGGCAGACGGTGCGACGGGCTTTTCAGGACCTGGCCGCCGAGGGGGTGGTGTACCGGGTGCCGGGGCGTGGCACCTACGCCAGCGATCCGGGACGGCGCTACCTGCGCCAGCTCGGGTCCATCGAAGACCTGATGAGCCTGTCCGACGACACCACCATGGAGGTGCTGTCCGGGCTGCGCAGACGGGTGGACGTCGATGCCGCCAGCCGGTTGCGCCTCGACGACGACGTGGTGTTCTCGGTGATGCTTCGCCGTCTGCATGCTGCCGAACCCGGGGCTGAACCTGGCGTGCCGTTCGTGTCCACGACCGTGCACCTGGTGCCGTCGGCCGCGGCCGCGCTGTCGGGCGCCCCGGAACTGGCCGCCGGCGCCGTGGGCACCCAGACCGTGATCGGACTGCTCGAACCGCACCTGGATGCGCCGATCACCGAAGCGGCGCAGTGGATCACCGTCGCCCCCGCCGACGACGCCGTCGCCGCCGCGGTGGGCTGCGTGTCGGGTCATCCGATGCTGCGGGTGGACCGGCTCTACTCCGATGCCGCCAGCCGACCCGTCGAGCTGTCGGTCAGCCACTTCTTGCCCGAGCAGTACACCTACCGGGTGACGCTGCGCCGCTCCGGTTGAGGGGATTTCGGTGCGTCAACCAGCGATGAGCGATGGTTTGCGCACCGAAATCACACGATGGCGTCGATCAGGCCCCACCGCAGCGCGGTCGGCGGGTCGATGCGACGACCCGACAACACCAGGTAAGCGGTGCGCCACCGGCCGATGCGCCTGGCGACGCTCACGGTGCCGCCGGCCCCGGGGATCAGGCCGAGGCTCAATTCGGGCAGACCGAAGACGGCGTCGGCGCGTGCTTGCACCCAGCCGCAAAACGCCGCCATCTCGATCCCGCTGCCCAGCACCTGACCGTGCACCTCGGCGCGGCACCGATAGCCAAGGCGTGCAGTCAGTTCGGCCAGCACCAACGCCGGGCTGTGCCGGGTGCGGGCCAAGTGTGCGCTGGCCGGGTCGTCGAAGGTGCCGAACTCGGCGAGATCACCTCCGCTGCAGAACGACGGGCCGTTGCCCGACAGGGTCACCCCTCGTATCGACGGGTCGAGCCGGGCGACCTCGAGGACCTCCAGCAGCGCGGCGCGGGCGTCGGTGGAGAAGGCGTTGTGCCGTTGCGGGCGGTTGAACCGCACGTACAACGCGTCGTCGATGCGCTCGGCCTGCACCGGCTCGGGGATGGTCACCGGCCGGGCGGGTCCGCGTTCGGCGAGCCAGCGCGCGAACTCGGGGCCGGACTGCAGCGTCGAGTAGGCCAGGGATTCGGTGACGACGCCGCCGAAGGCTGGTGCTGCGGGATCGAGGGCCCGTAGCACGTCGTCGCACACGGCGGCCGCCTGCGGCCATCGCGCACAGCGCTCGGTGATCTCATCGAGCGCGTCGGGCACCGATTCCACGGTGATGGCCCGACGGTCGTCGGTGTCGTCCTCGGACAGCGTGAATGTCGCGTCGTCACAAGGTGTTCCGACGGCAACGACGATGCCGCCGGTGAGCTCGACGGAGGTCACGAGTATTTTTCGACCAGCTCTCGTTTGATCATCTTGCCGGTCTCGGTGCGCGGCAGCTGCGTCTCGAACGAGATGGCCCGCGGACACTTGTAGTGCGCCAACCGATCTCGCAGCCAGGTGAGTAACTGCTCGCCGAACTCTTCGGTGGCATCGGCCGGGTCGACGGTCTGCACGACGCCGTGCACCCGTTGTCCCATCTCGTCGTCGGGTACGCCGAACACCGCGGCGTCCATCACTTTGGGATGGGTCACCAACAGGTTCTCGGCCTCCTGCGGATAGATGTTCACCCCGCCGGAGATGATCATGTGGTGCTTGCGGTCGGTGAGGAACATGTAGCCGTCGTCGTCGAGGTATCCGACGTCGCCGACGGTGACCCATCCGCGCCGGTCCCGGGACTCGGCCGTCTTCTCCGGATCCTTGTGGTAGACGAACTGCATACCGGGCATGGCGAAGTAGATCTGGCCTTCCTGGCCGGGGGCCACCTCGTCGCCTTTCTCGTCGAGGACGTGCGCCTCGCCCAGCAGCGGTCGACCGACCGAACCCGGCCGCTTGAGCCACTCCTCGGCGGTGATGAACGTGATACCGGCGCCTTCAGAGGACGAGTAGTACTCGTCGATGACGGGGCCCCACCAGTCGATCATCTGTCTCTTGATGTCGACTGGGCACGGCGCCGCCGCGTGCACCACCCGCTTGATGCTGGAAACGTCGTAGGAATTGCGCACCGACTCAGGCAGTTTGAGCATCCGGATGAACATCGCAGGCACGAACTGGCCGCTGGTGACCCGGTACTTCTCGATGGCCTGCAGTGCCGACTCGGGCTCGAACTTTGACATCACCACGGTGGTCACACCCATCGCCTGCGCCGCCATCGTCCACAGACACGGCGCAGTGTGGTACAGCGGCGCCGGGCTCAGATACACCGAGTCGCTGTCCATCTGGATCGCCATCAGCAATGCGGACAGCAGGTTCGGTGAGTCCGACGGGTGCACATGGGGCAGTTCACGCCGAATTCCCTTGGGCCGCCCGGTGGTTCCCGAAGAGTACTGAAGCAGGTCGCCTTCGATCTCGTCGTCGATGGACGTGCTGGGTTGGTGGGCTACGCATTCGGGGTAGCGCTGCCAGCCGTCGAGATCGGCGTCGGCGATCATCAGCAGCTCAGGCAGACCGTTGGGTAAGTGCTCGGCCAACTCCTCGCACAGCGTGCGCAGCGCCGCGGAGCCGACGGTTGCCTTGGCGCCGCAGTTGTCGATGATGTAGGCCGCCTCGGCCGCGGTGAGGTGGGTGTTGATCACCGCGTAGTACAGGCCGCTGCGGCGCGCCGCCCACATCACCGCGTGCAGGTGCTCGTTGTTCTCCATCAGCACGGCCATGGTGTCGCCTTCCACCAGCCCGGCCTGCCGGAAGTGGTGGGCGAGCTGGTTGGCGCGCGCCTCCAGCTCGGCGAACGTCACCACCGTGCCGCTGGGATGCATGATGACGGCGGGCTTGTCGGGCGTGGCCTCGGCATGTTCGCGGATCTGCATGTAGAGACTTTACGACGACTGGACTTGACGGGTGTCAAGAGGGTCTCGGGCGTCGGGCGTGCCTCCGCTACCGTAACCTGTTTGCTGGCGCGGACCGGGGGCGACGCCGACACGGGCAGCAAACGATGAAAGGACAGCCACCCCATGGCCGAGTACGACTACGTCATCCTCGGAGCAGGTGCGGCCGGATGTGTGCTGGCCAACCGACTGTCGGCTGATCCCACCAACCAGGTGCTGCTGGTCGAAGCCGGTGCGCGGGACCGCAACCCCTACATCCACGTGCCGATGATCAGCGCCGCGCTGTTCGGCAACGACAAGTACTCCTGGAGCTATCAGCTGGCGCCGTTCGGACCCGAGAACCGCACCGAGACCTGGCCGCGCGGCAAAGTGCTCGGCGGCTCCACCGCGATCAACGGGCTGGTCTACAACCGCGGCGACCGCGAGGACTACGACGAGTTGGTGCGCCGCGGCAACACCGGCTGGGGCTGGGACGACATCCTGCCCGTCTACCGTGCCTTCGAGGACCACCAGTTCGGCGCGTCGCCGACGCGCGGCGCGGGCGGTGAACTGCCGATCACCACCCCCCGCGACCCCGACCAGCTGGTCTTCGACCTGATCGACGCCGGCGCGAAGCTCGGGCTGCGCAGCGTGGCTGACTACAACGAGAGCGACGACGAGCGCGTCGGCCCCGCCATGGCCACGATCCGCCGCGGCGTCCGCGTCACCGCCGCCAAGGCGTTCCTGCGGCCGGTGCGCACGCGGCCCAACTTGCACCTGGCGCTGAACACCAAGGCCCACCGGCTGATCTTCGAGAACGGCCGCGCGGCCGGCGTCGAGGTCCGCAGCGACGGCAACACCAGCCAGCTGCGGCCGCGCCGCGAGCTGATCCTGGCGCTGGGGGCGCTGGAGTCACCGAAGCTGTTGCAGCTCTCCGGGATTGGGCCGCGCGAGGTGCTCAGTGCGGCCGGTGTTCCGGTGTACCTCGAGCGCGACAACGTCGGGCGCCGCATGCTCGAGCACTTTTGCGTCATCAACACCTATCAACTGGCCGACGACATCGGCTACAACCGGTTGCTGCGCAACACCAAGGCCAAGGGGCTGACCGCACTGAAGTACCTGGCCACCCGCAAGGGACCGCTGGCCACCCCCACCGGCGACGTGATGGCGATCTTCAAGACCACGCCCGAGGCGGACCGGGTCGACGGGCAGGTCCTGGTGCGAATGATGTCGGTGGGCTCGGTGCGGCCCGACGCCCCGGCGGGCATCGAGTCCGTCGGCGGCGTGTCCTGCATGGGTGAGGTGCTGCGCTCGACATCGGAAGGCAGCGTGTGGATCACCTCGGCCGACCCGGACGCGCCGTTGGCTGTCGACGCCAATTACCTTGCCACTGAATACGACCGCACGACCAGCGTCGCGCTGCTGCGTCGCATGCGGGAGTGGTTCGAGCAGTCGCCGATCGCCGAGAAGGTCAGCGCCGAAAGCCGGCCCGGACCGAATCTGCAATCCGATGAGGAGATCCTGGCGGGCATCACCGCGACCGGCGCGACCGGCAGCCACGCCGTCGGCACCTGCGCGATGGGCCCGAACGACGACGACATCGTGGACGACCGGTGCCGGGTTCGCGGTATTGCGGGGTTGCGCATCGTCGACTGCGCCAGCCAGCCGACGATGATCTCCGGCAACCTGATGGGCCCGACGATGGCGTGGGCGGGCCGCGCCGCCGAGTTCATCCTCGACGGCTAGGGACGGCGCCAGCCACCGCGGCCGAGCAGGAAAAAGCTACTCCGCGTCGTTCAGGCGGTGCTTGAGGGCGTCGAACTCGTCCTTGATGCCCGTCGGCAGCTTCTCGCCGACGAACTCGAACCACTCCTCGATCAGTGGGAGCTCCTCGCGCCACTCGTCGACGTTGACCTCCAGCGCGGCGTCGACGTCGGCCGGGTCGACGTCGAGGCCGGACAGGTCCAGGTCTTCGGCGCTGGGCACGGTGCCGATCGGGGTGGTGCGCCCGCCGGCGCGCTGCTCGATGCGGTCGACGATCCACTTCATCACCCGGCTGTTCTCACCGAAGCCCGGCCACAGGAAGCGGCCGTCGTCGCCGCGGCGGAACCAGTTGACGAAGAAGATCTTCGGCATCTTGGACTCGTCGGACTGCTTGCCGACGTCGATCCAGTGCGCGAAATAGTCGCCGACGTTGTAGCCGAGGAATGGCAGCATCGCCATCGGGTCGCGGCGCACGGTGCCGACCTTGCCCTCGGCGGCCGCGGTCTGCTCGGAGCCGAGCGTGGCGCCGATGAACACGCCGTGCTGCCAGTCACGGGCCTGGGTGACCAGCGGGACCGTGGTCTTGCGCCGGCCGCCGAACAGGATCGCCGAGATCGGCACGCCCTGCGGGTCGTCCCACTCGGGCGCCAGCGTCGGGCACTGCGAGATCGGGGTGGTGTAGCGCGAGTTCGGGTGCGCGGCCTTCTCCTCGGAGTCCGGAGTCCAGTCGCGGCCCTTCCAGTCGATGAGGTGCTGCGGGTCGCCCTCGAGGCCTTCCCACCACACGTCCTTGTCGTCGGTCAGCGCGACGTTGGTGAACACGGTGTTGCCGGCCTCGATGGTCTTCATCGCGTTCGGGTTCGACGACCAGTTGGTGCCCGGCGCGACCCCGAAGAAGCCGAACTCGGGGTTGACGGCGTAGAGGCGGCCGTCCTTGCCGAACCGCATCCACGCGATGTCGTCGCCGACGGTCTCGGCGCGCCAGCCCGGCAGGGTGGGCTGCAGCATCGCGAGGTTGGTCTTACCGCACGCCGACGGGAACGCCGCGGCGACGAAGTAGGACTTGTTCTCCGGCGAGATCAGTTTGAGGATCAGCATGTGCTCGGCGAGCCAGCCCTCGTCGTGGGCGATCGCCGACGCGATGCGCAGCGCGTAGCACTTCTTGCCGAGCAGCGCGTTGCCGCCGTAACCCGAGCCGAAGCTCCAGATTTCGCGGGTTTCCGGGAAGTGGCTGATGTACTTGGTGTCGTTGCACGGCCACGGCACGTCGTTCTGGCCGGGTTCCAGCGGCGCGCCGATCGAGTGCAGCGCCTTGACGAAGAAGCCGTCGTCGCCGAGCTTGTCCAGCGCGGCCTTGCCCATCCGGGTCATCGTGCGCATCGACACGACGACGTACTCGGAATCGGTGATCTCCACGCCCAGCTTGGGGTCCTCGGCGCCCAGCGGGCCCATGCAGAACGGGATGACGTACATGGTGCGCCCGCGCATGCAACCGCGGTACAGGTCGGTCATGGTGGCGCGCATCTCCGACGGATCCATCCAGTTGTTGGTCGGACCGGCGTCGAGCTCGCGCTCGGTGCAGATGTACGTGCGGGACTCGACACGCGCCACGTCGGAGGGGTCGGACACCGCCAGGTAGGAGTTGGGCTTCTTCTCCTCGTTGAGTTTGGTGAAGGTGCCCGCCGCCACGAGCTTGTCGCACAGCCGTGCGTTCTCCTCGTCGGAGCCGTCGGTGAAGACCACCCGATCGGGCTGCGTCAACTCTGCGACCTCCTGGACCCAGGCCAGCAGCCCTTTGTGCTTCGTCGGTGCAGTATCGAGACCCGGAATAGTCGCTGCGGTCATCAAAATCTCCTGTGTACGGTTTCTGCCAGGACGTACGCACCGAGAGCGCCGGCCCGACAGGAAAGGCCGGGAAATCGGTCGTCCCTTATATACGAGGTTATCGTCCGTGACGTAGCCGTGGGCATTCGGGAGTATGTCCGTTAACTCACAAGAACGATTCAGAAACGCTCTCCTGGCGGTTCGGAACATTCAGTCGGGCTGATTTTCGCTTTTCTCACCCGCCGAATCGGCGCGCACCGCGTTGCGCGCCCGCTGCAGTGACGGCAACCGCCGGTCGCGCAGGGCGGCTGCGCGGGCGGTCTGCATCGCATGCTCGCGCAACTCGGCGTTGATCTCGGCGAGCCGGGCCTCGGCGGCGGTGCTGTCGCTTTGCTCGCGGGCGTGCAGCTCCGATGTCAGCGCGGTTTCGGCGGCCAGCACCCGACTGCCGACCCGCTCCTCGACCGCGGAACGCAGTGCGGTCGTCACGTCGGTGACCCAGCGGTCCAGCACCGCCCGATCCTGCAGCAGCGCACGAAGTCCCACCACCCACACCGTCACCACCAGCCCGACAAGTCCCCCTGCTACCAACCCTGCGGCCGCCAGGCCCGGCGCCAGCCCGGTGAACAGCCGGGTCACCATCAGCGCCACGCCCAGCCCGAAGCCAGCGCCGAAGATCATCATCAGCTGGGTTTCCAGGCGGCGCGACTTCAGCGGCGGCCCCGGCAGGGCCGGCGTCGACGGCGGGCCTGGCAGTGGTGGCGCGGGCAGTTGCAGTCCGGCGGCCATATCGCGCAGGTGGGCGGTCACGCCCTCGTCGACCTCGGCGACGACGTCGTCGGCGCGCCTGCGCACGTAGGACTCGAAGTCACCGAGCCCGCGCCGGCCGGTCTGCGATGCGTCCTCGGCCAGTTCGGCGCGCACCGACGTGCACCGGTTGCGCGCGAAGTAGGTGAGCTGCAGGCGGGCCTGCTGCAATTGGCTGCGCAGCGCGATGGTGTGCTCGGATTTGGCCACCCGACGACCGCGCACGACCTCGTCACGTTGGGCGCGCAGCGCGTCGACACGGGCCTGCCGGTCCAGGCCGTCGCCGTCGGCGCGGTAGCGCTCGATTTCGGCGGATATCCGAGTTTCCCACGCGCGCAGCCGGTTTCGTCGGTCCAGGTCGGGATCGGCGAGCCGGTTTTGCAGCAAGTCCACCAGCTCGTCGACTTGCGGCTCACCGAGATCCGGCGCCGCGGCCACCCCCACCCACGGCACGTCGACGTATCGCGGCGCCCGTTCGGTGAGCGTCGCCCGGTCGGCGGCCAGCACGTCGCGCCAGTCGCGGTGCGCGTCGATCTTGGACACCGCACCCACCACCAGGTCGGTGTGGCGCGTCGCCAGATCGATGAGCACACAGTCGGATTCGGTCAGCGGCGCCACCGCGGAGACCACGAACACCACCGCCTTCGGAGCGTCGGTCGCCGACAGGTCCGCACCCTCGATAAACGTGTGCTCGGGCAGGCGCTCGCGCAGCGCAGCGACCACGCTGGTGGTGCCCGCCAGCCAGGGACCGGTCACTGCCACCACGTCTCGACGCCGCACGGCGGGCGGGCTCAGTGCGGGTTCGATCGCCGACACCACGGCATCGGCCGACGCGATCGGATCGTTCACCGAGACCGCCCGAGCAGACGCAGCGAGCCGCGGCTGATGTCGGCGGCGCAATCGCGGTGCAGCATGGTGACCGGGCCGCTACCGTAGCGCCGCCACTGCACGGCGCGGCGTAGGTGCGCGGCTGGATCATCGGCCCGGTCCACCTGCACGCCGGCGGCCTCGACCACCTCGACGGCGGCGGCCATGGCGCCGACGACCGCGTCGTCACCTGCTAGAAACGCTGCCAACCGTTCGTCACCGCCCTGGGCGGCCAGCGCCCGCAACTCGGTGATCGTCGAGCGCACCCGCTGGTACCGCAGCGCGGCGCCGGCCGCGTCGATCTGCGCGACGACGCGGTCGAGCATGCTGTGCCTGCGCAGCAGCCCCGGCAGCGCGGCGGGTTCGGCGCCGCCGCCGAGCGCCAGCACCGCGTGGGCGATGCCGAACCGGTCCAGCGCGTCGAGCAGGCGTCGTCGCACCGGCATCGCCACCGGGTGCGCGCACTGCAGAAACGCATCGGTGGACGTCAGATCCGCGGGCTCGCGCACCAGGGCCGACAGCGCGTCGAGCATTGCGTCGTCGAGCACGACCGCGCCCAGCAGCGCGACCATCGGCACGGTCGGCACGCCGGTCAGCGCGCGGTAGTGGCCCGCGCGGCGATGCGCCGTCGCCAGCGGGCCGCCCGCACCGAACCCGGTGAGGTCGGCTTTGTTGAGCACCAGCACGGTCGGTCGCCGGGCAGCGCCGATCAACGTGGTGTCCTCGGGTTTGAGCACCTCGGCCAGCACCACGACGTCGACGTCGGCATCGGCCGGATCGGGTGTGACGACAACGCCGCCCGCGGTCAGCGCCGCACCGACCGTCGTCGCGCCGGCGCCGCGGCGGCCCCGCACCGCCACCCGCAACGGCGCGCGCAGCTGCCGGATGATCGACCGCAGCCGCGGGTTGCGGCTGTCCTGCGCGTGCTGTGTCAGCGCCGCAACGAAAATGCCGAAAATCTGGCGGCCTTCCCTGTCGTGTCTTCCGGACGTCGGCACCGCACCGAGCGGGCCACTGCGTCGATGGTGACACTGCCACGCGTAGGAGGTGAGCGGCAGTTCCCGGCGCTGGGGACAAACCGGGCACATACCAGCCGAAGGCAACTGTTGGATATCAATCTGCACCACGATGCGGGTACTCGGACGCACATGAGCGAACATGGACGGATGCATTTGCCCGATGTCGCCGACGGGTCGGCTCCGTCGCCCGATGTCGCCGACGGGTCGGCTCCGTCGCCCGATGTCGCCGACGGGTCGGCTCCGTCGCCCGATGTCGCCGACGGGTCGGCTCCGTCGCCCGATGTCGCCGATGCGCACCATCGCTATCCCCGGGTCACCAGCTTCCGGACCCGGCGTACGACGCTCTCCGCGGCTCAGCAGGCGACCTGGGACCGGCTCTGGCCGGAGCTGGGCACCCACGCACGCGACGCGGGCGGCCCCGCCCCACGCCTGGACACCGACGCGTGGTTCAAACGCCGAGCGCCGGTGGTCGTCGAGATCGGCTGCGGTGCGGGCACCTCGACGCTGGCGATGGCCAAGGCGGAGCCGAACCTCGACGTGGTGGCCGTGGAGGTGTACCGGCGCGGTTTGGCGCAGTTGCTGTCGGGAATCGACCGCGACGGCGTGTCCAACATCCGGTTGGTGCGCGGCGACGGCGTCGACGTGCTGGCCCACATGTTCGGCCCCGACTCGCTGACCGGCGTGCGGGTGTTCTTCCCCGACCCCTGGCCCAAGGCCCGCCACCACAAGCGCCGGCTGCTGCAGCCGTCGACCGTCGCGCTGATCGCCGACCGGCTGCGTCCGGGCGGGGTGCTGCACGCGGCCACCGACCACGCCGGCTACGCCGAGCACATCGCCGAGGTGGGTGACGCTGAACCCCTGCTGCACCGGGTCAGCGCCACGGACCAGCTGCCGATCTCCGTACAGCGCCCGGTCACCAAGTACGAAAACAAGGCGCAGCACGCCGGCAGCGCTGTCGCCGAGCTGCTCTGGGAGAAGCGGTCATGAGCGTCACCGAGGAGATCCAGATCACCGAGGAGGCGCCGCCCGAGGCCGCGGAACCGGCCCCGACGGACGGCACCGCCCGGGTCCTGCTGGTGTGGGACGCCCCCAACCTCGACATGGGCCTGGGTTCCATCCTGGGCGGCAGGCCGACGGCCGCGCACCGGCCCCGCTTCGACGCGCTGGGCCGGTGGCTGCTGGCGCGCACCGCCGAGCTGTCGGCGGGCCGCCCCGAGGTCTCGCTGGAACCCGAGGCCACCGTGTTCACCAATATCGCCCCAGGTAGCGCCGATGTTGTTCGCCCGTGGGTGGAAGCGTTGCGTAACGTTGGCTTCGCGGTCTTCGCGAAACCGAAGATCGACGAGGACAGCGATGTCGACGTCGACATGCTCAGCCACATCGCGCTGCGCCGCAGCGAGGGTCTGGCCGGTGTTCTGGTGGCCTCCGCGGACGGTCAGGCGTTCAAACAACCGTTGGAGGAGATCGCCCGCGACGGCATACCGGTGGCAGTGCTCGGATTTCGCGAACATGCCAGCTGGGCGCTAGCGTCGGATACCTTGGAGTTCGTCGACCTGGAGGACATTCCTGGTGTTTTCCGGGAGCCGCTACCGCGAATCGGCCTTGATTCGCTGCCCGAGCAGGGGGCATGGCTGCAGCCGTTCCGGCCGCTGTCCTCGCTACTGACCTCGCGCGTCAACAACTGAAATGCGCAGCGTCGTCTACACAGACTTGTAAGGAGTTCACGTGTTCGCCTGGTGGGGTCGAACGGTGTATCGGTTTCGATACATCGTCATCGGCGTCATGGTCGCGCTGTGCCTTGGTGGCGGTGTCTTCGGCATCTCCCTGGGCGACCACGTCACCCAAAGCGGCTTCTATGACGAAGGCAGCGAGTCCGTGCACGCCTCGCTGGTCGGTGACGAGGTTTACGGCCGCGACCGCACCAGCCACGTCGTCGCGATCCTGACCCCGCCCGACGGCGAGAAGGTGGACAACCCGGAGTGGCAGCGCGACGTCGTCGCTGAACTCGACGCCTTCGTCGCCGACCATCCAGACCAGATCGTGAGCTGGGTCGGTTGGCTGCGCGCACCCGATGCGGCCAGCGAGACCGTCCAGCAGATGAAGACGAGTGATCTGTCCAAGACATTCATCAGCATCCCGCTGCAAGGCGACACCGACGACGAGATCCTGAAGAACTACCAGGCCGTCGAACCCGATCTGCAGCAGATCAACGACGGCAACATCAGGTTGGCCGGCCTCAACCCGCTGGCCAGCGAGCTGACCGGCAGCATCGGCGAAGACCAGCGCCGCGCCGAGATCGCCGCCATCCCACTGGTCTGTGTGGTGCTGTTCTTCGTCTTCGGCGGTGTGGTCGCCGCCGCGCTACCCGGGTTGATCGGCGGCCTGACCATCGCCGGCGCGCTGGGCATCATGCGGCTGCTCGCCGAGTTCATGCCCGTGCACTTCTTCGCTCAGCCGGTGGTGACGCTGATGGGGCTCGGCATCGCCGTCGACTACGGGCTGTTCATGGTCAGCCGGTTCCGCGAGGAGATCGCCGAGGGCTACGACACCGAGGCTGCGGTGCGCCGGACGGTGATGACCTCGGGGCGCACCGTGATGTTCTCCGCGGTGATCCTGGTGGCCTCCTCGGTGCCGCTGCTGCTGTTCCCGCAGGGCTTCCTCAAGTCGATCACCTACGCGATCATCGCCTCGGTGATGCTGGCGGCGATCCTGTCGATCACCGTGCTGGCCGCGGCGCTGGCCATCCTCGGCCCCAACGTCGACGCGCTCGGCGTGCGCACGCTGCTGCGGGTGCCGTTCTTCCGCAACTGGAAGCCGATGCGGGTCTACCTGGAGTGGCTGGCGGAGAAGACGCAGAAGACCAAGACCCGCGCCGAGGTCGAGAAGGGCTTCTGGGGCAAGCTGGTCAACCGGGTGATGAAGCGGCCCATCGCCTTCGCGGCGCCGATCGTCATCGTGATGATCTTGATGATCATTCCGCTCGGTCAGCTGTCCCTGGGCGGCATCAGCGAGAAGTATCTGCCCCCGGACAACCCGGTCCGCCTGGCCCAGGAGGACTTCGACAGCTCTTTCCCCGGTTTCCGCACCGAACCGTTGACGATCGTGATGGAACGCGAGGACGGCGAGTCGATCACCGATCAGCAGATCGCCGAGGTGCGTAGCAAGGCGATGACGGTGCCCGGCTTCATCGTGCCCGACGGGGATCGGTCGAAGATGTGGCAGGAGCGGTCGGTCCAGGAGGGCGGATCCAAGGACCCATCGGTTCGGGTGATCCAGAACGGTTTGGAAAACCGCAACGACGCGGCGAAGAAGATCGACGAGCTGCGCGCGCTGTCCCCGCCTCGGGGCATCGATGTATCCATCGGTGGCACACCGGCTTTGGAGCAGGACAGCATCCACAGCCTGTTCGACAAGCTGCCGTTGATGGTGACGCTTCTGATCGTCACCACGACGATCCTGATGTTCCTGGCGTTCGGGTCGGTGGTGCTGCCGATCAAGGCCGCGGTGATGAGCGCGCTCACGCTGGGCTCGACGATGGGCATCCTGACGTGGATGTTCGTCGTCGGGCACGGATCCGGGATCATGAACTACACGCCGCAGCCGTTGATGGCGCCGATGATCGGGTTGATCATCGCGGTGATCTGGGGTCTGTCGACCGACTACGAGGTGTTCCTGGTCTCGCGCATGGTGGAGGCCCGCGAGCGTGGCATGTCCACCGCCGAGGCCATCCGGATCGGCACCGCGACCACCGGCCGGTTGATCACCGGCGCCGCGCTGGTGCTGGCTGTGGTCGCGGGCGCGTTCGTGTTCTCCGACCTGGTGATGATGAAGTACCTGGCGTTCGGTCTGCTGATCGCGCTGCTGCTCGACGCCACCGTGGTCCGGATGTTCCTGGTGCCGTCGGTGATGAAGCTGCTCGGCGACGACTGCTGGTGGGCGCCGCAGTGGATGAAACGGCTGCAGGAGCGCCTCGGGCTGGGTGAAACCGAACTGCCCGACGAGCGCAAACGCCCCGCGGTCCGCGAAACCGGCCCGCACTCGGAAGCGAACCCAGAGGCGTTGGTCGGGGCGGGCGCCCCGGTTCCGCCGCGTCCCGCTGCGCGGGCGCGGCCACCACACGACCCCACCCATCCGGTCCCGCAGGGTCCGCCCGCCGGTGCGACGACGCGGATCACCACGCCGCGCGCGGTTCCGTCGAGCGCGGGCACGGCGCGGATCCCTGGCCCCGAGCAACCCGAAGAGCCGCCGACCACCCGGCTGGCGATGGCCCGCAACGCCGTGCGCAACGCGGTGAACAACGCGGCCGCCGCCGCCCGCGAGGCGGCCAAACCGCCGAGCCCACCACCTCCGCCGGCCCGCGCACCGCGGGAGGACCGTCAGATCGAATCGTGGCTGGGTGAGTTGCGCGGCACCGCAACACCGCCCGGTCCGCCGCCCCCACCTGCGGGACGGGCGCGGCCGTCGGCCGAGGCCACCCGGGCCATGCCGCGGTCACCACGGCCCGAGCCCGGCAACGAGCCGACGACGGCGTTCCCGGCGGCGGGCACGGCGCCCGAAAGCGCCAACTCGCAGGATGCCCAGGACACAGAGGCCACGACGGCGATCCCCACATCACGGCCACCGGAGAACTCGGGAGATCCCGAGGCCACCGAGAAGATCGACACCCGTGAGGACGAGCAGCCCAAGCGCCGCGGCGGCGGTATGAGCGCGCAAGATCTGCTGCGCCGCGAAGGCCGCCTCTAACTAGTCGCCCAAAGGAACAGACGGGCAGGAAAGTGTGAGAAGGTTTTCGCCGTCGCCTTTCGTCGGTCTCGGCGCAAGGCGGGCGGGCTACTCCTGCCGGCGCACCGGGACCTCGTCCGGATCGGCCTCGACCCGGCCGCCATCCTCGGCCGCCAGCGCGGCCTCCTCAGCCGCGGGGTCCGGCGCCGTCAACACCCGCACCGCGCTGTTGAGGAACGCCATCACCGGCACCGCGAGCAACGCGCCGACAATGCCGGCCAGCACCCCGCCCCCGGCGATCGCCAACACGATGGCCAACGGATGGATGGACACCGCCCGACCCATCACCAGCGGCTGCAGGACATGGCCCTCCAACTGCTGGACTGCGATGATCAGGCCCAGCGTGATCAGCGCGTAGATCCAACCTTTGGCGATCAGCGCCACGATCACCGCGAGGAAACCGGTGATCACCGCGCCGACCAACGGGATGAACGCGCCGAGAAACACCAGCGACGCCAACGGCAGCGCCAACGGCACCCCCATGATCGCCAGGCCGGTGCCGATGCCCACCGCGTCGACCAGCGCCACCAGAAACGTCGCCCGGACGTAGCCGATCAGCGAACGGAACCCAGCCCTGCCCGCGTCGCGCACCCGCTCCCGCACCGGTTCGGGAAAGATCTTGGTGACGAACGCGAAGATGTTGCGCCCGCCGTGCAACAGGAAGATCAGCGTGAACAGCACCAGCAGGGCGCCGGTGACGATCTCGGTCACCGTCGTCGCCGTCGACAGCGCACCGCTGGTCAACCGCTCCTGGTTGTTGCGCAGCGCCTCCACGGCCGCCGTCTGCAGCTGGCCGATCTGCTGGTCGCTGACCCCCAGAGGGCCGTCGGTCAGCCAGTTGCCGACGCCGTCGATGCTGTGGGTCACCTGTTCCACGAGAGCCGGTGCACCCTCGATGAACTGGTTGACGACGAACGTCATGATCCCGCCGACGATCGCGAACCCGCCGAGCAGCATCAGCGCCACCGCACCGCCGCGCGGCGCGCCCCGCCGGTGCAGGTAATCCACGGCCGGCAACAACAGGGCGGCCAGGATCGTGGCCAACGCGACCGGGACGACGATGATCTCGAGCCGTTTGACCACCCAGAGCACGGCCACGACGGCGGCCAGGATCACCAACAGTCGCCACGACCACGCCGCGGCTTTCCGGACCAGCGGACTGACCGCCTCGTCATCCACCGACAGACCCGCGGGCATCCCGACAGCGTAACGGCCTATCGTGACCACCCGCCGAACTCTGCAGTGGTCCCGGAATCGCGGACACCACGCTCTACCCTGTAGGTCGTGTCGCACGACGCGCCGGCGAGCGAGGCCCACAGCCAGGGGCGCTCCGCCCGCGGTAAGTACTGGTGGCTGCGCTGGGCCGTCATCGCCGTCGTGGCCGTCGTCCTCACGGTCGAACTGGTGTTGGTGTGGGATCAGCTCGCGAAGGCCTGGCACAGCCTCTACACCGCCAAGTGGGCGTGGGTGCTGGCGGCAGTGGGCACCGCGTTGGCCTCGATGCACTTCTTCGGCGATATCCAGCGCAAGCTGCTGCGCTCCGCGGGAGTTCCGGTGCGGCAGTGGCGATCTCAGGCCGCGTTCTACGGCGGCAACTCGCTGAGCACCACGCTGCCCGGCGGCCCAGTGCTCTCAGCGACGTTCATCTACCGGCAGCAACGCATCTGGGGCGCGACGCCGGTCATCGCGTCCTGGCAGCTGGTGATGTCGGGCGCGCTTCAGGTCATCAGCCTGACCCTGCTCGGGCTCGGCAGCGCATTCTTCCTCGGCGCGCGCCAGAACCCGTTCTCGTTGATCTTCACCCTGGCCGGATTCATCTTGCTTATCGTGTTGGCCCAGGCGGTCGCGTCGCGCCCGGACCTGCTCGACGGCATCGGGGTGCGCGTGTTGGGCTGGGTCAACTACCTGCGCACCAAACCGTCCGACAACGGCGTGGCCAAATGGCGCGAGACGCTGGCCCAGCTCGAATCGGTGAAGCTGAGCCGCCCGCAGTTGGGCGTCGCGTTCGTATGGTCGATGTTCACGCTGGTGACCGGGGTCGGGACGCTGTTGTTCTCCTGCTACGCCACCGGGGAGCGGCCGTCGCTGCTCGGGGTGGTCGTGGCTTTTGTCGCCGCCCGCGCGGTCGGCTCGATCCCGCTGATGCCCGGCGGGCTGCTGGTGGTGGAGGCGGTGCTGGTGCCCGGCCTGGTGTCGAGCGGGATGACGCTGGCCTCGGCGATTTCGGCGATGCTCATCTACCGCCTGATCAGCTGGGTGTTCATCGCGGTGATCGGGTGGGTGGTGTTCTTCTTCATGTTCCGTACCGAGTCGGAGATCGATCCCGACGCGATTGCCGACGCCGCCCAGGCGTGATTGGAGCCCGCTATGCCGCCCGTCGTCGATGAGCAGACCCGGCCCGCGTTGACCGCGCTGGCGACCGACCTCGTGTGCGTGGTCGTGTTCTGCACGATCGGCAGGCGCAGCCACGCCGAGGGCCTGAACCTCGCGGGGATCGCCGAGACGGCGTGGCCGTTTCTGTCCGGCGCGGTGGTCGGCTGGCTGGTGTCGCTCGGGTGGCGCCGACCGGTCGCGGTGGTGCCGACCGGCGTGCTGGTGTGGCTGTGCACGATCGTGGTGGGCATGCTGCTGCGCAAGCTCACGTCAGCCGGTATAGCGCCGAGTTTCATTGCGGTGGCATCGATTTCGACGGCGGTGCTGCTACTCGGCTGGCGGGTCCTAGCTGCGGTCCTGATCAGCCGCCGCTGACGACGTTACGGTCAGCGTCGCGCGCAACCCGCCGAGCGGACCGTCGGACAGTTCGATGCGCCCGCCGTGCAGGCTGGCCTGCTGTGCGACCAGCGCCAGCCCGAGCCCGGAGCCGCCGGGTGCGGCGGTGCTGCCACGGGCGAACCGGCCCAGAACCGACTGGTGCTCTTCGGCTGGCAGCCCCCGCCCGTCGTCGTCGACGATGATGGTCACCGCGTCGTCGTCGCGGTGCGCGGTGAGCACAATCCGGGTGGCCTGCCCGTGGTGTACGGCGTTGCGCACCAGGTTGTCCACGGCCAACCGCAGGCCGCTGGGCCAGCCCCAGATCGCGCCGAGCCCCTCGTCGGGCTGCACGACGATCTCGACGGTGCTGCCTGGCCGGCTGTTCTCGCGCGCGACGCGGTCAAGCAGGTCGGTGACGTCGATGAGCTCGCGGTCCTCGGGTTGGGCCAGCTGTCCCGAAGCCAGCTGACCCAGCGCGGTGATCATCGCCTCCACCCGCCGCTGCGCGCGGTCCAGGTCGTCGACCACCTCCTGGCGCTCCTCGGCGGGCAGGTCGCGGATCCGCAGCGTGTTCAGATCGGCGCGCATCGCCGTCAACGGCGTGCGCAGTTCGTGGGCGGCATTGGCGGCGAAGTCCTGGGCGGCCTGCAACGAGTTGGTGGTCGATTCCTGGGCGGCGGCCAGTCGGCGCAGCATTCCCGACATCGCCTCCGACAGGTCCTCGGCCTCGCGCACGCCGCGCACCTCGGGCAGCTTCTGGGTGCCCTTGCCGAGCCGCTTGGTGTGCTCGGTGAGCTTGCGCAGCGGGCGGATCGCCGGACCCGCGAGCAGCCAGCCCAGCCCGCCGGCGATCAACACCGTCACCACACCGACGGCGACGTAGGACGGAATCCGCGACGGGCTCAACAAGATGCTGTCGGCGCGGATGCCGACCGACATCAGCAGCCCACCCTGCTGTTCGACGACGATGGTGCGCACCCGGTACTCGACCCCGTTGACTTCCACCGTCTCGGTGCCCGGCTTCAGCTGCGGCAGCTGTAACCCGCGCTGAAACACCACCTGGCCGGTGGACGCCGACCGGCCCGTGGTCAGCACTCCTTGGCGCGGATCGTCGAGTTCGCTGGGCCGCATACTCGCCGCGATGATCGCGTCGAGTCGCCGATCCAGTTGTGCCGCATCGTTATTGGCCAGTACCACTGAGGTCAGCACGGTGAACGCGGCGACGACGGTGGCTGCGGCCACCGCTGCCGCCACCGCCACCCGGGTGCGCAGCGACGCCGATCGCAGAAACCTCGGTACCCGCACGGATCAGATCCCGTTCGCGGGACTCACGAGTCGTCCCGCAGCACGTACCCGATCCCGCGAACGGTGTGGATGACCCGCGGCAGCCCTTCGCGTTCGAGCTTGCGCCGCAGGTAGGAGATGAACACGTCGGCGACGTTGGTGTCGACGTCGAAGTCGTAGCCCCAGACCAACTCCAGCAGACGCTGGCGGCTGAGCACCACGCCGGCGTTCTCGGCGAGGACGGCCAGCAGGTCGAACTCGCGTTTGGTGAGATCGACGCGTTCACCTTCGACGAAGACCAGCCGGCGCGCGCTGTCGATCGTCAACGGCCCCACGGTCATCGGATGCGACGCCCGCTCGGAGTGGCCGGACCGGCGCAGCAGGGCGTGCAGCCGGGCCACCAACTCGCCCAGATCGAACGGTTTGGTCAGGTAGTCGTCGGCGCCGGCCTCCAGCCCGGCGATGCGGTCGTTGACGGTGTCGCGCGCCGACAGCACACAGATCGGGATGTCGTTGCCCATCGCGCGCAGCGCGGTCACCACCGCGACACCGTCCAGTTCCGGCATCTGCACATCCAGCACCAGCGCGTCATGCGGTTCGGCCGACAACAGCCGCAGCGCCTCTTTACCGCTCGCCGCAACCCGGACGTCGAACCCGGAATGGCGCAATCCGCGCGCAACCGACGTCAGCACATCCGGGTCGTCGTCGACCATCAGCACGGTGCGGCCCGCGCTGTCCTGCTGCGCGGGCGGCCCAGCCGGCACGCGGACTAGGGAAGCGGATCGGCGAGACCGTCGCCGTTGGTGTCGCCGCAGCGATTCTTCAGGTCGACCAGCGGCTGACGGATATTCGTCAGTTCGGCTCGCACCTGAGGATTGGCGTCCAGGTATTCCGTGACCTTGGGGCGAACCTCTTCACGCTCCATGCCCTCGAGGCTGGTGAAGAACCAGTTCACATCGGGATGGGTGAACAGGTATGCCGACGTCGCGGCCGAGACACCGGACGCCACGCCAGCCAGGTCGGCCGCGGTGCAGTTCGGCGGCGCCTCAGCAAGAGCCGACGGCGCCACGGTCGCAGCACCAAACAACATCGCACCGGCAATCGCGCCGGTGCCGACTGCGCCAGCTACCGCACGTCGCGCAGAACGGGCCGAGAGCAACATAAACAAGCTCCTTCGTCGAGTGTGGAGTGGCCGTAACCATAGGCGGTTACCGACATAAACCAACTGGGACCAACGCAGAAAAGCTAAGCAGAATGTCGGCCGACTTTCCTGTCTTGTGGTGAACGAATCGCCGAAAAGTCCGAAATCGCAGTTCAGGCCCCTACTGCGCGGGCGCTCGGGTCGGCGGCGGTTACGGCAAGCCAGCGATCGGCGGGCCGGGCAGCCGGCCCTCACCTGCCGAAACCGACGACCCCGCCGGTGATTGCACCGCCGCAGAGGTGCCGGGCAGCCCGACGTTTTGCGCCGACGGCAACTCAGCTGGCAAACCCGCCGGCGCCTGCTGAGTCTGCTGCGCCTGCTGCATCAAACCCATCACCTGCGGCAGGGTCAGCGGCAGCTTGCACTGGCCCGCCAGGCTGGCCAGCGGCTGTTGCAACTGCTGCATCTCCTTGGCCGCCTTCGGGTTCGCATCGAAGTAGGCCTTGACCGCCCCCAGCGACTGCGGGCCGGCCTGCTGCTTGGAGATCGTGGTCAACGCCTGGTTGGTCTTGGGATGCTCGTCGAGGTAGTCGCCGATCGACGTGGCGACCGAACCGATCGTTTTGGCGACCTCGCTGGCGGCACACGGATCGGCGGCAGCGGTGGCCGAGGGCGTCAGCGATCCCGTCGGCGTCGTACCAGCCACCACGGCGCCGGCGGCGGCGGTCGCCGCAAGCACCGCGGTCAGGCTGCGGCGCAGGGCGGCAGAGGTCGGTCTCATGGGCACTCCTAACGGCTTGCAAACGTTTGCGCTGCCGCGCAAAGACATGCGCTGGGCGGCGGTGGTGTCCCCGACGACAAGGCCGACGAACTACGCGGCCAACCTGCCAGCGCACATACTGCCATCTGCCCCGTCGGACCCGCGAATTGAGCAGGTCCACCGACCGCCGTCCGACGTCGGCTGCGGCGCAGGATTAGAAGTGCTTAAAGCGTTGCTGGCAGGTTGTCTGCAGAACCGCGCAATACCACATGCTGCGGTACGCTCACGCTACGAAACGCCGTGCAGAAATGGGGAGTTCACCATCCAGCAGTTCATGATGCGCTTGAGTGGCACCCTGCGCAGATATCGCTGGGCGGTGTTCGCGGTATGGCTGCTACTTCTGGTGCCCTCGATCTACCTCGGGATGACCCACGGCGGCCAGCTGACCGGCGGCGGGTTCGAGGTCGAGGGCTCGCAGTCGCTGCGGGTGCAGCAAGAGCTCGAAGAGCACTTCCCCGACGAGGGCGCCTCGCCGTTGGCGCTGGTCGCCGCACCGCGCGCCGACGCCTCCTATGGGGACATGAACATCGCGGTGGCCCACCTGGAGCAGGTGGCCGCCGAAGTGCCCAGCGTCACCACGGTGCCCACGAGGGGGCAGCCACCGCCGCAACCCGACCGGCCCTACGTCGTCACGCTGGAGCTGGACTTCGAGAACACCGGTGCCGTCGACGTCGCCAAACAGCTGCGCGAGAAGGTCGGCATCGACGGTGAGGAGCCCGGCGAGATCGCCGACGGCAAGGTCAAGCTGTACGTCATCGGCCAGGGCGCCCTGGGTGCCGCCGCGTCGCAGGCCACCAAACACGACATCGCCCAGGCCGAGCGGTGGAACCTGCCGATCGTCCTGATCATCTTGCTCGCAGTATTCGGCTCGCTGGCGGCCGCGGCCATGCCGCTGCTACTCGGCATCTGCACGGTGGTCGTGACCATGGGCCTGGTATTCCTGCTGTCGACGGTCACCACGATGTCGGTGTTCGTCACGTCGACGGTGTCGATGTTCGGCATCGCGGTGGCCATCGACTATTCGCTGTTCATCCTCATGCGGTTCCGCGAGGAGCTGCGCGCCGGGCGCGACGCCGACCAGGCCGCCGACGCGGCCATGGCCACCTCCGGTCTGGCCGTGGTGCTGTCCGGTCTGACGGTGATCGCCTCGGTGACGGGCATCTATCTCATCGCGACCCCGGTTCTGGTGTCGATGGCCACCGGCGCGATCCTTGCGGTCGCGGTGGCCGTGTTGACGTCGACGACGCTGACCCCGGCCGTGCTGGCGACGTTCGGGCGGGCGGCGGCCAAACGGTCGTCGTACCTGCACTGGTCGCGTCGGCCGGAGACCACCCAGTCGCGGTTCTGGACGCGCTGGACCGGTCAGGTGATGCGCCGGCCGTGGCTCTCGGCGCTGGCCGCGTCGGCGTTCCTGCTGCTTCTGGCGTTCCCTGCATTTTCAATGGTGCTGGGCAACAGCATGCAGCGGCAGTTCGAGCCCACCCACGAGATTCGCGGCGGAGTCAACGCGGCGGCCGAGGCGCTGGGGCCCGGCGCGCTGGGTCCGGTGCGGGTGCTGGTGAGCTTCCCCGACGGCAACGCGGCGTCGGCGCCGGCCAAAGAACCCATCCTCGACACGATCCGGGAGCGAATGACGCAGGGCCCCAACGTGGTATCGGTGAGCCCGCCGCTGTTCGGTGAGGACTACCGTCATGCCCTGCTTTCGGCGGTGCTCTCGGTTGACCCCGAGGACACGGCCGCGCGCGACGCCGTGGACTGGATGCGCGCGGAGCTGCCGCAGACGCCGGGCCTGGACGGCGCCCGCATCGACGTGGGCGGGCCGACGGCGCTGATCAAGGATTTCGACGACCGGGTGTCGGCGACCCAGCCGCTGGTGTTCGTGTTCGTGGCGCTGATCGCGTTCGTGATGCTGCTGGTGGCAATCCGGTCACCGGTGCTGGCCATCAAGGGCGTGCTGATGACCGTGCTGTCGGTGGCGGCGGCCTACGGCAGCCTGGTCGTGGTGTTCCAGTGGGGCTGGCTGGAAGGGCTCGGTTTGGAGCCGATCTCGTCGCTGGACAGCACGATCCCGCCGCTGGTGCTGGCGATCGCGTTCGGTCTGTCGATGGACTACGAGATCTTTCTGCTGACCCGGATCCGCGAGCGCTACCTGCAGACCCACAACACCCGCGACGCGGTCGCCTACGGCGTCAGCACCAGCGCACGCACCATCACCAGCGCGGCGCTGATCATGATCGCGGTGTTCACCGGGTTCGCGTTCGCCGGGATGCCGCTGGTGGCCCAGCTCGGCGTCGCGTGTGCGGTGGCCATCGCCGTCGACGCCACCGTGGTGCGGCTGGTGCTGGTGCCCGCGCTGATGGCGATGTTCGACGAGTGGAACTGGTGGCTGCCGCGTTGGCTGGACCGGATCCTGCCGTCGGTGGATTTCGAGAAGCCGCTGCCCAAGGTCCAGACACCCGATCTCGTCATCATCCCCGACGACATCTCGTCGCTCGGGCCGACGGGATCCGACCTGCGCACCGTGGTCAAGTCCGCGGCGCGGCTGAAAACTCTTGCACCCCAAGCGGTTACCGTGGCTGACCCGCTGGCGCTCAGCGGTTGCGAACCCGTCACCACCATGTTGCGCACCATCGATGCCGTCGATCAGGGACATCGAAACGGAAGCGCCACCAAGGTCGCCACCGCGACGCTGGCGAAGCATCCGGTGACGATGTGGCGCGGCCGGCTCGCGGTCGCTCTCGACGCGCTGCAGGCGGCATCGGAATACGAGGGCGCTCCGCTGAAGCGGCGCAGCCCGGTGGAGACCACCAACGTTCAGCTGCCGACCGGTGACCGGCTTCAGATCCCCACCGGCGCTGAGACATTGCGGTTGCAGGGTTACCTGATCATGTGCCGTAACAGCGCTCGGGATTACGCGGAGTTCGCCGAGCTGGTCGACGCGCTGGACACTCGAACGGCCGCGCTGGTACTGGCCGGGATGGACCGGTATTACGCTGGAGATCAGGCGAGAGAACAATGGGTCGCCACCCAGTTGGTGCGCCGGCTGGCCGACCCGCAGCCTTCCGATGAGCCCGACATCGAAATGTCGGGCCCTGAGGCGGAGGCAGATTGGGCCAGGGTCAGGCAGCGTTGCCTGTCGGTGGCCGTGGCGATGTTGGAGGAGGCGAGGTGACGGTGACTTCGGAGATCCGGGACGACAGCCGTGAGACCGCCCCCGACGCTCCGCAGCGCCCGGTGTTCGACGACCGGCCGGTGGAGTTCTGGCCCACCGCAGCCATCCGCGCGGCCCTGGAGACCGACGACCTCGCGATCTGGCAGCGGATCGTGGCCGCGATCAAACGCGACCCGTTCGGCCGCACCGCGCGCCAGGTCGAGGAGGTGGTGGAAACCGCCCGCCCGTACGGGGTTTCCAAGGCGCTCTCGGAGGTGCTCAGCCGCACCCGTGAGCACATGGAGGCCAACGAGCGCGCCGAGGTGGCCCGCCACATCCGTGCGCTGCTGGAGAAGTCCGGTCTGGGTCAGCAGGAGTTCGCGTCGCGGATCGGTGTGCCGAGCGCCGACTTCGCCACCTATCTGTCCGGCCAGGCCAGCCCGACGGCGTCGCTGATGGTGCGGATGAGCAAGCTGGCCGATCGGTTCGCCAAGATGCGGTCGGCGCGTTCCGATGGATCTTGAGCAGATCCTGCGGGAGACCCGCACGGTCGCGATCGTCGGCGCCTCGGCCAACCCGGCCAGGGCCAGCCACGAGGTGTGGACGTATCTGAAGTCGGCAAGCGACTACGAGCTGTATCTGGTCAACCCGACGATCAGCGACCTCGACGGCACCCCCGTGTACCCGTCGCTGGCTGATCTGCCCGTGGTGCCCGACCTCGTCGACGTGTTCCGCCGCCGCGAGCATCTGCCTGCGGTGCTCGACGACGCCGTCGCGGTCGGCGCGAAGGTGCTGTGGTTACAGCTGGGTCTGCACCACGAGCAGGTGGCCCGCGACGGTGCGGCGGCGGGCCTGCAGGTAGTGATGGACCGCTGCCTGAAGGTCGATCACGCCCGCCTGCTCGGTTAGGGAATTGGGTGCGCTAAGGCGCGCTGAGCGCTGGCTTGCGCACCGAAATCGCTGGTTTTAGCGGGAGTGGATCGGGCTCAGGTCGTCGACCAGCCAGCGGCCGTCGTGTTTGGTCAGCTGGATCCGCAGCGCCAGGATCGCGTTCTCCGGCGGCTTGTCCGGTGCGTTCTGCGTGCCGCGCAGGATCACCGCGACGCTGGCCGCGTTCGGGCCGATCGCCTCGACGCCCGCGGAGATGGTGCTGGCCTGTGCGGAGACACCTCTGCTGGTCAATTGTTCTGCGACGGTGGCAAATTGGTTCTTGAGTGCCTCGGCGCTGGCGTCCGACATCATGGCCGCGGCGCGGTCGATCGAGGCGGTCGGGTTCTGCGGGGTGAACGTCGCGGAGGCTTCGGCGATGCTGGTGGCGATGCCGACCACCGCGTCGGTGTCGGCGTGCAGAGTGCGGTCAGGCACCGTCCAGCGGAAGTATCCGACCGCCACCCCGGCCACCACCGCCGCGGTGGCCACGGCCACCGCGGCCAACCGCAGGCCGGGCCCGTCGTCGTCGGTGCCCATGGTCACCCCGTCGCGGCGCGCCAACACCACGTTGACGATGACGGCCTCCACGATCAGCACGCACAGCACCGAGCAGGTCGCCACCCACCACAGCGGCCAGCCCAGCGCGACACCGATGTACACCAGCGCCGCGACCGCCGCCAGCGGAGGGACCACGTCGAATGCCGCTACCCGCCACGCATTTCTCATCGGATCGGTTCCAACCGCGAGATCAGCAGGTCGCCGTCCACGTCGGAGACGTCCAGGCGCAGCGTCCAGCGCACCGTGCGGGGCTCGTCGTCGCCGGCGTTCTCGCTGACCGACGTCGCCACCACCATCACCGTGTCGGTGCGCGCCGCGAACTCGGTGAGCTCGGGCTGCGGCGGCGGGGGCGGCGCGGTGGTGGCGCCGGCTCCTGGCCGGTGAATCGACTCGACGGCGACGGAGTCGACCTGACCGCGGGTGTTTGACTGCAGCGTCTGGACCAGCTCGCGGAAGGGCTTGATGGCCGCGTCGAAGTCGGCGTGGAGCTGCCCGACCGTGCCTTCGTGCAGCTTGGTCATGCTGGCTTCGACGGTGCCGGAGTCCATGTTGATCAGCGTGGCCGTCCAGTCGGCGGCTGCCGCCATGGCGCGGGTGCGGTACTGCAACTCCTCGACGTCCTCGCGGTGCTGGGTCCAGATCAGCGCGGCCAGCGCGACGGCGACCACCGCGATGACGCCGATCACCGTCGAGGCGATGCCGTAGCTGGTGAAGACGGGACCGTCCTGGTCATCGGGGTCCGGCGGTGCGGCGGCGTCGTCGGGCATGGGCGTGAGGCTACCCGCCGAGGCCGCGGGGGCTGATCGGGATCTGGCACCCTGGTGTGGTGACTGTGGAAACGATCCGATCAGGCATCGACCTGAGCCATGTCGATCTCGACGCCCGCCCGCAAGACGACCTCTTCGGCCACGTCAACGGCCGCTGGCTGGCCGAGTACGAGATGCCGGCCGACCGTGCCACCGACGGCGCGTTCCGCTCGCTCTACGACCGGGCCGAAGAACATGTGCGCGACCTGATCACCGAGGCGGCGGCCGCAGGCGCCGCGCCGGGCACCGACGAGCAGCGCATCGGCGACCTGTACGCCAGCTTCATGGACGAGGCGGCCGTCGCCGCACGCGGGGTGGCTCCGCTGCATGAAGAACTCGCGCCCATCGACGCGGCGACGACGCCGGCCGAGCTGGCGGCCGTGCTGGGTGCGCTGCAGCGCACCGGTGTCGGCGGCGGCGCGGGCGTCTACGTCAACACCGACGCCAAGGACTCCACCCGGTACCTGTTGCACTTCAACCAGTCCGGGTTGGGGCTGCCCGACGAGTCGTACTACCGCGAGGAGCAGCACGCCGACATCCTGGCGGCCTACCCGCGGCACATCGCCGCGATGTTCACGCTGGTTTACGGTGCGGGCGAGCACACCGAGACCGCGCAACGCATCGTCGCGCTGGAGACCAAGCTGGCCGCCGCGCACTGGGACGTGGTCAAACGCCGCGACGCCGATCTGGCCTACAACCTGCGCACCTTCGCAGACCTGGTCCAAGAGGCGCCCGGCTTCGACTGGACCGGCTGGGTGACCGCACTGGGCACACAGATTTTCGCACCCGGCCCGGGCCCGGCGGAAGTTGTTGTGCGCCAGCCTGATTACCTCACGGCGTTCGCGAACGCGTGGTCAGCCGAAAACATCGAGGACTGGAAGGCGTGGCTGCGCTGGCGGGTCATCCACGCCCGCGCGTTCCTGCTGACCGACGAGCTGGTGGCCGAGGATTTCGCGTTCTACGGACGCAGGTTGTCGGGCACCGAGCAGATCCGTGACCGGTGGAAGCGGGCCGTGTCGGTGGTGGAGAGCCTGATGGGTGACGCGGTCGGAAAGCTCTACGTCGAGCGGCATTTCCCGCCGCACGCCAAGGAGCGCATGGATGAGCTGGTGGCCAACCTGCGCGAGGCCTACCGCGTCAGCATCAACTCATTGGAGTGGATGACGCCGCAGACGCGGCAGAAGGCGCTGGCCAAACTCGACAAGTTCACGCCCAAAATCGGTTATCCGGCCAAGTGGCGCGACTATTCGGCGCTGGTGATCGACCGCGACGACCTCTACGGCAACTACCGCAGGGGCTACGCCGTCGAGTACGAGCGTGAGCTGGCCAAGCTGGGCGGCCCGGTCGACCGCGACGAGTGGTTCATGACGCCGCAGACGGTCAACGCCTACTACAACCCCGGCATGAACGAGATCGTCTTTCCCGCAGCGATTCTGCAGCCGCCGTTCTTCGACGCCGACGCCGACGACGCCGCCAACTACGGCGGTATCGGCGCGGTGATCGGCCACGAGATCGGGCACGGGTTCGACGATCAGGGCGCCAAGTACGACGGCGACGGCAACCTGGTGGACTGGTGGACCGATGCGGACCGCACCGAGTTCGGCGCCAGGACAAAGAAGTTGATCGAGCAGTACGAGCAGTATGTACCGCGCCAACTAAGCAACGGCCACTCCCCTGTTCCGCATGTGAACGGGGCCTTTACCGTCGGCGAGAACATCGGCGATCTCGGCGGGCTGTCGATCGCGCTGCTGGCCTACCGGCTGTCGTTGCAGGGCAAAGAGGCACCGGTGCTCGACGGGCTCACCGGTGAGCAACGCGTGTTCTTCGGCTGGGCGCAGGTGTGGCGGACGAAATCCCGTGACGCCGAGGCGATCCGGCGCCTGGCGATCGACCCGCACTCACCACCGGAGTTCCGGTGCAACGGCGTCATCCGCAATATGGACGCGTTCTACGAGGCGTTCGACGTCAGCGAGGACGACGACCTGTACCTGGAACCCGAGCACCGGGTGCGGATCTGGAGCTAGGTTCCCACGCCGCGCGAGCAGACGCAAAAACCCCCATTTCCCGTGGAAAATAGGGGCTTTTGCGTCTGCTCGGCAGTTAGAACATCTGCCAGTCGGATGCGCCGTCGGGCTGGTCGTACCACCCACCGTTGGTGTTCTTGATGACAACCGGGTCGCCGCTGCCGAAGTTGTCGTAGAACCACTTGGCGTCTTCCGGGCTGAGGTTGATACACCCGTGGCTGACGTTGCTGTTGCCCTGGGCGCCAACCGACCACGGCGCGCTGTGCACGAAGATGCCCTGGTTGTCGATCCGGACGGCGTCCTTGACCTTGAGCTTGTAACCCTCGGGGTCGTCGACGGGCACCCCGTAGGTCGAGGAGTCCATCACGATGTCCTTGAACTTCTCCAGCACGTAGTACGTGCCGTTCTTGGTTTCGTAGCCCGACTTACCCATCGACACCGGGAAGGTCTTGACCAACTCGCCGTCGCGCATGATCTCCATCTGCTTGGTGTCGTTGTCGATGGTGGCGACCAACTGCTCGGGGACGCTGAAGCTGGACTTGGTGCCGCCCGCGTCGATGTTCACCACGGTGCCTGCCGGCCAGAAGTCCTGGGGCCGCCAGCGCACCTGGGTGTCGCTGGTCCAATAGAACCTGCCGGGCACCGGCGGAACCGACGAGATGTGGATGGCGTCCTCGGCCATCTTGCGGTCGGCGATCGGGCGCTGGAAGTTGATGTAGATCGGCTTGGCGGCCCCGACGATGGAGCCGTTGACCGGGTTGAAGCTCGGCGGGGAGAACACCGGCTCACCGGTGTAGGGCAGCGGGTTCTGTCCTGCCGGAGTGCCGGGCGGAATCTGCTGCGGCGCCGCGAACGGATTCGCCGGCATGAACGGGTTGGGTGCAGGCGCGGCGTTCGGCGCCGGCGGCGGGGCCGGTGGAAGGACGACCGGACCCGGGGGCGGGGGCGGCGGTGGGACCGGCGCGGCCGCGGCAGCCGGATCGACAGGCGCCGGGGGCGGCGGCGGAACGCCGGGCTGGGCCAGCGCGGACGGGGTGCTCAGCACCATCGCGCCGACCAAGCCGGCTGCGCACATCGCGGTGAGCAGTCGATATCTCATCGGCTGCGGCATACGTAACCTCCAAGTCGCAGAACTTCCAACCAGTGTGGCATAGCTCGGGACTTCATCCCACGCCGCCGGGCGGCGGCTGGACCAGCGTAAATGGCCGGATAGAACGCGCTGACCTGCAGGCTTATCGCTGCTGCGAGCGCGAAACGTTACGGCGTCCCGCGTTCAGGACCGCACCAACCGCGCGATCGCTGCCGAGGCCTCGGCGAGCTTGGCGTCGCCCTGCTCGCCGCCCTCCGCGACCGCCTGGGCGACGCAATGCCCCAGATGCTCGTCGAGCAGGCCCAACGCCACCGATTGCAGCGCGTTGTTGACCGCGCTGATCTGGGTGAGCACGTCGATGCAGTACTTGTCTTCGTCGATCATCTTGGCGATGCCGCGCACCTGCCCCTCGATGCGTCGCAACCGCTTGGCGTAGTTGTCTTTCTGCGCCGAATAGCCGTGCGCAGCGACTGTGGTGGTCTGCTCAGCCATTGGGTCCTCTCAACATCTGCTGCATCTGGGTGATCTCGGCCTGTTGGGTGTCGATCATGGTCTGGGCCATGCGTTTGGCGTCGACGTTCGCACCGTTGGCGATCTCGGCCTGCGCCATCTTGACCGCGCCCTCGTGGTGGCTGATCATCGATTCCAGCCACAGGGTGTCGAACTCCTCGCCGCGCAGCGATCGCAGCCGTTCCATCGTGGCCTCGTCGACCATGCCCTGCATCTCGGCGTGATCTGCGTGCCCCTCACCGGTGGCGGTGTCGGGGTTCTCGTTCCACTGCACCAAGAACACCCGAAGCGCCCTGATCTCGGGTTCCTGCGCGGCCGAGATCTGCTCGGCCAGCGCGATCAACTCGGGGTTCGATGACCGATCGGGCACCATTGCCGACAGCTCGATGGCCTGCTCGTGGTGCGGGATCATGTTGGTGGCGAACGCCACATCCTCGGCGTTGTAACCGGCCGGCTCGCCGCTGATCGCCGGAGTGTCAGGATGCTCGTGGTCAGTGTGCCCGTCGGCGGACTCAGACTGGGTGCACGAGGTCAGGAACAGCGCGGTGGCAAGTGCGGCGAGCACCGCGAGAATCCGGGTAGCGAAAGACGTCATGCGGCCAGGGTACCCGATACCCCCTCGGGGTATAAAACGGTTTTGGCGGGATGCCCACCGGAGGCATACTTAGCGTCATGCCCTCAGGTCCTGACATCGAGCCCCGTCGGGCAGAGCCCGATATTAAGCCCAGAAGCCGCGACGTCACCGACGGCCTCGAGAAAGCCGCTGCTCGCGGGATGCTGCGCGCGGTAGGCATGGGCGACGACGACTGGGGCAAACCCCAGATCGGCGTCGGTTCGTCGTGGAACGAGATCACCCCGTGCAACATGTCGCTGCAGCGGTTGGCGCAGGCGGTCAAGGGCGGCGTACATGCCGCTGGCGGCTTCCCGCTGGAGTTCGGCACGATCTCGGTGTCCGACGGCATCTCCATGGGTCACGAAGGCATGCATTTCTCGCTGGTGAGCCGCGAGGTGATCGCCGACAGCGTCGAGACGGTCATGCAGGCCGAACGCCTCGACGGCTCGGTGCTGTTGGCCGGCTGTGACAAGTCGATCCCGGGCATGCTCATGGCGGCCGCACGGCTCGACCTGGCCAGCGTCTTCTTCTACAACGGCTCGATCATGCCGGGTGTCGCCAAGCTGACCGACGGTTCCGAAAAGGAAGTGACGATCATCGACGCGTTCGAGGCCGTCGGCGCCTGTGCGCGTGGACTGATGCCGCGCGAGGACGTCGACATCATCGAGCGAGCGATCTGCCCCGGCGAGGGCGCCTGCGGCGGCATGTACACCGCCAACACGATGGCCTCGGCCGCCGAAGCGCTGGGCATGTCGTTGCCGGGCAGCGCCTCCCCCGTGGCCATCGACCAGCGCCGCGACGAGTTCGCACGCAGATCCGGCGAAGCGGTCGTGGAGATGCTGCGTCGCGGCATCACCGCACGCGACATCCTCACCAAGGAAGCCTTCGAGAATGCGATCGCGGTGGTGATGGCGTTCGGCGGGTCGACCAACGCGGTCCTGCACCTGTTGGCCATCGCCAACGAGGCCAACGTCAAGCTGTCACTTGACGATTTCACCCGCGTCGGGCAGCAGGTGCCACACCTCGCCGATGTGAAGCCCTTCGGCCGGCACGTGATGAAGCACGTCGACGAAATCGGCGGAGTGCCCGTGGTGATGAAGGCGCTACTGGATGCCGGTCTGCTGCACGGGGATTGCCTCACAGTCACCGGCCAGACCATGGCCGAAAACCTCGCCCACATCGAACCGCCGGACCCAGACGGCAAGGTGTTGCGCGCGATGAACGATCCGATCCATCCGACCGGCGGCATCACGATCCTGCACGGCTCGCTGGCACCGGAGGGTGCGGTGGTCAAGTCGGCGGGGTTCGACTCCGACGTGTTCGAAGGCACCGCAAGGGTTTTCGAGCGTGAACGCGCGGCGCTCGATGCGCTCGAGGACGGCACCATCGTCCCCGGCGATGTGGTCGTCATCCGCTACGAGGGCCCCAAGGGCGGACCGGGTATGCGCGAGATGCTCGCGATCACCGGCGCGATCAAGGGTGCCGGCCTCGGCAAGGACGTGCTGCTGATGACCGATGGCCGGTTCTCCGGCGGCACGACTGGGCTGTGCGTGGGCCACATCGCCCCCGAGGCTGTGGACGGTGGCCCCATCGCGTTCCTGCGCGACGGTGACCGCATCCGGCTCGACGTCGGTAAGGGCACGCTGGACGTGCTGGTCGATCCGGACGAATTCGATTCGCGCAAGGCCGGTTTCGAGCCGCTGCCGCCGCGCTACACCAGCGGTGTGTTGGCCAAGTACATCAAGCTGGTCGGCACGGCCGCGACGGGGGCGGTCTGCGGCTGACCGTGGGTCAGGGGCCGCCTACTTGACCACCGCGATGGCAAAGCCGTCCCAGCCCTTGGTCCCGACGGTCTGGATGGCCGCGGTGTCCAGCCGCGGATGGCTGCCCATCACGTCCAGCATGTCGCGCACGGCTTTGGCCTGCTGATCGTCGGGCGCCGGGTCCAGCACCCGGCCGAACCGGGCGATGTTGTCCACCACGAGAATTGCGCCGGCGTTGCTGAGCTTGATCGCCCATTCGACGTAGGCGACGTTGTTCTCCTTGTCGGCGTCGATGAAAACCATGTCGAACTTCTCGTCGCGGTCGGCCAGAGTGGGCAGCGTGTCTAGCGCGGCACCGACGACGATCTCGACACGATCGGCCACCCCCGCACGGGCCAGGTTTTCCCGCGCGACGTCGGCGTGCTCGGGCTCGTACTCGAGCGTGACGACGCGACCCCCGGAGCCGACGCCGCGCGCTAGGTTGATGGTGCTGTAGCCGGCCAGGGTGCCGATCTCCAGAGCGCGGGTGGCCCGCGTCGCGGTCGCGAGCAGGTACAGCAGCTTGCCGTGCTGGGCCGATACCTCGATCGCAGGCATGCCCGCGGCCGCGGCTGATTCGCGTGCCGCCGTCAACGCGCCGTCTTCGGTGTCCAACACCCGGGTGAACAGTTCGTCGAGCGCTTTGGGATCCGGGTCCGCCATCGACGTCACGTTAGCCCATGGGGTTACCGAGCGAGGAATACGTCGTTGAGGGTGACGGTGCGCAGCTTGCGCGCGCGGATGATGTCCACCAGCTGCGCGTACACCTGCGTGACGGGTTCGTGGTTGAGGTGTCCGATCACGATGGTCTGCGGCTGGAAGTATCGCTCGGCCATCTTCACGACTTCGACCGCCGGTATCCACACGTGGTCTTCCAGCGTCCCCGACCACAGCGTGTCGACGGTGTACCCCAGATCGCCTGCCACCTTGTCGACGTGCGGATTGTGGGCGCCATACGGTGGCCGGAAGTACGGGCGGGCGTCGACACCGTATGTCTTCCACAGGAAGTCGTGGTTGTGCCGGAATTCTTCTGCGACGTCGGTCAACGCCAGCTTGGTCAGGTTCGGATGCGTCCAGGTGTGGTTGGCCAGCTGGATCTGGCCGTCGTCGACCAGCGGCCGCAGCAGTTCGGCATGCTCGGTCCACGACCGGTAGACGCCGTTGACGAAGTACGTCAGCCGCATCCCGGTGTCCCTCGCCAGCTGGGTGTAGGCCCGCACCACGTCGCTGCTGACCCCGTCGTCGAGGGTGAGCGCGAGCAGGTCGCCGTTTCCGGGAAGGTTGCTGAGTACCCCCGGCAGCAGCGGGATCCGCGCCGACGGCGGCGGTGGCGGCAGCAACCCCGCGGGTGCGGCCGCCGTGGGCGTGGCTGCCTCGGCGGCGGCGCCGACCACCTGCGTCTGCCCGGCCGCCGAGCATCGGCTGAGCCCGATCACGCCGAGGCTGGCAACGGTCAGGGCCGCGATGAAGTGGCGCCGGTCGAGCTCGGTTCCGGCGCGGGGTATGCGGTAGCGGGCGGCCATCGTCCCTACTGTCCCGCGAGGAGACGCAGAAACGTCTGATTACGCGGCGTGTCGCCACCTTCGGCGTCTGCTCGGCGTGCGTGTGGGCCCAGCTCGGCGCTACAAAGCTCGCGGCAGAAAGGACTAGCGCTGCGGGACGGTGGTCGGCTTGATCGGCTCCGGTAGCGCGCTCTGCCCCATCAGGTAGCGGTCGACGCCGGCCGCGGCGGCGCGGCCCTCGGCGATGGCCCACACGATCAGGGACTGGCCGCGGCCCATGTCGCCGGCCACGAACACCCCGGGCACCGAGGTGGCAAAGTTTGCGTCGCGCGCGACGTTTCCGCGGTCGGTGAGCTCCACACTGAGGTCGCTGAGCAGGCCCTCCCGCTGCGGCCCGACGAAACCCATGGCCAGTAACACCAGGTCGGCCTCCAGCTCGAACTCCGTGCCGTCGACCTTGACGAATCTGCCGTCCTCGTTGCGCACCTCGTGGCCGCGCAACCCGGTGACGCGGCCGTCGCGGCCCACGAACTCCTCGGTGTTGACCGAGTACATCCGTTCGCCGCCTTCCTCGTGTGCCGAGGAGACCCGGAACATCAGTGGGTAGACCGGCCAGGGCGTCGAGTCGGCGCGGGTGTCCGGCGGGCGCGGCATGATCTCGAACTGGTGCACGCTGACCGCGCCTTGGCGGTGCGCGGTGCCCAGGCAGTCGGCGCCGGTGTCGCCGCCGCCGATGATGACGACCTTCTTGCCCTTCGCGGTGATCGGTGGTTCCCCGTCCGGACCCGTCACGGGGTCGCCGTGCTGCACCCGGTTGGCCCACGGCAGGTATTCCATGGCTTGGTGGATGCCGTCGAGGTCGCGGCCCGGAATCGGCAGATCGCGCCATGCCGTCGCGCCGCCAGCGAGCACCACCGCGTCGAAGTCCTTACGCAGTTGCTGCGCCGTGAGGTCTACGCCGACGTTCACACCGGCGCGGAACTGGGTCCCTTCGGCGGTCATCTGTTCGAGACGACGGTCGATGTGGCGCTTTTCCATCTTGAATTCCGGGATGCCGTAGCGCAGCAGGCCGCCGATGCGGTCGTCGCGCTCGAACACCGTCACGGTGTGGCCGGCGCGGGTGAGCTGCTGGGCGGCGGCCAGCCCGGCCGGGCCCGAGCCGACGACGGCGACGGTCTTGCCGGTGCGCACGGCGGGCGGCAGCGGCACCACCCAACCCTCCTCGAAGGCCTTGTCGATGATCTCGACCTCGACCTGCTTGATGGTGACCGGATCCTGGTTGATGCCGAGCACACACGAGCCCTCACACGGCGCCGGGCACAGCCGTCCGGTGAACTCCGGGAAGTTGTTGGTGGCGTGCAGCCGCTCGATCGCGTCGTACCAGCGGTCCGTGCGGACCAGGTCGTTCCACTCCGGGATCAGGTTGCCCAGCGGACAGCCGTTGTGGCAGAACGGGATACCGCAGTCCATGCAGCGGGCAGCCTGCTCCCGCAGTGTGTCGTGAGAGAAGTCTTCGTAGACCTCTTTCCAGTCCTGCAGGCGCAGCGGGACCGGCCGCCGCGGCGGGGTCTCGCGGTGGGTGTGCTTGAGGAAGCCGCGGGGATCAGGCACCGGCGGCCGCCATGATCGCTTCGGCAATTCCGTTCTCGTCAGCGCCGGTCCGTTCGGCGTCGGCGATGGCTTCCAGCACCCGCCGGTAGTCACGGGGCATCACCTTGGTGAAGTGCTTCACGTTGGTGCTCCAGTCATCGAGGATGCGTTGCCCGATAGCGGAATCGGTGGCATCCACATGGGCGGTGATCATGTCCTGCAGCCACGCCAGATCCTCGTCGTCGAGGTCCTCGAGTTCCACCATCTCGGCGTTGAGATTCTGCGGCAGCCGGTTGTCGGGGTCATAGACGTAGGCGATGCCACCGGACATCCCCGCCGCGAAGTTGCGGCCGGTCGGGCCGAGGATGGCGATGCGTCCGCCGGTCATGTACTCGCAGCCGTGGTCGCCGACACCTTCGACGACCGCGTGCGCGCCGGAGTTGCGCACCGCGAACCGCTCCCCCACCTGGCCGCGCAGGAACGCCTGACCGCTGGTGGCGCCGAACAGGATCACGTTGCCGGCGATGATGTTGTCCTCGGCGACATAGTCGGCCGGCGCATCATCAGATGGCCGCACCACGATGCGACCGCCGGACAGGCCCTTGCCGACATAGTCGTTGGCGTCGCCGTACACCCGCAGCGTGATGCCCTGCGGCACAAAAGCGCCGAAGCTGTTGCCCGCCGACCCGTCGAACGTGATGTCGATGGTGCCGTCGGCAAGTCCCTGCCCGCCATAGGCTTTGGTGACTTCGTGGCCCAGCATGGTGCCGACGGTGCGGTTGACGTTGGCGATCGTCGTCGAGAAGCGCACCGGCGTCGCCGAATCCAGCGCTTCCCGGCACATCACGATCAGCTGCTGGTCGAGCGCCTTGTCCAGCCCGTGGTCCTGCCGTGAGCTGCAGTACAGGTCCTGGTTCATGAACGCAGATTCGGGCTGATGCAGCACCGGCGCCAGGTCCAGCTTGTTGGCCTTCCAGTGTTCGGCGGCGCGGGTGGTGTCCAGCGCGTCGACCTGGCCGACCATCTCGTTGAGCGTGCGGAACCCCAGCTGCGCCATCAGCTCGCGCACCTCTTCGGCGATGAACATGAAGAAGTTCTCGACGAACTCGGGCTTGCCGGTGAAGCGTTGCCGCAGTATCGGGTTCTGCGTCGCCACCCCCACCGGGCAGGTGTCGAGGTGGCACACCCGCATCATGATGCAGCCCGACACCACCAACGGCGCGGTGGCGAAGCCGAACTCCTCGGCGCCGAGCAGCGCGGCGACCACGACATCGCGTCCGGTCTTGAGCTGCCCGTCGACCTGTACCACGATGCGGTCACGAAGTCCGTTGAGCAGCAACGTCTGCTGGGTCTCGGCCAGGCCGAGCTCCCACGGCGCACCCGCGTGCTTCATCGACGTCAGCGGCGTCGCACCGGTGCCGCCGTCATGCCCGGAGATCAGCACCACGTCGGCGTGCGCCTTCGAGACTCCGGCGGCCACCGTGCCCACCCCGGTTTCGCTGACCAGCTTGACGTGTACGCGGGCCTGCGGGTTGGCGTTCTTGAGGTCGTGGATCAGCTGCGCCAGATCCTCGATGGAGTAGATGTCGTGGTGCGGCGGCGGCGAGATTAGCCCCACCCCGGGTGTGGAGTGGCGCACCTCGGCCACCCACGGATACACCTTGTTGCCCGGAAGCTGGCCGCCCTCACCGGGTTTCGCTCCCTGGGCCATCTTGATCTGGATGTCGGTGCAGTTGGTCAGGTAGTGGCTGGTGACGCCGAACCGACCGGAGGCCACCTGCTTGATGGCGCTGCGCCGCCAGTCGCCGTTCTCCTCGGGGTCGAACCGGCTGACGTGCTCACCGCCCTCACCGGAATTCGACCGGCCGCCGAGGCGGTTCATCGCGATCGCGAGGGTCTCGTGGGCCTCCGCGGAGATCGAACCGTAGCTCATCGCGCCGGTCGAGAACCGCTTGACGATCTCGCTGGCCGGCTCCACCTCCTCGAGCGGGACCGGCTGGCGCCCTGCATCTTTGGAGTCTTTGAACGTGAATAGCCCGCGCAGCGAGGCCATCCGCTCGCTCTGGTCATCGACCAGCTTGGTGTACTCCTTGAAGATCGAGTACTGGCCGGTGCGGGTTGAGTGCTGCAGCTTGAACACCGTGTCGGGGTTGAACAGGTGGTACTCGCCCTCGCGGCGCCACTGGTATTCGCCGCCGACCTCGAGTTCACGATGCGCCCACTCGGTGGGCTGGTCGAGGTAGGCCAACCGGTGCCGGGCGGCCACGTCGTCGGCAATGTCGTCGAGGCCGATGCCCCCGGTCGGACAGGTCAGCCCGGTGAAGTACTCGTCGAGCACCTGCTGGCTGATGCCGATGGCCTGGAACAGCTGCGCGCCGGTGTAGGACGCCAACGTGGAGATGCCCATCTTGGACATCACTTTGAGCACGCCTTTGCCTGCGGCCTTGACGTAGTTGGCCTTGGCGGTATCGGTGTCGACGCCGGTGATCACCCCGCGATCGACCATGTCCTCGATCGACTCGAACGCCATGTACGGGTTGATGGCGGCCGCACCAAAACCGCAGAGCGTGGCCATGTGGTGCACCTCGCGCGCGTCACCGGCCTCCACGACCAGGCCGACCTGGGTGCGGGTCCGGTCGCGCACCAAGTGGTGGTGTACAGCGGCCACCGACAGCAGCGACGGGATCGGCGCCATCTGCTCGTTGGACTCGCGGTCGGACAGCACGATGATGCGGGCGCCCTCCCGGATGGCCGCCGACACCTTCGCGCGGACGTTGTCGAGGGCTTCCTTGAGACCTTGGCCGCCCCGGTTCACCGGGTACAGACAGCGCACCACTGCGGTCGACAGGCCGTGGCGGCGACCGTCGATCTCCTGCTCGGGGTCGAGGTTGATCAGCTTGGCGAGTTCGTGGTTGCGAATGATCGGCTGCGCCAGCACGATCTGGCGGCACGACTCAGGGCCCGGGTTGAGCAGGTCGCCCTCCGGCCCCATGGCGCCCTGCAGGCTGGTCACCACCTCTTCGCGGATCGCGTCCAGCGGCGGGTTGGTCACCTGAGCGAACATCTGCTGGAAGTAGTCGAACAACATTCGGGGCCGCTGCGACAGCACCGCGATGGGCGTATCGGTGCCCATCGAACCAATCGGCTCGGCACCGGTGCGGGCCATCGGCGCGACCAGCAGGTTGAGCTCTTCGTAGGTGTAGCCGAAAGCCTGCTGGCGCAACACCACCCGGTGGTGCGGCATGCGGACGTAGTCGCCCTGCGGCAGCTCGTCGAGACGGAACAGCCCAGCGTCCAGCCACTCCTGATAGGGGTGCTCGGCGGCCAGTTCGGCCTTGATCTCCTCGTCGTCGACGATGCGGCCCTGCGCGGTGTCGACCAGGAACATACGGCCCGGCTGCAGCCGCATCTTGCGCACCACCGTGGACGGGTCGAGGTTGAGCACACCGGCTTCGGACGCCATCACGACGAGGCCGTCGGCGGTCACCCAGATCCGCGACGGTCGCAGGCCGTTGCGGTCCAGCACGGCGCCGATCACGGTGCCGTCGGTGAAGCACACCGAGGCCGGGCCGTCCCACGGCTCCATCAGCGAGTCGTGGAACTCATAAAAAGCCCTGCGACGCGCGTCCATTTGTTCGTGGCGCTCCCACGCCTCGGGGATCATCATCAGCACCGCGTGCGGCAGGCTGCGACCGCCGAGGTGCAACAGCTCGAGGACCTCGTCGAACCGCGCGGTGTCGGATGCCCCCGGGGTGCAGACCGGCGTGATCTTTTCCAGGTCGGCGGCGTCGCCGAACAGGTCGGTGCGGATCAGCGCCTCGCGGGCCCGCATCCAGTTCTCGTTGCCGGTGACGGTGTTGATCTCACCGTTGTGGGCGATGCGTCGGAACGGGTGCGCCAGCGGCCACGACGGGAACGTGTTGGTGGAGAACCGCGAGTGCACGATGCCCAGCGCACTGGTGAGCCGTTCGTCTTGCAGGTCGAGGTAGAACGCCTTGAGCTGCGGTGTGGTCAGCATCCCCTTGTAGACGAAGGTCTGACCGGAAAGGCTTGGGAAGTACACGGTTTCGCGGCCGGGACCGTCTTGACCAGGTCCCCTGGTGCCCAGCTCGTGCTCGGCGCGCTTGCGCACCACGTACGCACGACGCTCCAGGTCCATCCCCGACGCGCCCTGCCCCTTCCCGTCGCTTCGCTCGCCCAGGCCGATGAACAGCTGCCGGAAGGTCGGCATCGCGTCACGGGCCAGCGCGCCCAGCGACGATTCGTCGGTGGGCACCTCCCGCCACCCCAGCACCTGAAGCCCTTCGGCCTCGGCGATCTTCTCGACGGCTTCAGAAGCCACCGCGGCATCCTTGGACGACTGCGGAAGGAACGCGATCCCGGTCGCGTAGCTGCCGTACTCCGGCAGTTCGAAATCGACCACTGCCCGCAGGAACTCGTCGGGCACCTGCAGCAGGATGCCTGCCCCGTCACCGGTGTGCGGTTCAGCGCCCTGGGCGCCGCGGTGCTCCAGGTTCAGCAACGCGGTGATCGCTTTGTCGACGATGTCGCGACTGCGCCGACCGTGCATATCGGCCACCATGGCCACACCACACGCATCGTGCTCGAACGCGGGGTTGTAGAGCCCTTGAATCCTGGGCGTCATTCCCACCTACCCTTTTATCCGCACGCCTTGAGCTGTTTTCAACGGCGGCCGTACAGCGGCGTTGCGGCCGGCCTGCGAGGGGCGCCTCCGTGCGACATCGAACGACTGCTCGAACCCAACTCGCCTAAGTGAAAAACGATATGACAAACCATGCCTGACATGCCAACTTAGTCGAGCCTAACTAAGTGGTGGCGCCCCGTTGGGCCGGTCAATTCCCCACACCGTCATCGGTTTCGAACAGCGTTGGGCCGCTTCGGATTTCACGCTCCGCCCGGAAGCGGCCGCGCGCCGCAGCACTAAGCGATCCTAACTTTTCCCAGGTCTCACAATTTGCTGTGATACTCCGTTCACCACTGTACGCTGGGTGAACCACATCACATAGTCTTTGCGTAAAGCCTAGTCAGATTCTTAGACAACGGCCCGCACACCGGCTTCGGGGGACAGATCCAGCCGTCGCAGCAGCTGTGCGTTGGCCGCCACCACCACCGTGGAGGCCGACATCAACAGTGCCCCGACCGACATCGGCATCACGAAGCCCACCGGAGCCAGCACGCCGGCCGCCAACGGCACCGCGATCAGGTTGTATCCCGCTGCCCACCAAAGGTTTTGCTTCATCTTTCGATACGCGGCCTTGGATAGCTCGATCACCGAAAGCACCGATCGCGGATCGGAACTGGCCAGGATCACCCCGGCCGAGGCGATCGCCACATCGGTGCCCGCCCCGATCGCGATACCGACTTCGGCCTGCGCCAGCGCGGGTGCGTCGTTGACGCCGTCGCCGACCATCGCGACCTTGAGCCCCTCCGACTGCAGCGATGCCACCTTGGCGGCCTTGTCTTCGGGCCGTACACCTGCGAAAACACGGTCGATGCCGAGTTCGGCCGCCACCGAGTCCGCGACGGCCTGCGCGTCTCCGGTGATCATCATCACTTCGATGCCGAGCCGGTGCAGGGCGTCGACGGCTTGGCGGGACTCCTCGCGTACCTCGTCGGCCAACGCCAGCGCGCCCACGATCGCCCCGTCGACCAGCACGTGCAGGATGGTGGCGCCCTGCTCGCGCCACCGGTCGGCTTCGGGCAGTTCACGTTGACCGGCTGCGGAGAGCGCGCGCGGGCCCCCGACCTGTACCGTCTTGCCATCGACCGTCGCCATGACGCCGACGCCCGGTGAGGATGTGAAGTCCGACCAGGCAGGCAGGGTCAGGTTGCGGCGACGCGCGGTCTCCACGATTGCCTTGGCCAGCGGATGCTCGGAGGCGGCCTCGGCGGCAGCCGCGAGCGCCACCACCTGGTCCTCGGAGTGCCCTGGCGCCGCGGTCTTTTCTGCGCGGCTCGCCGCGGTCTTTTCTGCGCGGCTCGCCGCGGTCTTTTCTGCGCGGCTCGCCGCGGTGACGCCGACCACCGTCGGCTCGCCCTTGGTCAGCGTGCCCGTCTTGTCGAACAGCACCGCGCCGACCGTGCGCATGCTCTCCAGCGCGAGCCGGTCTTTGACCAGCACCCCGCCCCGCGCCGCGCGTTCGGTCGCGATGGAGACCACCAGCGGGATCGCCAGCCCCAGCGCGTGCGGGCAGGCGATCACCAGCACGGTGATCGTCCGGATCACCGATTGTTCGGGAATCCCGATGAAACCCCACACCACCGCCGTGATCGCGGCGGCACCCAGCGCGAACCAGAACAGCCAGCCCGCGGCGACGTCGGCGATCCGCTGCGCCCGCGACGACGAGTTCTGCGCCTCGGTGACCAAGCGCTGGATCCCGGCGAGCGCGGTGTCGTCGCCGACCGCGGTCACCTCGACGCGCAGGCCCGAGTCGGTGGCGACGGTGCCCGCGACCACGTGATCGCCCACGCCGCGGCGTACCGGCCGGGATTCGCCGGTCACCATCGACTCGTCGACGTCGGCGGCACCGTCGGTGATCTCGCCGTCGGCGGGTACGCTGCCGCCCGGGCGCACGATCACCACATCGCCGGCGCGCAGTTCGGCGGGCGCAACGACCTCGACGTCGTCGCCCACCACGCGTTCGGCTTCATCGGGCAGCAGCGCCGCCAGCGAGTCGAGCGCAGAGGTGGTCTGCGCCAACGAGCGCATCTCGATCCAGTGGCCGAGCAGCATGATCACGATCAGCAGCGCCAGCTCCCACCAGAACTCGAGCTGGTGGTGCAGCAGGCCCAGGCTCGCCCCCCACGACGACACGAACGCCACGGTCAGCGCCAGGCCGATCAGCAGCATCATTCCCGGTGTGCGGGAACGGATCTCGCTGACAGCACCGGTGAGGAACGGACGTCCGCCCCACAGGTACATCACCGTGCCCAGGACGGGCGACACCCATTGCACAGCGGGTACGTCGGGGATGGAGTAGCCGAGGATCATCGCGAACATCGTCGACAGCCCGGCCGTCGGGATCGCGAGCACCAGCATGATCCAGAACAGCCGTCGGAACTGCGCCACGTGGCCCCCGTGATCTCCGTGGCCGTTGTGCCCGCCGTGTCTTTCGTGGTCGCCGTGGCCGGTCGACGCGCCGTGACCGACGTGTGTGCCGTGCTGCGTCATGACGACACTATATACCCCTAGGGGGTATCAGGGGAACCGGAGCGGTCAGGCTGGATCCTGATGACATATCCGCTGAGTACCCCGTTGGGCCGGTTCGGCGTCCGGAATTTCGAGGACGGGCCGCACCGCTGCGTGGCCTCGATTCCCGCGGGCGATGCGGTCAACCCACTGACCGGCGCGCCGACGATCGCGCCGCTGGCGATGCTGGTGGACCACGCCGGGGGCCTGGTCAACCACCATCTTCGAGCAGCCGACGAGTGGACGGTGACCACCGAGTTGTCGTTGGAGTGCAGGCCCGAGGCGGTGGACATCATCGCGGCCGCGCCCGACGAACCGGTGATCGCGACGGCCCGACCGTTCGGCCCCAAGGGCGAGGTGGCGTTGGCGCTGTGCGACTTCACCCACCGCGGCATCGCGCTGGCTACCGCCACCGTGCGCTCGTTTTTCATCAAGGCGCAGGACCGGGTCGCGGAGTTCCCCGCCGGTGCCACGGGCCCGCCGCCGCCCATCCCGCTCTCCGAGAAGATGGCGCTCAGCGTCGCCGAATCCGGCGGCGCCGCACAGGTTCTGCTGCAGGCCGCCGATCCGGTCCTCAACAACAGCCTCGGCGTCGTGCACGGCGGCGTGTCGGCCATGGCGCTGGAGATGGTGGCCGCGGCCGCGCTGAACAACGGCCGTGCCGGCGAACCGTTGCGCACCGCGTCGCTGCGGGTGAACTTCCTGCGTGAGTTTCAGAGTGGTCCCGAATCTCGTTATGTCGGAACGGCTTTACGTGTCGGACGCCGGACGGGTATCGCCGAGGCGCAGGCCATCAGCGCCGACGGCAGGACCGCGATCATCGCCCGCGTCACGGCCTACCGGTGAAAAGCCGATAGCGCAACGTCATCGTGGACTAGCATCTCAGACCATGCCAGCTCCCCCCGAAACCGGCGGTGGACTAGGCGGATTCATCCGACGCTCGGGGTATCTGCGCAAATGGCTGATCCTCGGCATCGCGATCGGCGTCATCGCCGGCCTCGGCGCGGTGACGTTCTATCTGGCCCTCGACTACGCCGGCCGCTTCCTGCTCGGCTACCTCGCCGGCTACGACATTCCCAAGCCGATCGGTGACGGCGGCGACGCCGGCTCGCCCGGGTTCGACCGGCCGTGGGCGATCCCGCTGGTGGCGTTCGGCGGTGCGCTGGTGTCGGCGTTTCTGGTGGCCAAGTTCGCCCCCGAGGCCGAAGGCCACGGCACCGACAGCGCGATCGAGGCGGTGCACACCGACCCGCGCGCGATCCGCGGCCGCGCCATCGTCGTCAAGACGATCGCCAGCGCGCTGACCATCGGCTCCGGTGGGTCCGGCGGCCGCGAAGGCCCCGCCGCGCAGATCTCGGCGGGTTTCGGGTCGCTGCTCACCCGCTGGCTCAACCTCTCCTATGAGGACGGGCGTATCGCGGTGTCGCTGGGCATCGGCTCCGGCATCGGGGCGATCTTCGGTGCCCCGCTGGGCGGCGCGGTGCTGGCCGCCTCGATCGTCTACCGCGAGGACTTCGACTACAAGGCGCTGATCCCCGGGTTCATCACCTCGGCGACGGCCTACGCGGTGCTGGGTTCGATCCTTGGGTTCGATCCGCTGTTCGGGTTCATGGCCGCCGACTTTCGCTTCGACCATCCGCTGGATCTGAGTTGGTACCTGGTGATCGGCGTCGTCGCGGCGTTCTTCGGATACCTTTACGCCAAGATGTTCTACGGCACCGTCGCGCTGACCGCGAAACTGCCCGGCAACAAGGTGATCAAACCGGCGCTCGGCGGCCTTGCGGTCGGTCTGCTGGCCCTGCTGATCCCGCAGATCCTGGCCAGTGGATACGGCTGGGCGCAGAAGGCCGGAGCCACCGACACGTTGATGGCCATCCCGTTGTGGATTGTGCTGCTGCTGCCGCTGGCCAAGATCGTGGCCACCTCGCTGTCGATCGGCACCGGCGGTTCGGGCGGCATCTTCGGACCCGGCGTCGTCGTCGGCGCTTTCGTCGGCGCGGCGATCTGGCGGCTGGCACACGACCTCGGCGCACCCGGGATTCCCGATAGCCCCGCGGTCTTCGTCGTCGTCGGCATGATGGCCTGCTTCGGCAGCGTCGCCCACGCCCCACTGGCGGTGATGATCATGGTCGCTGAGATGACCGGATCCTTCGCTGTCATCCCGTGCGCGATGGTCGCCGTCGGCATCGCCTATCTGCTGATCCTGCGCACGGACGTGTCGATCTACCAGGCCCAGCGCACCGACCGGCAGAGCGACTCCGCCGTGCCATGATGCTTGCTGGCCTGCAATATATTGTTTGCGGGACATCACAACCAGGGACGACGGACCGTTTCCGATCAATTCGCTGAAACGACTGTTGATCTTGGCTGATCGTGTTTTACGATATTGCTGACTACCGACGCAGCTGGCAGACGAGGGGGGTTGCCAGCGCACACGCGGCCGATAGCCGCTCAGGCGGTTGGCGACCGGGGTTTTGGGGGACCCCGGTCGCCAATTGTCTTTCGGTTACTTCTTCTTGGCGTTGCTGGCAGCGCTCTTCTCGGTGCGGGCGCCGCCACTGGACAGTTGGCCGCCGGAGTTCTCCAGATGGGCCCGCATGAACCACTGGAACTTCTCCAACTCGCCGGTGTGGTCGATGAGCATGTCCTGCGACACCAGGTCCAGCTCCTCCAGCGTGTCGATGCACCTGCGGGTGTCCTCGATGACCCCGGTGTAGACGAGGTCGAGGGCTGCCAGGTGCGCCTGCGCGGTGTCGCGTGCCACGGAGTAGTCGTCCCAGGTGCGGTCCTTGATGATCGCACCCGGCGTGCCCAGCGGCGAATTACCCAATGCGGCGATGCGCTCGGCCGTTTCGTCGGCATACCCGCGCACGAGCGCGACCTGCGGGTCGATCATCTCGTGTACGCCGATGAAGTTGGGCCCAACGACGTTCCAGTGCACGTGTTTGAGCGTCAGGTGCAGATCGTTGTAGGTGCTCAGCTGCTTCTGCAGCAGCTCGGCCACCTTGGTGCCGTCACGTTCAGACAGGCCAGGAACGGTGTATTCACTCGGCATCGAAAGCTCCTTTTGAAAGTCGTCGTCCGGTACTGCGCCGAGTACCCACGCGGCGTGGCAGGTATGCGAAGTGTCGGCTAGATCGCACGCAGGCGCGGGATGGCCTGGCGCGGGCCGAACCGCGGGAGCACCGCAAGACCGCTGGCCTCCAACAACCGCACGGCGCGGTGGCGGTGCGGGCGAAGCGGCGCGAGGAGTTCGACCATCGCCGCATCGTCGATCGGGTGACCGAGCAGGCTCCAGCCGATCATCTTCGCGAGGTGGAAGTCACCGACCGACAACGCATCGGCGTCGCCGAACGCGCGCTGGGCGGCTTCGGCGGCCGTCCACTCCCCGACCCCCGGAAGGGACGTCAGCGCCAGGCGCGCCTGCTCGGGCGGGCGGGCGGCCAGCCGCTCCAGCGCGTCCGCGCGCTGCGCGCAGCCCACGACCGTGCGGGCGCGCCGCGGGTCGACGTTGGCCTTGTGGAACTCCCACGACGGAATGCGCCGCCACACCTCCGCCGACGGTGGGACCCGCAGGTGGGCGGGCGCGGGCCCGGGCGCGGGCGCGCCGTACTTGGTGACCAGCGTCCGCCACGCCCGGCGCGCGTCCTTGCCGTACACCCGTTGCTCGAGAACCGCGGGGATCAGCGCTTCGAGCACCCGGTCGGTGCGTCCCAGCCGCAGATGCGGCACCCCCCGGTGCGCCGCGGCGATGGTGGGTTCCTCGGGCGCGAAACCCGAACTGTCGTCGAAGGCGCCGAGCAGGGCGGGCAGTGTCTCGATGAATTCCGTTGCACCGCTTCCCCACGCCTCGCAGTCGACGGCGTCGGGTGCGGACCTGGCGATGCGGGCGGTGACCGGGCCACTGCGCATCAGGCTGGTGCGCCAGATGGCGCCGTCGGGGGCGTCCTGGTAGCACGGGTCGGCGCGGCCACGGCGCAGCGGGGACAGCGTCAGTCCTGGGCTCACCGGCCCGTCGAAGACAACCCGGTGCACGACGCTGACCGAGCTGTGCACCGCTTCAGGTTAGGCGATGCTGAGGTCGGCCTTGTCCGGATAGAACGCGACGTGGCCGACGATGCGCGCGACCGCGGGGTAGGCGTCCGGGTAGGTCCAGACCGCGTCGTCGACACGTTCGCCTGCCTCGGTGACGACGTGGTAGTAGCTCGCCTGCCCCTTGAAGGGGCAGTACGTCTGGGTGCCGCTGGGCGCGAGCCGGCCGGCCACGACGTCACGCTGCGGGATGTACTGAACCGGCGGGTACGTCGACTCCTGCAGCGTCAGCGCCTCATCGGTGTCGGCGACCAGTTCGCCGTTGACCCGGACCGTGACGTGTCTGCCGGTGGGCTCAATGGTGATCGGATGCGATCCGGTGGGTTTCAGCACGGGGCGGTCGGTCATGTTCTCACGGTGGCTACGATCGCGACATGAGTCAACACGGGCCGGCCTCCGCGGAGGCCTCGATCAGCATCAATGCCGACCCGTCGGCGGTGTACGCGCTGATCACCGATCTGTCGACGCTGGCGTCGCTGGCCGAGGAAACCCACGCGATGCAGTGGTCCAAGGGCGCAAGTGCGCAACCGGGCGCGGTGTTCAAGGGGCAGAACCGCAACGGCTCCAGGACGTGGACCACGACCTGCACCGTGACCGACGCCGAGCCTGGGCAGACGTTCGCGTTCGACGTGCGCTCGCTGGCGGTGCCCGTCGCGCACTGGCGCTACGACATCGTCGCCGGTAACGGTGGCTGCACGGTGACGGAGCGAACCTGGGACAGGCGGCCCGGCTGGTTCCGCAAACCGGCGAGCATGGCCACCGGTGTCAGGGACCGTGACACCGCCAATGCCCAGCACATCCGCTTGACGCTGCAGCGGCTCAAGGAGAAGGCCGAAAGCGCGAGGGCCGTCTGATGGCCGATTTGCAGCGCCGCGGTGCGGTTTTCGTGTTGCCGCTGGGCGAGGACGAAAACCGTTTCCACCCGGACCGGTTGGGGCAGATCAACACCGCGCTCGACGAGGTCGAGGCCGCCGACGGTCCGAAGGCCGTCGTCACCACCGGGGTCGGAAAGTTCTACTCCAACGGTCTGGATCTGGACTACATGGCCGCCAATCCCGGTGCCGCTGAGGCGAACCTGAGCGACGTGCACGCCCTGTTCGCCCGCGTGTTGGCCTTTCCCGCACCGATCGTCGCCGCGGTGCAGGGCCACGCGTTCGCCGCCGGGGCGATGCTGGCGCTGGCGCACGATCTGATCGTCATGCGCGGTGACCGCGGCTTCTTCTGCCTTCCCGAAGTCGATCTCGGCATCCCGTTCACCGCGGGGATGAACGCGCTGATCCGCGCCCGGTTGCCGATCGCCACCGCGCACGAGGCGATGACGACGGGTCGCCGGTACGGCGGCGAGGACGCCCGCGAGGCCGGCATCGTCGCCGCCACCGCCGGTGAAGACGAACTGCTCGACGTCGCCGTCGCGCGCGCCGAGGAACGCGCGGCCAAGGCGGGCGCGGTGTTCGGCACGATCAAGGAGCGGCTCTATGGCGAGGTGATCGCCGAACTGAGGGCCAGCTAGGACTCCCGGCGCCGAAACTGGCATTGTGCAGGGGAATCCGCCAAATGCCCTGGGTAGCATCGGTTTCGACCCGGGCGTCCGGGGTCAGAACGCGTAGCGGTGGTACTGCGCCATATGCCGCAACGGCGGCACTGCCCGCATCACGCTGGCCAGCGCACGGTAGTACCAGGCCACGTCGTCGAACGTCGGCGAGTCGAACGGTGAAACCCACGCCAGCAGCCGCGTCCCCGGCACCGCGTCGAGTATGTCGTCGGGTCCGTCGATGGCCCAGTGCAGCGTCGCGCCCGCGCGACGCACCACCACGTTCATCCCTTGCGATCGGATGCCGAGGCGACCGTACGCGTCGAATTGCAGTTCGCCGGACGGGAATCCGTCGACCACGCGGCGCAGCAGAGCGACACCGTCGGACGGCTGCAGGTACATGGTCAGGCCCTCAGCGATCATCAGCGTCGGCCGGTCGGTGGCAATGTCGGCCAGCCACGCCGGGTCGGTGACCGATGCGGGCACGACGTGGTAGTGGTCACGGGCCGGGTAGAGCGCCCGGCGCAACTCGGCGACTTCCGGGTAGTCGACGTCGTACCACTCGACGCCGGGTCCCGGGTCCAGCCGAAACGCACGTGCGTCCAACCCGCAACCCAGATGAAGCACAACGGCTTCGGGGTGCACAGCCAGAAACTGCCGCGCCCAGATGTCGAAGTGTGCGGTGCGGGTGGTCACCGATGGTGAATTGGCTTTGTTGATCGTCGTTTTCGACCAGTCGTAGTCGATGCGGTCGACGATCTCCTTGGCGAAGCGGTCGCCGAGGATCGGTTTCGGCAGGTCGGCGTCGAGCGCTTTGGCGTAGAACGTCGCCAGCATGGTCTGCGGTGCGCCGGACAGGTCGACGTGCAGTTTCTCAGCCACGCGTCAACCCGCCCTGCTGGCCCGCCTGGCGTCGCGCAGACCCGCCCAGAACCGGGCAGCTTCCCGGATGGACTCCTCCACCGGCTTTGGCTGCCAACCCAATTCACGTCTGGCCTTGCTGCAGTCGACCGGGGCCTCCGCCCGCATCAGCCGTAACGAGTTCAGCGACAGCTTCTCGTCGGTGCCGCGCAGCCGCGCCTTGACGCTGCCGAGCGTGGCCAACAGGTAGGCCACCGGCAGCTGGATGGACTTGCTGGGTGCCGGCATACCGGCCGCCTCGGCGGCGATATTGATCACCTCGGCGTTGCTGATCATCTTCTCCGAGACCAGGTAGCGCTCGCCGACGCGGCCGCGCTCGGCGGCCAACAGCATCGCGCGGGCGGCGTCATCCACGCCGACGGCTTCGAGTTCGATGCCGCGCAGCACGAACGGGATCTTGCCGAACGCCGCCCCGGCGATGATCGCGCCGTGCGGGGTGCGGCCCCAGTCCCCGCTGCCGTAGGTGGTCGACACGCACATCGCCACCGCGGGTAAACCATGCTCGTGGGCGTAGGCCAGCACCATGTTCTCGGCCTGCACCCGGGAGCGCACATACGCGGTCAGCCCGCGCTCGGACACGACGTCGTTCTCGTCGGCCACGCGGCCGCGGCGTCGGCCGACCGTGGCGTAACTGCTGGTGTAGACGAACCGTCGCAAATCGGCAGTCTTGGCCACCTCCAACACGTTTCGGGTGCCGTCGACGTTGGTGCGAAACAACGGCGCCGGATCGCGCAGCCAGCCGCGGGTGTCCACCACGCAGTAGTAGACGTCGTCGCAGCCGGCCATCGCCTCGCGCAGCGTGTCGTCGTCCCAGATGTCGCCGTGATACTTCTCGACGGGCAGGTCGTCGATGCCGATCGTGTTGGCGGTCGGGCGCACCATCGCGCGCACCTGCTGGCCGTCGGCGACGAGCAACCGGGTGACGTGTGAGCCGAGGAAGCCGTTGGCGCCGATGACGAGTTTGGGTGGTGAGCTCATTCTGCACCGCCGTACTTGCGCATCCAGCTACGCGCCTCGTCGGGCAGCGTGCCGAGTTCCTCGGCCTTGCGGCACCACTTTGACGCCGCGCTGGCGAACCGCAGCGGGTTGTAGATGTCCTCCTGACGGCGCCACAACCCGTCGCCGGCGTAGGTGAGGATCGAGATGTTGGTGGCGCTGATGATGGTGCCGTCGCCCGGGTCGCGCATCGGGTTGTCGAGTTCGCAGATGATGCGGGCGGTCGGTTCGTCGATCACAGTCCACAAGGCGGGGAACGACGTCATCTGGTTGCCGGGGAAGCTCTCCATCGTCTTCCAGATCCAGGACCGGACCTCTTCGCGGCCGCGCATCGTGCCCGCGGCGTGCTCGACGTAGGTGATGTCGGGGGTGTACTGCGCAACCCACGGATCCCAGTCGCGGGTCTGCGCGGCGCGATCCACGGTCGCCTCGAATTGTTCAAACGCTGCAGCCAGCTCGTCGCGGCTGAACACCTTGCCGGTCACGTCAAAACTAGAACACGTTCTATTGGGTTTGTCGAGCATCAATAGACGCTGAGCACGCCACGCGCGCCGACCGGATGCTGCAACGGCACCTCGAGCGTGCCGAACACCGCGATCTCGATGCACGCCCGGCCGACCGCATCGGGCACGATGCCACCGCGAAGTTCGACGGTGACGGTGTCGGGGGTTTCGTGTGCGGTCGCCGTCACGCCGTAGCACTGCGGGGTGCCGGTGGTGAAGTGCAGCGCCACCACCTCGCCGGCACCGATCCGGCTCCAGGACTCGACGGGCATCGGATGCGCGTCGACGATCGCCGGGTTGTCGACGAAGGGCACCCCCGGCCGCGGCGGCACCTCGGGCGGTGCCACCGTCGTCGGCTCGGCCGTCGCCGTCGGCGCAAAACAAGTGGCCAGGGCGGCCAGGGCCGCGCACACGAGAAGGCGCATCACCTCACGGTAAACGACTACCCGGCCCGGTTGCGTCGCGCGGCGAAGAACATGACCCCGGTACCGATGAGCACGACGGCACCGACCGCGGCAACGGTCAGCGTCCACACCCGCCGATCCTCGAGTTCCATCCGGCACAACTCTTCGTAGTCGGGGTTGGTGATGACTTCGTCGAGTACCGGGATATTGGCCCCGCCGAAGTCGGTGGCAGCGCGCGCCGCGGTGAGATCCGGGAAGGCCGCGCTGCCGCATTCGACGTCCTCTGGGCCGACGTTGACCGGGTTGAGCAGCCCTACCGCACCGACCAACACGGCTGCGGTGCCCAACAGCACGAGCAACCATCGCAGCAGCTTCATGGCTGATGCTTACCCGGGGCTGCAGACTTCATACGTGCGCCGGAAGATTTCGGCGTGGACGATGGTTGTAGACAGGCACCACAGACTCAAGGAGAAAGCGTGACCACTACGCGAAAGGCCATCCTGGCCGGCGGTTGCTTCTGGGGCATGCAGGACTTGATCCGCAAGCAGCCCGGCGTCGTCGCGACGCGGGTGGGCTACACCGGCGGGGAGAACGCCAACGCCACCTACCGCAACCATCCCGGCCATGCCGAAGCCATCGAGATCGTCTACGACCCAGCGCAGACCGACTACCGGGCGCTGCTGGAGTTCTTCTTCCAGATCCACGATCCGACCACGAAGAATCGCCAGGGCAACGACGTCGGCACCAGCTACCGCTCGGCGATCTTCTATCTCGACGATGAGCAGAAGCAGGTCGCGCTGGACACCATCGCCGACGTCGAGGCATCCGGGCTGTGGCCGGGCAAGGTCGTCACCGAGGTGACCCCGGCCAGCGACTTCTGGGAGGCCGAGCCCGAACACCAGGATTATCTGGAGCGCTACCCCCACGGCTACACCTGCCACTTCCCCCGGCCCGACTGGAAGCTGCCGAAGCGGGAGAAGGCCACGTCATAGCGCGGCGAGCAGACGCAAAATCGCGTCAATCCCGGCGTGGCGGTGCGAGTTTGTGTCTGCTCGTCACCCGCGGCGGTGCACGATCATGCGACCGCCGTTCTTCGGGGTGAACGCCACGCCGCGGGAGTGCCACTTCTCCCCCGGCGCCGACGTGGTCTCGAGCACGAAGTGGCGCAGCACGGTGCGCAACACGACGTCCATTTCGACGTTGGCGAACGCCGCACCCACACAGCGACGGGTGCCGCCGCCGAACGGGATCCAGGCGAACATCGGCGGGCGGTTGCCGAGGAACCGCTGCGGGTCGAACCGCTCCTGCGCCGGGAACTCGTCGGTGCGCTCATGCATTAGCAGGATGCTGGTCATGACCGAATAGCCTTGCGGGATAACCCACTTCCCGAGTTCGAAGGTCGGCGAGTAGACGTGGCGGCCCGCGAAGTCGATGATGGTGCGGTTGCGTTGAACCTCGAGGATCGTGGCTTGGCGATACGCGTTGTCGTCGGTGTCGACTTCTTCCACGAGCTTGGCGAGCACCTCGGGGTGGCGGGTGATCCGCTCGAACGCCCACGCCAGGGTGGCCGCCGTTGTTTCGTGGCCGGCGGCCAGCAGGGTGAGCAGCTCGTCGCCGATCTCGCGGCGCGTCATCGCCGTGCCGTCCTCGTAGGTGCTGCGCAACAGCAGCGCGAGGACGTCGTTGCGGTCGTCGAAGCACGGGTCGGCGGTCACCTCGTCGATGAGCCGGTTGATGACCTCGTCGTACTGGCGGCGGTACTCGGCCAGCCGGCCCCACGGGCTGAACCGCCCGTATGTCCGTTTCGGCGTGGGCAGGCTGACGAGGCGCGAGCCGAGGGTGACCCAGGGCGGGATGATGCGGCGCAGGTCGTCGAGGCGTTCACCGTCGGCGCCGAACACGGCCCGCAGGATCGCGTTGAGCGTGATGCGCATCATCGGCTCGAGCGTTTCGAACGCCTGACCCTCCGGCCAGTTCACCGACTCGCGCAGCGTCTCCTCTTCGAAGATCTTTTCGTAGTTCTTGATGCTCTTACCGTGGAAGGGCGGGGTGAGCAGCCGGCGCCTGCGGCGGTGCTCGGCGCCGTCGAGCGCGAACACCGAACCCGGGCCGAGCACCCGCGACAGGTTGGGCTGGATGTTGCCCAGGTCGTCGGGGTTGGCGGTGAACACCTGCTTGGCCAGTTGCGGATCGGCGACCACCACCGTGCGCCCGAAGATCGGGATGTTGAGGGTGAACACCTCGCCGTAGCGACGGATCATTTCGTGCACCGTCCAGCGGCGGTTGGCGATGAACGCCAGCCCTTGCAGCGCCTTGGGAAGCCGCGGCCCCGGCGGCAGGTTCACCGCGCGCAGCGGGGTGGCGGGTGCTTCGACGGTCGATGATTCGCTCATGATCACTCCCAGCCGGCTCTTTGGTACAGCCATGTACCGCAGGTGTGTGTAGTACGGTACCGCTTGGTACCAACGACCGCAAGAGATCCGGGGAGGCGATATGACGACCGCGCTGGACGGTGCGCCCGATTCGCGCCCCACCGTGCAATTCCGCGACCGTTTGCTCGACGGGATGGCGGCGTCGATCACCGAACGCGGCTACCGCGACACCACCGTCGCCGACATCGTCCGACACGCCCACACGTCCAAGCGCACCTTCTACGAGCAGTTCGGAAGCAAGGCCGAATGCCTGATCGAGTTGCTGCGGCGCAACAACGAGACGCTGATCGCCAGCATCCGCGCCGCGGTGAATCCCGAGGACGACTGGGCCGAGCAGATTCGCTGCGCGGTCGACGCCTACGTCGTGCACATCTCGGAGCGAACCGCGGTGACGCTGAGCTGGATCCGCGAAGCCCCGGCGTTGGGCGACGTCGCGGCGCCGTTGCACCGTCAGGCCATGGAGCATTTGACCGACATGCTGGTCGATCTCAGCGACAGCCCCGGGTTCCGGCGGGCGGGGCTGGCACCGGTATCGCGTCCGCTTGCGCTCATCCTGCTCGGCGGATTGCGGGAGCTGACGGCGTTGTTCGTCGAGGACGGCCGCGATCTGCGCGGCATCGTCGAGCCGGCGTTCACCGCGTCGACGGCGATCCTCGGGCCCTAGGTCTTTGGCTTTTGCGTCGAGACTGCGGTCAGCCCCAGGATCAGCCGCGCGGACCTCTCCAGCCGCTCGGCGATGTCGGTGTAGGAGGCGTATCCCATCCCGGCGCGTACCAACGCTCCCGAATACAGCATCTCCAGCGAATCGATGACGTCGGGATCGACGTCGGCGTCCAGCGCGCTGGCCAGGCGCTGGCGGATGTCGCGGCCGATGCGTTGGCGTAGCACCTCGACGTCGGGGTCCTTGCCGAGCAGGGCGGTGGTCACCGCGCCGGCGAACTCGGGCTCGTCGGCGACCAGCAACGCGATATGGCGCAGCACCTCGATAACCCGGGCGGCCGGATCCGTCGATTCGTGCGCCGCCGGCGGCGAGCTGGCCAGCCGACGCCAAAACACCTCGGCGACAAGGTGTTCCTTCGACGAGAAGTAGGTGTAGGCGGTGGCCGCTCCGACACCGGCCTCGGCGGCCACCCGACGCACGGTCAGCGCGGGAAATCCGTCGCGGCACAGCAGCTCGAGCGCGGCGCGGCCGAGACGTTCGACGGTGCCGGCCTGCTTGGCGGTCAGACGGCGGCGAGTCCCCTCGAGGGCCGTGTCGGACACATGTCCGGACGCTACTACAACACCCCTGCACCAGCAACGATTCGACACGATAGGTTGGACGCGATGAGCAACACCGACACCGCCCTTCCGCCGCCCGCCGCACGCCTTTTCGCGCTCGCCGAGCAGGTCACCGGCTTCATGCCCGCCGACGAAGGCCGCGCCCTCTATGACGCCGCGCTGCGCTACCTCGGCGACGGCGTCGGTGTGGAGATCGGCACCTACTGCGGCAAGTCGACCGTGATGCTGGGCGCCGCGGCGCAGCAGAGCGGCGGCCTGCTCTACACCGTCGATCACCACCACGGCTCCGAAGAGCACCAGCCCGGCTGGGAGTATCACGACACGTCCATGGTCGACCCGGTCACCGGACTGTTCGACACGCTTCCGACGCTGCGGCATACGCTCGACGCCGCCGGCCTTGACGAACACGTCGCCGCGATTGTCGCGAAATCCCCTGTGGCAGCGCGTGGTTGGCGCACCCCGCTGAGGTTGTTGTTCATCGACGGCGGCCACACCGAGGAGGCCGCGCAACGCGACTTCGACGGCTGGGCCAGATGGGTGGAGGTCGGCGGCGCGCTGATCATCCACGACGTGTTCCCCGACCCCGCTGACGGTGGGCAGGCGCCGTACCACGTCTACCGTCGCGCGCTGGACACCGGCGACTTTCGCGAGGTGTCGGCCACTGGGTCGATGCGGGTGCTCGAGCGCATCTCCGGTGTGCCCGGCGAGGTGCTTTAGCGCGTTACCGGTCGCTGGTCGCGCAGGCGCAGTCGTAGTCGTAGTCGCTTTCCAGCCCGCGCGGCAGGTGGGTGCCGCGGAAGATGCCGCTGGCCGTGGTGGTGCGCGACAGCGCGTCGGCCGCCAGGATCACCGCCGCGCCGGTCCAGGTGGACCGCTCCACCGGCCACCGTTTGCCGTCGGCATAGACCAGGCCCGTCCAGTAGGAGCCGTCGTCGTCACGCAGGTGCTGCATGGCGCTGAACTGTTCATGGGCGCGGACGGTATCGCCCATCCCGTCCAAAGCCAGCACCAACTCGCAGGTTTCGGCACCGGTCACCCAGGGTCGGTCGTCGACGCACCGGATGCCGAGGCCCGGGACCACGAAGTCGTCCCACCGCTCGGCGATGCGGGCGCTGGCCTGCGCACCACGCACGGCGCCGCCGAGCACCGGGTAGTACCACTCCATCGACCACCGGTCCTTGAGCACGAACAGGTCCTGGTGGTGGGCGATCGCGTGACCGAGTCGCCCGACCGCCACCTCCCATTCCGGCTGGGGCTCGTCGAGGTAGTCCGCCAGCGCCAGCGCGCAGCGGATGCTGTGGTGGATGCTCGCGCAACCGGTCAGCAACGCGTCGGGCTCCAGTCCCGATGCACTCCTGGCCCAGGAGATCTGACCGCCGTCGAGCTGCATGTCGATGACGAAGTCGATGGCCTTGCTCACCACCGGCCACATGGTCTCGGCGAACCGGCGATCCTGCGTGATCAGCACGTGATGCCAGACGCCGGTGGCGATGTAGGCGCAGAAGTTGCTGTCGCTGTTGGCATCTTCGATGACGCCGTTGCGGACCTGTAGCGGCCACGAGCCGTCAGCGCGCTGGTTGAACCGGCACCAATCGTACGCGGCGCGGGCCGGTTCGAGCAGGCCTGCCGCGCTCAGCGCCATCGCGTTCTCGACGTGGTCCCACGGATCGGTGTGGCCGCCGTCGAACCACGGGATGGCGCCGGAGGGTTCCTGGATTGCGGCGATCGACTCAGCGGTCTGTCGACACTGCGCGGGCGTAAAGACACCGCACACGCCGGGCACGTCGGCGAGATCATCCCGCAGCAACAGCGACCCCCGGCTTCCTGAAGTACATCGCCACGCTCTTACCGATCAGCGGGTTGAGTACCGACTCCGCGGTGCGGGTGAGCCACGGCTGGCTGACCATGTCCCAGACCAGCAGCCGGTGATACCCCGCGACCGCCGGATGATCCGAGTTTTCAGTTCCCACGGCGCATTTCAGCCACCAGAACGGAGAGTGCAGCGCGTGGGCGTGGTGGGTGTGGGTGTGCTTCAGGCCGTGGGTCAGCACCTTGTCGCGCAGCCTGTCGGCATGGTAGATCCGCACGTGGCCGCCCTCGTTGGCGTGGTACTCGTCGGACAGCACCCAGCAGATCTTCTCGGGCAGCCAGCGCGGCACCGTGACCGCCAGCGTGCCACCGGGAGCCAGTACCCGCACCAGTTCGGCGATCGCGCGGTCGTCCTCGGGGACGTGTTCGAGGATCTCCGAGGCGATCACGCAGTCGAAAGTGCCGTCACCGTAAGGTAAGTCAAGAGCATCACCCTTGACGGCCTCAGCCTTGGCCGCGGCCGGAACCTCGCCCTGCTCGCGCATCGCGGTCAGGATTTCGTCGACGTCGTTGAGGTCGGATGCGCTCTGGTCGAACGCGATGACGTGAGCACCGCGTCGATACGCCTCGAAGCTGTGCCGCCCCGCACCACATCCGACGTCGATCACCTTGGTGCCCGCACCGACACCGAGCCGGTCGAAGTCGACGGTCAACATGCGCTGACCCGCTCACACGCCCGCTCGTAGACCGCAACCGTCTGCGCCGCAACCGATTCCCAGCTGAACACCTCCAGCGCGCGGCGCCGGCCCGCGGCGCCGAGCCGGCACAGTTCCTGCGGTGAGTCCAGCAGCTCGCCGAGCACCTTGGTCAGCTCGTCGACGTCGGCGGGCTGCACCAGCCTGGCGCACTCACCGTCGGCGCCGACCACTTCCGGCAGCGCGCCGGCACGGCTGGCCACGATCGGGGTGCCGCTGGCCATCGCCTCTACCGCCGGTAGTGAGAAACCCTCGTAAAGCGAAGGGATACAAGCGACGTCGGCCGATGCCAGCAGGTCGGCGAGCTCCGCGTCGGACAGCCCGCTCGAGCTGTGCACGATATCGGAGATGCCCAACTCGGCGATCAGCTTCTCGGTGGGCCCGTTCGGCTCGAGCTTGGCGACCAGCTGAAGCTCGAGGTCGCGCTCGACGCGCAGCCGCGCGATCGCGTGCAGCAGGTGGCTGACGCCCTTGAGCGGCACGTCGGCGCTGGCGATCGCGATGATGCGGTTGCGGACCCGGTGCTGGGCCGGTTTGAACATCTCGGTGTCCACACCGAGCGGTACTACGTGCAGTTGGCTCGGAGCGACCCCGAAGTCCTCGGCGATGTCAGCCGCCGACGTCGATGACACGGTCAGGATCTCGGGGATCTCGCGGGCCACCTGCTTCTGCATCTCGGCGAAGCCATACCAGCGGCGCACCAACGGCTTACGCCACCACTTCGCGGCCGCCACGTCGAGCACCTGGTCGCGGGTGATCGGGTGATGCACCGTGGCCACCACCGGAAGACCCATCTCGGCGATCTTGCGCAGCCCGGTGCCGAGGCACTGGTTGTCGTGCACGACGTCGAAGTCCGCCAGGCGCTCGGCGAGGATCCGCGCGGCGCGCAGGCTGAACGTGCGCGGTTCCGGAAAGCCGGCCGTCCACGTCGTCAACAACTCGAGCAGATCGATTCGGGTCTTGATCTCGTTGGGCCACGGGATGCGAAACGGATCGGGCTCGCGATACAGATCCAGGCTGGGCACCTTGGTCAGCCGGACCCGCGGATCGAGCCCATCGGGGTAGGGCTGACCGGAGAACAGTTCGACATCGTGGCCCAACTCGGCCAGGCCGCGGCTGAGATAGCGGACGTAGACCCCCTGTCCGCCACAGTGGGTCTTGCTCCGGTACGACAACAAAGCGATGCGCATGCTCAACTCACGACAATGCGCTGCAGCGGAAAAATCCGAGGTCGGCGGCCAGGACAGAACGTGTCACGCAACAACTCCGAACCCTCTGGACATGTGTCCAGACTATAGTTTGACGGGCTATGGGACGCAAAGCGGCCGCACTGCCTTGACTACCACAGTCGTCGGAGACGGCGCTTCCGGCCTCTCGGTTCCGCCCCCCGCCGACGGGGTATCCGCCGACCATGAGCAGGCATATCGAGGCCACCTTCCAGATCGGCAGCTGGGACGAGACACCGTTCGAAGACGGCGACGACGCCACCAAACTCACCGAGGCGCTAGTGGCCAAGCGCTACGAGGGCGACATCAAGGGCACGTCGACCACCAAGTGGCTGCTGGCCTACGCGCCGGACAAGTCGGCGCTCTACGTCGGCATCGAACACCTCACGGGCACCGTGGGCGGCCGCGCCGGCGGCCTGGTGCTGCTGCACGACGGCAGCTACCGCGACGGAGTGGCCAGCGCGGAACTGCGCATCGCGTCGGGCACCGGCGAGTTGGCCAACGCGGCGGGCACCGGCAGCTTCCGCGCCGATCCGAACGGTTCGATCACGCTGGACCTCGACGGCCTCGACACCGCTATCGCGCCGCTACGACCTGGGTGACCACGTCGGACACCTGCTGGAACCCGGCCACAGGGCCTGACCGCATTGACCCTGTGACCGCGAGTGTGGGCTCGTGTCACGCAAACCGGCGCGATCGCGTGCGGGTAACCCACGTTCGCGCCCACAAGAGGCGACGGTCTCACCTGCACAGCAGCGTCGCGCCGGCAGAATGCGGAACTCGGTGCCTCGCCAGGCCCTTAAGATTGGCTGCGTGTTATCGGCCCATCGGCTTGACGTGAGACTTCGTGCCGACCAGACAGCTCCGTGGTGTTTGCTGTGGTTCCGCCGGCGCACGGCGGGAGGTCGGTAAGCGCATGCGCCGCATCGCTGCGCTGTTGGCCGCGCTGCTGTTGGCGTTCATCAGCGCACCTGTCGCAGGTGCGCTCGAACCGCCGACGATCGACCCCTCGGCCGTCCCGCCCGACGAGACCGGCCCCGACCAGCCCACCGAACAGCGCAGCGCGTGTGCGGCGCCCGCGGTGTTTCCCGACTCCAACTTCGCTGATAAGCCGTGGGCAAATGACTATCTGCGGCTTGAAGAAGCGCGGAAGTTCGCGACGGGAGCGGGCATCACCGTCGCGGTGATCGACACCGGCGTGAACGGCTCACCGCGGGTGCCCGCCGAACCCGGCGGCGACTTCGTCGACCCGGCCGGCAACGGCATGTCGGACTGTGACGCGCACGGCACGCTCACCGCGTCGATCATCGCGGGCAGGCCCGCACCCACCGACGGGTTCATCGGCGTGGCCCCGGACGCCCGCATCCTCTCGCTGCGCCAGACCTCGGCGGCGTTTCAGCCGGTCGGGTCGCGCACCGACCCCAACGACCCCAACACCACGCAGACCGCGGGATCCCTGCGCAGCCTGGCCCGCGCCGTCGTCCACGCCGCCAACCTCGGCGCGCAGGTCATCAACATCAGCGAGGCCGCCTGCTACAAAGTCACCCGCCCGATCGACGAGACCAGCCTCGGCGCGGCGATCAACTACGCGGTCCACGTGAAGAACACCGTCCTCATCGTCGCCGCAGGCAACACCGGCCAGGATTGCACGCAGAACCCGCCACCGGATCCGGCGCTACCGAACGATCCGCGCGGGTGGGAGCAGGTGCAGACCGTCGTCAGCCCGGCCTGGTACGCGCCGCTGGTGCTGACGGTCGGCGGCATCGCCCAGAACGGACAGCCCAGCACCTTCACGATGTCGGGACCGTGGCTGGGAGCCGCCGCGCCCGCCGAGAACCTGATCGCGCTGGGCTATGACGGCAACCCGGTCAACGCCCTGCACGGCGACGAGGGCCTGATCCCGATCAGCGGCACCTCGTTCGCGGCCGCCTACGTCTCGGGTCTGGCGGCGCTGCTCAAACAGCGCTTCCCCGACCTGACACCCGCCCAGATCATCAACCGCATCACCGCGACTGCACGGCATCCGGGCGGTGGGGTCGACAACTACGTCGGCGCGGGCGTCATCGACCCGGTGGCGGCGCTGACGTGGGACGTACCCGCCGGGCCCGAACGGGCCCCCTACAAGGTCAAAGAGATTCCGCCGCCCGTGCACATCCCGCCGCCGGACCGCGGGCCGATCACAACGGTCGTCGTCATCGGCACGGGGCTGGCGTTGGCGCTCGGGCTCGGCGCGCTGGCCCGACGCGCGCTGAGGCGTCAATGAACAAGATCCGTGCCCTGTTCGGGCTGCGCGTGACGACCGGCCACACCGCCTGGGCGGCGGTCCTGGCACCGGCCGCCATCGTGGCGTTCGCCCAACTCGACCTGCTCTGGTTGGGGATCACGCTTGCGGTGCTCATCGCTCTTGCCGCGATGGTGACGATCCGCGGCCGGCGGGTCACCGGTTGGGTGGCTGCGGTGTTCGCGTGGCGGCGCAGGCACCGCAACGTTCCCGAGCGGCCCTCCGAACCGGCCGTCGGCGCGACGGTGATGCCCGGCGATCACGTGGCGGTGCGCTGGCAGGACGAGCGGCTGACGTCGGCCATCGAACTGGTACCGCGGCCGTTCACGCCGACGGTGATCGTCAACGGCGAGGCCTACACCGACGACGTGGTCGACACGATGCTCGTCGAACGACTGCTGGCCGCGCACTGTCCCGACCTGGAAGCCGACGTGGTGTCGGGGGGTTACCGGGTCGGCAGGACGGCGCCGACGGCGCTGCTGTCGCTCTACGAGCAGGTGGTCGGGCCGTACCCGGCGCCGGCCAACCGGCGTACCTGGATCGTGCTGCGCGCCGACCCGGAACACACTCGAAGATCCGCGCAGCGCCGCGAGGCCGGCGTGGCCGGGTTGGCGCGTTACCTGGTGGCCTCGGCCACCCGCATCGCAGACCAGTTGGCCAGCAATGGAATCGACGCCCGCGTGGTCCGCAGCTTCGATGCATACGACCACGCGACCGAGATCAGCTTTGAACGCGAAACGTGGTCGGCGATCAAGGGACGCAGCACGTTCACCGCCGCCTACAGCGCGCCGGGCGGCCCCGACGTGTGGTGGTCGGCGCGCGCCGATCACACGATCACCCGGGTGCGGGTGCGGCCGGGAGCGGCACCGACGACGACAGTGCTGTTGACGACGCTGGCCAATCCGACGACGCCGCGCGGTTTTTCGTGCTTGTTCGGTGGCCAGCGGGCCGCGTACCACGGCATCAGCCCAGTCACCGACCGCCACTACGAGCTGCCGATCGGCTCGGCGGGAGTGCTGGTCGGGGAGACCGCCGACCGCTACCCGGTGTACATGCCGTTCGACGACGTCGACGCCAGCATCAACCTGGGCGATGCGCGGCTGTTCACCCAGTTCATCGTGCGCTCGGCCGCGGCGGGCGGCGTCGTCACGCTGCTGCCGCAGTTCGGTGAGTTCGCGGGGTTCGTCAACGGCCGCATCGGCGAGGTGGCCAAGGTGGCATGGCCGAACGCGACCACCTATCTCGGGCCGCATGCCGGTGTCGGCCGAGTGGTGTTGCGCGACACCTTTATCGGCACTCCTCGGCATCGCCAGCTGCCGATCCGGTTGATCAACCCGCGTGAGGAAAGCCGCTATCAGATGGTGCTGGAGGGCTGACCATGAGCAGCGAAGTGCGTGTCGACCCGGCGAAGCTGGCGGCGCAGGCGTCCGCCATGCGGTCGATCACCTGGCAGACGCCGGAGGTGGCGCCCATCCCCGCTGACGCGCTGCCGTTCGCCAAGGACGCGGTCGACCGGCTCAACGAAACCGCAAGGGTGCTCACCGAATACCAGAAGTGGGCCGAGGCCGAGAACCTGCGTATCGCCGAAATCCTCGACGACGCGGCCAAGGCGTACCGCGAGGTCGACGAAAGCTACCAGGACAAGCTCGACGACCCCGGCCGCGCGGAGGCCATCGGCAACATCGCGCTGCCCGCCCCGTCGACCGCGATGCCCCCGCTGCCCGCCGGAACGCCAGCACCGGCGTCGCTTCGCGCCGACGAATACAGTCCCGTGCCGCAGACCCACGCCCTGCTCGACGGAGGCGACCACGGAAACTCGTTGCAGGTGGCCGAGGTTCAGTGGGGGTTGGCCGGTACCTTCGCCGAGGGCCATGCCGCGTCGAAGAACATCACCGATTGGGAAGGGGAAGCCGCCGACGCCGCACACGCCAGGATGAACGCGTTCAGTTCGTGGCTGCACGACCTGTCCGGCGCGTGGCGAAAGCTGGCGATGGCCGCCGCCAAGGTCCAGGCGTCACATCTGAACGCAAATACGCAGCACATTCCAGTCTATGCCCGGTACGTGGCGTTGGAGGCGTCGTTGGCGCAGGCGGGCGCGGGCACAGACGTCTCCGCGACCGTCGAGGAGATGAAAGAGCTTCAGCGGCAGTCTGACGAGATACGCGCGGAGTATGCCAGGAACGCCTCGTTCGATGCGGTGCGCGTTGACAATCCACCGAATTCGGGTTCCGCAGTGAGTACGTCCGCGGGCGGTGGGGCGGGTGGTCAGCCCAGCGGTGATCCGGCTGCGATGGCGGAGCGGCTGGGTGAGTCGCTCGCTGCGCAGAGTCCCGCTGCCGGCGGTAACCCCGGCGGGGCGCCCACAGGTGGCGGTGCACCCTCGGGTGGCGGGTCACCGTCCGGCGGCGGTGCTCCCGGTGGTGCGCCCAGTGGCACACCCGGCGGGGCGTCGACGGGTGCGCCGCCGCGTCACTCCGACCCGAGCCTGCGACCGGCCGCGGTCGCCGGTGGTGGATCCGCAGGCGGGGGCGGGGGAGCCAAAGGGGCGGGCTCGCAACCGCTGTCGCCTGCGGTGACCGCCGAGACGGTGGCGCCGGCCCCGGTTCCCGTGTCGACGTCGGCGTCGGGCGCGGCACCCGGTCCCTCGACGACCGGCATGATGGCAGGCGGCGGGATGGGTATGGCGCCCATGCACGGTGCCGCCGGCGCGGGGCAGGGTAAGGAGAAGCGGCGCAACCCGGCGCTGGCACCCGATGAGGACCTCTACACCGAGGATCGACCCTGGACGGAGGGGGTCATCGGGAACCGTCGACGCAGGGAGAGCAAGGAAGACCAGTGACCGACGAGATGCATCCGCAGGTCGCCGCTGTTTTGCAGCAGGCGCAGCAGTTGCAGTCGATCATGGATGAGCAGCTTCACAAAATGAACAGCCGAACCTTCACCGCCGCCGATGAATCCGGCACCGTCGAGGTGACGGTGGACGGCCACCACCAACTGAAGGCGGCGTCCATCGCCGAAGGCACGATGCGGTTGGGCGTCGAGGAACTCCAGCAGAGGCTCAACGAGGCGTTGCGTAACGCCTCGGCCGCCGCCAGCACCGCCATCGAAGCCGATCGCGAGCGGATCGACGCTGCGGTCGCCGAGATCACTGATCCCGCGTCGTAACCCCTTAGCGCACACCCTCTTTGCCGTACACCACGCGCAGCACGTGGGCCACCTCCGGGCCCATCACGGTTTCGGTCAGCTCGCAGAACGTCGCGACGAACTGCGGCCCGTGCGGCGGAAGGTTGTCGCACAGATGGTGTGCGATCTCGTGCAGCACGACGAGTTCGCGCAGGGCCCAACCGTTGCCCCGCGGAGGCACGGCGATGAGCGCCGCGTCGTCGCTGCGTTCATAGTGCGCGGCGGAGACCCCCCGTCGCGCACGGACCGTCAACGGCACGGTGTCAGGCCAGCGCTGCCGCACCGCCGGCATGGCCAACACCTCGTCGATGTAGCGCTGTACCGCAGGCACCGAAGCGAACCGTCCCTCGGGTGGCAGCGTCAACTGGGTGCCGAAGAACTCCACCACCGGATTGCCGCGCTCACTGGCCCGGTCGAACAGCGTGCGCACGAAATCCTCTGCGGCATAGACCTTGGCCCGTTGAAAGTCCCGCGAAGTCACCTCTCCAGCACCGAGCGCGCCCCCGCGAGCTCGGGGCTGGCGCCCAGCCGCGCCCGCTTGCCCGCGCGGTCACCGGCGCGTCGCGCTGCCGACGAGTATCCCGCCGTCGCGCTGGTGGGCCGCCAGGTTCCCCGGGCCTGTGAGGTCTCCCGGTAGAAGTCCCTGAGCTCGATGTCCTTGTCCCGCAACGCCAGCGCAGTTCCCGGTTGACTGTCGCGGCTGTTGGTGGCCTCTCGGCGGGCCTCTTCGCGGGCCAGCGCCAGCCGCTGGCCGATGCGGGCGCCGAACGCCAGCTGGAAGTTGATCCGCGCGGTGATCGTGGGTGTGGGGCGGTGCGCGCCGGAGGAGATGTAGGCCTGCGACGCCTTGACCATCTGCATCACCAGGCTGGCGTAGAGGGCGTGGCTGGCGTCGATGTCCTCGGCGAAACCGTAGGCGTGCACAAACGTCGAGTTCGACGCGACGTCACATTTCACGTCGTTGGCGTCGGCGATCACCGTGAACAGCTGCACGTAGGTGCGCAGGCCGCGGGTGCCGGCGTTGCCGATCGTGATGGTGCGCTGCACGGGCGTCTGCGCCTTGGTGCGGTTATCGGAATGCGAGCGCGCCACCGCCAAATCGATCGACGTCGCCGTCGCCAACCGTTGGGCGGCGGCCATGAACGCGTCGGCTTCGTGCGGGTTGTCGGTGCCCTCGGCCTGGCGCAGCAGCGCGGCGATGCGGGCCAGCATCTTGTCGTCTGTCATGCCTCGACTCCCGCTCGCTCCGGTCCTCGTTCGTGCCTCGCTGCGATCCTCACTCGCGGTCGTCTTCGGGTGCTCATGGGCCAAATCTAGGTCGAGTTGCCGACAAATCCATCCAGCGCCTCCACAACCTGTGGAGAAAGCGGCTCCTGGTTGGCGTAGTTGGCGACGTTGTCGCTGGCGTCGTCGCGCAGCACGTGGTTGACCCCGGTGAGTTCCACGACGGTCAGCACGGTGTGGGCGAGCGCATCGACGAGCGGTTTCACGTCGTCACACCTGGCCTGACCGTCGGCGTCCGAACACGTCAGCAGCACCCGGGTGTCCGCCGGCACCTGCGCGGCCAGCGCCACCGGGTCGATCTTGTCGGCCTCGACGACGGCCTTGACGTTGCCCGCGTTGAGCAGCGCGCCGAGGCCTTCGGGCAGGTGGTCCGGCACGGTGCCGGTGGCGCGGACCTGGTCGACGGCGGCCAGCCACGCCTGCAGCGCAACCGGGTCACCGTTGGCGCGCACCCGGTTGGTGACCATGTCGAGGTAGCGGCCGGGCAGCGGTTGGAAGAGGCCGAGCGCACCGATCCTCGGCGCGTCCGCGCCGGTGTCGGTGGCCAGCGACATCGCGTGGACGGTGCCCTCGCCGAGGGCGTACACCGAGACGCGGTCCGTGTCGGTGCCCGGCTGATCGGCCAGGAAACGCAGCGCCGCCTTGGCGCCGGAGGTGTAGACGGCGCTGACCACGTCGGCGGGCCGCTGCGCGTAGGGACCCAGACCGGTCTTGCCGGTGCCGACCTTGTCGTAGCGGAGGCTGGCCACCCCACGCTCGGACAACAGCTCGGCGAGCTGACGCATGTTGCCGACCGGGCCGGCAACGGCGTTGTCACCGTTGCGGTCGGTGTTGCCGCTCTCCGAGATCAGCAGCGCGGCCGGCCCCGGTGCGGCGTCGGCCCGGTGCCGGTACGTGCCGTGGATGGTCAGCCCGTCGTCGACGAAGCTGACGTCGTCCTCGACCCAGCCCTGCGGTTCGTCAGTTGAGCAACCGGCCAGCACCAGTGTCAGCGAGAGAAGAAGTCCGAGAACGGCTTTCAAAGCCGGGCCTCGATCCACGCAGTGACGTCGTCGAGCACCAGCGCGCGTTCCGGCTCGTTGAACACCTCGTGGTAGAGCTCGGGATAGACCTTGAGGTGGGCGTCGGTCGATGCCACGCACTCGAGCAGTCGGCGGCTGCCTTCGACCGCGATCAGCTTGTCCTGCTCGCCGTGCACGACCAGCAGCGGCGCGGTGAGCTTCGCGGCGCGTTGCGGCATGGTTTCGCCGACCTTGATCAGCGCCTTGGCGACGCCGGCGGGCACCTTGCCATGGTGCACCAGCGGATCGGCCATGTAGGCGGCCACCACCTCGGGGTCGCGGGACACCGCCTCGGTCTCGAGTTGCTCGACCGGCAGACCCGGCAGGATCGAGCCCACGACCTTGGCCAGCACGATCATCGGCGAGGACACCATGTCGTGGGCGTACACGGCGGGCCCGGACAGCACCATCGCGGAGTATTCGTCGAGGTGCTCGACGCCGTAGGCGAACACGATCCCGCCGCCCATGCTGTGGCCGAGCACCACGCGGTTGAGGCTGGGATGATCGCGGGTCGCGATGCCGACCAGGGTGCGGAAGTCGGTGGTGTACTCGCCGATGTTGCGCAGGTAGACACGTTTGCCACCGGAGCGGCCGTGCCCGCGGAGATCCAGCGCGTAGGTGATCAGCCCGGCCTCGCCGAAGCGTTCGGCGACGTGGTCGTAGCGGCGGGCGTGCTCACCAAACCCGTGGCAGAGCACCACCACACCGCGGGGTTCACCGTCGGGGGTCCACACGTCGTAGACGATGCGCACACCGTTGACACCGTCGAAGCTTCGTTCGCTGCGGGTTGTGGCCATCCCCGGAGACTAGCGGTCGCGCCGTCACTTGTCGGTGACGGCGATTAAGCTCGGCAAGGTGACCGTTCTGGCCCATGATCTCGGGGACAGCAGCACCGAGGACGCCTTTCTGGCCGACGCGCAGCAGTACCGTCGCGAGCTTCTCGCGCACTGCTACCGGATGACCGGATCGGTGCACGACGCCGAGGATCTGGTGCAGGAAACGTACTTGCGGGCGTGGAAGTCCTATAAGGGGTTCCAGGGCAAATCGTCGGTGCGCACCTGGCTGTACCGCATCGCCACCAACACCTGCCTGACCGCGCTGGAGGGCCGGCAACGCCGGCCGCTGCCGACGGGGCTGGGCGCGCCCAGCTCGGATCCGGCCGACGACATCGTGGCGCGCGAAGAGGTGCCGTGGCTGGAGCCGTTTCCCGACGACGCCACCGACCCGTCGAACATCGTGGGATCGCGGGAGTCGGTCCGGTTGGCGTTCGTCGCGGCGCTGCAACACCTCTCACCGCGGCAACGGGCGGTGCTGGTGTTGCGTGAGGTGCTTCAGTGGAAGGCCGCCGAGGTGGCCGACGCGATCGGCACCTCGACGGCGGCGGTCAACAGCCTCCTGCAGCGGGCGCGCGCGCAACTCGACGCGGTCGGCCCCAGCGAGGACGATGTGTCGGCGCCGCCGGAGTCACCCGAGGCGCAGGATCTGCTTTCGCGCTACATCGCGGCGTTCGAGAGCTACGACATCGACAAACTCGTCGAGCTGTTCACCGCCGACGCGGTGTGGGAGATGCCGCCGTTCGACGGCTGGTACCAGGGTCCGCGCGAGATCGTGCTGCTGTCGAAGACACACTGCCCCGCAGAGCGGCCCGGCGACATGCGGTTGATCCCCACCACCGCCAACGGTCAACCCGCCGGGGCGATGTACATGCGCAACCCGGAAACCGGCGTGCACGAACCCTTTCAGCTGCACGTTCTCGACGTCGGTGCCGACGGCATCACGCACGTCGTAGCGTTTCACGCCAAGTCATTCGAGAAGTGGGGCCTCCCCGACTCGGTCTAGCGACCACTCACGGCATCGCCGCAGGTCGCGGCTAAGCCCTATGCGTGACGTTGAGGACTGATCGAAGGAGTCTCGTCCGCGTCCTTCCGCCCGGTGGCGTTTCTCCGCACACGGCCGAGGGCACTCTGGAGTGCCGCGAGCCTGGCTTCGTGCCTCGTTCGATCATGATGGTCTGTGGCACGTTCGAGCTCGGCTCGGCAGCTTTGAACCTCACGCTCGAGTCGGCTGCTGGCCTCGGCAACGGTGAGGAGGTCATAGTCGCCGTCTATCAGATCGTCGTTGTCAACGCCGGAGTCGTTCGCGGCCATGGCGGAAGCCTCGGTTTCGT
>NZ_JBEFTH010000016.1:0-81204 GCF_053483935.1 Mycolicibacterium sp. XJ879
CCCGAAGCGAACATACGTTCGATCATGCCAGCGGCCTACGACGAATTTGCGGCCAAGATCGATGCGTCGGCGAGTGCAGCCGGGGTCAGCCGCGAGGCCAAGTCGAGCGCGGCGCAGGCCCCGGCGGAGGAGTGGGCTCGAGCGCTGCCCCCGGGCGAACCGAGTTCTCCCAGGCCGCGATGCATAGTCCGATCCTGCCCGGCTTACACCAGCCACCCGTCCCAGTAACGCCAAGTGTGTCCTGTGAATGCGGCCAGCAGATCCGGGTGCGCGGATCCCACTGCTCACCAGCCGTACACTGCGCTTGCGCGGCTGGCGCAGTGAGCAGAGACGATGCCATCAGCACGGCACTGCACACCGAGGCCAGCAGGAACCCTGCAGCCGTGGCTCGGATTTTCATATTGATGCTTCTCCATCGGTAAAGCGCGCCGCGTCGGTTCGGTGGTCGGCGGTCATTGCGGCAAGGTGATGGTCGTCTGTTCATTGATCACATCCGCGGCGTCGAGCACCACGTTCTGTTCGCTCGCGAGGCTGTCGCCATTCAGCTGCAGGACGAAAAGACCATCGGCTGCCGGCATGACGACCGTCTTTTGGGCGACGAATCGCTCCTGACCGTCGTTCATATAGGTGCCGGCGAATGAAATGGCGTCAAAGCCACCCAAAGCAGTTTTCTCCGGTTCTCCCAATGGCTTGAATTCGGCCATCTCCCGCAGCTGTTGAGGGGCGAGCTCGAGGATCTTCGCCGCGTCGACGTCTCCGGTGAGCTTGGAGGCAATCGCATACAAATCGGGCGGATTGTTGGGATCCGTCGGATGGTCGTAGAGGATGGCACCGTAGGCCCAGTCCGGCGTCGCGTCGCCGGCGTCGCGCCATTGCGGCGGAAGCGGGAAATCGACGTTCGGGGTTCCCGGCTCCCCAGGCTTGATCGGCGTTTCGGCAATATCGTTCTCGACGATGTAGTCGTTGATTGTGTCCGGCTCGTCGGCTGCTGGAGTCGTTGTGGTTGTAGCAGCAGTGGTTTCGGCCGACGTCGGCGTCGTCGTGGCTGCGGTGTCGGTGCTGGAACCACAGCCCACGAGCCCAAGGCTCAGAGTGACGGCAAAAAGTCCCGCCGTCGTCCCTATCGGTGGTTTCTTCATCGGCTCGCAATCTCCTACGGTCGCTTTGGCAAAACAAGGGAAACCAGAGTCTCGAGGTGAGCCTAAGGGCTGGGGCGCCGTTCGGCGGCTACATCGGCGAGCTCGTCCAGCGACAACGGAAGTACGCGGGCCAGGGCCGCGATGGTGGTGAACGCCGGCGTCGGCAGCCGGCCCGTCTCGATCTTGCGCAGTGTTTCCGGTGAAATCGCCGCCGCCTCAGCCACTTCCGCTAAGGTGCGATCGCCGCGGGCCTGCCGGAGCCGCTCGCCGATGCGCTTGCCGGCGGCCAGCTGCTCTGCGGTCAACGGGACACGGACCATGGGGCCAGCTTACCGCCTCCCCGGTATGAAAATACCGGCCACTCCCGCTAGGCTGGTATTTTCATACCGCTTACCTTGCAGAGGAGGGCCGCCGATGGTCGAGTTGAAGACACCGCGCGAAGTGGAAGCGATGGCCGTCACCGGCGCCTTCCTCGCCGAGCTGCTCGACGAACTCTCCGATCGCGCTCGCCCCGGCGTCAACCTGCTCGAGCTGGAAGACCGCGCACGAGCACTGATGGCCTATCGGTCAACGACGCTGTGCTGCACGGGCTGCCACACGATTACGTGCTGGCCGACGGTGACCTGCTCAGCATGGACATCGCGGTATCCATCGACGGCTGGGTCACCGACTGCGCGCGCAGCATCATCGTCGGCACTTCCCGACCCGAGGACCAACGACTCATCGAGGCCACCGAACAGGCCCTCTCGGCGGGTATCGCGGCGGCACTGCCCGGAAACCGGTTGGGCGACATCTCCGCGGCGATCGGTTCCGTGGCAGCAGATTACGGCTACCGCGTGAACACCGACTTCGGCGGCCACGGGCTCGGCCGCACCATGCACGAAGATCCGCATGTGCCCAACGTCGGTCGCGCGGGCCGTGGGCTCAAACTGCGTCCCGGCCTCACGCTCGCCGTCGAGCCGTGGTTCGCCGCCGGCACCGACAAGATCATCTACGACGCCGACGGTTGGACCCTGCGATCAGCCGATGGATCGCGCACCGCCCACAGCGAACACACCGTCGCGATCACCGACGGTCAACCGCTCGTCCTCACGCGTCGGAAGCGCGTCGCCGCAGCAGGATGATGTTGTCGACCAACGTGCCCGTTTCGCCGCTGGGACCCGACGCCTCCCGCTCGGCCGATTCAACCCGTAGCGACTCCCACTGCGCCTCAGGCAGATTCAGCGATGCGAACACCTCTTTGGCGCTGGGGAAGTCGTGGTGATGGTGCAGTTTCGACGCCCAGGGCGGCGGGCCGCCGTGGTCGACGATCAGCAGCAGTCCCTCGGGGCGGATCGCATCAGCCGCCCGTCGAAAGATCCGAGGACGATCGAGCGGGAGCGTGGAGTGCAGGAACTGCGCCGACACCAAATCGAATGTGCCGTCCGGAAACTGTTCCGGCAGGTCGGCTTGACGGAACTCGACGCGATCGCTGACTCCCCGCTCCTCGGCGTCGGCTACCGCGCGTTGCAGCGCGGTTTCGGAGATATCGACGCCTACGACGCGCCAACCGCGTTCAGCCAGCCACAGCGCGTCGCCACCCTCACCGCAGCCCAGATCCAGGGCTCGGCCGGGCTTTAGCGATTCAGCGACCTCGACGAGGCGGGCGTTGGCCCGTCCACTCCAGACCCGGTTACGTTCGCCGTAGTGCTCTTCCCAATGGGTTTTTGCGTCAGGCGTTGACATGTTGACTCCCTCCTGGAACAGCCAGACCGTGCTGGTCGGCGACAAGACTTTGCACCACTGCAGCCGCCGCCAATGAACCGCTTGCCACCGCGGCGGCCACTTGCGGCATCTGTGCGCTCAGGTCACCCGCCGCGAACACACCGGGTGCGGTGGTGCGGTACAACGCGTCCACCGCAACGGGATCGACAGAAATCGGTGTGGGGCCGCCGAATTCGACGCCCAATTGTTCAGCCAGCGCTGAGCGCTGATGAAGCGTCGTGGCCACCAGCATGCCCCTGCGCGCCAGCCGGGATCCGTCGGTGAATACGACGGCTGTCAATTCGCCGTTCTCCGAGGCGAGTTCGGCGACCCGCCGTTCGTCGACACCGACGTCGGCCGCGGACAGCCGAGTCTGGTCGGCGTCGTCGAGGTCGCTGGGCCCGTCGGTCAGCACCACGATATCGTCGCTCCAGCCGTGCAGCAGCAGCGCCGAATGGACCGCGCGTTCCCCGCGCCCCAACACCGCCAACGGCTGGTCCCGCACTTCCCAGCCGTGGCAGAACGGGCAGTGGAACACCGATCGTCCCCACAGTTGGGCCAGGCCGGGCAGATCGGGTGGGCGATAGTCCATGCCGCCGGCCAGCAGTATCCGACGCGCCCGTTCGCGTCGACCGTCAGCGAGTTGCACAACGAACTGGTCGTCGACCCGCTGTGCCGCGGTGACCTCACCGTCGCGAAGCTCGACGCTCGGATAGGCCGAGAGTTCACCGCGGCCCATGGCGTACAGCTCAGCAGGTGGGCGTCCGTCGTGGCCCAGCAGGCCTCCAATTCCGTGCGCGGGCAGATTGCTCTGAGACCCGGCGTCCACCAACAGCGTGCGCCGACGCGCCCGGCCAAGCACCAAACCGGCGCTCAGGCCGGCCGATCCGCCGCCCACGATCACGCAGTCCCATGTCGTATCCATGAAAACCACCTTGCAGACCTGCGGCCATAATGCCAAGCTCGTTTGCTATGGAGGCAAAAGTGGAGGAAAGCGTCGACGTCCGGGTACGACGCCGGCTGCGCGAACTGCGGACACAGCACGGGCTGACACTCGAAGACGTCGCTACCCGGTCCAATATCGACGTGTCGACGCTGAGCCGGCTGGAGTCGGGTAAGCGGCGGTTGGCGCTCGACCATCTCCCCCGCCTGGCCGCGGCGCTCTCGGTGAGTACCGACGAACTACTGCGCGAGCCCGAGGCGCCCGATCCGCGCGTACGGACCAGTTCTCACACCCACCACAACATCACATACTGGCCGCTGACCCGCCAGGCCGCGGGCGGCCTGCACGCCTACAAGATTCGGATCAGCGGGCGGCGCCGCACACCGCCCGACGAACTGCCCGTGCACGAAGGCCAGGATTGGATGTACGTGCTATCCGGGGAGCTGCGCTTGATCCTGGGTGCTCGTGATTTCATAGTCAAACCCGGTGAGGCAGTGGAATTCTCGACGTGGACACCGCACTGGTTCGGCGTGGTCGACGGACCCGTGGAAGCCATCACCATCTTCGGCCTGCACGGCGAACGTCTGCACCTACACGAGTGAGGTCAGATAGTCCGTCTGGTTGACCAGTCGTACGGATGCCGCACCGTCGGGATAGAACTCGGCCATCGACAACGACGCCAAATCCAGGTGCAGCCGGTAAAGGATGCTGGGTCCGGCATCCAGCGCCATCCGCAGCAGCGTCTTGATCGGTGTCACATGCGACACCACCAGCAGGGTCTGTCCGCCGTTCTCGGCGACGAGGCGGTTCTGGGCGCGGTGCACGCGTTGGGCCACGTTGTCGAAGCTCTCCCCGTCGGGCGGTGTCGCCGAGGTGTCCCGCAACCATCGCCGGTGAAGCTCCGGATCGCGCTGCGACGCTTCGACGAACGTCAGCCCTTCCCACGCGCCGAAGTCGGTTTCGATCAGGTCGTCGTCGACGACGACATCGAGGCCGAGGGCTTTGGCCGCCGCCGCTGCGGTGTCGTACGCACGTTGCAGCGGCGAGGTGACGACGGCGTCGACACCGCCTTTGTTCGCCAGGTACTGCGCGGCGAGTTCGGCCTGCCGGCGCCCGGCCTGGGTCAGCGCCGGGTTGCCGCGCCCGGAATAGCGTCGCTGCGCAGAGAAATCGGTCTGGCCGTGCCGAAGCAGCAGAAGCCGGGTCGGCTCACCGCGCGCACCGGTCCAACCTGCCGGGGACGTCTGCGTCGCGACGTTGGCTGGCGCCGTAGGGTTTTCGATTCCTGAGGCGGCATCCATCGCTTGGTTGGCCAACCGGTCGGCGTGTGAATTTTTCGCCCGCGGAATCCACTCGTAGCTGACGCGGTCGAACTGGGTCGACAGCGCCGTGGCCTGCTGGTGTAGCGGCGCCAGATCAGGATGCTTGACGCGCCACCGGCCCGCCATCTGCTCGACCACCAGCTTGGAGTCCATGTGGACCTCGACCTCGGAAGCGCCGAGTTCCGCAGCCTTCTCCAGACCCGCGATCAGCCCCCGGTACTCGGCGACGTTGTTGGTGGCGTGGCCGATCGCTTGCTTGCTTTCGGCGAGCATCGTGGCGCGGTCCTGCGACCACACGACCGTTCCGTAGCCCGCGGGTCCGGGGTTGCCGCGGGACCCGCCGTCGGCCTCGACGATGACCTTCACGCGCTCGTTCCGTTGAGCCGCAACAGGATCGCTCCGCACTCCGGGCAGCGCAGCACGTCATCTTCTGCTGCGGCGGAAATGCGTGCCAGTTCACCCTTGTCGATCTCGATCCGGCAGGCGCCGCAACGACGTCCCTGCAGAGGACCGGCGCCCGAGCCGCTGCGCTCCCGTTGGCGCTCGTACAACGCGGCCAGATCGGGATCCAACTGCGCGAGCAGTTCGTCTCGGCGCGAAAGGCTCTGGTGGCGCTGCTGGTCGATCTCGGTGCGGGCGTCGTCGCAGGCTTTCTGCACATCGCTTCGCTCGCTTTGCAGCTCATCGATCCTTGCCAGCGCGGCCGCCTGGTCGCGCTGCAGTTCTTCGCGCCGTTCCATCACTTCCAGCAGGGAGTCCTCCAGCGCGGTCTGCCGGCGCTCCAACGTCTGCAACTCGTGCTGCAACTCGGTGAGCTGTTTGGCGTCCACGCTGCCGTCGGCGAGCAGGCGGCGGTCGCGGTCCTCGCGCTGACGCACGCCGTCGATCTCGGTTTCGAACTTTGCGATCTGCTCGTCGAGGTCGTCGATCGCCAGCTGCAGCGCGGCGAGGGCGTCGTTGGCCTCCTGCAGCGTCGTCTGGACCTCTTCGAGGCGCTGCTGCTCGGCCAGATTCTTGGCCCGGTGCTCGATCCGGTTCAGCCCGGCGTCGAGCTCGGCCAATTCAAGCAACGAACGTTGTTGCGCTACTTCAGCTTTCATGACTCGTTCTCTCGACATTCCACGGATCGGTTCGGATCGCCGACACGCGCACTGCGAGCGCGTCGCCGAATTGGTCACGCAACAGCGCTGCGGCCTGACGGCACCAGGGGTACTCACTGGCCCAGTGCGCCACGTCGACGAGCGCCACATCGGATGCGCGCTGGTGTTCGTCGGCGGGGTGATGGCGCAGATCGGAGGTGACATAGGCCTGCACGTCGGCGCCTGCGACGACGTCGAGCAGCGAGTCGCCCGCTCCCCCGCACACCGCCACCCGTGACACCTGCGTGTCTGAATCGCCGCAGGCGCGGATGCCCCACGACGTGGCGGGCAGCGCCTCGCGCACCCGAGAAAAGAACGCCGACAACGGCTCCGGCTTCGGCAACACCCCGATCCGACCCAGGCCGACGTTGCCCGGAATGGGCGCGAGGGTGAAGATGTCGAACGCCGGCTCCTCATAGGGGTGGGCTGAGCGCAGCGCGGCGAGGATGTCGGCGCGACGCGCGGCAGGCGCGATCACCTCGACCCGGTCCTCGGAAACGCGTTCGACGGTGCCCACGCTGCCGATCGCCGGCGACGCGCCGTCGTGCGGCAGGAACTGGCCGGTGCCCGCCACACTCCAACTGCAGTGCGAGTAATCGCCGATCCGTCCGGCGCCGGCGTCGAACATCGCCAGGCGCACCGCGTCGGCATCGTCGACGGGGACGAACACCACCCACTTGTCCAGGTCGGGCCCGGTGGAGGTGGGCGCGAGGACCTGCTCGACGGTCAGGCCCAGCACCTCCGCAAGCGCGTCGGAGACCCCCGGTGACGCCGCGTCGGCGTTGGTGTGCGCGGTGAACAGCGCCCGGCGGGTCCGGATCATCTGGTGAATCAGGGCGCCTTTGGCAGTGCTGGCGGCCACGGTGTCGACCCCGCGCAGCAACAGCGGGTGGTGCGCGACCAGCAGGCCGTCCTCGGGCACCTCGGCGACGACGGCGGCGGTCGCGTCGACCGCGACGGTGACCGCCTCGACCGACTCGGCCGGATCACCACTCACCAGACCCACCGAATCCCAGTCCTGCGCCAACGATGGCGGATAGGCCGCGTCGAGCACGTCGATGATGTCGGCCAGGCGCACGCTCACCGCAGCACCTCAGCCATCGCGTCGACCAGCACCGGCCATTCGGGACGCACCGCCACGCGCAGGTACTGACCATCCAAACCGACGAACGTGTCACAGCGGCGCACGGCAATTCCTTTGCTGTACAGGTGTTTTCGCGTCAACGCTGCATCACCGACCGAGACCAGGACGAACGGGGCGCATCCGTCGACGACATCAACGCCGATGCTAGCCAAGCCGGTCACCATCTCGGCGCGCAGCCCGACCAGCCGGCGGGCCCCACGTTGCGCCTCAGCCACCGCCTCCGGCGCGCTGCACGCGGTGATGGCCTCCAGTTGCAGCGTGCCCAGCGGCCAGTGCGGCCGTCGTGCGGCCATCCGGTCGAGCACGTCGGGCGCGCCCAACGCATAGCCGACCCGCAGCCCTGCCAAAGCCCACGTCTTGGTCAGGCTGCGCAGCACCACCACATCGGGCAGCGACTGGCCTGCCAGCGACGCCGGCTCGCCGGGGACCGCGTCGGCGAACGCCTCGTCGACCACGAGGATCCGGCCCGGGCGCCGCAGCGCCAGCACCCGCTCGCGGGTATGCAGCACCGACGTGGGATTGGTCGGGTTGCCCACGATGACGAGGTCGGCCTCGTCGGGCACCAGGCCGTCGGACAGGTGAAACGGCGGCGCGAGCACGACGTGCTCGAACGGCAGGCCGGCTGCGGCCAACGCGGCTTCGGGTCCGGTGAACGACGGCTGGATCAGCGCGGTCAGCCGCGGCCGCAGGTTCGCTAATAGCGCAAATCCCTCGGCCGCCCCGGAAAGCAGCGCGACCTCGTCGGCGCTGCGCCCGTGCCTAGCGGCGACGGCGGTGACTGCGCGCTGCTCGTCGGCGGTGCTCGGATAGCGGCCGAGATCGGGCAACCGAGCCGCCAGGCGGTCAACGAGCCAGGTCGGAGGCTCGTCGGTGCGGACGTTGACGGCGAAGTCGAGCATGCCGGGGGCCGCGGCCTGATCGCCGTGGTAGCGGGCGCCCGCACGCGTCGCACCCGGATATGGACTCGCCACAACACGACCCTAGTGCGCCGGGCAGCGTACTTCTGTGATCGGGGAGAATGGTGCCGTGACCGACATGTTGGACCACACTGCTGCGGCGACCCGCCCGCATCTGGTGATCTTCGATCTCGACGGGACCCTGACCGATTCGGCGAAGGGCATCGTCTCGAGCTTCCGCCATGCGCTTGGCTCGGTCGGCGCCGTCGTACCCGACGGAGACCTGGCCAGCATGGTGGTGGGCCCGCCGATGCACCACACGCTGCGGGAACTGGGTCTCGGCGACCAGACCGACGCTGCGATCTCGGCCTACCGCTCCGATTACCGGAACCGGGGGTGGGCGATCAACCGGGTGTTCGACGGCATTCCCGCGCTGCTGGCCGATCTGCAGGCCGCCGGCGTGCGCATGGCGGTGGCCACCTCCAAGGCCGAACCGACGGCGCAACGCATCCTCGCCCACTTCGGCCTCGACGACCACTTCGAGGTGATCGCCGGCGCCAGCGTCGACGGCTCCCGGGCGACCAAGGCCGATGTGGTCGCGCACGCGGTGGCCCAACTGACCCCACTGCCCGAGCGTGTCGTGATGGTCGGCGACCGGTCCCACGACGTCGAAGGCGCCGCCGAACACGGCATCGACACCGTGGTGGTCGGATGGGGTTACGGCCGCGGGGATTTCGACGGCCCCGAGAGCCCGGCCGCGCGGGCCCACGTCTCCAACGTCGACGAGTTGCGCGAGGTGTTGGGTGTCTGACCTGCTGCACGTGACGTTCGTCTGTTCCGGCAACATCTGCCGGTCGCCGATGGCGGAGAAGATGTTCGCCCACCAGATCAGCGAACGCGGCGTGTCCGAGGCGGTTCGGGTGACCAGCGCGGGGACCGGCGGCTGGCACGCGGGTGCGCCGGCGGACCGCCGGGCTAGCCATGTGCTGCGCAACCACGGCTATCCGACGGCGCATCGCGCCGCCCAGGTCGACGACGACCACATGTCGGCCGATCTGGTCATCGCGCTGGGCCGTAACCACGTGCGCATCCTCAGAGAACTCGGCGTGCCCGAGGAGCGGATCCGGATGTTGCGCTCGTTCGATCCGCGTTCGGGTGCCCATGCCCTCGACGTGGAAGATCCCTACTACGGCGACCATGACGACTTCGAAGAGGTGTTCCGCGTGATCGAGTCGTCGTTGCCGGGCCTGCACGCGTGGGTGGACGAACAACTGACCGCTCGGGGGATCGCAAGCTGATGCGACGCTGGGCGTTTTTGTTGCGGCCGCAGTGGCTGGCGTTGTTCGTCGTGGTGATCGCGTTCGCTTACCTGTGCTTCACGGTGCTCGCGCCGTGGCAACTGGGCAAGAACACCCAGACGTCACGCGAGAACGCCCAGATTGCCCAGTCGTTGAAGGCCGATCCGGTGCCGGTGACATCGCTTCTGCCGGACCAGGATTCGGCGGCTCCCGACGAGCAATGGCGTCTGGTCACGGCCACCGGACGATATCTGCCCGAGGCACAGGTGTTGGCGCGGTTGCGGGTGGTCGAGGGCGAGCCGGCGTTCGAGGTGTTGGTGCCCTTCGCCGTCGCCGACGGCCCGACCGTGCTGGTCAACCGGGGCTACGTGCGGCCGGTCGAGGCGTCTGGGGTGCCGGAGATCCCGCCGGTTCCCGGTGACGAGGTGACGATCGTCGCGCGGTTGCGTGACTCCGAGGGGTTGGCCCGCGGCAAGGAACCCATGCGTCAAGACGGGACGCAGCAGGTGTATTCGATCAATATCGACCAGATCTCGCGTCTCACCGGTGTTCCGTTGACCGGTTCGTACCTGCAGCTCACCGGGGATCAGCCGGGCGGGCTCGGGGAACTGGCTCTGCCGCACCTGGATGCCGGACCGTTCCTGTCCTACGGCATCCAGTGGATCACGTTCGGCATCATTGCCCCGATCGGGCTGGGTTATTTCGTGTATGCCGAAGTGCGGCAACGCAGGCGGGAGAAGGAGGTGCGCGACGCTGTGGCAGCAGCGCCGGATGCGCCCGTCAGCACGGAGGACAAGCTCGCCGACCGCTATGGCCGACGGCGCTGAACGCGCTGGCCGACGGCGCTGAACGCGAACGCGATACCTGCGGCGGCGACCTGCACGGCCCGCGACAACCGCACCGCCCGCGCGAGGTCGCTGACCTGGGGCGCAGGGCCCTCCCCGAGCGTCGGGCGGATCTCCAACTCGTAGGCGTACTGCGTCGGACCGCCCAACTGTACGCCGAGCGCGCCGGCGAACGCTGCCTCGACCACGCCCGCGTTCGGGCTGGGATGCCGCGCCGCGTCACGCCGCCAACTGCGCACCGCGCCGACGGGTGAGCCGCCCACCACCGGCGCGCACACCGCGACCAGCGCTGCCGTCGCACGTGCGGCCTGGTAGTTGATCAGATCGTCGAATCGCGCTGCCGCCCAACCGAACCGGGCATATCGAGCAGACCGGTTGCCGATCATGGCGTCGAGCGTGTTGGCCCCACGGTAGACCAGCACCGCCGGCACCCCGCCGATCGCGGCCCACCACAGCGGCGCGACATGGGCGTCGGAGGTGTTCTCGGCGACCGACTCCAACGCCGCCCGGGTCAGCCCGGAGGCGTCGAGGACGGCCGGGTCACGGCCGCACAGCGACGGCAGCAGCCGCCGGGCCGCATCCAGATCGCCGCCCTGCAGGTGATCCGCCATGGTGCGACCGGTGCGGGTCAGCGACGTGCCGCCGAGCGCGACGAACACCGCAGCCGCCGTCACCGCGGCGCGGCCGAGCGGGCCCCGACGCGCGCCTGCGCGGTCGACGGCCAAACCCAGTACGCCGAGCATGCCCAGCAGCGCGCCGGTGTGAAGGGTGCCGGCGGTTCGGGAGTCGGCATATGTTGTGCGCTCCAAAGCCGCTGCGCCGCGGCCGAACAACGCCACCGGATGGCCACGGCGCGGGTCAGCCAGCAGCCGATCGGCGATACAGCCCGCCGCGAGCCCCCATGTCGTCGACGCAAACACTTCGGGAGCGTCTCACAAAGTGGTTCACTCGAAGGCGTGAGGCTGGGACCACCGCGGCGACCGACGCGTGTCATCGATCTGATCAATCCGGCGGCGGCATTGCTGCCTGCGGCGAACGTGATCATGCAATTGGCGCTGCCGGGGGTGGGGTACGGGGTGTTGGAAAGCCCGGTGGACAGCGGCAACGTATACAAGCGTCCGTTCAAACGGGCACGCACGACCGGGACGTACCTGGCGGTGGCGACGATGGGCACGAAGGCCGACCGCGAGTTGATCCGCCGGGAGGTCGACCGTGTGCATGCGATGGTGCGGTCGACGAAATCAAGTCCGGTGTCGTACCGGGCGTTCGACCCGCGGCTGCAGCTGTGGGTGGCGGCCTGTCTGTACCGCTACTACGTCGACCAGCACGAGTTTCTGTACGGGCCGCTCGACGACGACGCCGCGGACGCCGTGTACCGCGACGCCAGAAAGCTCGGCACGACGCTGCAGGTCGGCGCGGACATGTGGCCGCCGGACCGGGCCGCCTTCGAGGAGTACTGGAAGCGGTCGTTGGACGAACTGCGCATCGACGAGCCGGTGCGCGAGCACCTGCACGGCGTCGCGGCGATGGCGATGCTGCCCGCGCCGCTGCGGTTGCTCGCCGGGAAGTTCAACCTATTCGCGACGACGGGGTTTTTGCCCGCGGAGTTCCGCGAGCACATGCAGCTGCGCTGGACGGCCGGTCAGCAACGCCGGTTCGAAAAGCTGCTTACCCTGCTTCGGATCACGGATCGGGTGGTGCCGCGCGAGGTGTGGCTGCTGGGCTACCAGCTGTACCTGTGGGATATGCGGATGCGGGCGCGCAACGGACGCCGGGTGGTGTAGCGCCGCACGGAACGCATTGCAGCAAATTAGCGAACGCGTCAGCCAATCGCCCCGCCGGCCTGCGCCCGGTGTTACCGTCTTTGCTGGCGGACAGTCGAAGGGGCGGGGAAGCAAGATGGTCGACGAGCAGCACCGTGGGTGGGTCCGCGTCGGCGCGGCGACGGCAGGGCTGAGCGTAGCGCTGATGTTCGGGCCGGGCGTGGCAGTGGCCGCACCGGACAACTCGACCGATACCGGAACCTCGAGCAGCGACACCAACACCGACACCGACACCGGCGCCGACACTGACTCCGGTTTCGATGAGGCGGCCGCGACACCGGACGTCGCAGAGGTACCCGACGCCGAGTCGCTCACCGAGACCCTCACGCTGCCCGCGTCGGCCGCCGTGTCCGACGACACTACCGAGCCCATCGACGACACTACTGAGCCCATCGACGACGACACGGAGTTCGAAACCGAGGCCGAGGCTCCGGCGGCCGAGGCCGTCGAACCGGCGGCAACCGCGCGTCGCGACTCGTCGCTGCCGCTGGCCGCCGCATCGACGACGCGCGCACTGGCGGTGCCGCCCGCCCCGTCCGAGGACAGCGACGAGACTCCGCCGTCGACCGAAACCGACTCGGCCGTCGTCACCGGGGCCGAGGTCACCGACGCCGAGCCCGTCGCACTGGCCGACCCCGAGCCGGTCACGCTGGTCGTCGATGTCATCACCGAGCGCACGGTGCGCCCCAACGTGTTCCGGACCGTGACGCTGGGCGTGTTGGGCCTGTTCGGGTTCAACCCGGACGCCGCCGGTTCCTCGCCCAACCCGTTGGTCCCGGCACTGGATGCGATCTGGGGTCTGTACCGGCGCATCGAGACCGGCGTCGCCAATGTCCTTGATCGCGTCGGCCTTCCGGCCTTCCAGACCACCACCACCTACGTGACCACGCTGATCATCCCGACCGTCTACACCGCGGCCGACCTGCACGGCGTGCCCCGCGTGTTCGCCGGCGGATACAGCGCCGAGCTCGACGAGCATTTCCTGACCGATACGACCCGCGAGATCACCACCTACACCGCGGTCACCTATTTGTCCGGCAACGTGCACTATCCGGTCGACCCGCCCGGCGACATCGTGGTGCTGGCGTCGGGATGGGATCCGTCGGCGGTGTCCGCGCACGCCAACATGGCCGTGGTGTACGACTTCTATGTCGGCACGCTGGAACACCACTCGTTCGACGACACCGGCGCGCCGGTCGCCGTCACGGTCATCTCCCATGTCTTCAACAATGCGTACTGGTATCGGACGCACGAGGTGTTCGTGTTCGGACACGACTTCGAAGGCGCGCTGGACATCGTCGGGCACGAGTACACCCACGCCGTCATCGACAGCGTCGTCAAGGGCCGGCACGGCGAGATTCTCGGCCAGGACGCACAGTCATTGGCGCTGGAGGAGGCCTACTCCGACATCCTGGGCACTCTGATCGAGGGCAAAGCCGGCCCGGAGCGATGGCTGATCGCCGAGGATTACGGGTGCGCGTCACCGCGGACACACGGATGCGCGATCCGCAACCTCGCCGATCCGCAATCGTTGGGCGGCACCGCGCATTTCAGCGAGTTCGTGCCAGGCGGCAGCGCGCACCGCAACAGCACGATCTTCAGCCACGCGGCGTATCGGATGATGACCGACGTCGACACCGCCGACGTGTCAGATGAGGTCTGGGCTCGGGTGTTCTACGGCTCGCTGTACCGGCTCACCCCGGGTGCGTCGTTCACCCAGGCGGCGACAGCCGTGGTCGCCGAGGCCGAAGCGCTCGGGTTCGACGCCGACGAACTGGCCGCGGTTCGGCGGGCCTACAGCGACGTCGGTCTCACCGTGCCCGATGCCGTCGGGGCGATCGCGGTCTGATCCCGTCGAGACCTGGTGGGCGCGGACGGTATCGAACCGCCGACCGCTGGTGTGTAAAACCAGAGCTCTACCACTGAGCTACGCGCCCCTGCGAAGGCAAGCTACACGCCGACCTCGCGCGACAGGAAATTCAGCCGGCCCGCAACGAGGTCAGCGCCTCGGTCCACACCGACTGGTCACGCGGCTCTCCCGGCTCCTTCATCTCGGCGAACCGGATGACGCCGGAACGGTCCACCACGAACGTGCCGCGGTTGGGGAAACCCGCGTCGTCGTTGAAGACGCCGTAGGCCTGCGCCACCGCGCCGTGCGGCCAGAAGTCCGAGAGCACCGGGAACAGGAAACCGCTTTGCGTCGCCCAGATCTTGTGGGTGGGCGGCGGGCCGACGGAGATCGCCAACACCGCGGTGTCGTCGTTCTCGTATTTGGGCAGGTTATCCCGGATCTCGTCCAGTTCGCCCTGACAGATGCCGGTGAACGCCAACGGGAAGAACACCAGCACCACGTCTTTTTCGCCCCGGAAGCTGCTCAGCGTGACGGACTGACCGTTCTGGTCTTTCAGCGTGAAGTCCGGCGCCTCGGTGCCAACCTCCAGCATCGTCACCTCCGACCGGCGGCTTTGGACTTCGGCTGCACCAACCGGGTGGCGATCCAGTTGCCGAGGTTGGCCGACGACGTCTGCATCAGCCCCGCCGTGGGCGCGGACTCGGCGATGTCGGCAGGCTGCACATGGCCAGGCTTACCCGTCTTGGGCGTGACCACCCAGATGACGCCGTCGTCGGCCAGCGGGGTGATGGCGTCCATCAACCGGTCCACGAGGTCGCCGTCATCGTTGCGCCACCACAGCAGCACGACATCGATGACCTCATCGGCGTCCTCATCGAGCAGCTCGCTACCGCACGCCTCTTCGATGTCGGCCCGGATGTCGTCGTCGGTGTCTTCGTCCCAGCCCAACTCCTGCACAACCTGATCTTTTTGGATGCCCAGTCTGCGGGCGTAGCTCGAGGCGTTGTCCGCCGCGACCACCGTGGTCCTCCTTCAGCCAACTCGGGCGCGCCATGCGCATTCGACCTATCGTCGCACGGCGGGCTGCGTTTGCAGGCGCGTGGCGTCACTTTCGTCGAATCCGCACCGTATTGCGTCAGTATGCGGCATCGCACAGGTTCAGCGCCGAGGTCTTCGTATCGTTGAGCCGGGTGATCGCCGCGTTGAACTCGACGGGCCCGTAATTGCCCTCAATCGCGGTGGCCACACCCCTTGCCGCGTCCACCCACGCGTGCAGCGCGTCCTTCAACTCCGGGGTCAACGGGTCGGACACGCTGCGCGCGACCAGGTCGGCGCTGTGGTTGAGTGCGTCGATCGCCGGTGCGGTCTTGACGATGACGTCGGCGGAGTTCTGGTTGAACGCGTCGACGTAGTCGTTGACCGCGGTGACCGCATCGACGCTGCTCGAGCTCAGCGCTTCGCAGGAGGAGCGGACGGCCGCCCTGGTCAGCGACGTCTGACGCGCCGATTCCTGCGCGCGTGAACTCGAGACCGACTCTTCGATCGAGGCCGACACCGACGCCCGGTAGACCGGCGCTTCGCCCGCGTCGACGCGTGCGGTGCCTTCGGTGACGCTGCTGCAGCCCACGATGCCCATCGCGACGGCAGCCAGGCTGCCCAACGCCAGAGCGGCAATCCGCAGCCGCTGCTGCAACAGCCCACCGATCTGCACGGTCTGCAGACGTTACCGGTTCGAATCCGCGACCGCCGCTTCATTCGGTTCACACCCCCGGCGGTGCGCCTGGGGCAGGATGGGACGAAGATAGATGACGCGCAGAAAACATCTGCGCACATCGGTAAACACCTATACCGCCTAACAAGGAGCGGAAGTTGACCACCGAGTTCGCGCGCCAGGACCTGGCCCAAAACTCCACCACCCCAGCCGAACCCGACCGAGTTCGGGTGATCCGCGAAGGGGTGGCGTCGTATCTGCCCGACATCGATCCGGAAGAGACCGGCGAATGGCTCGAGTCGTTCGACCAGATGGTGGAACGCGCGGGACCGGCACGGGCCCGCTACCTGATGTTGCGCCTGTTGGAGCGCTCCCGCGAGAAGCGCGTTGCCATTCCGGCGTTGACGTCCACCGACTACGTCAACACGATCCCCACCGAATCCGAGCCGTGGTTCCCCGGTGACGAAGAGGTCGAACGCCGCTTCCGGACCTGGATCCGCTGGAACGCCGCCGTCATGGTGCATCGCGCGCAGCGGCCGGGAGTCGGTGTGGGAGGCCATATTTCGACATATGCGTCCTCGGCGGCACTGTACGAAGTGGGCTTCAACCACCTTTTCCGGGGCAAATCGCATCCCGGCGGCGGGGACCACATCTTCGTGCAGGGCCACGCCTCGCCGGGCATCTACGCCCGTGCGTTCCTGGAAGGCCGGCTGACCGCAGACGACCTCGACGGTTTCCGGCAGGAACACAGCCATCCCGGCGGTGGCCTGCCGTCATACCCGCACCCGCGGCTGATGCCGGACTTCTGGGAGTTCCCCACCGTGTCGATGGGGCTGGGCCCGATGAACGCCATCTACCAGGCCCGCTTCAACCGCTACCTGCACAATCGCGGCATCAAGGACACCTCCGACCAACACGTGTGGGCGTTTCTGGGCGACGGTGAGATGGACGAGCCGGAAAGCCGCGGGCTGGCCCACGTGGCGGCGCTGGAGGGCCTGGACAACCTGACGTTCGTCGTCAACTGCAACCTGCAGCGCCTGGACGGCCCGGTGCGCGGCAACGGCAAGATCATCCAGGAACTGGAGTCGTTCTTCCGCGGCGCGGGCTGGAACGTCATCAAGGTGGTGTGGGGCCGCGAGTGGGATGCGCTGCTGCACGCCGACAAGGACGGCGCACTGGTGAACCTGATGAACGTCACCCCCGACGGCGACTACCAGACCTACAAGGCCAACGACGGCGGCTATGTGCGTGAGCACTTCTTCAACCGCGACCCTCGCACCAAGCAATTGGTGCAGCACCTGTCCGATCAGGAGATCTGGAACCTCAAGCGCGGCGGCCACGACTACCGCAAGGTCTACGCCGCCTACCGCGCCGCGTTGGATCACAAGGGCCAACCGACGGTCATCCTGGCCAAGACCATCAAGGGTTACTCGCTGGGCGCCCACTTCCAGGGCCGCAACGCCACTCACCAGATGAAAAAGCTTGCGCTGGAAGACCTCAAGTACTTCCGCGATGCGATGCGGGTACCCATCAGCGACGACCAACTCGAAGCGGACCCGTACCTGCCGCCGTACTACCACCCGGGGCCGGAAGCGCCAGAGATCCGCTATCTGCTCGAGCGCCGACGCGCGCTGGGCGGGTTCATCCCGGAGCGACGCACCAAGGGCAAGGTGCTGACCCTGCCTGGCCGCGACACCTACAAATCCCTGAAGAAGGGGTCGGGCAACCAGGAGGTGGCCACCACCATGGCCACCGTGCGTACGTTCAAGGAAGTGTTGCGCGACAGGGAGATCGGCTGGCGCATCGTGCCGATCATCCCCGACGAGGCCCGCACGTTCGGGATGGACTCGTGGTTTCCCAACCTCAAGATCTACAACCCCAACGGGCAGCTGTACACGTCGGTGGACGCCGAGTTGATGCTGGCCTACAAGGAAAGCGACGTCGGCCAGATCCTGCACGAGGGTATCAACGAGGCCGGATCGTCGGGCAGCTTCATCGCGGCCGGCACGTCGTACTCGACGCACAACGAGCCGATGATCCCGGTCTACATCTTCTATTCGATGTTCGGCTTCCAGCGCACCGGCGACAACCTGTGGGCCGCCGGTGACCAGATGGCCCGCGGGTTCCTGCTGGGCGCGACGGCGGGGCGCACCACGCTGGTCGGCGAGGGTCTGCAGCACGCGGACGGGCACTCGGTGCTGCTGGCGTCGACGAACCCCGCGGTGGTGGCCTACGACCCGGCGTTCGCCTACGAGATCGCCTACATCATCGAAAGCGGCCTGGAGCGGATGTACGGCGAGAGCCAGGAGAACGTGTTCTTCTACATCACCATCTACAACGAGCCCTACAAGCAGCCACCCGAACCGGAGAATCTCGACGTCGACGGCCTGCTGCGCGGTATCTACCGGTACCGCCCGGCGCCGGAGAAGCGGTCGCACGTCGGGCAGATCCTCGCCTCGGGTGTCGCCATGCCCGACGCCCTGCGCGCGGCCGAACTGCTGGCCAACGACTGGGACGTCGCCGCCGACGTCTGGTCGGTCACCAGCTGGGGTGAGCTCAACCGCGACGGCATCCGGGTCGAGAAGCAGCGGCTGCGCCACCCCGACCGTCCGGCCGAAACGCCTTATGTCACCGCGGCGCTCGCCGACGTAGCCGGGCCCGTGGTCGCGGTCAGCGACTGGATGCGCGGCGTGCCCGAACAGATCCGGCCGTGGGTGCCGGGCACCTACATCACCCTGGGCACCGACGGCTATGGGTTCTCCGACACCCGTCCCGCCGCGCGCCGCTACTTCAACACCGACGCGGAGTCGATCGCCGTCGCGGTGCTCGAGGGTCTGGCCCGCGACGGAAACATCGACATGTCGGTCGCCGTCGACGCCGCGAACCGGTACCAGATCGACGATGTGCTGGCCGCGCCCGAGCAGACCTCGGACCCCGGGGTGGCCTGAAAGGCGCCTTGGAGGAAACCTCCATAGGTTTGGCGTAGCCTTTATAGGTGCCCGACAATCGGTACGTTCCGCCGAAGTCCACCGTCGAGGTGCTCGAGACGGTGCCCGACTCGGTGCTGCGCCGGTTGCAGCAGTATTCGGGCCGGCTGTCCACACAAGCGGTACGCGCGTTGGAAGAACGGCTGCCGTTCTTCGCCGAGCTCGAGGCGTCGCAGCGGGCCAGCGTCCAGTTGGTGGTGCAGACCGCGATCGTCAACTTCGTCGAGTGGATGCGCAATCCGCAGAGCAACGTCAGCTACACCGCCGAGGCGTTCGAGGTGGTCCCCCAGGATCTGCGGCGGCGAATCGCGCTGCGTCAGTCGGTTGAGATGGTGCGCACCACCATGGAGTTCTTCGAAGAGGCGGTGCCGCTACTGGCGCGTTCCGAGGAGCAGCTGACCGCGCTTACCGCCGGAATCCTGCGCTACAGCCGTGATCTCGCATTCGCCGCGGCCAGCGCCTACGCCGATCAGGCCGAGGCCCGCGGCGCATGGGACACCCGGATGGAGGCCAACGTCGTCGACGCCGTCGTCCGCGGGGACACCGGACCCGAGCTGCAGTCGCAGGCCGCCGCGCTCAACTGGGACGCCACCGCGCCGGCGACCGTCATCGTGGGACTGCCCCAACCCGACCGCATCGACCTGGCCAGCGACGACATCCACGACATCGTCAGCCGCAACGGCCGCGCGGCGCTCTCCGACGTCCACGGCGCCTGGCTGGTCGCCATCGTCTCCGGCGCGCTGTCGCCGACCGACCGGTTCCTCACCGAGGTGGTGTCGGTGTTCGCCGAGGGACCCGTGGTGGTCGGGCCGACCGCGCCCACCTTGAGCGCGGCCCATCGCAGCGCCACCGAGGCGATCGCCGGAATGAACGCCGTCGCGGGCTGGACCGGTGCGCCGCGGCCCGTCGCCGCCCGCGAACTGCTGCCCGAGCGCGCGTTGCTCGGCGACGCGACGGCGATCGCGGCGTTGGAGACCGAGGTTCTGCGGCCGCTGTCCGACGCGGGGCCTGCGCTGACCGAGACCCTGGAGGCGTATCTGGACTCCGGGGGTGCTATCGAAGCGTGCGCTCGCAAATTGTTCGTTCATCCAAATACCGTCCGCTACCGGCTCAAACGGATCGGCGACTTCACCGGGCGCGACCCCACCGTCCCGCGTGATGCGTATGTGCTCCGCGTGGCCTCGAGCTTGGGCAGGCTCGGCCGCCAGACATACCAATCGAGCACGCCAAACACCCCTGTCGTGGTGCGCCCCGTGTTGCGTCCGGCATCGTCGACGGGCCATTAAGCGAAGCGGTGGGTCGCGAACCGATATCGATGGAGTCGCATCACATGCGTTTTTGTGGAGGTTCCACAAAAACCTAAGACGAGGTTCATAATCTCTTACACCGCGCAAACCCGTCTTCACAGTGTTTTCTTAATTCGTGCCTCATAGAACTGCGCTTGCCTTGCTTGCGCCCGGACAGGGCTCCCAAACTCCCGGCATGCTCGCCGAATGGCTCGAGCTGCCGGGTGCTGTCGAGCGCATTGCGGCGTGGTCAGAGATCAGCGGTCTCGACCTGGCCCGCCTGGGCACCACCGCGACCGCTGAGGAGATTACCGACACCGCGGTGACCCAGCCGCTGGTCGTGGCCGCGACGCTGTTGGCCCATGAGGAACTGGCCAAACGCGGGCTGCTCGCGGGCCGGGACAGCCTGGTGGCCGGCCATTCGGTCGGCGAGATCGCCGCCTACGCCATCGCCGGCGTCATCTCCGCCGACGACGCGGTCAAGCTGGCCGCCACCCGCGGCGCCGAAATGGCCAAGGCCTGCGCGCTCGAGCCGACCGGTATGGCCGCGGTGCTCGGCGGTGACGAGACCGAGGTGCTCGCGCGTCTCGAGGCCCTCGACCTGGTCCCGGCCAACCGCAACGCTGCGGGGCAAATCGTGGCCGCCGGCGCGGTGGCCGCACTCGACAAGCTGGTCGAGGATCCGCCGGAAAAGGCGCGCGTGCGCAAGCTGGCCACCGCGGGCGCCTTCCACACCCAGTACATGGCCTCGGCGCTCGACGGTTACGCCGCCGCGGCCGAAGGTGTAACGACCGGCGAGCCGAACACGACGCTATTGTCGAACGCCGACGGTCAGCCGGTGACCTCGGCCGCCGATGCGATGACCAAGTTGGTGGCGCAGATGACCCGCCCGGTGCGGTGGGATCTGTGCACCGCGACCATGCGGGACAAGCACGTCACGGCCATCGTCGAGTTCCCACCCGCCGGGACGCTGGCCGGCATCGCCAAACGCGAACTTCGGGGAGTGCCGACGCGCGCCGTCAAATCCCCCGCTGACCTGGACGGGCTTGCAGAGCTCTGACGGGCGCCGTTTCCGGCTCGCCGGAAAGTACAACCGCATACCGCACGTTCAACAAAAAGAAGCAGTACCAACCAATTAGAAGGAGCCACCGTGCCCGCTACGCAAGAAGAAATCATTGCCGGTCTCGCCGAGATCATCGAAGAGGTCACCGGCATCGAGCCGTCCGAGGTCACCCCGGAGAAGTCGTTCGTCGACGACCTGGACATCGACTCGCTGTCGATGGTCGAGATCGCCGTTCAGACCGAGGACAAGTACGGCGTGAAGATCCCCGACGAGGATCTGGCCGGCCTGCGCACCGTCGGTGACGTGGTCGCCTACATCCAGAAGCTCGAGGAAGAGAACCCCGAGGCCGCTGCGGCCATTCGGGCGCAGATCGCGGATAACAAGTGACCAGACCTTCCACTGCTAACGGCGGTTTCCCCAATGTTGTGGTAACCGCCGTAACGGCGACGACGTCGATCGCGGCGGACATCGAGAGCACGTGGAAGGGTCTGCTGGCAGGCGAGAGCGGAATCCGCATACTCGAAGACGAGTTCGTCACGAAGTGGGACCTCCAGGTCAGAATCGGTGGACACCTCAAGGAGCCGATCGACCCGCAGATGAGCCGGCTCGATATGCGCCGGATGTCCTACGTCCAGCGGATGGCCAAGCTGCTCAGCGGCCAACTGTGGGAGACCGCGGGTAGCCCCGAGGTCGACCCGGACCGCTTCACCGTGGTCATCGGCACGGGTCTGGGCGGCGGCGAGAAGATCGTCGAAACCTACGACGCGATGAACGAGGGCGGCCCCCGCAAGGTGTCGCCGCTGGCCGTTCAGATGATCATGCCCAACGGTGCGGCTGCGGTCGTCGGGCTGCAACTGGGCGCCCGCGCCGGGGTGATCACCCCGGTGTCGGCCTGCTCATCCGGCTCGGAGGCCATCGCCCACGGCTGGCGCCAGATCGTCATGGGTGACGCCGACATCGCCGTCGTCGGCGGTGTCGAGGGTGGCATCGAGGCGCTGCCGATCGCGGCGTTCTCGATGATGCGCGCGATGTCGACCAACAACGACGACCCCGCGGGTGCGTCGCGGCCCTTCGACAAGAACCGCGACGGGTTCGTGTTCGGCGAAGCCGGCGCGATGATGGTCATCGAGACCGAAGAGCACGCCAAGGCGCGCGGTGCCAAGCCGCTGGCCAGGCTGTTGGGCGCGGGCATCACCTCGGATGCGTTCCACATGGTGGCGCCGGCTTCTGACGGGCTGCGGGCCGGGCACGCGATGAAGCGTGCGATGGAGACCGCGGGCCTGGAGCCCAAGGACATTCAGCATGTCAACGCCCACGCCACGGCCACGTCGATCGGCGACATCGCCGAGGCCAACGCGATCCGCGTCGCGGGCGTCGAACACGCTGCGGTGTACGCGCCTAAGTCGGCGCTCGGCCACTCCATCGGGGCGGTCGGCGCGCTGGAGTCGTTGTTGACCGTGCTCACGCTGCGCGACGGCGTCATCCCGCCGACGCTCAACTACGAAACCCCTGATCCCGAGGTCGATCTCGATGTCGTTGCGGGCGAGCCTCGATATGGCGACTACCAGTACGCCATCAACAACTCGTTCGGGTTCGGTGGGCACAATGTCGCCCTGGCATTCGGGCGCTACTGAGCTACGAAAGGAACATTCGGAGCTGCAATGGCAGGGCAGGAACGGTTAGCTCGGCTTTCCACGGGGGCAGGATTCCCCGACGTCGTCGTCACCGGCATCGCGATGACGACGTCCGTGGCGACCGACGCCGAGGGCACCTGGAAGGCGTTGCTGGAAGGGCGAAGCGGGATCCGTAAGCTCGAGGATCCCTTCGTCGAACAGTACGACCTTCCGGTGCGTATCGGCGGCCACCTGCTCGAGGATTTCGACTCCGAGTTGACCAAGGTCGAACTGCGTCGGCTGTCGTATCTGCAGAAGATGTCCACGGTGCTGAGCCGACGGGCGTGGGAACACGCCGGCTCACCCGAGGTCGACACCAGGCGGTTGATGGTGTCGATCGGCACGGGCATGGGTTCGGCCGAAGAGCTCGTCTTCGCCTACGACGACATGCGCGCCAAGGGGATGCGGGCGGTGTCGCCGCTGGCGGTGCAGAAGTACATGCCCAACTCCCCTGCCGCCGCGGTGGGCTTGGAACGCGGCGCCAAAGCCGGTGTCGTCACGCCGGTTTCGGCGTGCGCGTCCGGATCCGAAGGTATTGCGCACGCGTGGCGCAACATCGTTCTCGGGGAAGCCGACATCGCGATTTGCGGTGGCGTCGAATCCAAGATCGAGGCGGTGCCGATCGCCGGTTTCGCTCAGATGCGCATCGTGCTGTCCAACACCAACGACGACCCGCCGGGCGCCTGCCGTCCGTTCGACAAGGACCGCAACGGTTTCGTGTTCGGTGAGGGCGGCGCGCTGTTGGTCATCGAGACCGAGGAGCACGCCAAGGCCCGCGGGGCGCGGATCCTGGCCCGCATCATGGGCGCCAGCGTCACATCCGACGGCTACCACATGGTCGCGCCGGACCCCAACGGTGAGCAGGCCGGCCACGCGATGACCCGCGCGATCCAGCTGGCCGGTCTGTCCCCGACCGACGTCGACCACGTCAACGCGCACGCCACCGGCACCTCGGTCGGTGACGTCGCCGAGGGGGTGGCGATCAACAACGCGCTGGGCTCGCACCGGCCCGCGGTGTACGCACCCAAGTCGGCGCTTGGCCACTCGGTCGGCGCGGTCGGCGCGGTGGAGTCCATCCTCACCGTGTTGGCGTTGCGCGACGGCATCATCCCGCCGACGCTGAACCTGAAGAACCAAGACCCCGAGATCGACCTGGATGTCGTTGCAGGTGGCGCTCGGCCCGGAAATTACAAGTACGCGATCAACAACTCGTTCGGATTCGGTGGGCACAACGTCGCGCTCGCCTTCGGGAAGTACTGACAACTACAACTCGAGGGCGCATGCCGACATCCGCTGCGCTACAGGAGGTTTCGATGACGATTATGGCGCCAGAGGCGGTCGGCGAATCGTTGGACCCACGTGATCCGCTGTTGCGGCTGAGCACGTTCTTCGACGACGGCACCGTTGAGCTGCTGCACGAACGCGACCGCTCCGGTGTGCTGGCCGCCGCGGGCGAGGTCAACGGTGTGCGCACCGTGGCCTTCTGCACCGACGGCACCGTGATGGGTGGCGCCATGGGCATGGAGGGCTGCACCCACATCGTCAACGCCTATGACACCGCCATCGCGGAGCAGAGCCCGATCGTCGGCATCTGGCACTCCGGTGGCGCCCGGCTCGCCGAGGGCGTCAAGGCACTGCACGCGGTCGGCCTGGTCTTCGAGGCGATGATCCGGGCCTCGGGCTACATCCCGCAGATCTCGATCGTCGTCGGCTTCGCGGCCGGCGGCGCGGCCTACGGGCCCGCGCTGACCGACGTCGTCATCATGGCGCAGGAGGGCCGCGTGTTCGTCACCGGCCCCGACGTGGTCCGCAGCGTCACGGGCGAGGACGTCGACATGGCGTCGCTGGGCGGCCCCGACACCCACCACAAGAAGTCCGGTGTGTGCCATATCGTCGCCGACGATGAGCTCGATGCCTACGAGCGCGGCCGCCGGCTCGTCGGATTGTTCTGCCAGCAGGGTCATTTCGACCGCGCCAAGGCCGAAGCCGGCGACATCGACCTGCACGCGCTGCTGCCCGACTCCCCGCGGCGCGCCTACGACGTGCACCCGATCGTCGAGGCGCTGTTGGATGACGATGCGCCGTTCGACGAGTTCCAGGGCAAGTGGGCGCCGTCGATCGTCATCGGTCTGGGCCGGCTATCGGGCCGCACGGTCGGCGTGATCGCCAACAACCCGCTGCGCCTCGGCGGCTGCCTGAACTCCGAGAGCGCGGAGAAGGCGGCCCGTTTCGTGCGGCTGTGCGACGCGTTCGGCATCCCGATCGTCAACGTGGTCGACGTGCCCGGCTACCTGCCCGGTGTGGATCAGGAGTGGGGCGGTGTCGTGCGGCGCGGCGCGAAGCTGCTGCACGCGTTCGGCGAGTGCTCGGTTCCGCGGGTCACGCTGGTGACGCGAAAGATCTACGGCGGCGCCTACATCGCGATGAACTCACGGTCGCTGGGCGCGACGAAGGTGTTCGCCTGGCCCGACGCGGAGGTCGCGGTGATGGGCGCGAAGGCCGCGGTCGGCATCCTGCACAAGAAGAAGTTGGCCGCCGCACCTGAGGATGAGCGCGAGGCGCTGCACGAGGAGTTGGCCGCCGAGCACGAGCGGATCGCCGGTGGTGTGGATTCGGCGATCGAGATCGGCGTCGTCGACGAGAAGATCGACCCGGCCCGGACCCGCAGCAAGTTGACGCAGGCGTTGGCCGAAGCCCCCACACGCCGCGGCCGGCACAAGAACATCCCGCTGTAGAGCAGCGATTTCGGCGCGCCTACGTCCGCTGAGGGTGCGTTAGCGCGCCGAAATCACGAACTCGTCGGCGACGGCTTCGGCGCGGTCGCGGTCAGCCTGCACCAACCCGATGCGGGTGCGACGGTCGAGGATGTCGCCGGCGGTCAATGCACCTTCGTGTGTCACCGCATATTCGAACTCCGCGCGGATGACGTCGATCCCGTCGGCCACCGGATCGGTCGGCCGGTCGCAACTGGCGGCCGCGATCACGTTCGGGGCCTCGGCGCCGTAACGGGCGACCAGCGAACTCGGGATCTCGGCCGGCGCACGCAGCGTCGCAGTGATGGTGTGGCTGGGATTCGACGGCGCGCCGACCAGCGGCAGGTTGCGGGTGCGGCACCGCGACGCGGTCAACCCCCGCAACGCGATCGCCCGGTCGAGGACATCCTCGGCCATGAACCGGTATTCGGTCAGCTTGCCGCCGATGATGCTGATGACGCCCGACGGCGACTCCACCACCGCATGCTCGCGCGACACGTCGGCCGTGCGGCCCGCGCCCGTGTCGATCAGTGGCCGCAGACCCGCGTACGCACCGATCACATCCGAGGGCCCCACCGCGACGTCCAACGCCGTGTTCACCGTGTCGAGCAGGAAGGAGATCTCCTGCGGAGTCGGTTCCGGCACATCGGGAATCGGGCCGGGCGCATCCTCGTCGGTGAGCCCGAGATAGATCCGACCCAGCTGTTCGGGCATTGCGAACACGAAGCGGTTGATCTCGCCGGGAATCGGAACCGTCAGCGCCGCAGTGGGATTGCCGAACGCGGAAGCGTCGAACACCAGATGCGTTCCGCGGCTTGGCCGCAACCTGATCGACGGGTCCACGTCGCCGGCCCAGACCCCTGCCGCGTTGATCACCGCCCGGGCGCCGACGTCGAAGGACTCCCCCGACAGCTGATCCGTCAGCGTCGCCGTCGTACCCGTGGCCGCCGAAGCCGCCACCCGGGTCAGGATGCGCGCGCCGTGCTGGGCCGCCGTACGCACCACCGCGGTGACCAGGCGGGCGTCGTCGATCAACTGCCCGTCGTAAGCGAGCAGGGCGCCGTCCAACCCGTCGCGGCGCACCGTCGGGGACAACTCGACGGCGCGCCGCGCATCGATGCGCCGCGACCGCGGCAGCGTGGAACCCGGGGTGCCCGCCAGCTTGCGCAGCCCGTCACCGGCGAGAAAGCCTACCCGAACCAACGCCCGCGACGCGGTGTTCATCGACGGCAGCAGCGGAACGAGTTGGGGCATGGCGTTGACGAGATGAGGGGCGTTGCGGGTCATCAGGATTCCGCGTTCGGCCGCGCTGCGCCGCGCGATGCCCACATTGCCAGTCGCCAGGTACCGCAGGCCGCCGTGCACCAGCTTGGAACTCCACCGGCTGGTTCCGAAAGCCAGGTCGTGCTTTTCAACCAGCGCGACGCTCAGGCCCCGCGTCGCCGCGTCCAGCGCGATACCCGCACCGGTGATGCCGCCGCCGATCACCAGGACGTCGACGGGCTTTCCCTCGGCCAGTGCGGTCAGCTCGGCGGTGCGTCGGTTGGCGTTCAGAGCCGTTGAGCCAGTCACGATTTGAGGTATCCGTTCAGCGAGTGGGCCAGTTCGACAGCCAACGCGTCGGCGTCGAGGATGGGTTCGACTATCTGGGCGGACTGGATCGCAGACTGGGTGATCAACAGGCACATCGCCGCGAGCTGACGCGAATCGCCGTCACGGACGCTGCCCTCGTCCTGCGCCAGCTTGATCTCGCCCGCCACCGCGTCCAGCAGGATCTGCTGGCTGGTGCCGAGCCGTTCGGCGATGTAGACCATCGCCAGTTCCGGAGAGCTGAGAAGCGACATCACCACGTCGTCCTCGCGCAGGCGCTGCGCGACGGCGACGATGCGGTTGACCAGCGCCGCACGCCCCGCCTCTTGGGCGGGCGCATCGTCGAGCACCGCGACGATGCGCGACGTCAGCAGCGCTGCCATGATCGAGCGGGTGTCGGGCCAGCGCCGATACACCGTCGGCCTGCTCACCCGCGCCCGGCGCGCGATCTCGGCCAGGGTCACCCGGTCGATCCCATAGGCCGTCACGCAGTACGCCGCGGCCTCGAGGATCCGGTCCCCGATCGTTTCGTTACTTCTTGACATCATGTGTAATACTGTAACGCATGACTCGTCGTGATGACCACCTGCTCCCTCCGATGAAGTGGAACGCCTGGGGTGATCCGGATGCGGCCAAACCGCTCTCGGATGGCATCCGGTCGCTGTTGGAGCAGGCCCTCGAGGTCACGACATCGACGGCGACGGAGCTGTCGGCAGACGAGGTGCGGTTGCGGCCGTCGGCGCTCTCCGATTCCGACCGCGACGGCCTGGCCGCCATCGTCGGCGCCGAGTACTGCAGCGTCGACGACCGCGGACGCCTGCTGCGCGCCGGCGGTAAGTCGACGCTGGATCTGTTGCGCCGCAAAGACTCCGGCGATCAGGACGCTCCGGATGCGGTGCTGATCCCGGGTTCCGAGGACGAGATCGCCGCGATACTGCAATTCTGTACCGAGCGCGGCATCGCGATCGTGCCGTTCGGCGGCGGCACCAGCGTGGTCGGCGGCCTCGATCCCCTCCGCGGCGACTTCGCCGCCGTCGTCTCGCTGGACCTGCGGCGGCTGAACCAGCTGCATTCCCTCGACGAGATCTCCGGCGAGGCCGAGCTGGGCGCGGGGCTGACCGGCCCGGATGCCGAACGCCTGCTCGGCGAGCGCGGGTTCTCGCTCGGGCACTTCCCGCAGAGCTTCGAGTACGCCACCATCGGCGGGTTCGCGGCGACCCGCTCGTCCGGGCAGGGCTCGGCGGGCTACGGCCGGTTCAACGACATGGTCCGGGGGTTGCGCCTCATCACGCCGGTCGGCACGTTCGAGCCGGGCCGCGCGCCGGAATCAGCGGCCGGTCCCGACCTGCGCCAGCTGCTGATCGGCTCCGAGGGCGCATTCGGCATCATCACCCGCGTGCGCGTGCGGGTGCATCCCGTTCCGACTGCCACCCGCTACGAGGCGTGGTCGTTTCCCGACTTCGCGGCCGGCGCCGACGCACTGCGCGCGGTTGTGCAGACCGGCACCGGGCCCACCGTGATCCGGTTGTCCGATGAGGCCGAAACCGGCGTCAACCTCGCGACCACCGAGCAGATCGGCGAACAACAGATCACCGGCGGCTGCCTGGCCATCACGTTGTTCGAGGGAACCGAGGCCCACGTCACGAGCCGCCACGCCGAGACGCGCGCCGTGCTGGAAGCCGCAGGCGGCACCTCGTTGGGCGAGGAACCGGCCCGGGCCTGGGAGCACGGCCGGTTCGGCGCACCGTACTTGCGCGACTCGCTACTGGCCGCGGGTGCCTTGTGCGAGACGCTGGAGACGGCCACGAACTGGTCGAATGTATTGGCGCTCAAAGCCGCGGTCACCGATGCACTGACGGCCTCGCTCGCGGAATCCGGCACACCCGCGCTGGTGCTGTGCCACATTTCGCATGTGTACCCCACCGGAGCGTCGCTGTACTTCACCGTCGTTGCCGCACAACGCGGCAACCCGATCGAACAATGGCGCAAGGCCAAAGCCGCCGCCTCGGACGCGATGATGCGCACCGGCGGCACGATCACCCATCACCACGCCGTCGGCGCCGACCACCGGCCGTGGATGCGTGACGAGGTCGGCGAACTGGGCGTCGCGGTGCTGCGCGCGGTCAAGGCCACGCTGGATCCGGCGGGAATCCTCAACCCGGGCAAGCTGATTCCATGAGCGTCGCGCGCATCACGATGTTGACCAACCCGATGTCGGGGCACGGCAGCGCGTCACACGCCGCCGAGCGGGCGGCCGCCAGGTTCGCCAACCGCGGCGTCGACGTCGTCGCCATCGCGGGCCGCGACGCCGAGCACGCCCGCCGCCTCGTCGAAGGCGCCCTCGAACGCGATATGGGCGCGCTCGTGGTGGTCGGCGGCGACGGCATCATTTCCCTTGCGCTGCAAGTGCTTGCCAAGACCGACATACCGTTGGGCATCATCCCCGCCGGCACGGGTAACGACCACGCGCGTGAATTCGGCATCCCGCGAAAGGATCCCGAGTCCGCGGCCGATGTCGTCGTCGATGGTGTCACCAAGACCATCGACTTGGGTCGCATCAAATGCGCCGACGGCACCGACAAATGGTTCGGCACCGTGATGGCCGCCGGGTTCGACTCGCTGGTCACCGACCGGACCAACCGGATGACCTGGCCGCACGGCCGGATGCGCTACAACCTGGCGATCGTCGCCGAACTGTCGAAGCTGCGGCTGTTGCCGTTTCGGCTGTGCCTGGACGGGCGCGAGATGGACACCGAGTTGACGCTGGCCGCGTTCGGCAACACCAAGAGCTACGGCGGCGGGATGCTGATCTGTCCGGACGCCGACCCCACCGACGGCAAGCTCGACGTGACGATGGTGGCGTCGGACTCGCGCACCAAACTCATCCGGTTGTTTCCCACCGTGTTCAAGGGCACCCACGTGCACCTCGACGAGGTGAGCACCGCAAGGGCGCAGACCATCACCGTCGACTCGCCGGGGATCAACGCCTACGCCGACGGCGAGTACATGTGCCCGCTGCCGGTCGAGGTGTCGGCGGTGCCTGGCGCGCTGAAGATCCTGACGCCTGCTGCCTAGCGTCGAAGGCTGGTCACCCCACTCCGCGGGACAGCCAGCTGACCTCGGCGCCCTCACCGCCGTCGCGGTAGGGCTCGAGCGCCTCGTCCCACGCGGTGCCGAGCACCGAGTCGAGTTCGGCGGCGAGCATGTCGGCGCCCTCGGCCATCAGCGCACGCAACCGCATCTCCCCGACCATCACGTCACCGTTGGCGCTCATCGGTCCGCTCCACATGCCCAGCTGCGGGGTGTGGCACCAGCGGTGCCCGTCGACGCCGGCGCTGGGGTCCTCGGTCACCTCGAAGCGCAGCACCGACCACGAGCGCAGCGCACTGGCCAGCTGGGCGCCGGTGCCGACCGGGCCGACCCAGTTCGTCACCGCACGCAACTGGCCGGGCATGGCCGGTTGCGGGGTCCACTTGAGATTCGCCCTGGCTTGAAGGCTCGACGACAACGCCCACTCGACATGCGGGCACACCGCCGCGGGTGAGGCGTGGATGTACACCACGCCGGTCGTCGCGTCGGCGAACTGATTCGCTGCACGCATCTGCTGCTCCTTCGGCTCCACGAGGGACGTCTTCCCCAACGACCTGGCGAGAACCGAATGACTTGCAGATATGTATGTGTCGTGCGTGTCTATTGTGCCTTGTGTGGCCCCTGTTGCGCTAGTCTGCGCGAAATTCTCTCAGCACTTCATCAGAGAGGGCCGGCCACAGCTGGTACGCCCAGTCGCCGAAGTCGCGGTCGGCGAGCACCACCAGCGCCAGATCAACCGCCGGGTCGACCCACAAAAACGTCCCTGACTGGCCGAAATGGCCGTACGTGCGGTCCGAGTTGGCCGATCCGGTCCAGTGCGGCGACTTGTTTCCGCGGATCTCGAAACCCAGCCCCCAGTCGTTGGGCCGCTGAACTCCGAACCCGGGCAACACGCCGGTCAGATCAGGAAACTGCACGCTGGTGGCCTCGGCGTGCATCTGCCCCGACACGATTGACGGGCGCAGCAGGTCGCCGGCGAAGGCCGCGAGGTCGGCCACCGACGACGTCGCCCCGAACCCGGCGGCCGATGCGCCGCCGGTCAGCGACGTCGCGGCCATGCCCAGCGGCTGGAACACCGCCTCGGTGAGGTAGCGGCCGAACTCGATGCCCGACGCCTGCTCGAGCGTCTCGGCCAGCACCGTGAAGCCGTAGTTGGAGTACACGCGCCGGGTGCCCGGCTTGGCCATCAGCTCCGCCGAGTTCATCGAGTAGCCGGTCGCGTGGGCCAGCAGGTGCCGCACGGTCGAGCCCTCCGGGCCGGCCTCGGTGTCCAGCCCGAAGGCACCTTCTTCGACCGCGACGTGCGCGGCGCGGGCCACCAACGGTTTGGTGACCGACGCCAGCCGGAACCCGTGTGCGACGTCGCCGTGCTCGGCGAGCACACCCGAGGGACCGACCACCGCCGCGGCCGCCGTCGTCACCGGCCAGTCGGCAATAGCATCCAGCGCGCCCATCGCGCCGAGCTTAACTGGCCCGCCACGCCTCCGCGATCGCCGCCACGTGCCGAGTGTCCGTGCCGCAGCAGCCGCCGAGCACGGTGAGGGCGGGCAGCCGGTCTTGCAGCGCCGCGTGACGGGCACCGAGGTCCACCGGGTCTCCTTCGTCGAGTTCGGTGGCCTCGTCGAGCTCGGCATGACTCTTGGCCGACGCGTTCGACCGTAGGCCCATCACCCGATGCCGCCACGCGCCATCGTCCTCGAACACCTCGGCGAAATGTGTCGGGTGCGCGCAGTTCAGCATGAAATAGGCGGCAGCACCATCGGTTACCGAGTCCACATACTCGATCGCCTCAGCGAGCGGCTGACCGGTCGGCAGCCGCCCGTCGGTCTCCACGGTGAACGACACCGCCGCTGCGATACCCGCCGCCGAGGCGGCTCGCACGATGCCGATGGCCTCTTCGGTGTTGGTCATCGTGATCGCGGTGACCTGATCGGCCGAGGTGTCGGCGAAGGTTTGGATCTGTGCCGCATGGTATTTCTGGGCGTCGTCAACGCTCATCGCCTCGCCCGGGTCGTAGCCGTCGCCGCGCGGTCCTACACATCCGCTCACCACCGCGGTGATGCCGTCTGCGGTCGCGGCCGCGCGCACTTCCTCGGCGAGCGCCACCGCGGACCGGTTGACCGCGTCGAGCCGTTCCATGGAGTAGCCAAGCTGTTTCGCCCAGTCCGGGTTGGCGCGCCAGGTCGCGGTCTCGACGACGAAACCCGCGTGGTGCTGGCGGGCGATGGCCAGATAGCCGTCGTAGTAACGGCGCAGCCGTGCGCGTGCTTCCGGCTTCTCCACCAACGGAAACGCTGCGAAGCCCGGCAGATCGCGACCGTCGTGGAAGACCAGCTCGGTTTCGAGGCCGCCGTCCGTGACGAACATGCCATGGCCGCTCGTCTGCGGCAGGACCTTCATTTGCGGGCGATGTAGTAGAAGTTGATCGGGTCGGACTCGATCTCACGCACCTGCACCTGGGTGAAACCGGCGTCGGCGAGCATCGACTCGGCGAGCTGACGGCCCCAGCAGGTGCCCAACCCGTCGCCGTCGAGCCCCAGCGAGACGCTCATGCAGTGCATCGTCGACACCGTGTACATGTAGGTGCTGAACGGGACGCCGACGTTGTCCTCGAGCCTGCTCGACGATTTGATGTCGACCATCAAGAAGACGCCGCCGGGCCGCAACGCGCGGTAGATGTTCTCGAGCACCCGAGCCGGCGCGGCCTGGTCGTGGATTGCGTCGAACGCGGTGATGACGTCGTAGCTTTCGGTGTGGTCCAATTCGGCGACGTCGGCGGCCAAAAAGTTCGCGTTCGGTAGGCCGAGTTGCTGGGCTTCGGCGCGGCCGACGCCGAGTCCCTCGTCGGAGAAGTCGATTCCGGTGAACCGGCTGGCCGGGAACGCGCGTGCCATCACGTTGATGGCATGTCCGCTGCCGCAACCGATGTCGGCGACGTCGGCGCCCGCGCGCAGCCGCTCGGGCAGCCCCTCGACCAGCGGCAGAATGACGTCGACGAGCGCGGCGTCGAACACCTCGCCGCTCTCCTCGGCCATCAGCGTGTGGAAGCGCGGATATTCGCTGTAGGACAGGCCGCCGCCGGTGTGGAAGCACCTGATGATCTTTTGTTCCACCTCCCCCAGCAGCGGGATGAACTGCGCGACGCGGGCGAAGTTGTCGGGTCCCGCCGCGCGGGTCAGAACCCCCGCCCGGTGCCGCGGCAGCGTGAATGTCGCGGTAACCGGGTCGTAGTCGATCACCTGTGCGGTCGCCAGCCCCCCGAGCCATTCGCGCACGTAGCGTTCGTTGAGCCCCGCGGCGTCGGCGATCTGCACGCTGGTGGCCGGCGGCATCTCGGCCAGGGTGTCGAACAGCTTGGTCTGATGGCCGATCGACAGCAGGATGGCCAGGCTGGCGCTGTCGATCGCGCCCACGATGCGCTCTGCGAACTCTTCAGTGGTCTCGGCCACCGCGGTGTCGGGCAATGTCGTCATGTCCGAACAGTAGCCCGCACCAAGTGTCAAGCGCATCGGGGAAATCATGCAATTCCGCGACCGCGTGGTGCGGCAAATGATGCAGACGCCTACGGCAGCAGGTTGTGTTCGTGCGCCCACGCCAACGCCGCCGTGCGCGACGATACCCCGAGTTTGGCGTAGATGTTGGCCAAATGACGGCCGACGGTCTTCTCACTGATGCAAATCTGTTCGGCCACTTGCCTGTTGGTGGCGCCGCCCGCAATGGCCCGCAACACCTCGACCTCGCGTTTGGTCAACCCGCCGGGCGCGCTGGGCCCGCACGGTTCGACCGGTTCGACACCGAGCTGGCTGTAGATGTTCGCGGCGGTGGCCGAATCCGCCACGGCCATCTCATGATCGCCGCAACCCTGACGCGCCAACCCCATCCACTCATAGACCTGGGCGGTCTCGTAACGGCACTGCAGGGTGCGGTACTGCCGCAGCGCCTCCTCCAGCAGACCGAGCGCCTGCGCGTGTTGACCGCGCCGCACCAGCACGGCGCCGCGCGCATGCGCCGCCCACGCCCGGAAACCGGGCGTGTCAAACGCCACCGACCCGGATTCCAGTTCGCTACAAAGCTTTTCGGCCTCGTCGAGGTTGTCGCGGAGCAGCGCCACCTCGACGGCGCCGCGCAGCAGCGGCATCCGGTCCAGGCGGTCCAGTCCGGCCAGTGCCACCCGCAGATCGGTCCACGCGGTGTCGGCGTCGCCGACGCGGCAGCGCAGCAGCGCTTCGCCGGGTTGCGGTTCGACGCCGAACATCCGGGCCCTGGTGAACGCCGCGAACGCGCCGTCGGCGTCGCCGCGGCGCCGACGCACCTCGCCCAGTTGGTAGTAGCCCTCCCCGGCCGCCCAGCTGTTGACGTCCTCCAACAGGCGGCTGGTGTCGACGAGCCGTGTCTCCAGCAGGCGAAGGTCCTCGGTGGCGGCCTGCACCTGCAGCCGGTGCACATCGCAGACACCGCCGTAGGCGACCGACCCGGCGAACTCGTTGCACCACCGCTCCATCGACTGCGTCCACGCCCGCATCCGCGGCAAGTCGGCCAGCCGATGACAGTGGTGCAGCACGATGCAGTAGATGTCGCCGGCCCACTCCAGCGGCAGCTCGTCGGCCAGCACCGGCAGCATCGCTTCGTCGATGAGCCCGTAGGCCTCGGCCATGCGGCCGTCGAACATCGCCTCGAGCCCCTCGGCGACGTGGCACAGCGCGGTCACCGCAGGTGAGTCGAGCCGAGCGCACAGCTCCCGCAGCTTGCTCACCCGCGGCCCGATCAGCGCGGTGTCGCGGTTCATCAGCGCGACGACGGCGTCCAGGTACGCAAGATACCCGTGGGCCGGGCCGTCCGGCTCGCCGTCGAGCAGACGCCGCGCGCGGTTCATCCAGCCCTGGCCGATGTTGACGTCGCCGCGGGTCAGCCACGCCAGCGCGACGTCGACCGCCTTCATCGCCGCCGCCGGCGGATCCGTGCGCGCCAGCTGGGCGAAGACCCGCTCGGCGACCCGCAGCGACTCCTTGCCGTGGCCCAGACGCCACGCCGCCGCGGCCATCGCGTCGAGGTCGTCGACACCCAGCGAGGTGTTCTCGGCAACCTGCATGAACGCCTCGTAGGCGGCGTGCCAGTCGCGCCGCACGTGCGCGGACCTGGCCGCCAGCAGCAGCTCGGTGTGGGTGTCTATCGGGGTGGCCATATCAGTCGGTTCAACGGTATGCCGATCAGCTGAGTTCAATCGACCTTTTTGCCAGGCCCATCCAATAGCCGTCGATCGGTTGGCGCGGGGGCTGGCCGGCGTCGAAGGACGCGCCGAGCGCAACGAACAACGGCGAGGGGTCCTCGAGGAACGGCAGCCCGTGCGTGGTGCAGCCGGAACCGATGAGCAGCACACCGTCGTCGCGCAGCGGCCGCAGCCGCTCGCCGAGCGTCAGCAGCCGTTGCGGATTCAGCGTCGGCATCGAGATCTGCAGCACCGGAATGTCGGCGCCGGGGTACATCACCGTCAACGGCACGTAGGCGCCGTGGTCGAGGCGGCGGTGCGGATCGTGGCGCACCGGCTCGTCGGCGGGCATCGCGGCTTCCACGCGCGCGGCTACGTCGGCGGCGCCGGGGGCGTCGTAGGTGACTCCGTAGTAGCGCTGCGGAAATCCCCAGAAGTCATAGGTCAGCGGCGTCTGCGGCGACGTCGACCCGATGGTCAGCGGCGCGGATTCCCAGTGCGCGGAGACGACGAGGATCGCCGTCGGGCGCGGTAGTTGCGCGGCCCACGCCCGCAGCTGCGACACCCACAGCTCGTCGTCGACGAGCGGCGGTGCGCCGTGCGACAGATACAACGCGGGCATCACGCCCTCGAGCCTTGCACTTCGCGGCGCACTTCTCGCCGAAATTGCCCGTCAAGCTAGGTTGGAGGGATGAGTCAAACGGTGCGTGGGGTGATTTCGCGGAAGAAGGGTGAGCCGGTCGAGTTGGTGGATGTTGTCATCCCCGACCCCGGTCCGGGCGAGGTGGTGGTCGACATCAAAGCCTGCGGCGTCTGCCATACCGACCTGACCTACCGGGAGGGCGGGATCAACGACGACTACCCATTCCTGCTCGGCCATGAAGCCGCCGGCACCGTCGAGTCGGTCGGTGCGGGCGTGACCAACGTGGTGCCAGGCGATTTCGTAATCCTGAACTGGCGCGCGGTCTGCGGGCAGTGTCGGGCCTGTAAGCGTGGCCGCCCGCACCTGTGCTTCGACACCCACAACGCCGCGCAGAAGATGACGCTGAGCGACGGCACCGAATTGACGCCGGCGCTGGGCATCGGCGCATTCGCCGACAAGACGCTGGTGCACGAAGGTCAGTGCACCAAGGTCGATTCCGCCGCCGACCCGGCGGTGGCCGGCCTGCTGGGCTGCGGCGTGATGGCCGGAATCGGCGCCGCGATCAACACCGGCGCGGTCAACCGCGACGATACGGTGGCCGTCATCGGGTGCGGCGGGGTCGGTGACGCCGCGATCGCCGGCGCGGCACTGGTGGGCGCTCGGCGCATCATCGCCGTGGACACCGACGACAAGAAGTTGGACTGGGCGCGCGAGTTCGGCGCCACCCACACGATCAACGCGCGCGAACTCGACCCGGTCGAGACGATTCAAGACCTCACCGACGGGTTCGGCGCCGACGTGGTGATCGACGCGGTCGGACGCCCGGAGACCTGGAAGCAGGCCTTCTACGCGCGCGACCTGGCGGGCACCGTGGTGCTGGTCGGGGTGCCGACGCCGGATATGACGTTGGAGATGCCGCTGGTCGACTTCTTCTCCCGCGGCGGATCGTTGAAGTCGTCCTGGTACGGCGACTGCCTGCCCGAACGCGACTTCCCGCACCTGATCGACCTGCATATGCAGGGTCGGTTGCCGCTGGAGAAGTTCGTCACCGAGCGGATCGCACTCGACGAGGTGGAAGGAGCGTTCACGAAAATGCATGGTGGAGAGGTACTTCGGTCCGTGGTGGTGTTGGGCCGATGAGCGCTTGCGCGATGAGGAGAAGGCAATGAACGGCGGACCGATTCAACGGGTGGTTACCTCGGGCACGTTCGAACTCGACGGTGGCAGTTGGGAAGTCGACAACAACATCTGGCTCGTCGGCGACGAGAACGACGTGATCGTCTTCGACGCCGCACACGATGCCGAGCCGATCAAGGCCGCGGTCGGCGACCGCAATGTGGTGGCGATTGTGTGCACGCACGGGCACAACGACCACGTCACCGTCGCTCCCGAGCTGTCCGCGGCGCTGGATGCGCCGGTGTTGATGCACCCGGCCGATGATGTGCTGTGGCGGATGACTCACCCGGACTACGACTTTCGCACAGTCGACGACGGTGACACGCTGAGCGTCGCTGGTATCGACCTGCGTGCCCTGCACACGCCCGGCCACTCACCGGGCTCGGTGTGCTGGCACGCCCCCGAACTCAACGCGGTGTTCAGTGGCGATACCTTGTTCCAGGGCGGGCCGGGCGCGACCGGGCGGTCGTACTCCGACTTCCCGACGATTCTGGAGTCCATCTCGGGTCGGCTCGGGAAGCTGCCCGGCGAGACCGTCGTCTACACCGGCCACGGTGACTCCACCACGATCGGCGACGAACTGGTCAACTACGACGACTGGGTCGCGCGCGGGCACTAGCCCTGGTCGCTGGGTGCGTCGGAGTTGGGTGGCTCCTCGTCGGACGTCAACGGCCGGGCCCGTCGGGCCGCGCGGACCGACCAGATCACCGACGGGATCAGCAGCACTACGCCCGCGGCGGCGAGGCCGCCGAACGCCCACAGCAGCCAGCCGTGGCTGCTGCCGTGACCGAACGCCAGCCGCGGGCTGAGATAACCGTCGACGTCGCCGTCGGTGGTGACCCGATAGGTGCCGCCCGCGGCGATTTCGGCCATCCACACCCGCACGTGGGTGTCGCTGTTCACCGTGGTCGTGCTGCCGATGCTCTCGATGACCACCGGATCGGGGCTGCCGTCCGGCGGTTCGATGCTCACGCTGATCCGCGGAATGGGAAATTCACTCGTCGGGGGTCCGGTGATCGTCGTGTGGAAACTGACGGTGACGTCACCTGCGGGAAGCCGGATTTCGTCCGAACCCGGGATCGGCACCTCGCCGTAGGCGTCGTAGTCGTCGAGCACGTACACGTTGAGCACCAAGGTCGCGATGACGCCGACGGCGCCCGCGACCAGAGCCAGGGTGGATATGACGACAGCGAGGCGCGGGCCGAACCGTCCACTCATGGCCGAAGTCTGTCACGGCTGCGGCGGCAAAGACTACGGTCGTGGTGTGAAGCGTCCGCATGTCTTGAACGTCGCGGTGCCGGAGTCCAGCATCGTCGTACGTCCCGAACCGATGGAAAGCGAGTCCTACACCGCGAGTTCGCGTCTGCAGGCCGCGGGTTTGCGTCCGGCGATCGCGCTGTTCGAGAAGGCCGCCGCGGAAGTACCGGTGCCGACCGCGCCGCAACCGATCGTGCTGGCCGACTACGGCGCGGCCACCGGCCACAACTCGCTGCTGCCCATCTGCTCGGCCGTGCGTGCCATCCGCAAGCGGACCCGGCCCGATCACTCGGTTCTGGTCACCCACACCGATGTCCCCGACAACGACTTCTCGGCGCTGTTTCGCACGCTGACCGAGGATCCCGATAGCTACCTGCACGAAGACGCCAACACCTTTCCGACCGCCGTCGGCCGCTCGTTCTACGAGCAGATCCTGCCGACCAGCAGCGTGCATCTGGGTTGGAGTTCGTGGGCAGTGCAGTGGCTGCGCCGCGTTCCGGCGCCGATCCCCGACCACGTGCACATCGGCTGCAGCGCCAGCGCCGACGTGCGCGCCGCCTACACCAAGCAGGCCGCCGATGACTGGCTCGCGTTCATCGGGTGCCGCGGTAGGGAATTGCGCCGCGGCGGCCGCCTGGTGGTGATGACGATGGGTGTTGACGACGCCGGCGAGTTCGGCTACCGCCCCCTGCTCAAGGCGTTGATGGAAACACTCAACGAGCTGGCGGGCCAGCAGCTGCTCTCGGCCGACGAAGTGCACCGCATGTGCATCCCGATAGTGGGCCGCAGCAAGTTGGACTTCATGGCGCCGTTCGCACCCAAGGGCCGTTTCGAACAGCTCGAGATCGAGCATCTCGAGGTGTTCGACGCCGAGGACCGCTTCTGGAGCCAGTACCAAACCAACAAAGACACCGCGCTTTTCGGCAGACAGTGGGCCGCCTTCTTACGCGCGTCGGTGTTTCGGACGTTGGCCAGCGCACTCGACGGCGGCCTGGCCGATCACCGGACGGCGGACTTTTTCGACCGGCTGGAAACCGGCGTCGCCGAGCGGGTGGCTGCGGCGCCCGAACAGGTGCAGATCCCGATGGCGCACCTGGTGCTGGTCAAGCGGCCCAAGCTGCACTAGCCGCTACGGGCCCGGCTGCGGCAGCTGCGGCGCGGGTACCCACGGCAGCCCTGGGATCGTCGGATACGGCGGCGTCGGGCTCCACGGCGGTGGCTCCGACGTCGGCGGCGGTGGCTCCGACGTCGGCGGCGGCGGTTCCGACGTGGGCGGCGGCGGTTCGGGGGACGGTGGCGGTGGTTCCGGTGACGGCTCGGGTGGCGGCGGCGGCTCGGTGACCGTCTGCGTCACCGGCGGCGGTGCCTGCCGGGTGACGGTGCGCGGCGGGGGCGGCGCGGGTTGCGTCACAGGCGGCGGTTCACTGGTCGGCGACGGTGTGGTGGGCCGCGGCGTGGCGGTGATCGGTTCGGTGGTCGACGCGGGCGACTGAGTGGAATCGTCGCCGACGACGAACAGCATCGCCGCGGTCAGCGCGGCCAGCACCGCGATCACCCCGATGCCCAGCGCGACCGCGGGTTTGCGGTACCAGGGCAGCGGCGGCGGCGGAAGGTCGTCCCACGAGTCGTGGTCGAACTGCAGTTGCGGGCGGGGTTCGGCCGCGCGGCCGGCGACCACCGGATAGTCGTACGGGTCGGATACCGGCACGTCCGGGATGTCCTCGGCGTCCGACCACGCCAGCGCCCCGACCGCGCCCGGCTGCGCTGTGTCGTCGGGTTCGGGCGCCGCCTCGGGTGCCATCGCGGTCGCCGCGGCGGCGGCAGCAGCGACGCCCGGGGCGGCCGACATCGCCGTCGGGCCCTCCTCGACGGTCCCGCGCACCGCCGCCAGACCCCCGCCGATGGCGGCGGTCAGCCCGGGTCGGCCGGTCGTGACGACCGGGACCCGGAAGTGTTCGGACAGCGCGGTGGTGATGACCGGGATGCGCGCTCCCCCGCCCACCGAGGCCACCGCGGCAAGGTTGGCACTGTGAATTCCGTTGCGCTCCAACGTGTCCTGTAACACCGAGGTGAAGTCGGCGACCGGCTGGCGGATCGCTTCGTCGAGTTCGGTGCGGGTGACCCGCACCTCGCTGCGGTCCCCGGGCAGTTCAGCCACCAGCGTGGTGACGCTGTCGGTGGACAGGCGTTCCTTGGCGCCGCGGCACTGCGCGCGCAGCCGGGCCAGTGATCCGATCGCCGACGTCGAAGACAGGTCGATGGTGCCTGCCGCGGCGAGGTCCTCGATGACGTGGGTGAGCAACGCCTGGTCGATGAGGTCGCCGGAGAAGTCGGTGTGCCGCACCGTCGGCCCGACGGGCGTGTAGTTGTTCGCCGCGTCGACCAGGGTGATGCTGGTGCCGCTGCCGCCGAAGTCGCAGAGCGCAATCACCCCGCGGGTGGGCAACCCGGGATCGTCGCGCAGCGCGGTCAGCGCCGCCGTGGCGTCGGAGATCACCGGCACCGGCTTGGGTTGCTGAAACTCCGGCACCGCGTACAGCGCCGTACGCAGCGCGTCGACGGCGGCCGAACCCCAGTGCGCGGGGTGCGTCACAGTCACCGGCCCCGCAGGCACCCGGCCGCCGCCGAGCCCATAGAGCATGGCCCGCAACGCGTCGGCCAGGACGACGTCGGCGCGATGGGTGGTGCCGTCGCCGGCGACGATGCCGACGGGATCTCCGACCCTGTCGACGAAGTCGGTCAGGATCAGGCCGCGCTCGTTGAGCCGAGGGTTTTCGCTGGGTACGCCTACTTCGGGCGGCCGGTGGGGGTAGCGCGTCAGCACCGGTGTCCGCACCAGTGCGGTCCGGCCCACCACCACGGCCGCCAGGTTGGTGGCCCCAACCGACAGCCCTACGCCGTCCGACATGGTCTCCCGTCTCGTATCAACCCGTTGGTTAACGTCTCTCAACGGATCGTCCCCGCGCCGGGGATCAGAGGCAAATCCCGGCTCTGGCGCGTTGCTCACAGGTTGATCGGATCCGGCGGCGTCGTCTTGGTGGTGTCTTTCAGAGCAGCCTTGAACTGCATTGCGCGGTAAGGCCATCCGGTCGAGGTGTTCCACTGCGACACCACCAGCCCGAAACCGCCTTCGATGTCGAACCGCGAACCGGGCAGCACGTACCCGCCGTAGAGTTGGGCGACCTGGTTCTTCAGGTGGTTTTCGTCGGACCATGCCGAGCCGACGATCGGGGTCTGCACGGGCGTCGTGTGCATGTTGGCCACCGGTGAGTCGACGACCCGGTATCCGAGGGCGTACTTGGATGCCAGGAAGCCACCCAGCACCCATTTGCCTTGTCCGACGCGGCGAAACGTCAGCTCACCCCATTTCTCACCGGCCGGGGTGATCGGCGTCGCCACGGCGCCCCACCCCCAGCGGCCGTCGTCGAAACCCCAACTCACGTATCGCGATCGGTGCCCGATGTCCTCGGGCCGCACCCGCATCAAGATGATGCCTTTGTCGCGCTGAAACCCGGTGGCGACCACGTAGACCCAGCCGTCGTCGGGGTCCTGATCCCATGACCAACACTGGGCATGCCCACCGTGCAGGTCCGCGGGGAACTTGGCGTCCTCGCCCATGTGCGTCCAGCAGACGCCGCTGTCATCGGAGCGCCAGATCTCGGTCCAGACGACGGTGCCGAAGCCGCGATTGACGATGGCGTGCAAGTAAATTGAGTCACCCACCCGCAGCAGGTCGGACGGGATCACCGTGCTGATACCGCCGCGGCGCCACCCGCTGGCGACGTTGTCGTGTTCGTAGTGCCACAGTTGACGCGCGTAATCGGCGTCGTCTCCGCCGGCGCGCTCGTAGACGATTTCATGGTCGGCATCGCCCGTGCCGATCAGCACGACCGGCGACCGCCAATCGCCTTGGCCGACCGTGGTGCCCGAAAACGTGTCACCGAACACCGACACCAGCTTGCCGTTGGGGGCCACCACCGAGGCGCCGAGGTCGGTGCAGGTGACACCCCACCGATCGGTCAGCCCGGGACCCGTCAAGTCGACGACCTTGCCGTTGAGCAGCGGCACACGCGGGCGCTCGCGGCGCCGCAGACCATGTCCGGCGGCTCGACCGATCGACGGGTCGTCGGGCAAGTCAGAAGCAGCGGCGCAGGCCGCCCGGCTCACAGATCAGCGGGTACTGGTCGACGGGGATGACCAGCGGGCGGTTGAAGGACATGGTCAGCGGTACTTCGAACATCGCGGCCTGCTCACCGCACACGGCGCCGTGGATCACCTTCATGCTGCCTACCCACGTATAGGGGTCGAACGAATAGATCGTCTGCTGCGCAGCCGTACTGCCGTCCGGGCAGGTCTTACCGTCGATCGTGTCGTAATCGAACGTCCACCGGCCACCGATCATCACGGCTTCGGCGCCCGGCTGGCCCTTCGGGGTGACCTTCAGCTTGCAACCGACCGGCAGCAGCAGCGGTTCGCGCAGGTCGCCCACGACGGGAACGCATGACGGGAAGATCTCCCACTCGGTGGTGGCCTGCCCGTCGATGTTGACGTTGTAGACGCCCTCCGGAACGCCTGGAGCCTTGACGTCACCTTGTGCGTGTGCCGTCGCGGCCGCCCCGAGGGCCAGCGCGGCGCTGGCCAGGGCCACTCCGAGCGCTCGGAGAAGTCTCATGATGTGCACCCCTTCACCTCGAGCGTCTCGACGTCGAACCGCGTCGAGTATGTCAGTGTGGACACGACCCCGTCTAGAAACGGGGGCAGACGACTCCGGGGTGACGGCAGATGAAACGGCGGGCGGTGGCGGCGGCAGTCGCCGCCATCGCCGTCGTGCTCCTCGCCGTCACGGCGTGCTCACCCGGGCAGCGAGTCGACCTCGGCGACGACGTGTCGGGCAACCTCATCGCCGCCATCTCCGGTGAACCCGACCAACTCGACCCGCACAAGACCACCGCCTACTTCTCGTTCGAGGTGCTGGAGAACGTCTTCGACACGCTGGTCGAGCCCGACGAAAACCTCGAGATGCGCCCGGCGCTCGCCGAGTCCTGGGAGGTCAGCCCCGACCAGCTCACCTGGACCTTCCAGTTGCGCCGCGGGATCACCTTCCACGACGGCAGCCCGCTGCGCGCCGACGACGTCGTCTACTCCTACCGCCGGATCATGGACGAGAAGCTGGCCAACGTTGACAAATTCAGCGCCGTCGCCGACGTCACAGCACCCGACCCACACACCGTGGTCGTCCATTTGGACCGCCCGACCCCCAACCTGCTGACCAACCTGGGTGGCTTCAAAGGCATGGCGATCGTCTCGCCCGGCAACGTCGAAAGCGGTCAGATCGCCACCCACCCGATCGGCACCGGACCGTTCTCGTTCCTGGCCCACAACAGCGGCGACTCGATCACGCTGAAGGCCAACCCGTCGTATTGGGATGGGCCAGCGCCGATCTCGGGTGTCACCTTCAGGTTCATCTCCGAGCCGTCCACGGCGCTGTCGGCGCTGCAGGCCGGTGAAGTCGACTGGACCGATTCGGTTCCCACCCAACGCGTCGCGCAGTTGCGTGAGGACGACTCGATCAACTTGGCCGTCACCCCCAGTAACGACTACTGGTACCTGGCGCTCAATGAAGCCCGCCCGCCCTGGAACGACGTGCGAGCGCGCCAGGCGATCGCCTACGGCATCGACCGCGACGCGATCGTCGCGGCCACCAGCTACGGCACCGCAACCGCCAACCAACTTGCGATCCCCGAAGGCAACCCGTGGTACACGCCCTACGACCGTTACAGCTACGACATCGACACCGCACAGCGGCTGCTCGACGAGGCGGGTGTCGGCGACGTCGACCTCGACCTGCTGGTCACCAGCGAGTATCCGGAGACCGTGACCGCCGCGCAGATCATCGCCGATAACCTTGCGCCGCTTGGTATCACGGTGAGCATCCGCACCGTCGACTTCGCCACCTGGCTCGACGAACAGAACACCGGCAACTTCGACATGCTGATGATGGGTTGGCTGGGCAACATCGACCCCGACGACTTCTACTACGCCCAGCACCACTCGAACGGCACCAGCAACGCGCAGCAGTTCTCCGACCCCGAGGTGGACCGGCTGCTCGACGCCGGGCGCGTCGAGACCGACCGCCAAGCACGCGGCGCGCGGTACGACGAGGCGGCCACGCTGATCGCCGACAAGGTGAGCTACATCTTCTTGTACAACCCGTCGGTGATCCAGGCGTGGACCCCCGAGCTGACCGGCTATGAAGCCCGCCGCGACGCCGCAGTCCGTTTCCGCACAGCGGATTTGGGGCAAGGATCATGACACATCCCGTGCTGCGGTTCTTGGCGCGCCGGCTGCTGTATTCGGCGGTGGTGATGGTCGGGGTGGTCGTGGTGGTGTTCACCCTCGTGCACCTGGTGCCCGGCGATCCGGTCCGCATCGCGCTGGGCACCCGCTACACCCCGGAGGCCTATGACGCGCTGCGCCAGGCCAGCGGGCTGGACAAGCCGATGCTCGAACAGTTCTTCGGCTACCTCGGCTCGGCGCTGACCGGCGATCTCGGGGTGAGCTTTCGCAACGGTGATCCGGTGACGCTGATCCTGCTCGAAAGGCTGCCCGCGACGGTGTCGCTGGCCGTGGCCGGCGTCCTGCTCGCGTTGCTCATCGCGCTGCCCGCCGGGATCTGGTCGGCACTGCACGAGGGCCGGCTCAGCGACGCGATCGTGCGGGTGGGCAGCCAGTTCGGCGTGTCGATCCCCGACTTCTGGATGGGCATCCTGTTGATCGCACTGTTCGCGACGACGCTGGGCTGGCTGCCGACCTCGGGCTACCGGCCGCTGTTCGAGGACCCGGCGGGCTGGCTGCGCCACATCGTGTTGCCCGCGTTGACGGTCGGGCTCGTGGCCGCGGCGATCATGACCCGGTATGTGCGTTCGGCAGTGCTCGAGGTCGCCGCCACCGGCTATGTCCGCACCGCCAGATCGAAGGGGTTACCGCCTGCGGTGTTGACGTTTCGGCACACGGTGCGCAACGCGCTCATCCCGATTTTGACCATCACCGGCATTCAGCTGGCGACGATCCTGGGCGGGGTCATCGTGGTCGAGGTGGTGTTCGCCTGGCCGGGACTGGGCCGGTTGGTTTACAACGCCGTCGCGGCACGGGATTACCCGGTGATCCAGGGTGCGGTGCTGCTGATCGCCGCCCTGTTTCTGCTCGTCAACCTGATCGTGGATGCGTTGTACGCCGTCGTGGACCCGAGGATCCGGCTGTCATGAGCGCCGACACCGGAACTCGCGTGCCGTTCTGGCGGCTGCTGCTGGGAAACCCGGTCACGGCGGTCAGCGCGACGGTGCTCGCCGTCGTCGTGTCCGTCGCGATCGGCGCGGATTGGCTTGCCCCCTATGGCGTCAACGATGTCGATGTGCCCAACGCGCTGCAGCCGCCCGGTGCCGCGCACTGGTTCGGCACCGACGAGTTGGGCCGCGACGTATTGTCGCGGGTGCTGGTCGCGGTGCAGGCGTCGCTGCGGGTGGCGGTGGTCAGCGTGGCGTTCGCGGTGATCGTCGGTGTGACGGTCGGTGTCGTATCCGGTTACCGCGGCGGCTGGCTGGACGCGGTGTTGATGCGCGTCGTCGACGTGATGTTCGCCTTTCCGGTGCTGATTCTGGCGTTGGCCGTGGTGGCGATCCTGGGCCCGGGCGTGACGACCACCATGTTGGCGATCGGCATCGTGTACACCCCGATCTTCGCGCGGGTGGCCAGGGGCAGCACGTTGAGCGTGCGCACGGAGCCGTTCGTCGCGGCGTCACAGAGCATGGGCACCGGCAACCTCTACATCCTCGGCCGCCACATCCTGCCGAATATCGCTGGGCCGCTGGTGGTTCAGACATCGCTGTCGCTGGCGTTCGCCATCCTCGCCGAGGCTGCGTTGTCGTTTCTCGGGCTGGGCATCCAGCCGCCGCAGCCGTCGCTGGGCCGGATGATCTTCGATTCGCAGGGTTTCGTGACGCTGGCGTGGTGGATGGCGGTGGTGCCCGGCGCCGCGATCGTGGTCACGGTGCTGGCGTTCAACCTGCTCGGCGACGGTCTGCGTGATGTACTGGATCCCAAGCAGCGCACCATGATCGAGGCTCGAAGAAAGCAATGACGGACCCCACACTCAGCGTGCGCGACCTGCGGGTGGCCATCAGGCGACGCGAGATCGTGCGCGGTGTCTCGTTCGATGTGCACCCCGAACAGACGCTGGGCATCGTCGGCGAATCCGGTTCGGGCAAGACGATGACGGCGCTGGGGGCCACCGGGCTGCTCGACGCGCCCGGCGCCGTCGTCACCGGTAAAAGCGCGCTGGGCGCCACCGCGGACAAAGGTGCCGTTGAGCTCGTCGGCGCGTCGGCGCGGCTGCTACGCAGCGTGCACGGCGACCGCATCGGGTTCGTGTTCCAGGACCCCTCCACCTCGCTGAACCCCCTGCTGACCATCGAACGCCAGATCACCGAATCGATTGAGACCCATCGCCGTTCCACCCGACGGCAGGCACGCGCCCGGGCTCTGGAACTGTTGGAGGCGGTGGGTCTGCCCGAGCCCGAAGACCGGCTGGACAGCTATCCGCATCAGCTCTCGGGCGGGCAGCGGCAGCGGGTGATGATCGCGGTCGCGATGGCCTGCGACCCGCAACTGCTGATCGCCGACGAACCGACCACCGCGCTCGACGTCACGACGCAGGCGCAAATCGTCACGCTGGTAAGGGATTTGCAGCGCGACTTCGCCACCGCGGTGGTGTGGATCAGCCACGATCTCGGCGTGATCGGCCAAGTGGCCGACGACGTCACGGTGCTGCAGGAGGGCCAGGCCGTCGAACAGGCCACGATCACCGACGTCTTTGACCGTCCGCAACATGCCTACACCCGGGAGCTGTTGGCCGCGCGGCCGGTGATCGGCCATACCGGGCCGGAGCCGGTCTCCGGCGCCGAGGTGCTGCTCGACGTCGCCGGCCTCGATGTGCGGTACCGGGTGACGAGTGCCGGCGGCAAACGCACCGTAAATGCGGTGGATGACCTGTCGTTTCGTATCCGGCGCGGCACCACGCTGGGACTGGTCGGGGAATCCGGTTCGGGGAAGTCGACGGTGGCCGCGGCGCTGACCGGTCTGGTCGAACCCGATGCGGGCACCGCGACCATCGGTGGTGCTGACGTGATCGGCGTACGGCGCTCCGCGGTCAAGGCGGTGCGCCGACGGGTCAGCCTGGTGTTGCAGGATCCGTTCTCGTCGCTGAATCCGCGTGCGCGGGTGGGCACTTCTATCGGTGAACCGCTGATGGTGCACCGGCTCGCGCGGGGCAGGCAGGCCCGCCGGACCCGTGTCGATGAACTGCTCGACCTGGTAGGGCTGCCGACGTCGTTCGCCGGCCGGTATCCGCACGAGTTATCCGGCGGTGAACGGCAACGCGTGTCGATCGCGCGGGCCCTGGCCGTCGAACCCGATCTGGTGATCTTCGACGAAGCCACTGCGTCACTGGACGTTTCGGTGCAATCTCGGGTGCTCGACCTGTTGACCCGGCTGCAGCGTGAGCTGGGGTTGACCTACCTGTTCATCGCGCATGATCTCGCCGTCGTGCAGCAGATGAGCCATGACGTGCTGGTCATGCGCGACGGCGCCCGCATCGAGTACCGCCCGGCCGCCGACCTGTTCGCCGCGCCCGAGCACGACTACACCCGCGAGTTGCTGGCCGCCATACCACCGTCGCTCCCCTCCGCGCCGAAATAGCGGGTCGTGAGAAGGTCTTCAACCATGACGTCACTGAGCGGCAAGGTCACATTGGTCACAGGCGCGTCGGCGGGTTTGGGCGCCGCCGTCGCGCAACTGTTCGCCGAGCGCGGCGCGACGGTGTTCGGTATCGCGCGCGACGCCGAACGGATGGCGGAGGTCTTCGAGTCCATACCGGGCGGCAGCTACGCGTCGGTGGACGTCACCTCGTCGCAGGCGTGCCGTGCCGCGGTGGCACAGTGCGTGGCGGCCTTCGGCCGGCTCGACGTGTTGGTCAACGTCGCCGGCTTCCACCAGATGCGCCACACCACGACAATGAGCGACGAGGACTGGGACCGCGATCTCGCGGTGAACCTCAACGGGCCGTTCTACCTATGCCGCGCGGCGCTGCCGCACCTGCTGCAGGCCGGCGGCAACATCGTCAACGTCGCCTCGATCGCCGGCGTGGAGGGTGAGGTGTACTCGGCCGGCTACTGCGCAGCCAAACACGGACTCGTCGGCCTGACCCGCGCGCTGGCCGTCGAGTACACCAAGGAGAAGCTCCGCGTGAACGCCGTCTGTCCCGGCGGTATGCCCACCGCGCAGACCACCGAGTTCACCGCCCCCGATAACGCCGACTGGGATCTGATCATGCGGATCGCGTCACCGCGCGGCTTCATGCACACCGTCGACGTGGCCAAGGCGATCGCATTTCTGGCCAGCGACGACGCCGCCGCGATCCACGGCGCGGTGTATCGAGTCGACAACGGCAAGGGCGCGGGCTGAGGGGATTTCGGTGCGGTAACGTGCGGTGAGCGATGGTTAGCGCACCGAAATCGCCAACGCTAGAGCAGTTTGTGCTCGATCACGGTGGTCAGCTGTGGTTTGCGCCAGCCCCCGGTGACCTTCTCGATCCGCACACCCACCTCGCCGCCGGCGATCTCCAGAGTCCCGACCTGGTTGCGGAAGTGCGGCATCGTGACGGGTCGCCACCGGAGCCGCGGCATCCCCACCCTCGCGGTCCGCGCGAGCGCCTTGCCGACGGACTCGATGAACCGGGTGTGGCCGAGCCGCAGCACGACGCGTTCGGCCGCCGACGGCTCCTTGCGCAACCCGGAACACACCACCTGCCACACCTTGGTGCTCACCGCGGGGCCCGCGTCGGGCGTGTCGACCTCGGTCACCCAGCAGTGGTGCACGTCGCCGCCGAACAGCACCATCGTGTCGGGTGCCCGACCCCGCTTACCGCTCACCACGTCGATGACCAGATCCTCGAAGCGTCGATAGCTGTCCTGGAAGCAGGCCCAGTGGTCGAGGTTGGCGGTGATGCGCACCTTCTCCCCCAGTCCGGACAGCCGGTTGCCCCATGCGCCGTCGCTGACCGCCTCCGTCCATGCTTCGATGTGGTGCATGCCGTAGGGCAGCAGGATCGGCAGCGAGCTTGCGAACAGCAGATGTTCATAGGTGCCGTCGACGTTGGAGGTGATCCAGTCCCATTCCTCGTCGGTGGTGATCTGGCGGCGCCCCGGCTGTAGTTGACGTCCGGAGCGGGCGTCGACGACGATCAGGCGCGCCGAACCCAGGTCACGGCACATGCTGAAATGTGAGACGCCGTCGTCCTTTTCGGCCGTCTGCGCGAGCTCCCGGACCGCCTCGGTGCCCTGCCGGGTTTCGAGCACCCGCTGAAAAACTTGATCCTTGGCCAGCTCGGTGGGCGACATGTTGCCGAGGTGCTGATAGACCCAGTACGCCATCAGCCCGCCGATGATGCGGGTCTGATACCAGTCGGTTTTGCGTTTCTCCTCGAGCCAGGCCTGCGAGGTGTTCCACTTGTCGTTGATCTCGTGGTCGTCGAACATCATCGAGGTCGGGACGGTGGAGAGCATCCAGCGCACCACGGGCTCGCGCCAGGCGTCCCAGTAGCCGATGCAGAACTCCTCGAAGTCCTCGAGCACCTCGACGGGCCCGTCGGCATGCACCTCCCGGTCGGCGACCAGATCCTTGATCGTGTCGTTGACCTGGTCGGCGTAGAGCTGGTCGCCCATCATCAGCAGCGCGTCGGGCCACAGCGCCGACGGCTGGCGCAGCATCCGCATGCCGTATGTGCGCAGCACGTCGATGCCCTTGCCCTTTGGGTGCCACCAGTGCTGGTAGGTGTGTGGCGGGTGATGTGGGGCCGACGCGCGGCACGAGCCGAACAGCAGCCGCAGCCTGCCGTCGCGCGGCATCAGCCGGACCCGCGGTCGCGGATACTCGTAATCCGTTGGCGGCCAAGCTTTCCGACCGTCGAGGTGGACCTCGTAGGGGTGTTCGCGGTCCGGGTCCAGACCCGTCACGCAGACGATCGCGAAGTGGTGACCTTCGATCTCGAAGGTGTCCGCGCGGTGGCCCAGGACCTCGACCGCGCACGGTGTGTCCGTCTCGACCCAGATGGTCGCGTCGGTCTCACCGACGTGGCGGAGCAGCGGCCCCACGCGAACCTCGGGCATCGCCCCATCATGCATGACTTTCGACAGGACCGATGCCCGAGGCGCGCTCTCAGTGTTCGGGTCGGCGGCGCCCCAGGTAGAACGCCATACCGATGGCGCCGAAGCCCAGCGTGCCAATCACCCCGGCAGCGACCATCAGGAAGATGTCGCGTCCAGTCAGCCCGGCCGACGACGACTCGTCGGATGCCAGCCGCAACTGGTAGTCACCCGGCAGCGGACCCTCCTGGGGTTCCTCCAGACCCGGGAACTGCTGGGTCCGGTGCACCTCGAATTGCCGTTCGCCGCTTGGCGTCTGGGTCCAGACACCCCATGCCGGCGTCGCTCCGTCGAGCAGCACCTTGCGCTCACCGAAGCGGGCGTCCTCGCCGACGTCAACGATCCGGCGGACCCGGAAGGGTTCGTACACCGCATCCGAGTAGCGCACCTGGACGGGCACGTTGTCGTAGCGCAGCACCGGCGGCGGGGGCGGCGGCAACGGCAGCCCGGCGCCCGGGTAGTAGCCACCGCCGAAGAAGCTGCCCACCGCGATGTTGGTGATGTCTTGCATGGTGTCGATGGCCGCGTTGACCGGGTTGAGGATCGCCGCGGTGAAGCTGTAGGCGGCGAACCGGGCGGCCTCCAGCACGATCCGGGACAGCGGCGGGATGTACATGATGCGTGGCCGCATGTCGTAGACGTAGACGATACGCACCGGTGCCCGGAACGGGTTGGCGACGATCGGCCGGTAGTACTCGTCGTACTCGATCCATTCCGGCCGCCACTGGCGCACGTTGCTGACGTACTCGATTTCGCGACGCTCGACGCGGCGCTCGACGCCGAATTCGGTCTTGGCGCTCGCCCCGATGTCCAAGCCCGGGACCTTCAGGCTGGTTTCGATCGAGTTCGCGAACGCGGCGACGTCCTCCTCGGCGGCCGGTTCGGGCTGCTCTTCGAAGATCGGCTCGGCGCGCTTGGCCAACTGCACGTCCTCGGCCGGGGCCTCCAGTTTCTCGGGCTCCAGCATCTCGATCTGCTTGGCGGCCTGCGAGACCGACACCGTCGGCGTCTCGGATTCCTCGTCGCGGGTCTGGCTCTCGGTCTCCGAGGTGGCCGATTCGCTGGTTGGCGTCTCGCTGGTGGGCGCCTCGCTGGTTTCGGTCGCCGGCGCGAAGGCTTCCGACGGCGGCACCGACGTGCCCGACGTCTGTGGCGCATCGCTGTCGGCTTCCGTCGTGCGCGCGACCTTGCTTTCGCTGCTCGGCGCGACCTTGCTTTCGCTGCTGGCGGGTGTCCGCTCGGCGGTGGTCGACGGCTCTGGCTCGGGTGCGGGCGCCGGTTCGGTCGTCTGCTGCTGCACGGTCGTGCTGGCGGTCGTCTTCGGCGCCTGGGTCTTCGGCTCTTCCGGCTCAGGCTTCGGCTCGACGACGGTAGGCGCCTGCGTCTGCTGCGTCTGCGGGGCCTGCGTCTGCGGGGCCTGCGTCTGCGGGGCCTGCGTCTGCTGCGTCTGCGGGGCCTGCGTCGGCGTCTCTACCGCTGGGGCCTGCGTCTTCTGTTCCGGAGCCTCCCGCTTGGGAGCCTCCTCTTTGGCCTCGGGCGCGGTGCGCTTCGGCGTGGGCGTCACGATGGTGGTCGTCGGCCCACTCGAGTCGTCGGAACCGGGCTGGGCCAATGCCGGTGCCACGCCTCCGGTAAGGGCCGTCAGTGAGATCACAATTCCGGACGCCAGAACGGCGACCACGCCACGCTTTGAGCAAAATTCAAGGGGTGCACCCATCGTGCGTCTGCTCCTTCAAAACATGCGCGTCGACTCCCCCAACACTGGTGCCTGTTCCAGCAGTCGCGGCGCTCGACAGTTTCATCGCTCGTTCGGCCGTAGTAGTTACAGCACCGAGCGATGTGAAGAAAATTTCCGGTCTACGGCTTGCGGCGCAGCGCGCCGACCACCAATGCGATCCCGATTAGCGCGATGAGCGGGCCCAGGACGGACCAGGTCGTGGTGTTGCTCATCGGGCTGCCGCCCACCACGCCAAAACCCTGCAGCGCGAACAGCAGACCGAACAGCGCGACGATCACACCGACGATGGCGATGGCGATTCGCATGGCTTCACCCTAGGCGCAGCATCCGCGAGCGCACGCTTGTTATACGCAAACGCCGAGACCACGCGCGAACAACCGTGCGCTCGGCGAGAAGGTTCAGCGGCGCCGCGACAGGTACTTCTGGTAAGCCTCGGCGGCGGCGGCCAACTCCGGGCGCGCGTCGAGCACGGGTTGCAGTTTCCTGCGGGCGGCCTCGCGCTTGTACGGCAGGAACTCTGTCGGGAAGTTGCCCTCGTGGGGCTCGTAGTCACGCAGCACCCGGCGCGCGACGGTGGCCTTGTGCACCTCGTCGACGCCGTCGGCGATGCCCATCGTCGGCGCGCCGGCGTACATCGCCTGGATCGGGGTGAGGTCGGTGGTCCCGAGCGACCCGAGAATGTGCAGCGCGTTGAACGACACGTCCCGCAGCACCCGCGCCATCGTGAACTTGACCGCGGCGATGTCGGTGCGGGCCTCCTGGGTGGAGGTCTGGTCGATTTTCCACGCCGTCTCGAGCACGAACAGCCGCAGCATCTTGATCATCGCGTAGGACTCGGCGATTTTCTCCTGCACCATCTGGTGCTCCGAGATGACCTTGCCGTGCGATTCGCGGCTGAGCGCGCGCTCGCACATCATGTCGAACGCGAGGTTGCACTGCGCGATGGTGCGCATGGCGTGGTGGATGCGTCCGCCGCCAAGACGGCGCTGCGCGAGCACCCGTGCCCCGTCCTCCGGGCCGAGGAGATGATCGAGCGGCACCCGCACGTCGCGGTAGATGATGTGGTTGTGGTTGCGGGGCTCGGGCATGATCTCCACACCCGGCGTCTTGCGCGGTACCACGAACATTCCGTTCGTGCACATCACGAACAGGATGTCGGCGACGCGGCCCGCGGAGGTGAACCACTTCTCGCCGTTGATCACCCACTCGTCGCCGTCGCGGACGGCATGGGTCTTGAAGAGGCTCGGATCGCTGCCGCCCTGCGGTTCGGTCATCGAGTAGGCCGAGAACATGTCCTGGTTGAGCAGCGGCCCCAGCCAGCGTTCCTTCTGCTCCTCGGTGCCGTAGGCGGCGAGCATCTCCATGTTGCCGGTGTCGGGGGCCGACGCGCCGAACATGTGCGGGGCGCCGGCGTAGCGTCCGATGACCTCGTTGAGCAGGCCGAGCTTGAGCTGACCGAAGCCGGGACCGCCGAGGTCCTCGTCGAGAAAGATCGCCCACAGCCCCTGGTCTTTGACCTCCTGCTGCAGCTCACGCACATAGGCCTTGACCGCGGGATCCGGTGAACGCACCGCGTACGGAAACACGTGATCGAGCGGTTCGACCTGTTCCTCGCAGAACTGTTTGACCCAGTCGAGCTTGTCCTGAAATTCCGGTTCGGTGCTGAAATCCCACGCCATGGGTGCAGTCTGTCACCCGGTCACGCTCCTATCTCGATCTGCATCCAATCCCACCTCCCTCGATCCGAAGCGGGTAGTAAAGCGGTAGGAAAGACGTGATATGACGACGCTTGCGCGGCTCACCGCGCTGTTAGTGCTAGGAATCGGCTCGCTGATGGCCGCACCGCACGCCGCCGCATCACCCGACGACGATTTCTGCCGCAGCATGTCCTCGGTCGGTTTCACCGGCGACTGCGCGACCCTGAGCACCCTGGCCCGCGACGTGTGCGCTCAGCTCGCGCGCGGCACCGATGCGTCGGCGGTGGCCGAGAAGTTGGACATCACGACGAAAGACGAAACGCTGTCGAACTTCATCGTGGCCGGTGCTCGGCTGTACTTCTGCCCGGAGCCGTTGCAAACCTGAGCCGCTAAACTTCGACGGCAATGAATGCCGGTGGGCCCCGATCTGAAATCGCCAGGATTGTTGCTGTCGCGGGCATCGCCATGATGTTGTTTGCCCTCGTCGGATGCTCGACCTCGGACCGGCCGGAAACATCCGCCACGACGACAGCGGCGCCGACGAACCCCGCACCCGCAGCCGAGCCCCCGCACCGCGAACTCGCGTCCGACCCCGTCGACATCGCCGACGGCCTGGTCGCCGATGAACGTGCACTGCGCGACCCGGCGTCCTCGGAGGCGGTGCTGACGTCGGCGGCGCACCGGCAGCAAGCGGCCTACCGGACCATCGGACGGCACCCCGAGTGGGACCCGATCGTGCGCCCGCGGATCCCGCCCGAGTTGCTGAAGGTCTACGACCTCAATGTCGACGCGCGCCGGGAGCTCGGCGTGATGAGCCGGCCGAAAGACACCCTGCCGGCGTGGCGGATCGTCGCCCCGACACCGGCCGCCGAACTCATGGGTTACTACCGTGAGGCCGAAGCGGAGTTCGGTGTGGGCTGGAACTATTTGGCGGCGATCAACCTCGTCGAAACCGCGTTCGGCCGCGTCGCCGGGGTGAGCACCGCGGGCGCGCAGGGTCCGATGCAGTTCATGCCCTCCACGTTCGCCGCGTTCGGCGCGGGCGGGGACATCCACTCGCCCCGCGACAGCATCATGGCGGCAGGACGCTACCTGGCCGCCAACGGGTTCGCCGGAAACCGCGACTATGCGCTGTACCGGTACAACAACTCGAACAACTACGTGCGAGCCATCAACGACTACGCCGCCGCCATGTCCGCCGACCCCGCCGCATTCACCGGCTATCACCGGTGGGAGGTCTACTACCTGACGACATCCGGTGACGTGCTCCTGCCGGTCGGATACACCGAGCCTGCTCCGATTCCAGTCGCGAATTACCGTGGCGCGGTGACGAACACGACGCTCGAAGTCCAGGTCTCCGAACAGAGCGCACAGCTCCTCGAGAGGATGTTGACCGCCAGGAACGGTGCGGCCGGTGCAGATGCCGGCGCGATTTCACAGCAGTTCCTCGGAACACCTTATGGCGCAGACACTCTCGTCGGATCCGCGAACGCCCCGGAGAAGCTGGTGGTGGAGTTGGAGAAGGTGGACTGCTTCACCTATGCCGACTACGTCGAAGCGCTGAAGCGGGCGACCAACCGCGAGGAGTTCATCGACGCGCTCATCGAGGTGCGCTACAAGGACGGCGTCGTCGCCTTCCGGAACAGGAAACACTTCTTCACCGACTGGGCCGCCGCCACGCCGGCAGTGGCGACGGACATCACGGCGTCGCTGAGCCCCAATGCGGTTGCGGTGAACAAGAACCTCAACGCGAAGGACTCGGGTGGCCACTACCTGCCGGGGTTGCCGGTGGTGCCGCGGACGATGTCCTACATTCCGAGTTCCCAGATCGACGACGGTGTGCTGAGCCAACTGCGCACGGGTGACTACATCGGGGCGTTCGCCGAAGACGGCGGCCTCGACGTCACGCACGTCGGCATCTTCGTCGAGACACCCCACGGGCCGGTGTTTCGCAACGCCTCGTCGTTGCGCGCACACGAGAAGGTCATCGACCAGCAGCTGGCCGATTACCTGCAGACCGTTGCAGGCGTGGTCGTGCTCCGCCCGGTCCAATAGCATTTGCTGACATGCCCGTCATTCGATGGCGCGCGGGAGCGCGACGACGCCGTCGCTGAGCGCTGTTTTGTCGGTCTAGCCAGGTAAAATGGCGCAAACGGATCGTCACACCGCGTGTTGAGGAAGGGCGGGCTTTGGCTACGTCGATGACCACCTGGCCGGTTTGCGGCAACTGCCAGGAAGTGGCTTATTTTCCCTGGATGGGCGGGACCCACGCCTGCGGGTATTCCGATGACGAGGACGAAAACCCAGGCTTGCAGGTTTACCTGCCAGCTCCGGAGCGGGGCTACGTCTGCGGTAACCACTTCCGCAGGCACGTGATCCAACGAATCGTTCTCGATGGCGCAGAGTTGGCGCACGTGGCGAGGTTCTTCGAACGGATTCAGGACGACGACCAGCTCGACGAGGTTCTGGTCGTGGTTCGCGCCGGGGGCACGCTGGAATGTCTGGCGGCCGACTTCGTGTACAGCGCCCCGGTGGGCTACAGCGAACCAAGGTAAGGAGCCGCTGTCCCATGTTCGTCGAAGCGGCGTACACCGCGCCTCGGAAGCGGTAATTTGCTGCAAACGTCAAATTTCTGCTCCACCACTTACGGGGACGTGGGCACGGAAGGAAACCGTCATGGGGTACGCCAACTACATCGGTCGCGTCGGAGCATTAGCGGTGACATTGGGCGTTGGCGTTGCCATCGCGAACGCACCCGCCGTTGCGTTTGCGGACACCGGCGGTTCGTCGTCCGGCGAGTCCTCATCATCGAGCGAGTCCTCGCCGTCGAGCGAGACGTCATCGTCCTCAACTGAATCTTCGGCGGCGGAGGACTCGACACCGGCCGCAGACGACGACACCACCGATCCATCGGACGCCACCGCGGACGAAGACGCCACGGGGGAAGACGCCACCGGCGACGTTGAGGGAGAGGCCGAAGACGACGCGGATACGTCGTTTACGGACGAGGACGCCGCGCAAGACGAGGCGTCTTCGGACGACGCCGAATCGGCCGATCCCCCCGCCGCAAGCGAGTCACGCTCGGGCACCCGGGATTTCACCGAAGAGGTCAAGTCCTATGTCAACGCGACCGTCGAACGATTCACCCGCGCACAAGAAGAACCCGAGACCCAACCCGACGTCACCGCCACCGCGAAGGTCACCGCCACCGAAGACGTCGCGCCGAAGGCAGCGACCACAACGCCCAACCCGACGACGACGTTCACGACCATGACCGCCCCGCCGGCCACAGCGGTGACGGTCACCTCCCAGCCGCGGCCCACCTTGGTCAGCCTGGTCACCGAGACGGTGAACGCCCTGCTGCGGCCGCTGATGGGCCTGGGCACCACGGGTGTGCCGATTCAAATACCCGCGTTGTGGACGATGCTGGCGGCGGCGCGCGGTGAGTTCGAGCAGGCACTGTCCCACCAGACTGCACCCCCGGCGGCGCAGTACACCGTCACGCAGCTCTCGGGGCCCTCGGCACAAGCCAACGGCACGCCCTACGTGCTGGTGATCGGCGTCGACGGCACCAACCTGGGCCGGATCCTCTCCGACCCCGAGAACGACCACTTCTTCGCGCTGATGGACGACGGCACCACCGCCGCCTCGAGCATCGTCGGACACACCACCATCTCCAACCCCTCGTGGACGGCGATCCTGACCGGGGTGTGGGGTGAGACCACAGGCGTCGTCAACAACGTGTTCACGCCGGGGCCGTACAACCGGTACCCGACGGTGTTCAACATGCTCGAGACACACGACCCGAACATCGAGACTATCGCGATAGCCAACTGGAACGTCATCGCCGACATCGCGAATGCCGGATCAATTCCCGCCGACCAGATCCACTTCGTCCCGCAGGTTCCCGGCGACACGAACTGGTTGCTCACCGACGACGCGGTCGGCGCCGCCACCGTCGCCGCGATCCAGAACACCCAGAACGGCACCCCGACGTTCATGTTCACCTACTTCGTCGGCGTCGACGAGAACGGGCACATGTACGGTGGCGCGTCGCCGCAGTACGCGGAGGCCATCCGTAACGTCGACGAGAACATCGGCGCGATCATGGCCGAGATCGCCGAGCGGGAGAAGTGCAACCCCGGACTGTGTGAGAACTGGGCCGTGCTCGTGGTGACCGACCACGGTCACCAGCCGCAGCAGGGCTTCGGGCACGGGTTCCAAACGCCTTCGGAGACTTCGACCTTCGTGATCGCGCGGGGTTCGGACTTCCAAGAAGGGTTCATCAACCTGCAGTACGAGATCGTCGACACGACGCCAACGGTGTTGCACCTCTTCGGTGCACCGCCACCCGCGTATTCCGACGGCGTCTCGTTGACCACGCTCGGCGACAGCGACGTCGACCCGGTCGATCTGCACCAGGCGCTGTTCGACGCGATCGCCATGAACGGCTATCCGGATATCGGCACCGACATCGCCCTGGGTATCCGGACGATTTTCACCTCGATCCCGTACTTCGTGTACACATTCACCTACGACACGATCGATCAGCTGAGATCGATCGCCGATCAGGACATCTTCCTGGTCAGCGCGCTGGCCGGCTTGGCGATCGTGCCGGTGCAGCTGGTCGGCAACCTGCTGTACGTGGCGACCAATATTCCCGCACAGATCGTGGCGCGGCTGACCGGGGTGAACAACAACAGCATCTTCCCGCTGATCCCGGCGCCACCGTCGACGTGGCCGCCATCGCCGCTGATCCCGCCGAACCTGGCGCTGCTGACCTGCGGTGATGGCGCGACCGCAGAGGTGCCGTGCAGCACGGCGATCGTTGCGTGACAACGGATCAGCTGAACGCCGGAGCGACGAATCGTTCCACCACTTGACGTTCGGCGTCGTCGTCGCCGACGGGCCACACCGCCAGCGACATGACGACGCGGACGATCCATTGGGCCGCCTGCGGGTCGTCATCGGTGATGCCGGTGAGGTCGGCGGCCAGCCGGCCCAGCACCGGCGACGACGGCAGCTCGCTCAGATCCCTTCCCGCGCTGAGGCTCATCATCATCGGGCGGATCGGGTCGGCCCGAATGTGTTCCAGCGCAACTGTGATCGCCTTCACGACGCGCTGCGTCCCGGTGAGGTCGTGGACCGCGGAGCGAACTGAGTCGACGACGCGAGCCGCCAGACGCAGCAGCACGGCGTCGCGGATCTGAGCCTTGCCGCCGGCGTAGCGGTAGATCGTCGCGCGTGAGCAGTGCACGCGTGCGGCCAACGTGTCGATGTCGAAGGCGTCGAAGCCTTCGCGCACGACGAGGTCAGTGGCCGCGGTATAGATGCGCTCGGCGGCCGCCGTGCGACGCTCGCCGCCGAGAAGCCAATCGTCTCGTGCCACCAATAGCCCCCTTGTTTCTCAGTGCTGAGACAGAACTGACGCTACATCTCATCGTTTGCGCATGTGGGCGGGACGCCGTGAGACGACGCCGGCCGTCGCCGTTGAACTGGGATTTCAACTTTGTCGAGGGTTCTTGACGGGGCTGTGGTGGCCCGCCAGCGTGGACGCATGGGTCAGCTTGGTATCGCGTTGTTCGACGACGAGTACATCCAGGACCCCTATCCGCTGTACCGCCGGATGCTCGACACGGCGCCGGTGCACCGGATCGGTGAGTCGGGGTTCTACGCGGTGTGCAGTTGGGCGGCGGTCAACGAGGCGATCGCGCGGCCCGAGGATTTCTCGTCGAATCTGACCGCGACCATGACCTACCAGCCCGGCGGCGTGGTGGGCGCCTTCGAGATGGAGGGGCTGGGCGGTAAGAGCCATGTGTTGGCCACCGCCGACGAGCCCGAGCATGCGGTGCATCGCAAAGCGGTGCTGCGGCAGTTGACGGCCAAGCGGATCCGTGCGTTCGAACCGTTCATCGGTGACACGTCAGAGCGGTTGTGGACGGAGAGCTTTCACGATGGGCGCATCGAGTGGATGAGTGCGCTGGCGAACCGCCTGCCGATGATGATCGTGGGACGGATCATCGGCGTACCCGACGCCGATGTCGACCAGCTGGTCCGGTGGGGTTATGCGGCAACACAAGTCGTGGAGGGCCTGGTCAGCCCGGACCAGCTGGCCGAGGCCGGCGTGGCCGTCGGAGAACTCACCGGATACATCATCGATCAGTTTGACCGTGCTGCGGTTGACCCGCAGGACAACCTGCTCGGCGATCTCGCGACGGCGTGCGCGTCAGGAGAGATGGAAGAGCTTACGGCGCTGGGAATGATGATCATCCTGTTCAGCGCCGGTGGTGAATCCACTGCGTCGTTGATCGGCTCTGCGGCTTGGGTTTTGGCGACCCGCCCGGATATCCAGGAGCAGATGCGCGAGGAGCCGGAACTGCTCGGCGCGTTTCTCGAGGAGGTGCTGCGTACCGAACCGCCATTTCGGGGGCATTACCGCCACGTGGTGAACGACACGTCGCTGTGTGGTGTGGATCTTCCGGCGGGATCGCGGCTGCTGTTGTTGTGGGGCGCGGCCAATCGCGATCCGGCGCATTTCGACCACCCCGAGGAGTTCAGGTTGGACCGGGCTGGCGGCAAGGGCCACATCAGTTTTGGCAAGGGCGCACATTTTTGCGTCGGCGCGGCGCTGGCGCGCCTGGAGGCGACGATCGTGATCCGGCAACTTCTTGAACGCACCACGCACATCGAGGCCGTCGACGTGGGTCGCTGGCTGCCGAGCCTGCTTGTCCGGCGCCTTGACGGGCTGGAATTGGCTTGCGTTGTGCCACACGATGAGTAGGGGGCATCAAGAAATCAACTGGTTGTGAGAACGTCTGTCGATCGTCGACCCCAAGGAATGCGCAAGGCTGTCTATCCGAGGCGCGTGATGCCTGGGTAGGCGTCGAAGCCGCGATCGAAGCTCATGAGCTCGGTGACATTGTGGCGCGCCATAACGGCAAGGTGCAGGCCATCCCTGGCGGATAGGTTTTGGTATCGCAGGACTAGGTCTCGAGCATCCTCGACATCAACACGAGCGATCGGCAGGACGTCGTCGACAACGCCCAGAACTGCGTCGAAGGCCGGCTGAATCGCCTCGCGTCTGTTGATGGCAACGTAGCGATGGCAGATCTCTTGCAGCACTTCAGCATCCGTTACGAGCCGCTCACCAGCCGACACCGCGGACTCCAGGAGGCGCTGCGCGTCGAGTTTGTGGGGGTGCGCCGCTCCCACCAGGTACATCGGAATGTTGGAGTCAACGAGGATCATCGTGTCGTTCCGGAAGTTCTTCACGTCCACGCGCAATCTCGTTAAGCATCTGATCAATGTCGGCGGTCTCGAACTCATGACGCGCCGCGGTACGAATTGCCTGCAGTTTGCTGCCAAGGTCGCCAGCCGGCTCCCGCTCGCTTGCCGCTCGCAAAGTTCGCCGAACCCAATCCGAAACAGTCGTGTGATGGCGACGGGCGATCTCCTTGAGGCTTTCCCATTCCTCGGCATCAAGAACAACCTGGAGTCGTTTACTCATACCATGAGTATAAAGGCCTCATGCCTGCATCACCTTCGGCGTGCTCCGGCTGCCGATGTATACGCCACATTAGCCTCAGGAATAACAACCGCGCCTGTGTCGTTGCTGGTTCGTCGGCTCTATAGATAGGGCGTGGTCGGCCTCCACCTTCACGTCCACCACGACACGTTCGGTTGTGGAGACGCCGATCGCGTTCTCCTTCAACAGATCGCACAGTCGGTCACCGTCGATAAGGTCGATAGGTGGCGCGCCGTCCCGCTTGGCTTCCGATCGCGCGTCGTTCGTGAACGTGCCGGTAGTGATGAGCAGCCCCTTATCGCCGCGGCCAGCCATCGCACCACGGAAGTCTCGAACAGCCGAGGCGGTAACGCTGCCCTTATACCGCCTGCATTGAAAGAACACCGGGAAGCTCAACAGCGAAATTTGGTAGACGCCAAGGCCGTCGATGCCGCCGTCACCCGCTCGCCCAGTAACGACCGCACTGGAAAAGCCAGACTCACGCAGTAGCCGTTGCGCCAGCCACTCAAAGGCCGCTGGTGACATCGCCAGGCAAGCTCGCTTTCAACACCGGCCTTTTGCCCCTTATTCTTGGGCTTGGTTTTCTTGTAGGACGCCACAACATCAGCGTGAAGGATCGAGATCTGTTCCTTGGCTGCTGCCTGACCGGCCTCGGTAACAGTCCAAACGCCACGTTTGCTGTTTCGTGAGTAGCCGGGGTGATGGGGCTGTCCGACGACGGCGAATCGCTTTGAACTTGCACATGTGCCTGGTGGGGCGGGCGGGACTTGAACCCGCGACCTAGGGATTATGAGTCCCCAGCTCTGACCAACTGAGCTACCGCCCCCAGCTGCGCCGCACCATGTTCGCATATGCCGGCGGAACCACATCGCCGTCCACCCCGGGTCGGCTCCATCGAACGAATTTTTCGCTCAGAGCTTGGCAAAATTCCCTAGCGCCCCCAACACCGGCCAAGGCGCCCACGACACTAGCTGGCGTACACCGTCTGCCCGTCGGCGTCGATCAGGTACTGCTCGGTGCCCTCGGCCGCCCGCGGCGCATCGGCGCCCAGCGACACCGCGATCTTGTTGGCGGCGTTGCGCATCACGTCCAACGTCAACTCGAACGCCTGCTCGTCGGAGAAATGTTTGTGCACACCGCGTGCCACCTCCTCCGAGATCTGCGACGGCGACCAGATCAGCGCGTCGACGAACCGCAACGCCGCCTTCTGCGCCTTCGTCAACCCATCCGCCGATTCGTACTGCTCAATCTGGCTGTACATCTCCTCCGAACCGCCCGCATCCAACGCCGTCCTCTCCCGCAGCGACTTGCACAGCCGACAGTTGTGCTGCGTTGCCCCGCGCAACCGCACGATCTCCGTCGTCACCGGATCGAGTTCCCGCATCCGCGCCACCCCCGGCACGAACCCGTTGAGCAGCGCATCGACCGGATCGGTGTGGTGATCCCACTCCACCACCTCACGCGCACCGCGCTTGCCCAGCCCCAGCGCCTCACATCCCGCCCACACCCGCGGCACGAAGTCGGCGATGAAGACCATAACCACCGTGCGAAATGCGTTGTCGCCCAATGTCGACACAAACTGTGTCCGCTGGTTGTCCCCGATCTCCGACACGTCCACCGAGAACTGTTCGGCAAACGCGGCCACCACCGAATCCCGCTCTGACGGACCATCGACCGGGTCGATCTCCACCGGCAGCGGCGGTAACACCAACGCTCGGGCACACGTCAACCGGATCAACGTGTCCAGGCCGCGATCCCCCGACGACAACGCCACCAACCCGGCCAACCTGTCGGCCGGCTCCTGTGAACCCATGCTCAGGATTATCGCGCTTGGCTGACCGAAGACATGTGAAAGTCCGGTATTCGCAGCGTCGGCATCGCCGCCCGGGTCGCCCAGTCACCCCACTCGCGCGGCAACGTCACCTCGCTGATCCCGGCCTCCGTCGCCCTGCGCAGCACGTCCAACGGGCTCTCGTTGAACCGGAAGTTGTTGACCGCCGAGGTCACCTCGCCGTCCTCGACGAGGTAGACGCCGTCGCGGGTCAGCCCGGTCAGCAGCAGCACCGCGGGGTCGACCTCGCGGATGTACCACATTGTCGTCAACAGCAGGCCGCGCTCGGTGCTCGCGATCATGTCGGCCAAACTCGCCGACCCGCCCGTCATCACCAGATTGTCGGCCGGCACCGCCACCGGCGCGCCGAATTCCGCGGCGGTCGCCCGCGGATACGCCAACGTCTCGACGACCCCGTCGCGGATCCAGTCCACCCGACCGATGTCCATACCGTTGTCGAACACCGAGACCCGCTCCGAAGACGCCGTCGCGACCACGAACGGAGTGCATTTCAGCCCCGCCGCACCCGGATCGGAGTACAGCGTCAACGGCAGATCGGTGAGCCGCTCCCCCACCCGGGTACCGCCGCCCGGCGCCGACAGCGCAGTACGGCCCTCCTGTGCGCCGCGTCCATCCATGGTCCAGGTCAGATAGATCATCAGATCTGCCACCGTCGACGGCGGCAGGATCGTCTCGTATCGCCCGGCGGGCAGCTCCACCGACCGCTGCGCCCAGCGCAGCCGCGCCGACAGCTGCTCGAGCATCGAATCCGTTGGCACATCGGCGAAGTCGGGTGTGCTGACCCCCACCCATGCACTGGCCCCGTCGCGTTTGGCGTTGATCTCCACCGAACCCGTCGGCTGCGTGTAGCGGCGGCGCAGCCCGGTCGACGTCGCCATGAACGTCGTCTCCACGATGTGCCTGGCGTAGCCGTACAGCTGATTCGGGCCCTCAAACCCACGTGCCAGACCGTCCGCCACCGGCAGGAAAACCTGTGCACCGGTGCCGGGTACCGGATCGTCCCAGTCGCTCGGTTCGATGGTTGCGGGCAGCGGTCCGGCGCTGTCGCGTGCTTCGGGCGCGGCCGCGGCCGCCTCCTGCGACGCCGCCACCAGTCCGGCGATGACGCCCGGATCCACCTCGCTTGACCGCACGGTCCCGACCCGCGCCTCGTTAGATTGGCGCACAATCGATATCACGGTGGTGTGCCGGCTCGTCGACTCGCCGTTGGTGGTCATCGAATTGCCCGCCCATCGCAGCGACGCGTCCACCCGGTCGGTGACCAACACGATCGTCTCATCGGCCTTACCCCGGCTGGCGGCCTCGGCCAACGCGAGATCGATGACCTGCTGCGCTCCGATCACCGGCTACCGCCCGCCTCGGCCCGCGTGTTGAGCACGTTCACCCCACGGAACAACGCCGACGGGCAACCATGGCTGACCGGAGCCACCTGTCCCGGCTGGGCCTTGCCACAGTTGAATGCCCCGTCCAGACGCCACGTCGACGGTCCGCCGACCGCCTCCAGCGAGCGCCAGAAGTCCGTCGTCGTCGACTGATACGCGACGTCGCGCAGCTGACCGTCCAGCCGGCCGTCGCGGATCCGGTAGAACCGCTGCGCGGTGAACTGGAAGTTGTAGCGCTGCATGTCAATCGACCAACTCTTGTCGCCCACGATGTAGATGCCGTCGGCCACCCGCGCAATCAGGTCGTCGGTGCTGACATCCTCGACCGCCGGCTGCAACGACACGTTGGCCATCCGCTGGATCGGCACATGATGCGCGGAGTCGGCATACGAACAACCGTTGGATCGCGCCACCCCCAGCCGCGGCGCGAACACCCGGTCCAGCTGATAGCCCACGAAAATGCCGTCGCGCACTAGATCCCAGCTCTGCGCGTGCACGCCCTCGTCGTCGTAACCGACTGTCGCCAAACCGTATTCGACGGTGCGGTCGGCGGTCACGTTCATCACCGGTGAACCGTAACGCATGGTGCCCAGCTTGTCCGGTGTGGCGAACGACGTGCCCGCATACGCCGCCTCGTATCCGATCGCGCGGTCGTATTCCGTTGCGTGCCCGATCGATTCGTGGATCGTCAACCACAGGTTGGTCGGGTCGATCACCAGATCCGTCGGGCCCGCCGTCACGCTGGGCGCCTTGACCTTCTCCGCGAGCAGTGTCGGCATCTCGGCCAGCTCCTCGGACCAGTTCCACACCGCGTCGCCGGCCAGCACCTCCCAGCCCCGCGCGGACGGGGGGCACAGCGAGCGCATGGTCTCGAACGTGCCCGCAGCGGCGTCGACCGTCACCGCCTCCAGCATCGGCAGCACCCGCACCCGCTGCTGGGTGATCGACGACCCGAAGGTGTCTGCGTAGTAGGTCTGCTCCTTGACGGCGTTCACCAACGCCGACACGTGGTCGACCCCGTCGGCCGCCAGCATCCGCTCGGAGTGCTCGCCCAACACGGCGAGCTTGTCCGTCGTCGCGACGTCGAACGGGTCGATCCGGTAGTCCGACACCCACTCGACGTCGGCATAGACCGGTTCGGGAGCCAGTTCGATGCGTTCGTCGTTGAGCGGGGCCAACGTCGTCGCCACGTGCACAGCGCGCCGGGCGGTGTCGGCCGCCACGTCGGCGCTGAGTTCGGCGTGCGACGCGAAACCCCAGGTGCCGTTGACGATCACCCGCACGGCCAGGCCGATCTCGCGGTTGACGACGGCGGTTTCCAGCTCACCGTCGCGCAGCTGCATGAGTTCGCTGGTGGTCGCGTGGATGCGGAAGTCGGCGTGGCTGGCTCCGGCGGCCATAGCGGCGGACAACGCTGCATCGGCGAGGGCGTGGCGTGGTAGTTCGAGGAAGTCGGCGTCGACGCGTCGGCTTGCTGTCACGCCCACCAACTTAGTGGCGAGCGAACTAGCCGCTGGTACCTGCCACCGTCAGCTCCAGTGCAAGCGCGGCGCCGCACACCACCGCGACGATCGCGAACGTCAGCCAGTCGAGCCGTTTGGGTCGCGAGGGCGCCGCCGAGATCTGGCCCGCGCCACCGCGCGCGGTGATCGCGTCGCCCATCTCGTCGGCCCGGCGCAGCGCGACGATCACCGCCGCGGCGAGCAGGTCGATGGCCTCCAGCCACCAGCGGCGGTGGCGTCCACGCCGAGTCTGCGGTCGCTCTTTGGGCCGCAGCCGGCGCGCAGCGTAGAGCACCCGGAACTCGTCGATCAGCATCGGGAACGCTCGCAGCGCCAACGTCAACGCGACCGCCCATTCGTCCACCGGAATGCGCAGCACACGCAGCGGACGGCCCAATGTAGCAACGGCCGGGGCGATCTCGGCGACGTTGGTGGTCCACGACACCATCACGCCGAGGCCCAGCAGCACGATCGACAGCGCGGTGATGCGCAAGAAGTTGAGCAGCCCGCCCAGCCCGAGTTCGACCGAGCCCAGACCGATGACCGGGTCGCCGCCGGCGAATGCGGCGGTGAGGCCGCCGAGGAACAACAAGAACCACAGCCAGCCCGGAATCGTCGGCAGCACGCCGCGCGGGATGCGCGCCAGCCACGCCGCCGTCAGCACCAGCGCGGCGACCGCACCGATCGGCACCCAGCCCGGGTAGAAGGTGAGCAGCACACCGATGGCGGCGACGATCGCCAGTTTCGAGCCAGCCCATAGTTGGTGAATGATGCTGTCGCCCGGTACGGGCCGCAACAGCACCAGCGGCTTGGGTTGGCGTCGAGCGGTGGGCGCGGTCATGTCATCCCTCCCGCGGCCGAGGGCGCCGCGACCAGCGCACCGCCCTCCAGGTGCAGCGTGCGCGGGCACAGCTCGTCCAGCCCGGTGAAGTCATGCGAGATCACGACGACGGTCAGCCCGGCATTGCGCCGCAGGTCCTCCAGCAGCCGCAGCAGGCCGCGCTGACTGGCGGCGTCGAGCCCGGCCAGCGGTTCGTCGAGGATCAGCGCCCGCGGCGCTCGTGCGAGCAGTCCGGCCAGCACCACCCGACGCATCTGCCCGCCGCTGAGTTGGTCGATGCGCCGCTTGGCCAGCGAGGGGTCCAGGCCGACCATGGTCAGCGCCTCGGCGACCCGGCCGCGGTCAGAGGCGGAAAACCCGGCGGCCGAGGCGATTTCATAACCGACGTGGCTGCGCATCAGCTGCAGCCGCGCAGCTTGGAACGACAGCGCGACGGCGCCGACCTGATCGGCGGCCGGTGTGCCGTCGAGCAGGCACGTGCCGACGGTCGGCACGGTCAAACCCGCCATGATCCAGGCCAGCGTCGACTTGCCGGACCCGTTGAGCCCGTGGATCAATACGCCGTCGCCCTCGTGGACGGTGAAGTTGATATCGCGCAATGCGGTGGCCGCCCAAGGGGTTCCGCTGCCATATTCGTGGCCGACGTCGATGAGCTCGAGCACCGGCTTTACTGCGTGTTGTCCCGGCACGACGGTCGGGGTGGGCGCCGCCGACGTCTCCACCATCTCGGTGTTGTCGGCGGCACCGCTGCCGCCGGTGAGGTTGACGGCGCGATCGGCGTTGTCGGCCTCGGCGTTGTAGTGGGTGATGTGCACCAGCGACATGTCGTGGCGCTTGGTGAGCCCGGACAGCACCGACACCAACGACTCGCGGCCCTGTTGATCGACCATGCTGGTGACCTCGTCGGCGATCAGCAGCGAGGGTTCGCGGGCCAGTGCCGCCGCCACGGCCAGACGCTGTAGCTCACCGCCGGACAGCCCGCCGGTGTCGCGTTCGGCCAGCCCGTCGAGCCCGACCTCGGCGAGCAGTTCGTGCACGTCGATGGTCTTGCCGGGCGGCAGCCCCCACACGACGTCGTCGGCGACGCGGGTGCCCAGCACCTGGCTCTCGGGGTGCTGCATGATCACCGCGGTGCCGCCGATGCGCCCGAGCCCCACCGCACCCGGCCGTTCGACGGTGCCCGACGTGGGTTCACGCCCGGCCAGCACCAGCATCAGCGTGGTCTTACCGGAGCCGTTGGCTCCGGTCACGGCGAGGTACTCACCGGGTTCGACGGTCAGTGACAGCGGGCCGAGCGCGTCGTCGTCGCCGTTGGGGTAGCGGAACCGCACGTCGCGCAGCCGGGCAGGCACCGGCGCGACGGCACCGGTGTCGGCGGAGGACTCCAGCTTGTGCACGTCGGGGATGCCGAGCAACCGCGCCATCACCCGCGAAAGCGCCCACCAACCCAACAGGCTGATCATCGTGATGGACAGCACCCCGCTGCCGAAGAACAACAGCGGCCAGTAGTCCAGCGCCGTGGCGAAGTCACGCTTGAGTTGGTCGGCGATGCCCTCCATGTTCGGGATGCGGGAAATGATCGCGGCCGCACCGTCGACGTTCGCGGTGACCGTGTCGAAGATCAGATGCCGCAGCCGCGCCAGGATGGCCAGGACCACCACCGACGCCGCGCCGAACAGCGCGCCGGCGATGACCGCGACGACCACCACCGTCGGCGTGCCGCGACCGCGGCGCTTGACGGTTCCGGTGAGCCCACCGATATAGGCGCAGTTGAACACCGTCATGAACCCGCCGGCGCCGGCGATCAGAAACGCGATGATGCCGCCGGCCACCATGGCGGTGATCAGCACCCGCAGCCGGTAGCGGTAGGCCAGCAGACCCATCGGCACGGTGCCCAGGAGCGCCAGCCCGGCCGCGAACGGCACGACGATGGCGATGATCGCGGTGGCCGCCGTCAGCGCCGCCATCACCGCGGCCTGCGCGAGTTCACCCGGACGCAGCGAACCGGTCCGTCGAGACGGTCTCGATTCCCCGGTCACGGCCATTTCACGATTCTGCCAGTCCAAAGCAGATAAGCTCCATCGACGCTGCTGTGACCGGCGACACGGCCGCGGTTGAGAAATATAGCAAACCTATGTAATTATCTGGCGCATGTCGCCGACGCTCGGAGCCGACTTGTTGGCCGTCGTTGCTCGGATCAACCGCCTCGCCACACAGCGGGCCCGGATGCCCCTCGGCTATGCGCAGGCCCGACTGCTGTCCACCATCGAAGACCGCGGCGAGGCCCGCATCTCGGATCTGGCGGCGCTCGACCACTGCTCGCAGCCGACGATGACCACCCAGGTGCGACGGCTCGAAGACGCCGGGCTGGTCTCGCGCACCGTCGACCCCGAGGACGGCCGCGCCGTGCTGATCCGCATCACCCCCAAGGGGGTGCAGACCCTGCACCGGGTTCGAGTACATCGCGGTGCGGCCATCGACCCTTATCTGGAACGCCTCGACGCCGCCGATCGCCAGACCCTCGCCGACGCCGTCGTCGTGCTGCGTCGACTTCTCGAGGACACCGCGTCGCCGGGCGCTAATCCTCGAGGGCGAACGCCAGGGACTGGGTGATCTGGTCGGCCGAGAAGTTGTTGTCGCTGACCAGAACCAGGGACCGGCGTCCGTCGGGCAGGGCGGGGCCGAACGTGAGGCCCTCGACGTTGTCGAGCGGGTCGACGGTGCCCGTCAGGTCGACGAGCAGCGTCTTGGTCATCGGCCGCACCGATCCGTTCTGCAACGACGGCCGATCCAGCACGTCGTCGGCGTCGCCGACGCTGACGCGGTAGATGCGCGCCTCGACGTGGGTGCCGTAGCCGCGTTCGAGGACAAGGAAGGTCTCGTCGTCGATGGCCAGCAGTTCGGTCAGGCCGTTGTCGCCGTCGGGTCCGGCGGTGACCTTGTCGACCGGGTAGGCGTACTGCGCTGTCGCTGTGCGGGATTCGACGTCGAAACGGGTGATCCGGGTGAGCGCACCGGTGTCGCTGTCAGGTAGTGCGCCGTCGTTGTAGCCGGGGTTCTCCATCGCCGCCCACAGGGCGCGGCCGTCGGGCGTCAGCGTGAGCCCTTCCAGACCGCGGTTTCGCCGCGGCCCGGTCGCTTCGCGCGACATCCGCAACATCGGCGGCAGCGTGAACTCGCCGACGTAGCCTCCGTCGAGATCGGCGATGCGCAGCGACGGGTCGCGCATCGCCTCGCCCTTCCGCTCCCCCTCACCCGACCAGTAGAGGCGCTGGCGGCCAACGTCGACGGCGATGCCCTCCGGATCCGGCGGCACCACCGGCGGCCGGGCGTCGACGTTCAGCGGCGGGAACGGTTTACCGTCATCATCCAGCAAGGGGTGCGTCGAGACGAATTCGACGTCGTCGATCCCGTTGTCCGACAGCGCGATCCGCGCGGTATAGAACCGGGCCGGGTTCTCCTCCGAGCGGTCGTCGCTGATGATGTAGTAGAGGTCGTTCTCCCGGTCGTAGCTCAGCCCGGAGAGCCCGCCGACCACCGTGCCGTCGAACGTCGCGCCGTCGTCGAGTTGCAGCTGGCCGAGATACTGCGGCCCGTCGGCGTCGGTGGTTTCGGCGCCGCATGCGGTGAGCAGCACAGCGCATGCGAGCACGACGGCCCGGCGGGTGCGCACTAGACCACCGTGTCGAGCAGGGTGCCGACGAAGTAGGTCGCCGCGATCGCGACGGCACCGAACGCCAACTGCCGCAGCGACCCGAACCACGCCGGCTTGCGGGTGATCCGGGCGGCCATGGCACCGGCAATGAGCAGTCCCAGCCCGCCGCACGCCAGCCCGCCCCACAGCGATTCGTAGCCGAGCAGGTAGGGGATGAGCGGGATGATGGCACCGATCGCGAACAGCAGGAACGACGAGCTCGCCGCCACCCATGGCGACGGCTTCTCCCGGGGGTCGACGCCGAGTTCCTGCACGAGGTGGAAGTTCAGTGCGCGTTTCTCGTCGCGGTGCAGCTCCTCGGTGGCCGTTGTCGCGGTTTCGCGCGTCATGCCCATGTCCATGAGCATCGCGATCAGCTCGGCCTTTTCGGCTTGCGGGTTCTTGCGGAAGGACCGCCGTTCGACGAGGACCTCGGATTCGATCTGCTCGTTGGCGGTGGTAACGGAGGTGTACTCGCCCATGGCCATCGAGAAGGCGCCGGCCAGCAAGCCGGCGATGCCGCTGATCACGACGGTCTGCGCGCTGGCGGCCGCGGCGACGCCTGCGATCAACGCGGTGTTGCTGACAAGGCCGTCCATGGCGCCGAACGTCGCGGCACGCAGCCAGCCGCCGGTGACGTCGGCGTGTCGGTGGGTAGTGACGTGTGGCACCCCGGTGGGCGCCACCCATTCAGGCATGCCCGGACCCTTGCATGCCACCGATTGAACTGCACGCGTTTTCTCGGGTTTTACTAAGGTTTACCTGCGTTTGGGTCATCACAGTTTGCGGGGCGCCCCAGCGGGATACCGTCGAGGTATGACCACCACTGCGGAGCACCTACGCAATACGCTCGACGGCCGTTGGCGCGATGTGAAGAACAAGATGCGTGAGGAACTCTCCACCGAGGTGTTCCGCCCGCACTACACGCCGAACACCGTCATCGCCCGCACCAAGGTGGCCGAGCAGTTGCAGATCATGGCCGCCCACGGCGCGGCCGAGGACGGGTTCAAGAAGGAGCACGGCGGTAACGGCGACGTGGGCGCGGCGGTCACCCAGATCGAGATGCTTGCCATGTCGGACCTGTCACTGATGGTCAAGGCCGGTGTGCAATGGGGTCTGTTCGGCGGGGCGATCGAGAACCTCGGCACCGAGCGCCACCACGAAAAGTACGTGCCGAAGATCATCAACCTCGAGTTGCTCGGTTGCTTCGCGATGACCGAGACCGGCCACGGCAGCGACGTGCAGTCGTTGGAGACCACGGCGACCTACGATCCGGCCACCCAAGAGTTCGTCATCGACTCTCCGACCGCCACATCCCGCAAGGACTACATCGGCGGCGCAGCCGAAACAGCCAGGGTGGCCGCCGTTTTCGCGCAGTTGATCACGCCCGACGGCGAGGGTCACGGTGTGCACTGTTTCGTGGTCCCGATCCGCGACGACGACGGCAACGATCTGCCGGGCGTGACCACCTCGGACAACCACTACAAGGGTGGTCTGCCGGGTGTGGACAACGGGCGCATCCAGTTCGCGCATGTCCGGATCCCGCGGGAGAACCTGCTCAACAAGTACGCCGACGTCGCCGAGGACGGCACTTACTCGTCGCCGATCGAGAGCGAGGGCCGCCGGTTCTTCACGATGCTGGGCACCTTGATCCGGGGCCGGGTCACCGTCGGCGGCAGCGCGGCGGCGGCCGCCCGGGTGGCACTGGACATCGCCACCCGATATGCGTTGCAGCGCAGGCAGTTCACCGAGCCCGACAATGACGACGAAGTGCTGATCATGGACTACCTGGTGCATCAGCGCCGCCTGCTGCCGCTGATCGCCAAGTCCTACGCGCTGCAGTTCGCGCAGAACGAGCTGGTGGCCAAGTGCCACGAACTGCAGACGGCCGACGACCCCGATCCTGAAGATCAGCGAGAGTTGGAAGCGCGCGCGGCGGGTCTGAAGGCGGCCAACACCTGGCACGCCACCCGCGCGATCCAGGAGGCCCGCGAAGCCTGCGGAGGGGCCGGCTACATGGCCGAGAACCGGTTGATCGGGCTGAAGGCCGACACCGACGTGTTCACCACGTTCGAGGGCGACAACCATGTGCTGACCCAACTGGTCGCCAAGCAGTTGCTCACCGAGTACGCCGACGACGTCAAGAGCATGAGCCCGGTGGAATGGGTGCGCTTCGCCGCCGAGACCGTCGGCACCCGCGTGCTGAAACGCACGGCGGCACAACCGATCATGCAGACGATTCTGGACAACCGGCAGGACAACGAGGAAGAGGGCAGCCTGTTCAACCGCGGCACCCAGGTCCAGATGTTCGAGGACCGCGAGGAGTACATGCTGTCCAGGGTGGCTCGCCGGCTGCAGGGCAAGACCAAGGAGATGAGCGCGTTCGACGCGTTCAACGCCGTGCAGGATCATGTGCTGCACGCCGCGCGGGCCCACATCGATCGCGTGATCCTCGAAGCGTTCGTCGCGGGCATCGACACCTGCGAGGACGAGGAGGCCCGCAGAGTCCTGGAGATGGTGTGCGACCTGTACGCGCTGACGGTGATCGAAGAGGACCGCGCCTGGTACATGGAGCACCGGTTCCTGTCGACCGAACGCGCCAAGGCCGTCACCCGCGGGATCAACGAACGCTGCCGCAACCTGCGCCCGTATGCGGAGTTGTTGGTTGACGGGTTCGGCATACCGGAGCCGCTGCGCTACGCCGAGATGTTGCATCCGGAGAACATCGTCGACACCTGAGCTGCGGGCGCGTCGGCCCGCCACCCTTCCGGTGACGGGCCGGCGCCCGAAAGGCTCGCCGCGAGCTAGCCAGCGACGAGCTGTTTTGTCCCGTACACGTGCTCGAAGCAACGCCGTGTGATCGGGACCACAGTATCGCGCCCAGCGATAAGTCGCTCGACTTTGATCAACCCTTGGAATACTTGCTCCCCCGGCTGGACTCGAACCAGCGAAACCGGCAGTTCTGACGACCGCCGTGACCTCCCCTTGCAGCCACAAACCCGCACCTAGGTAGGTGTTTTCCGGCTCTGTTGTCTGTGGGGCTCTGTTAGGTTGTGTGAGGGTTGATGTTGTGCGGGAGTTGTGCAACGGACCTCCGGCTGGAAGGAAAAAAGCGACATGGGCAGTCGCAGGCGGGCCAGGCGGTCTGATCCGCCCCGGCGTGTCGGGAGAGTTCTTCCGTTGGGAAGGATGGGCACGTGGGAGCGAAGTCATCGAGGCGGTATCCAGACGAGTTGAAGCAGCGAGCGGTGCAGATGGTGGCCGACCTGCGCAGCGACACGACCTCCGAGTGGGAGGCGATGGGCCGAGTCGCTGACCTGTTGGGTGTCGGGACCGCTGAGACGGTGCGCAAATGGGTCCGCCAGGCCGAGATCGATGCCGGGGATCGGGCCGGGCAGACCAGCGAGGAATCCGAGGTCCTGCGCAAGCTGCGCCGGGAGAATGCCGAACTCAAGCGGGCTAATGCGATCTTGAAGGCGGCCTCGGTTTTCTTCGCCGCCGAACTCGACCGGCCACATCAGTAGTCGTGGAGTTCATCAGCGTTCACCAGGGACATCGGGTGGGCGCTGATGGTCTCAAGTGGGGTGTCGAGTCGATATGCGCCGTACTGTCCGAGTACGGCGTCACGATCGCCCCGTCGACGTATTACGCCCACCGCGCCCGCCGTGGCCCGTCGCAGGCCGACTGGGCCGACGCGCGGGTGATCGACGTGATCTGGCAGCTGCGCCGGTCGCAGAGGTTGTACCGGGCGTTGGGCGCTCGTAAGACCTGGATTGTATTGCGCACCAATGGCTTCGATGTCTCGCGCTGCGTCGTGGAGCGGGTCATGCGGGAGATGGGTTGGCGCGGTGCCTGCAAGCGGCGCCGGGTGCGCACCACCGTCGCCGATCCTGCCGCGACACGGGCACCGGACCGCGTGGCTCGGCGGTTTGTCGCCGAGGCTCCCGACCGATTGTGGGTGGCCGATTTCACTTACTGCCGGACCCGTGCCGGCTGGGCCTACACGGCGTTCGTCACCGATGTCTATGCCCGCAAGATCGTGGGGTGGAAGGTGGCTACCGAGATGACCCAGAAGGTGGTGACCGATGCGATCAACCATGCCATCGATGCCAGGAAGCGTTCTGGTGCAACATCTTTGGTGTCACTTATCCATCACAGCGATGCTGGCTCGCAATACACCGCAGTCGCGTTCACCGAACGTCTGGCCGCTGAGGGGATCCTTCCTTCAGTAGGTTCGGTGGGAGATAGTTTCGATAACGCTCTGGCCGAATCGGTGAACAGCAGCTACAAGACCGAACTCATCGACCACCAACCGCTGTATCCCGGTGCCACCGAATTGTCGCTGGGAACGGCCGAATGGGTGGCGTTCTACAACCGTGAGCGGCCCAATGGTTACTGCCAGGACCTGACACCGGACCGTGCCGAAGCCCTCTACTACCATCGCCAGCGGCACCCTCACACCGAGGAGGCACTCAAATAACAGAGCCTCCCGACACGCCGGGGCGGATCAGTCGTCGTTCGGTCGGTTGCGCCAGGAGCGGTCCGGCCGGTGGTCGTGCTGCTACCGGCATGAGGGTGTGCTGCACCGTAGTCCCGGTGCGGTCACGACGTTCCCCACCAAACGCTCCGCGGAGGCGTGGTTGGAGGCCGAGCGCAAGCTCATCGACGACGGCCGCTGGACACCGCCGGCGGAGCGGGCCGTCAAAAGCCGCGGCCGGCAAGATGACACTGGCCGACTACGCGAAGCCGTGGCTGGCTCAGCGCAACATCGCCCGACGCACACGTGAAACCTACGGCTATCACTTGAGTCCAACATTCTGCCGGTGCTCGGCGACCTGGTGCTGACCGAGATCACCACCGAGGACGTGCGGGGGTGGTTCGCCGGTCTGGGCACCGAGTACGCGACGCACAACGCCCGCGCCTACGGCGTGCTGACCGCGGTGCTCAATACGGCCGTGGACGACGGGCTGGTCGACCGCTCCCCGGCGCGGATCAAGGGCGGCACAGCGGTCAAGCACACCAAGCGGTCGGTGGTGCTGCTGGAGCCCTACGAGCTGGCCGCACTCGCCGACAAGATGCCCGACGAGCTACGGCTGACCGTGCTGCTAGCCGGGTGGTGCGGGCTGCGCCGCGGTGAGGTGTTCGCGCTCACCCGCGCCGATATCGGAACAGATGGCGCTACGGTGCGGGTCAACAAGGGTGTCACCTACCGCGAGCACAAGTATCTCTGCGGCCCGCCCAAGACTAGGGAGTCCAACCGGACGGTGACGGTGCCGACGCATCTGCGTCCGGCGCTCACCGAGCACCTGAGTCGGTTCGTCGGCCCAACCAAGAGCGCGCTGCTGTTCCCCGACCCGGTCACCGGATCGTTTTACACCGAGGGCCGGTTCCGCGGCCCGTTCGATGCGGCCAGGGCCGCTATCGGACACGACGAATTGCATTTCCATGACCTGCGGCACTTCGGCGGGGTGATGGCGGCGCTGGCCGGAGGCACCACGAGGGAAGTGATGGACCGGCTCGGGCACACGACGAGTGCTGCGAGCCTGCGTTATCAGCATGTGGCAAAAGGGCGGGCCGACGCGCTTGCTCAACGGCTGTCGGCTCTGGCCACGGGCGACACGCCAACACCGCCCGAAACACGTAAAACCAACACTATGTAGGGCGGGCACCGCCGGCAGGCAGGCACAATGATCTAAGAGACCATACCCATGTAGGGAAACTGTCTGTGCGACAGCACATTCCAGTGTTTATCTCGCATGGTGCCTCGGTATTCTCAGCCATCAGAACGGGTTCCCACCCGTCCTGATGGATTGGAGTACGAATCGTGACGAGATTCAGCGAACGCCGCGCCTCCCCGTGTTCGAGTCGCTGCAATCGGCGGCTGCCCGCACCGGGTACAGCGTGTATACCTTCCGGGACAAGGTCGCCGCGGGCGAGCTGACGGCGTTCCGGCTCTCCAATAAGCCCGGCAGCGCGATCCGGGCGCGGGTCACCGACGTCGACGCCCTGATGAAACCGCTCATTCCCGACGATGCTTACCCGGAGCGGATCAACCGGACTTCGGGGCGAGCGCGGCAGGAATGAGTGGGTCCGACACCCGTGCGCGTGGCGCAGAGCTACTGGTGCAGCTTCGCCGCAGGCGCGAGGCGTCCAAACGGCTGCCGCCGCTACCGCATTCACGCCGACGTGACCCGTTGCCGCCAGCCGAGCGGGCATTGGGGAGGTCGCGGCGAGCGACAACGAACTGGCGCAGCGCGGCAGGAGCATCGTCGAGGCCGGTAAACACGCTCCGCGAGTGCAACGCCGCAACGGCGTCGACCTGGACGCCGAGCTGGCTGATGCGCTACAGCACGCGCGCTTATGATCCCGTCCCGCCCGAGCCGCCCGACGACGACCCGGGCGCGCCTCCCGTGCCGGTGTTGACCGATGTGCTGCTCACCCGCTCGGCGCTGCACACGTTGCCCGACCCGCAGCCGCTGATCGGCAATGTGCTCGACCAGGGCACCGTCGCGGTGCTCTATGGCATGTGGGGGTCGGCTAAGTCATTCATCGCCCAAGACTGGGCCGCCAGCGTTGCGACAGGACGGCGGTGGCAGGGCAGGCCCACCGAGCGGCAACGGACGCTCTACGTGGCCGCCGAGGGCGCATACGGACTCAAGGCCAGATTGCACGCCTGGGAAGTTGGTTGGCGCACCGAGATTCCTGACGGCACACTTGACGTGCTACCGCGACGTGTGAACCTCACGCGCACGGTCGACGTAGGCAATCTAGAGGCGCTCATCGACTGGGGCGGCTACAGCTTCGTCGTGCTCGACACCCTCGCCCGGTGCATGGTTGGTTCCGACGAAAACTCAGCGAAGGACTGCGGCGTCGTGGTCGACGCGCTCACCCGGCTCCGCGAACGAACACCCAACGGTCGCGGTGTCGTGCTCGGTGTCCACCACACGGGCAAGGACGGGAAGACACTCCGCGGATCGTCGGCGTTCGAGGGCGGAGCCGACACCGTTTACTCCGTGATCCGTGATGGCGCAACCTTCATCCTGGACCGCGAGAAACGCAAAGACGGCCCGAAACGCGACACTCACCGGCTGAGTCTGGATCCCATCGAGGGGACAGGAAGCGTAGTGCTCAAGCTGTCCACCCCGAGGACCCACGCGACTGTTTGTGCCCGAGCCGCGGACGTTTTGCGGACGGTCACGTTGAAATGCACGTGCCGGTACTGTGCGTTCATGAGCAGTCCGCAACCCCCGAGCACAAGGTCGGTAACGCCCGGCGAGGTTCGGATGGAGGCCGCCCGTACAGCAGCGATGGTCGCGCAATTACCCGCCGTAATCTCGGATCGGCAGTTTCCCTACATCGTGCGCCAGGCGGCGTTGGACTCGTTCTACATGCACGTCCGTACTCTGATCGAATATCTCGAGATTCCTCGAACGAAATCCCCGAAGCACCAACAGCCGCCGCAGGATTTCAAAGCATCTAGTGTTGTAGCGGCGTGGACAGCCCCCACCGATGCAATCCGCAACACGCGACTCAACGACTATTGGACAGATGCGAGTAAGCACTTCGTGCACTTCTCTCAGCTGCGTCCAGAGCAGACAGAAAAGACCCAGGCCGAAATTCATGCGATAGCGGATGACGTGCTTGAGGTTTGGAATGAGCTAGCCGCCGTAAGTACACACAAGGACGGCTTCGTTCCTACCAAACAAGAAGTCGCCAATCTGAATGTCGCGCCGTAGAGGACAGCCTCGCTGGCATCGCCTCTTTCCGCCGGCGCTAGCTGGGGTGCTAGGTGCAACCATGCATCTGACACGCGCCCCGTCTTCGCCGAGAGATCGAGCAACTGCGAAAGCGAATCGACTAGGTCAAGGTTCTAGGCTGGCGCTTGTGGCGGCTATCGAGTTGATCGAGAAGCGCCGGGGCGGCGCGGACAAGTACACCTGGCTTCCGTTCGAATCCTCCGACGACTACGAAAGGGAGGACTGGTGGGATAGTCCGCCTTACCTCGAGGATGACCCCTTGTTCCTTCAGGCACTTCGCAGCGGCAATGAGGTTGGCCGCGTCCACCTGGTCGATCGGAAGATGTGGCTCAGTGACTCGTACGGAGTCGATCCCAAAATCGAAGCACTTGCCCTTCAGATCCATTTAATCGAAGTGCCCTACACGCATCGCCGCCAGCACATTGGGACCGATATAGTACGGGCCCTAGTCGAGCGCCATCCCAACCGAAGACTGGTCGCATTCAGCGAAGGAGCTGACGATTTCTGGACCAAGTTAGACGGCGGTCGCTGCTACAAACACCTCACAGATCCGGATTGCCAGCTGCTGTTCATCGCGGACGCGCCGTAAAGCACCGTCTTCTACTGTCCGAGTCGGATGGTGCGCGTCGGAGCGTCGGCGAATTGAGCGATAACGTCGTTAGGGTGGGCCAGGAGTGCGGCCATCAGCCGAAAATTTTGGTGGTATTCGATGGGATCCCCGGTGTGGGCGAGCGCGTCGTGGAACCGTTCACTGACTTGGTCGTTGACCTTCGGCAAATACTCCAACTCGAGAGCGGTTTTCAGCTCAACCCAGATCTGGTTGTGCTGCCCGTTGTAGGCGTCGAGCTGTTCTATCACTGTTTCTATCCGCCGGCGTGCGGGGCTAGCGGGATCCGGATACGTGTCTTCCAGAGATGACGGGAAGCGCAGCACCATGTCATCGATCCCGGTCGTGTCGGGCTGAAGCGGCGCAATCTCGGCGAGAGCTTTGACTGCGTGCGCGGCTGCGGCCGCGGCGGCGGCCGATTCGACGGCGACCGACTCGACGGGAATTGGGATGGTGGCCACAGTGGCGATCACGGCTGGGTGGATCGCTATTGAGATCGAGCCAGCGGCTTCATTGACGTTGACGTAGCGGACAGCGCGCGCCCCACCGAAATCGACGTCAAGCTTTGACATAGGAACATTTCCCATGAAGTCGGTAGGTTCTTCTCCAACACCAGGGGCGAGATCGCCTAGCTCCAAGTGGATCTGAACACGATGCAGCCAGTACTGGATTGGCGAGCCATCCTGGTTATCCTCGTCATGAAGTCTGCGCAGCATATTCTCGATTGCAGATTCATAGGTGCCGATATGTACGGCCCTTGAAGTGTGTTGCTCCCGTGCGCGTTGTGGATTAGCCAACCGCCGACTAAGCCGCGCGTCGGCCATCTGTGCTTCGTATGCAGCGGCATAGGCTTCGGCATCGGGCCAGTTTTCGTATGTGCTGGTGTGATACCAGAAAAGCTTATGCACACGATCATCCTGCAGCGCAATGTCATCAGGATTGCGTAGCACTGGGTGTTGATGGGTGACATCGATTTCGGTGTCACACTGCCCGCAGCGCGAGAAGGGAGCCGTCTGCAGTCTACTAGGGGTGGAAACCGTCTGGAGCTCGTAGAGGTGGGCGGCAATGTTTACCCGCGTACCGCAATTAGGACACTCGAACCAGTAGCTGTAGTCGAACCCCGTCAGCAGTTGCTCGACGACCTCCTGCTCGTCCACGCGATCATCATGCCAGCAACAACCGACACGGCACGCTCGCTCATGGAAGCCGAATACAAGATCGAAGGTGGCTGAGGTGCCCCCGTAAAGAGACGGACCGCCACGCGGGCCCGGTACGAGTCATCTCATCATGACCTCGTAAGCAGTGACATCGGTGGACATGCGGGACATAAGGACGACGCACCTTATCGACCGCCGGGCAATGTCGGCTGGTTCGTCTCGGGTTAGTTCGGCGACGAGACCGTGCCGATCCTTCGTTCACTCGGCGGTGCTGTCGCGGTAAATCTGTACGACGATGCGGAGGATCCAATCACGCGTTCGGTCTCGACTTCATGCAGGCGCCACTGTCGAGGGGTAAGTCCCCTGGGGTGGTGGGGTTTCGGGCGTGAGGCGACCGGGCTGGGACCGACCTTGAGGTGTGTCGTTGAGCCTCTTGAAGTGGGGCATCGCGTAGTGGTCATTGAGTTACCGACCAAAGTGACTCAAGTAAAGGACGCACCACGCGATGACCCAGGACCATTCTGCCTTGCTCGCCCAGCTCGATGCGCTCAAGTCCGCGGACGCGGGCGCGGTGTTCGCCGAGTTGATCCGTGCTGGACTTCAGGCGTTGATCGAA
>NZ_JBEFTH010000017.1:0-79378 GCF_053483935.1 Mycolicibacterium sp. XJ879
GATCCGACAAATTCGGCCCCACCGGATAGGAACCACGACGGCAGCTAGTGAATATAAGTAGTACTGCGTCGGGGCCGGCCAGATTGCAGTGGTGCCTTACTGAGCGTCGTCGCGCTACACGCGAGGAATGTGTCGGCTATGGAACGCACGCTGGGCATCGGAGCCACGGGGACCGCGCGGCGCGCACGCGATGTTCGGCCCAACATCACACGTATGACGGTATCGGTCGGTGTCGCCGTGGCGACGTTGGCGGCCACGGTTGCGCTGGCGACGGTTTCGACGGTGTCGCCCGTCGTGCAGCTTTCAGCCGACAAGACCGCGTTGGTCATGGGAGGCGTCACTGTCCCGACACCCGACGAGGCCTACATCGACGCCGTCAAAAACCAATTCATCGTCCCGGCCTACCCCGGCGAGGACATCGACTACGTCGCGGTCACCACGCCGGGAGAGCTATGGCCGGCCACTGGCGTCGCCCGTCTCATCGGGTGGGCGATCGGGGATCGGCGCGTATGGGGACCCGGCGGTCCGGGCTGGCCCGATGAACCGTGGTGGAAACTGTCGGGGCTGTTCGACCTCACCCCCAATCAGTCGGTCACGGCCGGGGTGGCAAACCTGGAGGCGGCGATGGCCGCGCACGGCAACGACAACCTCGTGATCTACGGCTACTCGCAAAGCGCGACCATCGCGAACATCGTGAAGCGCAGGCTCGCCGCGAAATATCCGGACGGGACCACGGCTCCTGACATCGACTTCGTGTTGGGCGGCGATTCCAACCTGCCCAACGGCGGCCTACACGCCCGGTTCCCCGGCCTCTACATCCCGATCCTCGACTGGACGTTCGACGGGCCCGAGCTGACCGACACCCCGTTCACGACCATCGTCATCACCCGCAAGTACGACGGCTTAGCCGATTTCCCGTTGTATCCGCTCAACATCTTCGCCACGCTGAACGCGCTCATGGGGTTCTTGTACCTGCACACCAATCCGTTCGACGTCAGCCTGCCTGCAGACCCCACCACATCACCGGCCTACCAGGGCACTTCCGGTACCACCAGCTACTACCTGTTCGAGACCGAGAATCTGCCGCTGTTCGAACCGCTTCGCGATCTCGGGGTGCCGGAGGCGTTGATCGACGTGGTGGAGCCGTTCTTCCGGTTTCTCGTGGAGTTGGGCTATGACCGCACCATCGCCCCGTGGGAGCCCACGCCGGCTCGGCTGATTCCGTTGCTCGACATCGGGGATCTCGCCCAAGGTCTGGCCGACGCGATCGGCGAATGCATCAACAATGCCCTGGCTCTGTTCGGCTTACCGCCGCTGGCGCCTACCTCCACGTCGGCCACGACCGCATCTTCAGTCACCCAGGCCGACGACGTCGACGTCTCCCGCCAGTCGACGCCGACGCAAGCGGCTGCCGACAGCGCTGACACCTGGACCCTCACCGCAACCTTGCCGACGGTGGGCGAAACCGCCACGGAGTCAAGCGCTGCCACGGAACCGGTGACCCAAACCGATCTGGGAACGCAGACCGCGACCGAAACGGACGGGCCGACAGCGTCGCCGGACATCGAGACCACCAACGCGACGTCGGAGGAACCCAGTGTCCAAGACCCGCAAGCCGGGTCGACGCCTGAGGATCCGGCCACGGAAACCCCCGAGTCAGAGTCAGAGTCGGACGAAACTGACGTGAGCGAATCGCTTGGGACCGACCAGCAGCCGACGGCAACTACCGCGGACGACCAATCGTCCTCGACTGCGGCGGCCTCGACCGGCGGCCCGTCGGGCGGCGACGACGCTGCCTCCTAATGGTTCGCCGCCACGGCCATCTGCTCGGCCCACGCGGTGTGTCCTTCGTAGCCAAGCGATTCCGCGGCGGCGCGGTAGCGGCCCGCCAGATCGTGATACAAGGATCTGTCGCCGCGCGCGCCGGCGACTAGCGCACGCAGCTTCAAGAGCATGACCTCGCGGATGGCCGACCCGGGGTCGGACCAGAAGTCGGCCATCCGGTCGATTGCCTCTTCGGCCTCGCCCAGATCGTCCTCGCGGCCGCGCTCGAGCAGCGTCTCCACCAAAACGCCGGTGGCCCAAGCACCATAGAAAACATTCTCGGCCCTGCGCAGCTCGTCGACGGCGCAGCGCATCAGCTCAACCGCGACATCGCAGTCGCCATGCCCGAAAGCTTCACGCGCAGCCCACACGTCGGTGACCGGGATGAGAAAGAGCGCCCGCTTGCGTAGCCACAGCTCGCGGGTCTGCATCATCAGCTCCAGCCCGCGGCGTCGGTCGGCCGCGACATCCCGGTTCAGCAGTCCGACGGCCAGCGTGTACGCGGCCAAGCCCACCGCGCGGTCATTGCTGGCGCTTTGGGCGCGCTGCAGCGCATCCTCACTCGCGCGCACCACGGAGTCATCGGCCCGAAGTACGCCGTACTGCAACGCGAATCCGTAGGTCCAGGCGATGGCGCCGGAGAGTGTCTCGGCGTTGCTGCGCCGGGCCATCGCGACGGCGTCGTGGAGGTCCTGGTTCCATCCGCCGCGGCCCAGCCACCAGCGTGCGGTGCCGCGCCACCCCAGCGCGAGTGCCAACGGTGATGTCACGCCGAATCCGGCGCCCTTGCTCTGTTCGCCAGCCGCCAGGTCGACGATGCGCTGTGACAATCGCAGGATCTCGCCGAAGGCTCCGACGCCGAGCCAATTGACGAAGGCTATGGCCGCCAACCCCATGACCGGGCCCGGATCGCCGATCGAGTCCAGTAAGGCCATCTGCTCGGACGACAGCAGCGCCGCCTCACGCGTGCTTCCGGTGTAGCAGAGTTCGGTGGCCGGTCCGCTCATGCCGATGGCCAGCGAGGCCATGTCCCCGGCCGCGTGGCACAACTGCTGTAGCTCGGCGAAACGGCCCCGGCTCTGCTCGACAGCGCGAGCTTGAAAGTCAGTGGCGCACAGCATCGTACGCGGAGCGATGCGCATCGACAGCTGCTTGGGGTCGTCGTAAGGTAGCCGGTCGGCGATACAACGGGCCCGCTCCCAACTGTTGCGGGCAGCGGCGAGGTCGCGGTTGGTGTACCACGCTCCCGCGCGCATGTGCCAGCCGTACGCGTCGTGCAGATCACCGGCGGCCTCGCGGTGTTCGGCGATCAATGCCGCCGTTTCGTCTGTCGAGGCAGAGCTGCGGGCCTCGATGACGGCGGCCAGCCGCCGATGCAGTTCGGCGCGGTGGGATTTCAACTGGGATTCGTACGCCACTGCGCGGATCAGGGGATGGCGGAAGGCGTACTCGGCCGGCCGGTCCGACTGCAACTGGTCGATCAGTTCCACGCCGATCAACTCGTCGACCGCCGCGTCGATGCCCAGTGCCGTCAGCAGCCCGGTGTCGAAGCGGGCGCCGATCACCGACCCGGCGGTCAACGTTTGTTTGGCTTGACGGCTGAGCCGGTCGATGCGCGCCTCGATGGCCGCCTGCACCGTCGCCGGTACAGCGACGTCCTCGGTGTGTGCATCGCACACATAGGCGCCGCGCTCACCGTGCAGCACCCCGCGCTGAGCCAACTCCCGGACCATCTCCTCGGCGAAGAATGGATTTCCCGCGGCTCGCTCAGCGATGGCCGTGGACAGCTGCGCGACCGACGAATGCGAGCCCAGCAGCTCACCGAGCAGCGTCGCGGTGTCGGAATCATCCAGCGGGCCGAGGTGTATTTGCTGGGCTCCAGGCATCTGCGTCAGCGCGCCACGGTACTCGGGGCGATAGGTGATCAGCACGGTCGAGGAGGTGCGCGGGATCACCGCGAGGAAGTCGGCGATCAGCGATTCGCTGACGGTGTCGATCCAGTGCGCGTCTTCGATGATGTACAGCGCCGGTTCGGTGCGGGCCAACGATGCAGCGTTGATGAGCGCGGTCAACCGGCGTCGGCGCGTGTCCGCGTCGATTGCGGTCGGCATGCTGTCCGGTTCGGCGATGCCCAGAAGGTCGTCGAGCAGCAGCAGATCCTGCGGGTCGGCATCGGGAAGTTGCGCGCGCACCCGGACGCGGGCGGCCCCGTCGTCGAGTTCGGTCACGCCGATGCCGGCCCGCAGCAGCGCTGTCACCGCGTGGAAGGCGATGTCGCTGGTATGCGATTCGCAAAAGGTCCAGCACACCTCGGCGCCGTGACCGGCCGCGGCCGCTGCCGCCTCGCGGGCCAGACGGCTCTTGCCGATGCCCGGCGGGCCCACGACATTCACCACACCACCGTGGCCGTCGACCCCGCGCTGCACTGCGGAGTCGACGGTCGCCATTTCCGGGCGCCGACCGACTAGGGCCGCCTCGGTGCGCACGGTCGGGCACCGTCGCGCCCCGATCGCGAGCAACCGGCGCGCCGGCACGGCGTCGTCGAACCCCTTGACCCGCACCCACTGCGGTTCTGACAGCACGACGCGGTCCTCGACCAGTTGGGCCGTCGACTCCGAGAGCATCACCCCGCCAGCGGGTGCCACCGATTCCATCCGCTGGGCAAAGCCGACGTGGTGTCCGGTGGCCGCATAGCCCAGCGACCCCGAACCGATGTCACCGGCGATCACCTGACCCGAGTTCAACCCCACCCGCACCCGCAGCGCCACGCCGTCGTGGCGTGCTACCTCGGAGGCCAATTGCTGCACCTCGTCCTGAATGGCCAAGGCGGCCGCGCATGCTCGAAAGGCGTGGTCTTCCAGGGCTGTTGGGGCACCGAAGATCGCCATCACGCCGTCGCCGTTGTAATCCACGGTGCCGCCATAGCGGCGCACCAACGCTGCCGAACGCTCCACCAGCTCGGTGATGACCTCGCGCAACCGTTCCATCTCGAGGTTGGCTGCGATGTCCAGTGAGCGCACCACGTCGGCGAACAACACCGTCACCTGTTTGTACTCGGGCGACTGGGCGGCCTGGGTGAGTCGCGCACCGCATTCGCTGCAGAACTTGACCGCGGATGCAGAACGCGCGCCGCAGGAACCGCAGATCAGATCCGCGGTCGGTCCACTGCCACCACCCCGGCGGGCGTCCACGCCGTTTATCGTTTCACCGGTGGTCGGTGCTGTCCGGCATATCGCCTGGATGCCGTTGCGGCGTTCGAATCCCCGTAGCTCCACTTAGACGCCGCAGGTTGCGGTTACGCCCACCTTATGTGGGGAAACAGTGGATCAATGCCCGACGACGACATACCCCCGCCTGCGAACGCGGCGCCAGGACCGCGCGGCGACTCGCTCGGGGTGGTCTACGACGTCGACGGGGTTCTCCGGATCGCGCACCCGCTTCGGCTATTGCGTCGGTTTGAGGCGTTACTGGCCCGCAGGCCCGGTGACCGACGGTCGCTGCTGGGCATGCCGGATCTGCTGCGCAGCCTCGCCGAGGCCGCACCCGGCAACCCGGTGTTCTACCTGACTGCCGTTCCAAGCAGGTTCGCCCGCCCTGTCTTACGTTTCTTGCAGCGCGATGGCTACCCGGCGGGCAGCGCACTCATGTCCGAGCACGAGTTCGCGCCGGCCGGTCAAGGGGGCAAACGCGCCGTGCTTGCCCGGCTGGCCGAGCAACATCCCGACCTGAGGTGGGTGCTGGTGGGCGACGACGGAGGCCATGACCCGAAGCTCTTCACCGACTTCGTTCAACGTCATCCGGGCCGGGTGGCAGCTATTGCATTGCGCCAGACAATGAATCGGCCTCAACCAGTGTTCGACGCCACCATCGTCGCAGCGCCCAACGGCCAAGAAATGTTGCCGCAGCTCCGAAAGATTCTCGGGCTTGGCCAATCCCGCGAGCCCGCGGTCGACGACTGGTTCCTCACCGGCAGCGAACGCGGTAACCCCGCGGCACAGGTGCGTGCATGGACAGCCGACAACTCGGCCCGCCCGCTCGTGCACGGACAGCCCTACTTCTCCGTCCTCACCGACGCCCTGGCCTCGACGGCAGAAGGCGATCCGGTGCTCTTCACGGGCTGGCGCGCCGACCGCGAACAATTGCTCGGCGACCATGGACCGACGGCCGCCGAGGCGCTCGGAGGCGCCGCGCGACGCGGTGCGCTGGTGCGTGGTCTGCTGTGGCGCTCGCACATGAACCTTTTCGGCTACCACTTCGAACAGAATCGAACCTTCGCCGCCGATGTCGGCCGTGCGGGTGCCGAGGTGCTGCTCGACCAGCGAATCCGTGCTTTGGGCAGCCACCACCAGAAGTGCGTGGTCATCCGCCACCCTGGGTGCCCGCGCGATGACGTGGCATTCGTCGGCGGGATCGATCTGAGCCGCGGCAGCCGCGACGACATCGAACACCAGGGTGACCCGCAATCGGTTTCGTCGGACGAGGAGTACGGCGAAACTCCTGCGCGCCACGACATCCAACTCGAGCTACGCGGTCCGGTGGTACGCGACCTGGAGGATGCCTTTCGGGAACGGTGGGAGGACCCGGCGCGACTGGCGCGACTGCCCTGGCACGTCGTCCCCGACCGGATCCGCGGCCTGCCCAGAACGGCGTCGCCACTGCCCGCCCCGACGCCGTATCCGCCTGCTGCCGGACACTGCGCGGTGCAGATTCTCCGGACTTATCCTCGACGCCGGCCCCCATACCCATTCGCTCCGCTGGGGGAGCGCAGCGTCGCCCGCGCCTACGCGAAAGCGCTGAGCCGGGCTCAGCGGCTGGTGTATCTGGAGGACCAGTACCTGTGGTCGGTCGACATCGCGCGCATCTTCGCCGCTGCGCTGCGGCGCGCACCGGGGCTGCGGCTCATCGCGGTCGTCCCACGCCGGATCGACCAGAAGGTGGCGCGGCGAGCCGCCAAGTTCGGTCAGAGCGAGGCCATCGCGATGGTGCGCGCGGCCGGCGGCGACCGCGTGCAGATCTTCGACATCGAAAATTGCCAGGGCCGGCCGGTGTACGTGCACGCCAAGGTGTGCATCATCGACGACGTGTGGGCGGCCGTGGGCAGCAGTAACTTGAACAACCGGTCCTGGACTCACGACTCGGAGTTGACTGCGGCTGTCCTTGACGACGACCGCGATCTGCGCCCGCCGACCGATCCGGCCGAATTAGGTGACGGTGCACGCAGATTCGCCCGTCAGTTACGGCTCGACCTCATGCGCGAACATCTCGACATCGAGCCCGGCGCCGACACCGACCTTCTCGAACCCGATGCCGCCGTGGCGATCGCGCGTCGGCGAGCCGCTGCTCTCGACGCCTGGTACACCGGCGGCTGTGACGGGTCGCGGCCGCCCGGCCGGTTCCGCGCCCACGCGCCCGATCGCGAGCAAGAACCGCCCGGGTCCCTGCGCCGCTGGTTCACCGTGCCCGGCTACCGGTTCGTCCTCGACCCCGACGGTCGCCCACTGGGGATGCGGCTGCGCCGCTCCTACTGACCCTGCCGGTATCGGACTTCCCGAGTACCGAAAAGGTTCAAGCCGAACGGCGCCGCGTCCTCGCCGAGCTCGGTGTCGACGAGTTTCACGAGCAACCGGATGCGCCCTACCACCCGGCGTTGCGGGCCAAGTCGATGGCGTACTGGTTCACGAAACGACCCGCCGGCGGGGCGCCGTTTCGGCACGCGCCGTCGGATTCACCGGGGCGTTTGATCCACAGATAGGCGTCGACCTGTGGGCTCGCGGTCTGGGTGGTCGGCCGCGCACCGAGCGCACGCCCCTGCGGGTTGCACCAGTACAACTCCTCGTCGGTGGGGCCGGCGCCGTTGCGCGAGGTGTCGATGACGTAGTGGGCGCCGTTGGTGAGCCCGGAGATCGCGTTGCCGTACCCGATCGACTCCTCGGTGGTGAAGAAGTTCGCGGTGTTGAGGCTGAAGCCACGCGCCTTGGCCACACCCACCTCGTTGAGCCGGGCGGCCATGTCCTCCACACCCACCCAGCGCGGATGTCCGGCGTCCACGTACACCGCGGTGCCCGGATTGCGGGTCAGCGTGTCGACGGCGTAGCGCATCAGGTCGAAGCGTTCCTGACGCTGCTCTGCCGGCAGACAGTCAGCCATGGCCAGTGCATCGGGCTCGAGGATGACAGCCGCCGGGCCCGACCCGATGGCGGCCGCGACCCCGTCGATCCAGCCCCGGTAGGCGCCGGCCGACCCGAACCCGCCGGCGGCGTAGCTGCCGCAGTCGCGGTTGGGGATTCCGTACAGCGCCAGGATCGGCATGGTGCCGGCGGCTTGCGCGTCGGCGATGTACTTCGCGTCCACCGCGGGGGTGGACAGATGGTCCATCCAGTAGGCCGTGGGCGTGTCGGCGATCGCGTTGAGCACGGGGCTCGGCGGATCGACGCCGTCTGCAGCGGCCCTGGCCTTCGACCGGGGATTGACATAGAACGGCATTCCGGCCAACGGGTTTGCCTCGGCGGCGAGGCGAACCTGCGGGACAGGGTTGATCAGCACCGGATCGGCCACAAGACCCATACCGGCAACCGCGGCAAAGGTGAGGAAGGGAACGGTCCAGCGAGCGAAGGACATCACCTGGAAGAAAATAGAGCCTCAGCGCGACAAAGCGCCAATCGGCGGCTGCTGCAGCGCGCAGGCTTCCTGAAGCCCGCGGGTCGCCAGCGCGTCGGCCAGTTCGTTGTCGGTGACACCGGCGTGGCCCTTCACCCAGAACCACTCGACGCGATGCCGCGCGCACGCCGCTTGCAGCCGCTGCCACAAATCGACGTTCTTCACCGGCTGCTTGGCCGCCGTCAGCCACCCGTTGCGCTCCCAACCCAGCACCCACTTCGTGATGCCGTTGCGCACATAGGTGCTGTCGGTGTGGATGCGCACCGCCACCGGTCGGGTCAGCGCCTCCAACGCCATAATCGGCGCCATCAGCTCCATCCGGTTATTACTGGTCTGACCGGGCTCACCGCCGTACATCTCGCGGATGTGTTGGCGGTGCCGCAGCACCGCGCCCCAGCCGCCGGGACCGGGGTTGGGCCGGCACCCGCCGTCGGTGTGGATGAGCACTGGGTCCTCGGTGGACTCGACCATCCGCCGAGAATAGGCACCGCGCCGGGCAATTGGATCTGCGACACACGGCCGCCGACAAAGCTGGATTATCGTGACCGCCGTGAGTAGTCAGCGAGTACCCGGCGGGGTGGTCCACAAGTTGCCCGCGGATCTGCGGACGGCGTTGGTCGCCAACGACACGGCGCTAACCGCGTGGAAGGACATCACCCCGCTGGCGCGCAACGAGTTCATCTGCTGGGTCGAGGACGCCAAGCAAGCGGCGACTCGCGAACGCCGCATCCGGCGCACCCAGGAGGAGTTGGAAGAGGGGATGCGTCGGCCATGCTGCTGGCCGGGCTGCAAACACCGGGAACGCAACGGCAGACCCTAGTGCCCGTATGCCGGTGCGGCCTGCACGTGGGGGGCCGCCGCTTCCAGTAGGGCGGTCCGATCACCGGTGAGCGGGGGATAGATGCGCTCGCGGTTGATCGTGTTCTTGGTCGCCTTGGCCGCTGCACCGGTGGCGACCACCTGCCGGTCCCAGCCTTCGGTGTAGACCGCTCCGGCGGCGCCGAGATCGAGAACCGTGACGTACCACGGGATTCGCAGCGCCAGCTGGGGTGCGTCGAGCAGGTCGCCGATCACGTTGTGACCGGCGTAGCGGCCCATCGGTCGGCTGTGCTGGCACGACATCACCGAAACGTGTTCGTCGTCCATCCGGGCCGCCGCCACATCGCCTGCGGCGAAGACGCCGGCAACATCGTGCACGCGCAGGTATTCGTCGACGGGTAGGCGGCCCAGCCTGTCGCACGGCACCCCGAGTTGTGCGGTCAACGGGTTCGCGCGCATCCCGGCGCACCACACCACGGTGGCTGCCGGGATGACCTCGCCCGACGACAACGTCACACCGGATTCGTCGACGGCGCTGACGCCGACGCCGGTGACGGCTTCGACGCCGTTGTGCGCCAACGCATTCTCGATGACCGGGCGAGCCGAGTCGCCCATGTCGGAACCGACCCGCGGGTTGCGGTCAACGAGGACCACCCGCGGCGCGGCGGCCGGTCCGAGCGCATCGGCCAGCATCGACGGCAACTCGCTGGCGGTTTCGATGCCGGTGAGACCGGCGCCGACGACCACCGCCGTGGCGGTCGCCCGCCCTGATCCGCGCCGGGCCAGACCCTGCAGGTGCGCATGCAGCTTCGTCGCGCCGTCGTAGGTGTCGACGTCGTAGCCGAACTCGGCCAGCCCGGGCAGATTCGGTTTGACCACCTGGCTGCCCACCGCCAGCACGAGACGGTCGTAGCCGAGCGTCGCTCCGTCGGCGGTGCTGACCGTGGCCGCCGACGCATTGATCCCGGTCACCTCGGCCGAGATATGGCCGACGCCGGCGGGCTCGAGCAGCTGCGGCAGCGGGATCCGGCAGGCACTCAGATCGGCCTCGTAGTTGCGGACCCGGATGTCGTGAAACGGTTGGGCGCTGACGACGGTGACGTCGACGTCGCCGCGGGGCACCTCGAGCTCCTCGAGTCGCCGCGCGGCACCCAGCGCCGCCCACAGGCCGGCGAATCCAGATCCCAGAACGAGAACTCGTTTCGCGCTCATCGCGACGAATTCTGCATCAGGTCCCCGCGTCCGCACCTGCTGAATTCGTAAGCTGGCGTCGAACTGGCGCGCCCGACCGTACGCGGCCATTCGTAGTGGATTGGTGCAGTTGTCGGCCTCTGTATGCGACAATGGCGACCGACTATTCGCGGGCGGGGGCTTGCTGGACGGAGGCGATCATCCCTACGTCAGTTTTGCGCATCTCAGCGGGCGTGTGCACGCTCACGTTAGGCCTGTTCATCGGTAGTGCCGGCGCGGTTGCCACGGCCGACTCCGAGTCGGGCAGTTCCTCGACGTCCAGCCAACGCACCTCATCTGCCAGCCAGAGTTCTGAGTCGGCCGGCGGGGCGTCCGACGATACGGACAGCAGCCCGACGACCACCACGAGTACGACGACAGTGCAGCAGGCCGGCGATGACGACGACTCAGCTGTCAGCCGTCCGTTCGGGCAGGTCAGGCAGCGGATCACCGCGTTCTTCAATGACCTCGGGATCGCGAACGACGCCGACGACAACTCGGCCGTCGTCCTCCCGGATCTGGCGGGAACCGAAGAGGAGCTTGTCGAGGAGACGACCACCCCCGCCGATGAGCTGGCCGTGACCACGCCGGCGACGACCACGCCGGCGACGACCACCCCGGCGACGACCACCCCGGCTGCCGCGTCCACCGAACCCACACCGACCACGCCCGCGTCGTCGTCGACGTCGTCGGGTTGGCGCGGCGCGGTGCAGGCGGCGCTGACCCGCACACCCGCAGCGCCGCAGAGCACACCGGACAGGTTCTCGCCCTACTACAGCGCACAGTTCCTCGAGGCCATCGAGCCGATCACCAACGCGTTCACCACGGTGGTGCAGGTGATGGAGACGGTGCCGCGCACCCTGGCAGCACTGCCGACGTCGAAGACGCCGATCACCGACGTCATCACCTCGGTGCAGTACATGCTCACCACGGTCGCCGATGCCATCGTGCCGATCGTGTACGTGCCGTCGAACCTGTATTCGCTGATGGTCACCATGCCGCCGGTGGAACCGCCGACCTTCATCGGGGGCGTCGCTTCGCAGCGTCCGACGCTGGTGCCCGCCGAGGAGCCCGCGCTGTTCGGGCCGCAGGTGTCGCAGGTGCCGTCTGTGGGGCCCGCCGGTGCGTCGCTGTTCGGCGCCATGACCCCGCGCGCCGCGCTGGGAACCGTCATCAGCAACGGTCTGAACAAGCCGCTTTCGGTTGCCGGGACGGTGCCGTCGGCGCCCGAGACCGCCGGCCCGCCCGCCGCCAAGTCGTTCCTGGATCACGTCGTCAGCGCCGTTCTAGTGCCCGCCTCGTTGACGGCGCTGGCCGCGTTGGCGCTGCCGGGTGTCGCGGGTCTGCTGATCATCGTGGCGGCCGGTGTTCGGCTGGGGTACCGCCAGGCCAGGGCGGCGTTCGTGGTGCGGTCGAGCGCTATCGCGCGGTTCGCCGGGCCGGGACCGCTTGGCGTCGTCCGCTCCGGCTCGCTGATCGCCTTCCGGCAGCGCGCCAGGGGCCCGCGCACCGCACGCGCGGTTTGCCCCCAGGCCACACGCACCGTGCGCAAGCTGGAGGAAGTCGCTTAGCGCTTCGGGTGCGTTGCCGTCAGGTGCCCGCGCGGGTGTGCGCCGCGACCAATGCCGCGTCGATCCCCTTCCACGTCCGCTGCACGATCTCCGACACCGGCAGCAGCTCGAGGCTGGCCAGACTTGTACCCGCCGCCCTCCACGCCTTCGACCACCAACGCGTCCACGCCGGCGTCGGCGGCTGCGCCAACTGCTGGCGGTTTTAACATTGAGTGCTCTATCATTTGCGCATCCGGCCGTGTCGAAGAGAGGGCGCCGATGGCCAAGCCGCCGTTGTCGATGAAACCGACCGGATGGTTTCAGGTCGCGTGGTCGGCCGAGATCCAGCCCGGCGAGGTGCGGCGGATGAAGTACTTCGACCGCGAGATTATCGGCTGGCGCACTGCGTCCGGTGAAGCCGTCGTGATGGACGCCTACTGCGAGCACCTCGGCGCCCACCTGGGCTACGGGGGCCATGTGGAGGGCGACGTCATCCAGTGCCCCTTCCACGGTTGGCAGTGGAATACCGAGGGACGCAACGTCTGCATCCCGTATGAGAGCCGGCCGAACCGCGGCAGGCGCATCCGCACCTATCCGGTCGTCGAGCGCAACGAGTCGATCTACCTGTGGCACGACATCGAAGGCCGTGCACCGTTTTTCGATGCTCCCGACGTGTTCGCGAGCTTCGCCGACGGCAGCAGCGCCGACGACTACTACCCGCAGATGACCTTGTTTCGCGAAGGCTTGGAACTGCATCCGCAATACGTGCTCGAAAACGGCGTGGACTTTGCGCATTTCAAGTATGTGCACAAGACGCCCATCGTGCCGGTGTTCACCCGCCACGATTTCGACCAGCCGGTGTCGTTCGTCGACTTCACCATCACCTTCGAGGGTGACGAGAACCAGTCGATCGACGACGTCAAGAGCGGCGTCGAGGCGATCAACGGCGGTTTGGGCATCGCGGTCACCAAGAGCTGGGGCATGGTGGACAACCGGACCATCTCGGCGGTCACCCCCGTCGACGATCGCACCGCCGACGTGCGGTTCATGGTCTACATCGGCCGTCCGAAGGGTGGGGCAGTGCGGGACCCGGCGCGCGCAGAGGCCAAGGCGCGCCAGTTCGGTGAGGAAGTCATCCGGCAGTTCACCCAGGACATCCACATTTGGTCGCACCAACGGTATTCCGATCCGCCGGCGCTCGCCGGCTCCGAATACGAGGGGTTCACCGCGATCCGTAAGTGGGCCACCCAGTTTTATCCTGACGGGCTCGGCGGCTCGGCCGCCGAGCTGCCGACACCTGAGAAAGGCTGAACGCATGAGCCCACGCCCAATTCGCGTCTTCCAAGTCGCCACCGGCAACCTCGGCACCGAGATGATCAAGCGGATCGGCGCCCATTCCGATCTTGAGCTTGTCGGATTGCATTGCTACACCGCCGAAAAGGTCGGCCGCGACGCCGGCGCCATTGTTGGAATCGACCACGTCGGTGTCACCGCCACCGGCACGGTCGAGGAGATCATCGCGGCCAAGCCCGACGTGTTGACCTTCCACGGGGTGTTCCCGGACGAAGACTTGTACATCAAGGTCCTCGAGGCGGGCATCGACATCGTCACCACCGCCGACTGGATCACCGGCTGGCACCGCGACACCAACCATCCGCACCCGTCGGGTAAGCCGGTGTCGCAGTTGCTGCAGGCGGCATGTGAGAAGGGCGGTTCGACGTTCTACGGCACCGGGATGAACCCCGGCCTCAACCAGATCCTGGGTGTGGTGTGTTCGGCCGACGTCGCCGAGATCGAGAACGTCACGACGATCGAGTCCGTCGACGTGTCCTGTCATCACTCGAAGGACACCTGGATCGAGGTGGGCTATGGCAGGCCCGTCGACGATCCCGAGATCCCCGGCATGCTCGAGAAGTACACCCGCGTCTTCGCCGACAGCGTGCTGATGATGGCTGACTGCTTCGACCTCGAACTCGACGAGGTCAAGTTCTCCTACGAGTTAGGCGCTTGCACAAAGGATGTCGACCTCGGTTGGTACCAGCTGCCGAAGGGGTCGCTGGGCGGCAACTACATCAAGTACCAGGGCATGGTGGACGGCGTGCCGCGGGTCGAGACTCATCTGGAGTGGCAGATGACCCCGCACACCGATCCGCACTGGGACATCCAGGGCTGCTACATCACCCACATCAAGGGTGATCCGTGCATCTACAACAAGCACATGATTTTCCCGAAACCCGGTGTGGACCTGTCCGATCCATCGAACTTCGCCTCGATCGGCATGACGGTGACCGGTATGCCTGCGCTGCACGCGATCCGCTCGGTCATCGACGCGCCGCCGGGGATTCTCACCAGCGCCGACGTCCCTCTGCGCGGCTTCGCCGGGCGGTTCAAGAAATAGCGGTGGACGCGACCCGGGCGGGCAACGTTGCCCCGCGCCGTCCCGCCAACGGCAAGCAACAACGGGCGGACCGCACCCGCGCGATGGTCGTCGACGAGACCGTTCGGTGCGTGCTCGACGAGGGGTTCGGCGCGGCGAGCGCCAAGCACATCACCGAGCGCGCCGGCGTGACGTGGGGCGTCATCCAGTACCATTTCGGCGACCGCGACGGCTTGCTGATGGCCGTCGTCGACGAGGGGTTCGCGCAGTTGCAGTCCTGTCTGGCCGGCCTACAACCCCGGCTGGGTGCGCACGCCGGCCGGCAGCGCGCCGAGATGGTGATCAATGCGGTGGCAGAGGCCTTCTTGAGCCCCACATCGGTTGCCGCCCTTGAGATCCTGATCGCGACCCGCACGAGCCGCACCGATGCGCAGCAACGCCATCTCGCTGAGCTGTTCTCCGCCCTGACCCGGCTCGGCCGCTACGTCACCGAAGGTCTTGACGAGGCGCACGCCGACGCCGTGGGCAACCTGATGTGGACCACGCTGATGGGGGCGATGATGGCCAAGATGACGGTCTCCGAACCGATCGACGTCGGTCGCGAATTGCGGGCGCTGACCGATGTCGTCACCGCCTACATCGACCAGCAGCTGCGGGTCTAGCGGCCCACGCCGCGAGGGAGCGCCGAGGCCTAGCGGGTCAGGGCGGCGTAGCGCGACACATGGTGATCGGTCGAGCCGAACTCGTACTGCAGGGCGGTCAGCCGCTTGAAATAGTGACCGATCGCGAGCTCCTCGGTCATGCCCATCCCGCCGTGCAGCTGCACGGCCTCCTGGCCGATCAACCGCGCGGCCCGCCCGATCGTGGCCTTCGCCGCCGACACCGCCCGCGCCCGCATGACCGGCTCGGCTTCGAGGTTGAGGATCGCCAGATAAGCAGCGGCCACCGACTGCTCGAGCTCCATATGCATGTCGACCATGCGATGCTGCAGCGCTTGGAAGCTGCCGATCGGCTGCCCGAACTGCTGACGCTGCTTGGCATATTCGACGGTGTCCGCCAACACCTTTCGCATACAGCCCACGGCTTCGGCGCACACCGCCGCCGCGCCCTCGTCGCGGGCCTGCTCCAACGACGCCGCTGCGCCGCCCTCCTCACCGAGAAGCGCGGTGCCCCCCAGCCGTAGACCGTCGAAGACCAGATCGGACGCGCGGCGATCGTCGACGGTCCGGTAGTGCTGGGCCGTTAGGCCGCCGGCGGCCTCGGCGAGATCGACGACGAACAGCGAGATTCCGTTGGTGGTGCGCGCCGTGACCAGAAGGTGCGACGCCAACGGCGCGCTGGCGGCGACGATCTTGGCGCCCCGCAGCACCCAGTCGTCACCGTCGGGCTCGGCGAGCGTTGCCGCGCCACGCCAGTTGTCACCCGATTCGGCTTCGGTGGCGGCCAAGGCCACCACGGCCGTCCCGGCGACGACGCGCTCCAGCAGCGCGGTCGCCACCTCGCCGCCGGCGCGGCGCAACAGCCCACCAGCCACCACGACGGTGTCGACATACGGCTCCACCACGAGCGACTGTCCCAGCGCCTCGGCAATCACCATCATCTCGACCGGTCCGCCGCCGATGCCGCCGACGTCCTCGGGTAACGCCGCCCCCAGGATGCCCAACTCGTCGGCGAAACCCGCCCAGATCTCCGGCTGCCACCCGGGACCTGTCTTGGCCGCGGCCCGGCTCTTGTCCAGGTCGTATCGCGTCGACAGGAACTTGACCAGGCCGTCGCGCAGCAGTTCCTGTTCCTTGCTCAGCTTGAAATCCATAGCAAGCCCTTCATCAAAGTCCGAGTGCCGCTTTGGCGAGGATGTTGCGCTGAATCTCGTTGCTGCCGGCGTAGATCGAGCCGGCCCGGTCGTTGAAGTAGCGCAGCGGCGCGACGGCCTGCCACGGCTCACCGCTGAGATAGCCGTCCGGTGGCGGCTCGAACATCGACACCGGCCCGCCCGGACAGGTGCCGTGAGGCTGGTAGGCCCGGCCGCGGGGACCGGCGGCCTCCATCGCGAGTTCGGTGATGGCCTGGCTCAATTCGGTGGCCAGCACCTTGAGCATCGAGGCGGCGACGCCGGGGTTCTTGCCTTCGGCGACGGTGGCCAGCACCCGGTACTCGAGGATCTCCAGCACCTCGGTGCGGATCCGCGCGTCGGCGAGCTTACGGGCGAACGCGGGATCGTCGATCAGCTTGCCGCCGCCCGGTGCCGGCTGATCGGCGGCCACGCCGGCGATCTCGTCGGCCATCACCTGCAGGGCAGGGGAGGAGGCGCCGCCACCGCGCTCGAACTCCAGCAGGTATTTGGCCACCGTCCAGCCGTCGTCGATCTTGCCCAGCACGTTCTTCTTGGGCACCCGGACCTCATCGAAGAAGACCTGGTTTTGCACCTCTTCGCCCGATGTCATCACCAGCGGGCGGACCTCAATGCCCGGCGAAGTCATGTCGATGAGCACGAACGTGATGCCCTGCTGCTTTTTCTGCGTCTTCGACGTCCGCACCAACGCGAACATCCAGTTGGCTTCGCGGGCGTGGGTGGTCCAGATCTTGCTTCCCGTGCAGACGAGGTCATCGCCGTCGTCCACGGCAGCCATCGACAAGGCCGCCAGATCCGAGCCCGCTTCCGGTTCGGAGTAGCCCTGACAGAAGAACACCTCACCGGTCAGGATCCGCGGCAGAAAGTAGTCCTTCTGCTCGTCGGTGCCGAACGCGATCAGGGCGTGCGCCACCATCCGGATACCCATCGGCGACAGGGACGGCGCGCCGGCGAGCGTGGATTCGCGGCTGAAGATGTAGTGCTGGGTCAGGCTCCAGTCGCAGCCGCCGTAGTCGACCGGCCATGCCGGCGCCGCCCAGCCGCGTTCGTGCAGGATCTGCTGCCACTCCATGCTCGCTTCGTGGTCGGCGTAGACACTGGTCATCAACTTCCCGGCGCGACGTAGCTCCGGCGTCAGCTTGTCTTTGAGAAATGCCCGAACCTCATCGCGAAACGCAATGTCGGTCTCCGACCATCTGAGGTCCATCGTCGATCCCCTGTCTGCCGAGCGCCCCCACAGGGTAAACCTAGTTAATCAAGTGGGGCGGGTGCGGGTCCGTATCTTCCATCGCGGGTGACGGTTTACTTCAAGCCAGCAATAATCAGGGCATGGAACGGCGCCGAGGCGGTCAGGACCCACAGTCACCCATGGCACTGTTGCGGGAGTTGCCCGCACTGGTCGTGCTCGAACGTCTACCGGTACCCGTGCTGGCCATCGCCGAAGACGGGGAGATCCTGTTCGCCAACGCGGCCTTCGGCGACATGCTGGGTCAAACGCCTGAGGACATCATGGCGCTGAAATTCCCCGACGTCTTCCACACCATGCCGACCGACGAGTCGGCCGTGTCGCTGGTGCGCGCCCACGCCAACCTCGTCGTCGAACTGCTGCACGAGGACGGCTCAGTCGTGCGGGCGCGGATGAGCAAGTCGGCGCTGCTGCGCGGCGACGACCCGGTGGCCCTCGCCACGTTCCAGGACCTCACCGAACGGCTGTGGTACGCCGAACTGTAGGGCTGCGCTAGGACGACGCCGTGCGCCGCATCGACTCCCTTGCCAAGAACTCGCGAAAGTAGGGCAGCGAGTCGGCGGTGGCGATCCCGGGTAGCAGCACGTCCCACATCGTGGCGATCCGTGGAAGCAAATCCGTTCCCGAAGTCGTGGCGCTGGAAAGCAGTTCGGCGCCCATCATCGCGCCGATGATCGCTTCGCTGATGGAGCGCGTGTCCAGATCCGGTCGCACATCGCCCTCTTCGATTCCCTCGGTCACGTTCAGCAACACGCTGTGCACCCACCCCTCGTATTGCTGCACCGCGACCTCGTTGAACTCTCCCAAGGCCTGAAGCAGATGAAGCCCGATGCGTGCCACCATGTCGGTGCGCATCAGGTGACCGACGAAGAACGAGCCGTGAATGATGCGCTCCAGGGCCGGCGCCGACAGTTTGGTAATGCTGCTGAACGCGCGCAGCAGGATGGCGTTGCCCTCTTCGATGATCGCAGTGGCCAGGGATTGCTTCGAGTCGAAGTGGTAGTACAGCGCACCCTTGGTCAGCCCGGCGTGCTCGATGATGTCGCCTAACGCGGTGGAGTCATAACCGACCTCGTTGAACAACTGCACTGCGGATGCGATGATCCGCTGCCGAGTCGCCTCAGAGCGGGCTTGGCGCACCACTCTCCAAGCACCTCCCGGATCCGCGGCTCACCGGTTGGCTACGCCTGGACGCGAATCATAGATCACCGGCGAAGGGGCTTGGCCTTCCTGATCGCGATACCGGTCCGTCTCTTGATGAACTCCACGACATAGGTTCTGCGGTCGTCGACGACGATGCCCGGCACCATCAGCGACCAGGCCGCCTCGAGTTCACGCAGGAAACGTTCGGCGTCGGCCAGGTCGCTGCACTGGCGTAGGCCGAGGTACATCGACACCAACACACGCGCGACGCCCATCGCATCGGCGTCTTTTCGCACGTCGCCCTGTTCCACGGCTTTCTTGATGATCCGAGCGATCGCATCGATCCACTCGTTGAGGACTCGGAACTTCAGGTCGTCGGCCTGTCCAATTGATTCGAGCAGGTTCAACCCGGCCCGGGCCACGTCGTCACTGATGTCCTCGACGGCGATCTGGAAGTAGATGTCGATAAGCGTCTCCAGCCCCGAAAGCCGTTGTGCCAACAGTCCGGTGATCGACGTCCGGGCTTCCGCGGAGCGGTGTTCGACGATCGCCGAGGCCAACGCGTGCTTGGACCGGAAGTGAAAGTACATCGCACCCTTGGTCACTGACGCATCGGCGAGGATGTCGTCGAGGCTGACCCTGCTGTAGGGCTGCTCGGCGAAGAGTCGGGCCGCCGCGCGGATGATCTGCAGCCGCGTGCTGTCCGAGCGCCGGTCGACTTGTTCGGTCACTGTAGGTAGCGCCGTCCGATCGTAAATAATCTTTGCCGTAAATTTCTCAACCGCGTAATTCTTTCATCCGCGTCACTTCAGTGACAGGGGGCACCCGCACGAATCAGCAGCTTAAGGGGACACCGCCTCAGACCCGCTGCGACGGGACGGCCCGCGCCTGTCGAGGGCTACACGTTGCTAAAAACTCAAAGTCATGTTCTTGCGCCCATAACAGCCAAAAAGTATGTAAAGTACACGTCGTGATGACTTGCGGTCCGTTGCGACCTGCGCAAATGCGTGCAGTCCGCAGCTGGGCTCGATTGCGGTCGCCACTGCTCGCTCGACGTCCGTCGAGCGTTCACGGGCGGGAGTCGCATCCCGTAGCCGAGGTTCGTTCGGGCAAACCGGCGCAAGTTTTCCCGTCGGCCGTGGTGGATTCAGGTTTTCCGCAATCACCTTTTGTTTTGATCGCCGACCGGTCGGGGCCGTTGCTGGCGTACCGCGCGAACCCAGCACAGATAGCAATATTGGGGTAATTAACGGTGAATTGGGATGAAGAAGTCGACCTGGTGTGCACCGGCTCAGGAACCGCTGGGCTGGCAAGCGCCATCGCGGTGTCCGACGTGGGCGGGGACGTTTTCGTTGCCGGGTCCGCTGTGGGCGTCGAGACCCGCGACAGTGCGATAGTGTCGGCGGCCCACGGGATATCGCCCTGGCTGGGCCTCGGCATCGCCGACGCCGAAACGAACGACTACTTCACGGCGCTGTCGTCGGATCTCACCCCCCTGCCGCGGGCTGCCCACGACCTCGGCGTGCCGATCCGGGTGGTTTCTGAGCCTGCGCCGGCACCGTCCGGCCGGACCGTCGCGCCGTTCGTCGGCGCCCGACTCGGGGACTGGGCGGCACGCTGTTTGGCCTCGCCGTACGGATACCTGCACTCGAGGGTGTCGGATTGGCACTCGAGCACAGTGCAGAGCAGCGACGGCGACATGATCGCGGTCGCGGAGATCGGGACGATGACACCCGCTGCTGGCGATGTCGGGGCATCGGTGCATGACTGGCTGCTGGCGCAGGCACACGACCGGCGCATCGCGGTGCATGCCGACAGCGTCCTGCAGCGCATCGTGTTCGAGGAAGGTGCCGTGGTGGGTGCGGTGTTCCTCACACCCGCGGGTCCGTTCGCCGTTCGTGCTCGTCACGGGGTCACAATCGCCGCAGACGACGTCCGCCCGGGCTCGGGCGGTTCGGGCCCGCTACCGGTCGGCGACGCCGCGCTGAGGGTGTGCCTGGTGAGCAAGCACGCGAGCCGGTTCGGCCGCGTCGAGTTGCTGACCTCCGAACCTTTCGGTCAGCCGGTCCCACCTACCTGCCAACCGGCCAACCGCCGGTTGCGCCGCAACCTGCACGCCACCCATGACCGTTCACCCCAGTGGCGTTGCGGAAAAGTGCACGGGCATCCGTCCGTCGGCCAGTAACGACGCCATCTCGTCGCTGGGCAACGGGCGCGACAGCAAGAACCCCTGGGCGCGGTGACATCCGTGCTGCAGCAACGTCAATGCCGCGGTTTCGGTTTCGACACCCTCGGCGACCAGCTCCAGTCCAAACGCGTCGGCGAGCGCGATGATGGCGCGCACGATGGCCAGGTCGCCCGGGTCGACTCCCAATTCGCGCACGAAGCTCTTGTCGATCTTGAGCGTGTCGACGGGCAGAGATTTGAGGTGCGTCAACACGCTGTAGCCAGTACCGAAATCATCGATGGCGAGGCGCACACCGACCTGTTTCAATGCGGCCAGGGTGATGCGGGTGGTCTCGATGTCCTGCACCACAACGCTTTCGGTGATCTCCAGGCACACCGATGCGCCGTCGAGGCGGAACTCGTCGAGGATCTCGGCGACCGTTTGGGCGAAGCCGTCGGTGACCAACTGCACCGGCGATACGTTGATCCGCAGTAGCACGTCGTGCGCGATGCCGCTGGCGCGCCACCTCGCGAACTCGGCGCAGGCGGCGTGCATGACCCAGCGTCCGAGTTCCCCGGCGAGGTTGATTGATTCCGCGACGCCGATGAACGTGTCGGGTGCGAGCAGTCCGCGGGTCGGATGCTGCCAACGGACCAGCGCTTCGGTGGCGAGTATCTCGCCGGTGTGCATGTCCACCTCGGGTAGGTAGTGCAGGACAAGCGCGCCGTCTTCGATCTGGCTTTGCAGGTGTATTTCGATGTCGTTGCGAAATTCGGTGTCAAGCGACATCTCGTCGGTGAATAACGCCACCTGGTTGCCGCCCGCACTCTTGGCGTTGAGCACCGCCTGGTCGGCGCGTCCGAGCAGATCCGATGTGGTGTCGCGGCCGGGAACACCGACAGCCACGCCGATACTGACGGTGCGGGTGAGCATCTCACCGTCGACGGGCACGTGTTCGTGCAACGTCGATTTCAGCTGGTGGGCCAACGTTCCCGCCCTGGCCGCATCCATCGGTTCGGAGGGCACCACGACGAACTCGTCACCGCCGAGTCGCGCGATGAGGTTCGGGCCGTCGGCGCAGTCCTTGAGCCGTTCTGCCAGCGTTCTGATGAACCAATCGCCTGCCGTGTGGCCGAGATAATCGTTGATCGCCTTCAACCGGTCCAGGTCGAAGAACAACACCGCGACGGGACCGGGCTGCCCGGGCTGCAGGCGAGCCTCCAGGTGCGTCAACAGCGCACGGCGGTTGTACAGCCCCGTCAGGTCGTCGTGCTCGGCCAGGTAGCGCAGTTGATCTTCGGCGTCGATACGTGCCTGGACCTGGGCGAACAGCGAGGCGATCGCCTTCAGCGCGTTGAGCTCTGCCGGTGTCCAGTCGCGGTCGCCGAACTTGACGAAGCCGAGCACCCCGCTGGTGATGTTTCCTGAAAGCAGCGGAACGCACGCCATCGAGGTGGTCGGCACCTGCCTGCCTTCGTTGATCGTGTGCTGGTACTCGTCGGTGGAGGGTTCAGGCCGAAAAACAATCGGTTCCTTCTGGTGTTCGGCGAGCGCGAAGACCGGATCGGCATCGTCGAAGTACACCACCGCCAACGGGTCCGGATCCGGTATGCCCGGCCGTACCGGCCACTCGGCGACCAGCACCGAAGCCCGGATCTGGTGATCGTTGCGGCGCAGGAAACTGACGTCGACGCCGAAGTAGTCGACAAGGTCGGCCAGTACCCGCTGGCTGACCTCGACCTGGGTGGCGGCGTTCACCGCCATCAACTCGGTAGCGACTGACGTGACGAGGACTTCCAAACTCCGGGGCACTAAACCTCCGTACCAGGGGCCATCACACTGCGCCGGCGGCTCTGCACCGCCGGTCGCGGTGCGTGGGCGAGCCGGAGTACCAATGCCTGTGACTCTGCGGGATCGGTGCCGGCGACCATACGAAAATCATATTGCAGGTCAGTAAGCTCCTCGGCGTACGCAGGTGACAGCCCCCGCCGGTCCTGCGCGTCGACGGCGTAGAGGAACGCCGGTGAAACAGGTTGGACGCCAAGGCCGTGCTGCTGTGCGGTGACCCACACCGACTCCACGGCCGATCCGGCGCGCGCATAGTCGACCAGGTCAGCGCCCTCGAAGGAGATCACCCCGAGGGCACCGCATCCGATGACCCGGTCGTAGGTGTCGTCGCCGAGCGCAGCGCCACCGTCCCACGCGGCCAGGTGAGCCATCACCTCCGGTCGGCGCAGGATATCGAGCATGACCAGCTCGCTCTCCGGCAACCCGAGGGTGCGGACGTCGATGCCGGTATCCGGTGAGGGGTCGCCGGGCCAGCGCAGCTCGGCGATCATCTCGGCGTGCAACCGCGGTGTCAGGTACCGGATGCGGTCGGCGGCGGCGAGGATGCGTGCGGCGGCAGCGAGCTGTTCTGCCGTGTTGAGGATCGCGAGCCGGGCCCCCTCACGCCGCGCGGCCGCGGCCAGAAGATCCAGGGTGTCGGGGGAGACCGGCGTCGGCCCGGCCTGACAACGGTTTGTCTCGCGCTGCAGCATGGCCTCGTAGAGCGGGGCAAGCGTCGGATCGCCGCCCGGTGCGAGGTCCAGCGTCGCAACCAGGGGATAGCGCTCATCATCAGGCTCGAACGCGACCGCGGCGACCATCCCGTGCGCTGCCGCAGCGACACGGGCGTTGAACGCGGCCGCCCCCACCGCGACGGCGCTTGCCCGACGGCCGACGTCCATCGTGGTCGCATACTCCGGCGCCAAGGCGATCTTCACCGTGTGGCCGCGGGCCCAGATGCGCCAGGGCTGTGCGTTTCCCCCGGACGGTGCGCGGTTGGCCGCCTCCAGCACGGCTTGGACCGCATCATCGGCCGTCGCCGGCGTTTCGATGTGATCGTCGACCCGGCGATCGGTCGGCGGGATCGGGGGTTCTTCGATGCGGTCGAGGGCCGCGGCGACGTCGACTCGCACCCTGCCGGAAGCAAGCGGCTCACCCAGCCCGATGCGCCGGACCGCCTCGGCGACCGCGGCGGTGTTGAGCGCTACCTCCGACGCGATCTGCGGCCATGTCGACAGCGTTTGGCCCACCTCGATCAGCGATGCCGCCATGCGCGGGGACACCTGGGTCGCGTCGACCAGCCGCAGCGAGTACGGAACCTTCTCCCGGGCGTCCAGGTGCCTGAGTTGGGCGGCGTCCATGTCGCCGACCAGCCCATGCAGTGTCGGGCGGGTGGGTTCCAGGTCAAACCTCTCGACGTCGAGCAGACACCGGTCGGAGGTGGCCATCAACACCGGCAGTTTTCTAGCCCGTGCGGCTTCGCGGACGAGCACCTTGGCGTCCAGCGAGTCACACTCCTCGAGCACGATGTCAACGTTGTCCATGAACTCGTCAACGGAATCCGTTGTGATGCCGGAGGTCTGCACCACCACCCGCAGATAGGGGTCGAGTTCGGCGATCCTTCTGGCGCACACCACCGCCTTGTTCAGCCCCAAATCGAACACTGTGGCGGGCACGCGGTTGAGGTTGGACAGTTCGAGGTCGTCGAAGTCGGTAAGCCGAAGCTCCCCGCAGAAGCCCTGCGCAGCAAGGGTATACGCGATGGCATGGCCGACGCTGAGGCCGACGACACCGATACGCAGCCGGCTGAGCCGGTCGAGTTCGGCTGCGGTGACCAGGTTTCTGTTCCGGTCCAGCCGCAACCGTCGAAAGCCGTGCGGACCCAGCACGCTGACTACCTTTGCGCGCCAAGGATAGTACGCCCACCGGATCGGTTCGCGGGTCACGTCGGCGCCCGGCGGTGGCCGCAGACTGTCCAGGGCCCTCAGCTGAGCGGGTGCCGCGTCGACGAAATCGACCCGTGGGTCGGCCCGCAATTGCGAGAGGAGCGGCTCGTCAGCGTTGAGGATTACTGCGTTGCATTGTTCTGCACCATCGGTGCTTGCGGTCATTGCGCCATTCTGGCAGCCACCGGGTCGACTGCCTCATGAAGCCACGGCGCCATCTGTTGTTGCTCGGCGATGAACAGCGAAAGCTGCTGAGGGTCAGCATGGTTAGCAAATGTGCGCCGGTCCCACCACGCAAGCCTGGTCTGGTAACGGCGATCGGGGTAGGGCGTCGGCGGGATCTTGGTCGCCAACTGGCCGCCGGAGGACAACCAACGTTTGAGCACATACGAGGCCGCCGTGGCCACGATGAACTGGATGTCGAGCAAGTTCATGGCGTGCAGGGGAGTGCGCGAGATTGCGCTGGTCAGCTGGCGGCTGCGGTCGGGGTCATCGGTAACCCATGCGGTCTTCATCTCGACGACACCGAACGGCAGGCGGTCGGCGACCATTTTGCGCACGGCGGCGTAACCGGGTTGGCCGCTCCATTCCTGCAGGGCATGGCATTCCTCGGCCGACTGGTAGGGGCCTTTTGCGCGCAGGCCACCGACCACGCGGCCGGCGTCGTTCACGCAGGCCGCGAACAGAATCGTGTCGCGCCCAGACTGAAGAGCATCCATGTCCAGAGCGACCTCGACCCCGTGGTTGGTATAGCTTTTGCAGGCTCCCTGGACGAAGTCTTCCCACAGTTCGCGCTCGACGCGCGGGTCGGCGAACACGACCGTGCACTCGGTCTGCGGGTCGTAGCAGCTGGGGCTGTCCTGCAGGCTCGTGACAATGGGGTCGATGGTGTCGGCGGGCGAGATCGTCATGGTCGTCCATTTCGTTTGACGGCCAACCAACCAGTGGTTGGCGCTGATTTGTCGGATAGTTATGTCCGCATGCAATGTTGAGTATCTCGCTGCAAGTCGCCCGAATACCAGCTAGCGGAGAAATATTGTCCCGTGTTCGGGGAATACCCAGGAGTAGCTTCGTCGACGCCCCGGCCGATGAGCACCAGGCGGCTATCTTTGCAATCATTGTTTTGGCAGGTAGCTGGGGAGGTCGAGCGGTGGTGGCGAACTCACTGAGGGGGTAGAGGGCCGTTGGCATTCATATCGCCGATATTTTGCTCACCGCACCGGTAGCGAGCCGATTCTTGACGTTTTGAAGGCGGAAAGTCGAGTGAAAGCAGGGAATTGGCGCCGACGGTGGAGGCATCCTTTCCCCGATGATCGTTCTTGACCCGGTCCGACCTGTGTCCCGGTCGTCCACGTACACCGCTGGGGGTCGACGTCGACGAACCGAAGGGAACCGGCACGACTGGTAGCCCAGCTTTTTCTGCGCTCACCGTGGGCAGATGACACGCTATGGCAGATGGAGGAGAAGTATCCGGAGCCGGGCTCTGGCATTCTTCCGGTCAAGGACGTCGGCAGGTTGCTATTGCGCTGTGCCGACAGGCCGGGACTGGTCGCGGCGGTGAGCGCATTCCTCACCGATGCCGGCGCCAATATCCTCTCGCTCGACCAGCACGCGACCGAACAGTCCGGCGGCATATTCATGCAACGCACGATCTTTCATCTTCCCGGTCTCACGGCCGCGCGCGATGCCCTCGAGCGGGACTTCGCCAACCAGGTGGCCGCCAGGTTCGATATGGATTTCCGGCTCACCGAGGCGGCGAAGCCCAAACGGGTGGCAATCATGGCGTCCAAGGAGGATCACTGCTTACTTGATCTGCTCTGGCGCAACCGTCGCGGTGAACTCGACATGGCGGTGGTCATGGTGATCTCAAATCATCCCGACCTCGCCGATCAAGTCAGGCCTTTCTCGGTGCCCTTTCTGCATGTGCCGGCAACGAAAGATACTCGCGACGAGGCCGAACAACGCCAACTCGAACTGTTGCGAGGCAACGTCGACCTCGTTGTGCTCGCCCGCTATATGCAGATCCTCACACCGCGATTCATTGATGCGGTGGGTTGTCCGCTCATCAATATCCACCATTCATTCCTGCCCGCATTCATTGGCGCCGCACCCTATCGGCGCGCGAAAGAACGGGGGGTCAAGCTGGTCGGCGCGACGGCGCACTATGTGACCGAGGATCTCGATAACGGGCCGATCATCGAGCAGGATGTGGTGCGCGTGGGGCATCGTCACAGCGTGGCCGACCTCGTGCGCCTCGGCGCCGATGTGGAACGTCTTGTTTTGTCCCGCGCGGTGCTATGGCACTGTGAGGACCGCATCATCCGGTACGGCAACCAGACGGTGATCTTCTAGTGGGACGAAGGAGAAGCAGTGAGAACGTTCAAGGACCTCGATGAGCTCGTCGCGGCCGAAGGCGCCCAACTGGGTCCGACGGATTGGCTGGAAATCAGCCAGAAGCGGGTCAACCTGTTCGCTGACGCCACCGACGATCACCAATGGATCCACGTCGACCCCGAGCGCGCCGCAGACGGCCCGTTCGGCGGCACGATCGCGCACGGGCTGCTGACCCTGTCGCTGCTGCCGCGCTTCATGCACCAGCTCTACACCGTCGGCAACATCACGATGGCGATCAACTACGGCTACAACAAGGTTCGCTTCATCACACCGGTCAAGGTAGGTGCGAAGGTGCGCGCCCGCGCAGAGCTGTCCAAGGTCGACCAACTCGACGGCGCCGTGCAGTCGACCATGACGACGACCGTGGAGATCGAGGGCGCGGAGAAGCCGGCGGCTGTGGCCGAGGCGATCGTTCGCTATATCCGCTGACGCGCAGCTCAGTACTGCGTTGACCCCTGGTCGACCGGGATGGCCGCCGCCGTCAGATATTTCGAGTCGTCGGTGGCCAGCCAGCACACCACGTCGGCGACGTCCTCGGGTTCGAGGATCCAGGTCGGCAGGAACGGCGTCATCATGTTCTGCAGCGACGGGTTGGTCTCCATCGTCCGTCCGATCGCCGCGATCATGTCGCCGGAGCCCATCGCGGTGTTGACCGGGCCGGGGTGCACGCTGTTGACGCGGATCGAGTGCTTGCCGAGTTCGGCCGCGAACGCGCGGGCCATCCCGGTGACGGCGTGCTTGCTGGCGGTGTAGTGGATCATGAACGGCTGCAGCTTGATTCCCGCAGCCGAACTGATCAGGATGATCGAGCCGCCACGGTCGCCGTCGATGATGTTCTGCGCGCCGGCCATCACGGTGTTCCAGGTGCCGATGACGTTGACGTCCATGACGTCGCGAAAGTCGTCGACGGTGATCTCGTTCCACACCTGGGGCGGAGAGATGCCGGCGTTCGCGACGATGATGTCGAGGCGGCCCAAGGCGGCAGCACCGTCGGCAACCGCGCGGTTCAAGCCCTCGGTGTCGCGGATGTCGACCTGCGAGGCCAGGATCCGTCGCCCGGTTGCCTCGACGAGGCGGGTTGTTTCGGCGAGGTCTTCGGGTGTCGCATGGTCGTAGGGCACGCAGGACGGCAGTTTCCCGGCGATGTCGACCGCGATGATGTCGGCGCCCTCGTTGGCCATCCGGACGGCGTGGGCGCGGCCCTGTCCGCGGGCCGCACCGGTGATGAACGCCACCTTGCCGGTGAGTCGTCCGTTCATGCGCGCTCCTTCTGTGCCGCCTTGACGAGGTTGGATCCGATGATGAGCCGCTGGATTTCACTGGTGCCCTCGTAGAGTCGCAGCAACCGAACGTCGCGGTAGATGCGCTCCACGGCGACTTCGCGCATGTAGCCGCTGCCGCCGTGGATCTGCACGGCGAGATCGGCAACCTGGCCTGCCATCTCGGTGCAGAACAGTTTCGCCGCCGACGGGGCGACGCGGCGGTCTTCGTCGTCGACCCACTTGCGCGCCGCGTCGCGGACCAACGCGCGTCCGGCCATCACCCCGGTCTGCTGGTCGGCGATCATGGCCTGCACCAGTTGGAAGTTGCCGATCGGCGTGCCGCCCTGGGTGGCGTTGGCGGCGTAGGCGACCGATTCGTCGAGGGCGCGCTGCGCGGCGCCGACCGCGAGGGCGGCGATGTGCACGCGGCCACGCGCCAACGAGATCATCGCCGCGCGGTACCCGATGTCCTCGCTGCCGCCCACCAGCGCCTCGGCGGGTACGCGCACGTCGTCGAAGCTCACGTCGGCCGTCCACGCGCCTTCCTGGCCCATCTTGGCGTCCTTCGCGCCGACCTGGACGCCTTGGCTGGCGGCGGGCACCAGGAACACCGCGATGCCGGGGCCGTCGTCGTCGGCGGGGCGGGTGCGGGCGAAGACGACGAACAGGTTGGCCGTGGGTGCGTTGGTGATGAACCGCTTCTGGCCGGTGATGATCCAGTCCGTGTCGGTTCCGGGGCCTTGCGGAACGGCTTTGGTGCGCAGCCCCGACGGGTTGGACCCGGCGCCCGGCTCGGTGAGGGCGAACGACGCGACGACGTCGCCGCTGGCGATCGGCTCCAGCCAGCGGGCCTTCTGCTCGTCGGTGCCGAAGCCGACCAGCACCTGCCCGGCGATGCCGTTGTTGGTGCCGAACATCGACCGCAGGGCCAGCGACGTATAGCCCAGTTCCATCGCCAGTTCGACATCCTGGGCGAGGTTCAGGCCCAGCCCGCCCCACTGCTGGGGGATGGCGTAGCCGAACAGCCCCATCCTCTTGGCCTGCGCGCGCAGGTCGTCGGGCACCCGATCCTCGCTGAGGATCTCCTGTTCGCGCGGCACAACTGCGGTACGGACGAAATGACGTGTCTGAGCGAGGATCTCGCGGAAATCGTCGTCGCTGACATCGGTCATCGGCAGGTGCTTCCCTTCGATTCGCGAGCGGGCGGGCCTCCACCGCGAGCAGACGCAAAAGCGTACGAATCCGGCGCGAAACGCGCCACTTTGCGTCTGCTCGGCGGGCGCCGCAGGCCCATGGCTCGGCCGATCATATATGAAATATGATGTGTGATTGATTCGGCCCTGCTGCGGGCTCTGACCAACGAGGAGGGTGAGCTAGGTGTCGTTGTTGACCGGACAGACGGCGGTCGTCACAGGCGGTGCGCAGGGCCTCGGCTTGGCGATCGCGGAACGGTTCGTCGCCGAGGGCGCACGGGTGGTGCTCGGCGACCTGGATCTCGCCGCCACCGAAGCGGCGGCCAAGAAGCTGGGCGGCGACGACGTCGCACTGGCGGTGCGCAGCGATGTGACCCAGCTCGCCGACGTCGAAGCGCTGGTGTACACCGCGGTACAGCGGTTCGGTGGGCTGGACATCATGGTCAACAACGCCGGAATCACCCGCGACGCGACGCTGCGCAAGATGACCGAGGAGCAGTTCGACCAGGTCATCTCCGTGCACCTGAAAGGCACCTGGAACGGGTTGAAGGCGGCGGCCCCGATCATGCGCGAGAACAAGCGCGGCGCGATTGTCAACATGTCGTCGATCTCCGGCAAGGTCGGCATGGTCGGGCAGACCAACTACTCGGCGGCCAAGGCCGGCATCGTCGGGATGACCAAGGCCGCCGCCAAGGAACTCGCTCATCTCGGCGTGCGGGTCAATGCGATTCAGCCGGGGCTGATCCGCTCGGCGATGACAGAGGCGATGCCGCAGAAGGCGTGGGATTCGAAGCTGGCGGAGGTGCCGATGGGCCGTGCCGGCGAGCCGGAAGAGGTGGCCAAGGTCGCCCTGTTTCTGGCCAGTGACCTGTCGTCCTACATGACCGGGACCGTTCTCGAGATCACCGGCGGGCGGCACCTATGAGCCGGAATGGCGGGATCTACTCACACTTTCCCGCCCGTTTGGTCCCTTTGGGCGCCGAGGCAAGGAGAGGTGAGCTATGCGTGAGGCGGTGATCTGTGAACCGGTACGCACCCCGATCGGCCGCTACGGCGGGATGTTCATGTCGCTGACCGCCGTCGACCTCGGCGTCATCGCGCTCAAGGGGCTGCTCGATCGCACCGAAATCAGCCCTGGTGCAATAGAAGACGTCATCCTCGGACACTGCTATCCCAATAGCGAGGCACCTGCGATCGGTCGGGTGGTGGCGCTGGACGCCGGGCTTCCGGTCACCGTGCCCGGCATGCAGGTCGACAGGCGCTGCGGTTCGGGCCTGCAGGCCGTCATCCAAGCCTGCCTGCAGGTTGCCAACGGCGACAACGACGTCGTGGTCGCCGGCGGTGCCGAAAGCATGAGCCACGTCGCGTTCTACTCGACCGACATGCGTTGGGGCGCAGCCCGGTCCGGCGTCCGGGTGCACGACGGGCTGGCTCGCGGCCGCACCACCGCGGGCGGACAGCACTACCCGGTGCCCGGCGGCATGCTCGAGACCGCCGAGAACCTGCGGCGCGAATACGACATCTCCCGGCAGGAGCAGGACGAGCTGGCGGTGGCGTCGCATCAGCGGGCGGTGGCCGCGCAGCAGAGCGGCATCCTGGCCGAGGAGATCGTGCCGGTCACCGTGCGCACCCGATCGGGTGACGAGGTCATCGACACCGACGAGCATCCCCGCGCCGACACCTCCCTGGAGTCGTTGAGCAAGCTCAAACCTGTTCTCGTCAAGAACGATCCGGATGCCACGGTGACGGCAGGCAACTCCAGCGGGCAGAACGACGCCGCCTCGATGTGCATCGTCACCACCCCGGAGAACGCCGATGAGCTCGGGCTGAACCCGCTGGTGCGGTTGGTGTCGTGGGGGGCCGCCGGCGTGGCGCCGAACGTCATGGGCATCGGTCCGGTGCCCGCCACCGACGTCGCACTGCGCAGGGCCGGGCTGACGCTTTCCGACATCGACCTCATCGAGCTCAACGAGGCGTTCGCCGCCCAGGCCCTGGCCGTGATGCGGGAGTGGAAGTTCACCGCCGCCGACCACGGCCGCACCAACGTGCACGGTTCCGGGATCTCGCTGGGCCATCCGGTCGGTGCGACCGGAGGACGGATGCTGGCCACCCTGGCGCGCGAAATGAACCGGCGCGACGCTCGTTACGGCCTGGAAACCATGTGCATCGGTGGCGGGCAAGGACTGGCCGCCGTGTTCGAAAGGATGGCCGCATGAACAAGCTCGCCCAGACGCTCGGGCTGACCGGGGTGCAGACCGAAATCCTGGCCACCGTGCGCCAGTTCGTCGAAAAAGAGGTCATCCCGAACGCGCCCGAGTTGGAGGGCACCGACACCTACCCGCAGGCCATCGTCGACCAGTTGAAGGAGATGGGTCTGTTCGGGTTGATGATCCCGGAGGAGTACGGCGGTCTGGGGGAGTCGCTGCTGACCTATGCGCTGTGCGTCGAAGAGCTCGCACGCGGCTGGATGAGCGTCTCCGGCGTGCTCAACACGCATTTCATCGTCGCCTACATGCTGCGCCAGCACGGCACCGACGCGCAGAAGCAGCGCTTTCTGCCCCGGATGGCCACCGGCGAGACGCGGGGCGCGTTCTCGATGTCAGAGCCCGAACTGGGTTCTGACGTCGCGGCGATCCGCACCAGGGCCACCCGAACGGCCGACGGCAACTACACCATCGACGGCCAGAAGATGTGGCTGACCAACGGTGCGAGTTCGACGCTGGTCGCGGTGCTGGTGCGCACCGACGAGGGCGCCGACAAACCGCACCGCAACCTCACGGCGTTCCTGGTCGAAAAGCCGGTCGGGTTCGGGGAAGTCGTTCCCGGCCTGACTATTCCCGGCAAGATCGACAAGCTGGGATACAAAGGCATCGACACCACCGAGATGATTTTCGACGGTTACCTGGCACACGCCGACGACATCCTCGGCGGGGCGCCCGGGCAGGGGTTCGTGCAGATGATGGACGGCATCGAGGTGGGCCGGGTCAACGTCTCGGCGCGCGCGTGCGGGGTGGGGATCCGCGCGTTCGAGCTCGCGGTGCGATACGCCCAGCAGCGCCAGACGTTCGGTAAGCCGATCGCCGAGCACCAGGCGGTGGCCTTCCAATTGGCCGAGATGGCAACCAAAGTGGAGGCCGCCCATCTTATGATGGTCAACGCCGCACGGCTCAAGGACTCCGGTGAACGCAACGACGTGGCGGCGGGCATGGCCAAGTACCTGGCCAGTGAGTTCTGTTCGGAGGTGACCGAACAGAGCTTCCGCATCCACGGGGGTTACGGCTACTCCAAGGAATACGAGATCGAGCGGCTGATGCGCGACGCCCCGTTCCTGCTCATCGGTGAGGGCACCAGCGAGATCCAGAAGAACATCATCAGCAAGCGGCTGCTCGCGGACTATCGGATCTGACATGTCCGCCCCGGATTTCGCCTCGCGCCCGCAGCTGGCCGAGGACGTCGCGCGGTTCGTGCGTAGCCGGATCTTCGACGGCAGCTATGCGGCGGGTGAGTACGTGCGGCTGGACCAACTCGCGGCGGAGCTGGGGATCAGCGTCACCCCGGTGCGTGAAGCGCTGCTGGAGCTGAAGGGCGAAGGCCTGCTCGCACAACAGCCTCGGCGCGGCTTCGTGGTACTGCCGGTGACGGGCCGTGACCTGACCGACGTGTCGAACGTGCAGGCCTATATCGGGGGTGAGTTGGCGGCGCGGGCGGCGGCCAACATCAGCGTCGAGCAGCTGCGCGACGTGGAGAAGATCCAGACCGAACTCGAGGCGGCCTATGCCGGTGACGACGACGAGACGGTGGTGCGCCTCAACCACGAGTTTCACCGGGCGATCAACGTGGCCGCCGATTCACCGAAGCTGGCCCAGTTGATGTCGCAGATCACCCGTTACGCGCCGGAGTCGGTGTTCCCCACGATCGCGGGCTGGCCGGAGCAGTCAAACCAACACCATCGACGGGTGCTGGCGGCCTTGGAGCAGCGCGACGAGAAGCTGGCCCGCGCCGCGATGTCGGAACACCTGGCGGCGGGCGCCGAGCCGCTGATCGACCACCTGACCGAACGCGGCGTGATCACGTAGCGACGCTTCTTCACCGCCGAAAGGGACGTTTTGGCGGAAATATGCGGGTGACATCCGCCAAAGCGTCGATCTCGGCGCGGCGGCTATTGCGCGGCGAGCAACGCGCGCACGTGGGCGACGTCGACCTTGCCGGTGGCCTTGCGTGGAATGTCGTCGTCGGAGTCGACCAGCAACCATACGGACGGAACCTTGAAGGCGCTCAACCGGTCTCGCGCGGCAGTACGTAGCCGATCGACCGTGACGTTGCCGACGACGATCGCGCCGACGGCCCCAGAGACTTCAGTGACGCACGCATTGTCGACACCGTCGATGGTGCGTAGCGCTTGTTCGACCTCGCTGGGGTAGACCGTCGCACCGCTGACCTTGAACATGTCATCGCAGCGGCCGTGGAAGAACAAGAAGCCGTCGTCGTCGAGATGGGCGAGGTCACCGGTGGGGTAGTAGCCGTCGGCGGTGAACACATCTTCGCGGCTGCGTCGGACGATCCCGCGCATCACGTGCGGTCCGCGGATCTGGATCATCCCGATCGTGCCCGCGGGAACGGGCTCACCGGTGTCAGGGTCGACGATCCGTACCTGCATGCCCTCGAACGGTTTTCCGCAACTGCCCCATGCGGAGCGCGGCATGTCGGTGTCGGCGCGATAGCCGCAATACGGGCCGAACGACTCAGTCATCCCGAGCAGCTTCGCTCGAGCGCCCGGCTCGGCGCGGTGTTCGGCCGGCAACAGCGCTTCGAGGCTGCCGGGGCGCAACGTCGACAGATCGGCGCCCACCCAACCCGACTGCCGTGCCAGCGCCTCGGCCTGCTCCGGCCACCCCCGAAATAGGGTGACGCGTTCGCGCTCCAACAGCCGCAAGGTGGTTTCCGGGCGCGGGATCGGCTCGGTGACCAGCGTCGCACCCGCCGCCAACGCGGTCAGGATGCCGCTGCCGAAACCGCCGACCCAGAAGAACGGCATCGGCAGATACAACCGGGTGTCGGCGTCGACACAGCGCGCAACCAGACCCGAACGCACCGCCCGCAGCGCGTTGCCGTGCGAGTGGATGACGCCTTTGGGCGGCCCGCTGCTGCCCGAGGTGAACATGATCGCCAGCGGGTCGCTGGGTGTGACGGCCGCGGTCACCGCATCGATTTTGCCGACGTTTCCGCCCGACGGCAGCTCAGAAACCGTCCACACCCCCTGCAGCGCAGGCAGATCCGCCCGCACAGCCGACAGATCATCGAGATAGCGGTGCCCCCGGAACTCCTCGACCGTGACGAGGTGTTGCACCGAGGCGACGTGCAGTTGCGCACCGAGCTCCGGCGCGGCCAGCAGCGTGCTCAACGGCACCAGCACCGCACCGATCCGGGTGAGCGCCATCGCGACCCGCACCCATTCGACGCTGTTGGGCATGATCAGCCCGACGCGGGTGCCCTTCCCGACGCCGGCTTCGAAGAATGCTGCGGCCAGTTCCCGAGTGGCGGTGTCGAGTTCGGCGTAGCTCATCTTCCGGTCGGGGTCGATCACCATCGGTTTGGCCGGTTGCGCGTCGGCGTGCCATCGGATCAGCGCGTCGATTGTGTCAGGCATCGAATACCTCTGTCAGGCGGGCGATGTCGACCTTACCGCTGGACGTCACCGGGATCTGCGAAGCCGGCAGGGCGGCGAACCGCCGCGGGATCTTGTACGCGGACAGTTGCGATTTCAACGCCTCGCGCAGCGCGGGCTCATCGGATACCGCGGCGGAGTCGTCGAGCGCGATGACGGCGGCCACCAGTTGTCCGCGCTCGGGATCGGGGATGCCGACGACGTGCGCTACTGTTCCGCCGGTGACCCTCGCGATCGCCCGTTCGACTTCGGCCGGTGCCACGTTCGCCCCCGCGGTCTTGATCATCGCGCCGTGGCGACCGATGAAGTACGCGAACCCGTCACGGTCCACGCGGACGAGATCGCCGGTGTGGAACCAGCCGTCGTCGTCGAAGCACTCTTCGCGGCTGCGCTTGTAGTACCGCTGCATCAGATACGGGCCGCGAATGCACAGTTCACCGATGTCGCCGGCGGCGACGGTGTTGCCGGTGTCGGGATCGACGATCTTGGTGTCGAAGCCGGGCAGCGGTTTTCCGAAGGACCCACGCCGGTGCTCCGGTTGGTCGGACTCGTCGGCGCTGATGGTGATGACACTGCCGGACTCGGTCATGCCGAGCATGGAGTGGCGCAACTCGGGATCGGCCGGGCGCACCTCCGGGGCCATGATCGGATACAGGTTACCGCGCCGCAGCGACGACAGATCCCGGTGCGGCAGGCTCGGATGACGGCTCAAGGGAGCGATGCCGGCCACGAAACCGTTGGTAATCGTCGGCTTTTCGGCTTCGATCAGATCAAGTGTCTCGGCGGCATCGGTGGCGTTGGAACAGATCAGCGTCGCCCCGGCCAGCATCGTGGCCAGGACCGCGAACGCAAACCCGCCGATCCAGAAGAACGGCGAAATGCAGAACAGCTTGTCCCCCTCGGTCAGCCCGCGGAACTCGTTGAGCACCTTCTGGTGCTCCAGCAGGGACGCGTGGGTGTGCATCACACCCTTCGGCACGCTGGTGGAGCCCGAGGTGTACACGATCGCCAGGAGATCTGAGGACTCGACGTCGTCCTCCAACGCCGTCAGCAGCGCCTCGCCGACAGCGTCGGGCGGCGCAAGGTCGAAAAGAACATGACGCAACAGCGGCAGGGCATCGACGAGGCCGTCGAGTCGCTGACGGTAGTCGTGGTTTCGGTATGACTCTGCGCTGAGCAGGATCTCGACATCGGCATGGGCCAGTTGTCCCCGCAACTCCGGAGCGGTCGCAAAGGTCGAGAACGGAATCACGACCGCACCGATACGTGCCGCCGCCAGCATCGCCACCATGAAAGCCGAACCGTTCGGGTACAGCACGCCGACGTGGGTGCCCTTCCCTGCCCCCAACGCGATCAGGCCGCGAGCCAACTCGGCGGACCGCGTATCGGCCTCGGCGTACGTGAGCCGGTCGTCATCGCAGATCAGCAACGGGTGGGTGCCGCGGCGCGCGGCCTGACCGCGCAGCACCGTGTCGACCGTGGTCTCAGGCATGCTCGACCGAGTCGGTGAAGAACTGCCGAACCGTGTTCAGGTCGGCTTTGCCGGACGGCGTGCGCGGGATCTGGTCGACGACTGCGATATCGGCGGGTACCTCGTAGCCCGCCAGCCTGGTCCGCAGGTGATCCATCAGCGCAGCGGTCTCGACGTGTTCACGCAGTTCGACCACGGCGACTGGCGTTTCGCCGAGCCGCGGGTCGGGGCGACCGACGACCGCGGCGGCGTGCACTGCGGGGTGGCTTTCCAGCGCGGCGCGCACCTCGTCGGGCATCACCTTGAAGCCGCCGCGGATGATCGCCTGATCGGCACGCCCGAGGATCCATAGGAAGCCGTCGCCGTCGATGCGCGCCATGTCGGTGGTGCGCATCCAGTCCGCGGACGGGCCGAGTTGGCCCGGTTTGACCTCCAGCAGCCCGGGCTCGTTGGGCCCCAACGGCACGCCTGCGTCGTCGACCACCCGCAACTGTGCTCCCAGCGTGGCCCTGCCGACGCTGCCCCGCTTCGCCGTCCAGTACTGCTGGTAGTCCGCCAGTGACCAGCCGGCCACCCCGCCGCCGAATTCGGTTGCGGCATAGGAAGTCAGCACGGGGATGCCGAACTTGGCGGTGAACGCGTCGGCATCCTCGGCCGACAGCGGCGCGGTGCCCGAGGTCACCGCACGGATGCTGGCCAGATCGTCGCGGCTCAGATCCGAGTGCAAGACGGTGCGCAACGCGGCGGGCACCAGCGACACCGCCCGCGGGCGATGCCGGCGCACCGCATCGGCCCACCGATCCAATTCGAATCGGTCCAACAGCGCGAACGAGCGGGCCTCGCAGACGCACTGAAGGACCCGGTACACACCGCCGATGTGCACCAGCGGTGCGTTGACGATCGCCACCCCGCGTCGCAGCTCGGTCGGTGCCGCTGCGGTCTCGTAGTCGGTGCCGATCACGCTGCACGCCAACATGTCATGGGTGAGGTCGATGCGTTTGGGTGGTCCGGTGGTGCCGCTGGTCAACATCCGCACCGCGACACCGGCACGCCCGGTGTCCTGGGATTTCGCAGGTGCAGAAGACATCTGTAGTGCATCAGCCAGCCCTGTGATGCCCACCGTGGTGGTGTAATCCGTCGGCTCCACCAGCGCCTCGAGGTCGGCGGGGGAGCCGACGATCAGCGGCAACCGCAGATCGTCGATGTCGGCCCTGACCCGGTCATCTCCCCTCGACGGGTTGATGACGACGACGGTGCCGCCGCCCAGCAGCACGCCGAGCAGGGCCGCGACGTGAGCCGGGGTATTGCGCAGCAGGATGCCGACCTGGCGGTGCCGCACGCCGAGCGCGGAGATGCGCTGTGCCAGTTCGCCGACCTGCTTCCAGGTGGACCACTGACCGTCGTACTCGATGGCGGAGGCATCCGGTTGCAGCCCGAGCACGGCCGAGATGCGCCGGCGCAGCGGATGATCGGTGCTCATCGGATCCTCGGTGCGGTCGTGTCGCGACCGCGGGCGGCGAGTTCGGCCGTTCCGAGCGGGTTGCCCAGCCTGGTGTAGATGAGGTTCTGCTCGAGTGCCGCGCGGTACGGTTTGTCCAGCGACTCCCAGATGGCCTTCACGGTGCCCTGGGTGGCCGACGGCGGCTTGGCCGCGATACCCGCGGCGATCTCATGGGCGCGTGCCCACAGTGCTTCGGCCGCAACAACTTCCGACACCAGCCCGATGCGCAACGCGGTGTCGGCGCTGACCCGTTCGTCGTTGCCGGTCAACGCCATCCGCAGGGTCTCACCCAGGCCGACCCGGCGCATCAGCCCGATCGGTTCCAGCGCGCACACCAGCCCCGCGCTGACGTGGGAGTCGAAGAACGTCGCGTCCTGCGAGCAGATCACCACGTCGGATTCGTTGACGAAGTAGAACGCGCCCGCCGTGCACATGCCCTGCACCGCGCACACCACGGGCTTCCACATCTTCTGCCACTTCGGGCTGAGCTTCTCGCCGGGATCCTCGTGGTGCCACACGTTGTCGGGCTGGCCGTAGGACGACTTGATGTCCAGGCCCGCGCTGAACGCCCGGTCACCGGCGGCGCGCAGCACCACCGCGTTGACCGCCTCGTCGAGTTTGACGAGCTGCCAGGCTTCGGCCATCTCGTCGCACATCGTGCGGTTGAATGCGTTGAGTGACGCCGGCCGGTTCAGCGTGATGGTCGCGACGTGGACGGCGGGGTCCACCTCGAGCAGGATCGTCTCGAAATCGCGGGGGGTCACCGGCATTTCCACTCCGGGGCGCGCTTCTCCATGAACGCCTTGGGCCCTTCCTGCGCGTCCTCGGTGCGCACCACCCGCTCGCGAAACGTCTCGGCGAGGATCTCGCCGTCGTGCAGCGGCAGATCCAGGGTTTTGTGGATGGCCAGCCGGGTGCCTCTAACGGCAAGCGGCGCATTGGAGTTGACTATGTCGGCGATCTCGTGGGCGCGTACGAGCAGCCGGTCGTGTTCGACGACTTCGCTGATCATCCCCAGTTCGTAGGCGCGTTGCGCGCTCATCCGTTCGTGCTTGCCCATCAGCGCCATCCGCAGCGCGATGTTGCGGGGCAGTACGCGCGCCAACCGGACCATCTCGCGGGCTGCCACCAGGCCGATGCTGACATGGGGGTCGAAGAACGTGGCCTTGTCGGAAGCGATTGCGATGTCGCCGGTGGTGATCCAGTCCAAACCCGCACCGCAGCACAGCCCGTTGATGGCGGTCAGCACCGGTTTGGCCATCCGGCGAAACGGCGGTGTGCCTTCCTGCGGTGCTTCCCACTGGTCGTAGGTCGACAGGTACGGGCGTTCGTAGATCACCCGCCCGTCCTCGGGGATCTCGCCGACGTCGGCGCCCGTGCAGAAGGCGCGCCCGGTTCCCGTCACGATGACGATCCAGATGTTGTCGTCGTTCTCGGCCTCGTCGTATGCGTTGCGCAGCTCGGTGATCATATGCGGGCTCAGTGCGTTGAGCGCGTTGGGCCGGTTCAACGTGACCGTCGCTTTGTGCCCGTCGACCTCGTACGTTATGTCGCTGAAAGTTGACGACATGCTCGACTCCCTATCCGTTCAGCGCCCCTGGAAATCCGGCGGGCGCTTGTCGCGGAACGCCGCCAGGCTTTCTTTGAAATCCGTTGTCCGACAGGATAACTCTACGTTATAGAGCTCCTGATTCATGGTCTGGGTCAGGGTGGCGTGCTGCCCGTAGGCGATCGCCTGTTTGGCAAGGCCGATCGCCACGGTGGGCCCGGAGGCCAACCGAGACAGCAGATCCTCGCTGACCGCATCCACCTCGGAATCGGCGACCGCACGGTGGATCAGCCCCCACTCGGCGGCCCGGCCGGCGTCGACCTTCTCCCCGAGAAGCAGCATCTGCTTGGCGCGGGTCAACCCGACCAACCGTGGCAGCAGCCAGCTGGAGCCGGAGTCCGGGCTGAATCCTCTGCCGATGAACGGCTCCCAGAAGAGCGCATCATCGCTGGCGACCGTAAAGTCGGCGGCCAGCGCGAGGTTGCAGCCGAGCCCGACCGCCCAGCCGCGCACGCTGCACACCACCGGAAGCGCGATGGTGTGGATCAGCTCGACGACCCGGTTGCCGGTGAGGGGGATGCGGCGCACCAGATCGCCGGTGCGTGGCCGTTGACCGGCGGAGTTGGTGGCGACCCAGTCCATCCCGCTGCAGAAGTCCGATCCCGCGCCGGCGATGTGGATCGCGCGCAGCGAGTCGTCGGTGGCGGCGTCGGTGAGGGCCGTGACGAACGTGTCGATCATCGGACGGCTCAACGAGTTACGGCGCGACGGCCGGTCCAGGGTGATACGCAGGATCGCGTCGTCGCGCGCCGTGCTCACCACGCCGTCGGCCGCGTCACCCACAGTTGAATCCGCCCATCCTGAACCTCTACGGTTAGACATACAGTATTGCTATCTTGTACAAGTTAGCAAGGAAAGGCCGGTCGGCGGAAGGGGACCGATGGCACCGGACAGGCCCCGATACGGCGAGCAGCCGCTGCCGCAGACCGTCGCTGCCGCCGGCGCCATTCGGCGGATGAGCGGACTGTTGCTGTCGCTGGAACACGATCACCCGACCGTCGATGCCATGCTCACCCAGATCGCCGAGTGGGAAACCGAGTTGGGCGCCGCGGTGCCGCCCGACCCTACGCCGCGGATGGGTCCCGACGGCGACGAGAACCAGCGGGTCTACCTCGACCACGCCTTCGACATCGGCGCATACAACCCGTGCTTTCCCGAGTACACCTTCGACCACCTCGACGACGAGAACGCCTCTGGCCGAGTCACTTTCCCCGTCGTGTTCGAGGGCCCGCCGGGCTTGGTGCACGGCGGCTACCTGGCTGTCTTCTTCGACTGCATCACGCAGCATCAGAGCTGTGCCGCGCGGCGCACCGGCAAGACGCGGTCGCTGGCGGTGACGTTCCGCAGGCCCACGCCGATCCTGTCCGAGTTGCGCTTCGACGTAACCCGCACCGAATCCGAGGGCCGCGTCACCTCGACGGCACGGCTGCTGAGCGGGGACGAGGTGCTCTGTATCGGGGAGTTCAGCACGGTGGCCATCGCACCGGACCGGCTGTCGGTGGTGGAGTTCGGCAAACGGCGAGCAACGCGGCCATGACCAGCGTGCAGCGCATCCGTTCGCCCCGCGTCGCCGAGATCGTGGCCGAGCGGTTGCGCGACGACATCCTGTCGGGCCGGATCAAGGAAGGCGACGTGCTGCCGTCGCAGGACAGCCTGCTGGCCGAGTTCGGGGTCAGCCCACCCGCCCTGCGTGAGGCGATCCACCTACTCGAAACCGACGGGCTGATCTCGGTGCGCCGCGGAAACGTCGGCGGCGCAGTCGTTCATCTGCCGTCGGCCGAACGCACCGCGCACATGATCAGCATGGTGCTGCAAACGCGTTCGGCCACACCGGCCGACGTCAGCGGCGCGTTGCAGCAGCTGGAACCCATCTGCGCGGGGATGTGCGCGGCCCGTGCAGACCGCGACACCGAAGTCGTGCCGTACCTCGAAGGGGCGATCCGCACGCAGACAGAAGAATTCGACAACCCGTCACGGTATGTGCCCAACGCCAGACGGTTTCACGAGGAGATCGTGTCGCGTTGCGGTAACGAGCCGATGATCCTCGTCATCGGCTCACTCGAGCTGATCTGGTCGGCTCACGAGTCGTCGGTATGGAGCGATGAGGCCAGTCCCGCCGATCCGATGAACCGCAAGACCATGCGCGCTGCCCTGCGCGACCACCAGCGGCTGCTGGAGGCCATCGCCGACGGCAACGAAGCGCGTGCGGTGCGGCTGGCGCAGAGCCACCTTGCTGCCGCGAGGCGCAACACCTTGGCCGCAGGCACTGACAAGACCATCGACGCCAAAATGATCTCGAACGCCGAACAGTAAGGGAACCACGATGACGACCACCGGCGACGACCGCGTCCTGTTCGACGTCGAGCACGACAAGCGGATCGCGACCATCACGTTGAACAATCCGTCGCAGCGCAACTCCTATGACGCGGCGATGCGCGAGACGGTCGGGCGCTGCCTGGATCAAGTGGCCGAGGACGACGACGTCGTCGTCGTGGTGCTGCGCGGCGCCGACGGCGTGTTCTCCACCGGCGCCGATATGAACAACGCCTACGGTTGGTACGGCAAGGCCGACGGCGGCGAGAAGGCGCCTGCCAAGGGCAGACCCAGCCAACGCCGCCGGTTGGCGGTGGACCGCAAGTCTTTTGGCTTCTACCACAACCTGATGGGCTTTCCGAAGGTGACGGTCGCCGAGGTCAACGGCTACGCGCTCGGCGGCGGCTTCGAGATGGCGCTGATGGCCGACATCGCCGTCATCGCCGCCGACGCCAAGATCGGCATGCCCGCCACCCGGTTCCTCGGGCCTGCGCTGGGCAGCCTGCACATGTTCTTTCACCGGCTCGGCCCGGTGCTGGCCCGCCGACTGCTGTTGACCGGCGACATCATCGAGGCCGGCACCATCGAGCACCTCGGCGTCTTCACCGACACCTGCGCGCCGGAAAAGGTACAAGCGCGGGCCCGGTACTGGGCGGAGAAAGTCGCCAAGATGCCCGCGGACGGCGTCGTCATCGCCAAAGAGGCGTTTCGCCTCGTCGAGCAGAGCCAGGCGTATGCCGGGGAGGAAGTCGCGAGCTATCTCTTCCACGCCTACGGCACGAACCTGCAGTTCGCGCCGGGTGAGTTCAACTTCGTCAAGACCCGTGCTCAGCACGGCACCAAGGAGGCCTTCCGGCTGCGTGACGAGCACTTCCAGGTACCGGAACCCTGAACACCACCCCGACCTACCGGTCGTGATACATAAGCTACTATTTTTGTAAAGCCGTCAACATCCAGCGCGAGGATTTTCACATGCCCACACCCGTCATTGTCGGTGCCGCCAGGACAGCGATCGGTCGCTCGTTCAAGGGGACCCTGGTCAACACCCCACCCGAGACGCTGATCACGACGGTGTTGCCCGAGGTGGTGCGTCGCTCCGAAATCGATCCCAAGAACGTCGATGACATCATTTTCGCCGAATCCCATTACGGGGGAGGCGATCTGGCTCGCTATGCGGCTACCGCGACGGGCATGGACCACGTCCCCGGCCAGTCGGTGAACCGGCATTGCGCGGGCAGCCTCACCGCGATCGGCAACGCCGCCGCCCAGATCGGGTCGGGGATGGAGCGCGCGCTGATCGCCGGTGGGGTGCAGTCGCTGTCGATGACGCCGCTGACCAACCAGCGCATCCCGGGACCTGAGCTGAAGTTCGAGGAGCGGTGGATGCCGCCGACGCACGTCGAGACGCCCGACGCGCCGTGCAAAGACATGTCGATCACCGTTGGCTGGAACACCGCGCAGTCGGTCGGCATCACCCGCGAGGAGATGGACGCGTGGGCCGCGCGGTCGCATCAGCGTGCGATCGCCGCGATCGACGCTGGCAAGTTCGTCGATGAGATCGTGCCGCTGAAGGTGCAGCAGTTCGACGGATCGGTGATCGAGTTCAGCGTCGACGAGCACCCGCGCCGCGACACCACCGTGGAGAAGTTGGCCGGGTTGAAGGTGCTGCACCCCGAGATCGAGGGCTTCTCGATCACCGCGGGCAACAGCAGTGGCACCAACGACGCCGCCGCGGCGGTGGCATTGGTCGACAGCGCCTTTGCCGACGCCGAGAACCTGACCAAGATGGCGACCGTGAAAGCTTGGGCCGCAGCGGGTGTCGCACCGCGCGACTGTGGGCTCGGCGCGGTCAAGGTCATCGGCAAGGTGCTCGACCGGGCCGGCCTGAAGCCGTCCGACGTCGCGCTGTGGGAAATCAACGAGGCGTTCGCCTCGGTGCCGATCGCGGCGTGCCGCGAGTACGGCATCGACGAAGAACTGGTGAACTTCTCCGGAAGTGGTTGCAGCCTCGGCCATCCGATCGCCGCCTCGGGCGCGCGGATGGTGACCACCCTGGTCTACGAACTGCAGCGACGCGGCGGCGGCATCGGGGTGGCCGCGATGTGCGCGGGCGGCGGCCAGGGCGGCGCGGTCGTCATCGAAGTTTAGACTTCGGTGCGCAAACCAGCGCTGAGCGATGGTTAGCGCACCGAAACCACCCGGCCGGCTTAGCGTCTCTTCTTGGCGGGCTTGGCGTTGTTCGCGTCGATCAGCCGCTCGGCGTGGTCGAGGATGCACTCGAGGCTGAACTCGAAGTTCTTCTCGTCGGCGGCGCCGATGTGGTGGCCCTTCTCGGTCACCAGGGCCAGCAGCGGTGTGCTGTCCGCATCGATCGACATGGTTTCCTCGATGTCGCTGGGCCCTTCGTTGGCCGCCCGGTTCTTGTCGCGCAACCGCTGCAGTACCACCGACCCGCGCACGTGGACCGACACCGCGGAGTAGGTGTCGAAGGCCTCTTCGGGCGACAGACCCGCCTCGACCAAACTCGCGATCGCCTTCTCGACCTCTTGTACACCGAGTTTCGCCGTGCGGGGGCTCAGCGCGGACCGGATGAGGATCAGATCGCACAGAATTGGGTTGCCCATGAACGTCTTTCGCATCGTGCGCGCGTGGTTGCGCAACGTCTCACGCCAGTCCTTGGCCTCGACATAGGGCGTCGCAAAGACGTACTGGCGCAACGCGCGGTCGGTCATCGCGTTGAGCAGATCGTCTTTCTTGCGGAAGTACCAGTAGATGCTCGTGACGCCGACGCCGAGGTGCTTGCCGAGCAGCGGCATGGAGAGGTTGTCGATACCGACCTGTTCGGCCAGCTCGAAAGCGCCCTTGATGATGTCCTCTGGGTTGATGGACCCGCGCTCACGTCGCTGACGCTTCTCGGCGGTCGCCTGCCTTGCCACGAAGGGCACCTCCATCGGAAATCAGCCGCGCACGCAGCCCCCCAAAAGTGGGGTGGTGGACCTGAATGTACCGGCAGCTTGCGCTGATCTGCGTCTTAGCAGGTGTGTCGCTGCTCGGCCGTTACCGTCAACCTTACCGGGAGCCATCCCGTCGGCGGCTCCCAGCGCTATTTCGCTGTTCTACTGTAAGACCTATAGTAAGCTTTTCCAGCTGGGTTGGTGAACCGAAAGGCCAAGGGTGTCGGACGAAATTCGCACGGAGCGCCGAGGGCGTGTTCTCGTCATCACGATCAACCGACCGGATGCGCGCAACGCGGTCAACCTGGCGGTCAGCCAAGGTCTGGCCGACGCGGTCGACGAACTCGACGCCGACAACAACCTCTCGGTCGGTGTGCTGACCGGCGCGGGCGGCAACTTCTGTGCCGGCATGGACCTCAAGGCCTTCGCAGCCGGTGAGCAGGTCGCGATCCCAGGTCGGGGCATCGGGTTCACTGAACGCCCGCCACGTAAACCGCTGATATCGGCCGTCGAGGGCTACGCGCTGGCCGGCGGCACCGAGGTCGTCCTCGCGACGGATCTGGTGGTGGCCTCCCGCGAAGCCAAGTTCGGCATCCCCGAGGTCAAGCGTGGCCTGGTGGCCGCCGGCGGCGGGCTGTTGCGGCTGCCGCGACGCATTCCATACCAGAAGGCGCTCGAACTGGCGCTCACCGGTGACAGTTTCACCGCCGAGCAGGGCGAGGCGTGGGGATTCGTCAACAAGGTGACCGAACCGGGCGGCGCGCTGGAGGGCGCGATCGAACTCGCCGAGCGCATCACCGTCAACGGACCGCTGGCGGTCGTCACCACCAAGGAGATCCTGGTCAAGTCGGCGGAGTGGAGTGAGGAGGAGATGTGGCAGAGGCAACTCGAGCACATCATCCCGATCTTCACGTCCAACGACGCCAAGGAAGGCGCGCTGGCGTTCGCCGAGAAGCGCCAGCCGAACTGGACCGGTACCTGACCGCGACATGGATCTCGGTCTGAAGGACGCAGCCGCCGTCGTGGTCGGCGGCGGACGCGGCATGGGTTTCGCGGCGGCACGTTGTCTGGCTGAGGACGGGGCGCGCGTCGCGGTCGTCGGCCGCACCAAGTCCGTGCTCGACGAGGCCGCTGACACCTTGAGCCGGTGCGGAAGTCCCGAGGCGGTGGGGTTGGTCGTCGACATCACCGACGATGACGCCGTGCAGCGGCTGTTCGACGACGTCGGCCGGCGGTGGGGCGGCGAGCTCAACGTACTGATCAACGCCGTCGGCCCCGACGCGGTCGGCGCGTTCGAGGAGCTGACCGACGACCAGTGGCGCGCCGCGTTCGACGGCGGTCTGATGGGCATGGTGCACTGCGTACGCTCCGCGCTTCCACTGTTGCGCAGCGCGGAATGGGCTCGGATAGTGAACTTTTCGGCGCACTCCACCCAACGTCAAAGCGTGGTCCTGCCCGCTTACACCGCCGCCAAGGCGGCGCTGACGAGCGTCTCCAAGAACCTGTCGCTGCTGTTGGCTCGCGACGAGATCATGGTCAACGTCGTGTCGCCGGGCAGCATCGCCTCCGAGGCGCTGGTGGGCTGGGCGGCCTCCGTCGGCGTCGACGGCAACGATCCGTACGCGTTGATGGCCGCCATCGACGAGCACTTCGGACATCCGGCCCACTTGCCCCGAACAGGCCGACCGGACGAGATCGGCCCCGTCGTGGCGTTTCTCGCGTCGAGACGCAACTCCTACATGACCGGCGCCAACGTCAACGTCGACGGCGGCAGCGACTTCACATAATGAGGTGAGCTATGGCGACTGCCAGCCAGGCGCGCGACTGGGCGCGAGAAGCGTTGCGCGGCATCGGTAATTCGCTCTACACCCCGTTCCGCGGCACCGACGGTGACGACATCGACTGGGACGCCTACCGCACGTTGGTGCGCTACTGCGTCGGTGAACTGGGACATCCGATGCTGTGGTGCACCAGCGGGATCGCCGAGTTCTGGTCGCTGACCACCGGCGAGCGAAAACGTCTGTTGGAAGTGGCCATCGAGGAGGCCCGCACCGTCAACCCCGATGTCGTGGTGCAAGCCTGCACCGCCGCGACGTCGGCCAAGGACTGCCTGGAGTTGACGCTGCATGCGCAGCATGCGGGCGCCGATATCGTCTATATCCAGACGCCGATGATGGAAACCCACGGCGGCGAAGGGGTGCTGCGGTTCTTTCGGTACATCGCCGAGCGCACCGATATCGCGCTCGGCATGTTCAACTCGCCGTCGTCGGGCTACGTTCTGACACCGGCGGAAAGTGCCCGCGTCTATGCCGAGATCCCCGCTGTCTGCGCAACCAAGGAAGGCGCGTTTCGGCCGGCGGCCAGCCGGATGCTGCACGAGTTGGCGCCCGGCCTTGCGGTGTGGGAGTGCGACAAGATGGTCTACCGCGCCGGCTGGCTGCGCGAGGGTATCGTCTGCCCGGCCCAACTCGGAACCGCCGCATACCTGTACGAAACCCCGCAGCACCGCCCGTTCTCCGCGTACTGGGACCTGATCGTCAACGGCAAGCTGATCGAGGCGATGGACTATGCGCGCGAGTCCGGGATGGACCGGTTCGAAAGCGAAGTGAGTTCCTGGTTCACCTGCTATCCCGGCCGCCCCGACTACTTCACCCACTGGGGAGAAGCGTTCAAGTACGCGGCCTCGGTGCTGGGTCTGCCCATCGGTTCGTACCCGCATTCGCGCCCACCCCAGGCGAAGCTGCCTGCCGAGGCGAAGGCCCAGATCGATGCAGCGTATCGACGGTACGGACTGGTCGACCCGTAACCGGCCCGACCTTGCAGAAGGCACTACCGATAGATGTACAGTATGTCCATACACCAAGCTCGGACGGCTTGAGAAGGAGTGCGGGTGAGCGTTGGAGACCACGTCGCGCAACCCGTCGCGGCCGAGCCGGTGCGCTACGAGGTCCGTGACAGCGGCGTCGCGGTCCTCACGCTGAACCGGCCGGAGCGGATGAACGGCTGGGGCGGTGGCCTCGCCTCCACGTTCTATGCCCGGCTCGACGACGCCGAGGCCGATCCGGCCGTCCGCGCGATCGTGGTCACCGGCAGCGGCCGGGCGTTCTGCGCGGGCGCCGATATGGGCGATCTGACGTCCATCAGCGCCGCGACCGTCGACGCCGCAGCGGATACCGACGTCGGCCAGCTCGTCGGCGCACGCCATCCCCACTTCCTGATGACGGTGCGCAAACCCGTCGTCGCGGCCATCAACGGCGCATGCGCGGGCATGGGGCTGACGCTGGCGCTGGCGTGCGATGTACGGTTCGCCGCCGACGGCGCCAAGTTCACGACGTCGTTTGCGCGACGCGGGTTGATCGCCGAATACGGTATCTCCTGGATACTTCCGCGCATCGTCGGACACGGCGTCGCGATGGATCTGTTGTTGTCGGGCCGGGTGTTTCTCGCCGACGAAGCCGCGCGGCTCGGACTGGTCAGCGGCGTCGTGGCTCCCGAGGATCTGCTGTCGCACGCTGTCGGCTACGCCGAAGACATCGCGGCCAACTGTGCGCCGAGTTCTCTGGCGGTGATCAAGCAACAGGTGTACGCAGACACTATGCGCAGTGTCTTCGAGGCAAGCGATGACGCGGAAAAGCTGATGCACGAGTCGATGCAACGGCCCGATTTCCTCGAGGGCATCACGAGCTTCTTCGAGAAGCGCGCACCCAACTTTCCGCCACTGAAGGGAGAGGGACGATGACCCTGGACTACCGGGCGATCGACGTCGACAACCACTACTACGAACCGCTGGACGCGTTCACCCGCCACCAACCCAAGGAGTTCCGCAGCCGCGGTGTCCAGATGGTGCAGGACGGCAAGCGGACCCTGGCGGTGTTCGGCGGTGTGGTCAACCACTTCATCCCCAACCCTTCGTTCGACCCGATCATCGAACCGGGCTGCTTGGACCTGCTGTTCCGCGGCGAAATACCGGAAGGTGTCGACCCCGCGTCGCTGATGAAAGTCGACCGGCTCGCCGATCACCCCGAATACCAGAACCGCGACGCGCGGGTGGCGATCCTCGACGAGCAGAACCTCGAGACCGTCTTCATGCTGCCGACCTTCGCCTGCGGTGTGGAGGAAGGCCTCAAGCACGACGTCGAGGCCACGATGGTGGCGATGCACGCCTTCAACCTGTGGTTGGACGAGGACTGGGGCTTCAACCGTCCCGACGGCCGCATCCTCTCTGCCCCCATCATCTCGCTGGCCGACCCCGAAAAGGCCGTCGAGGAAGTCGAATTCGTGCTCAGCCGCGACGCCAAGATCGTCTGCGTGCGCCCCGCGCCGGTGCCCGGGGCGGTACGACCACGCTCGCTGGGCGACCCCATGCACGACCCGGTGTGGGCGCGGCTGGCCGAAGCCGGCGTCCCGGTGGTGTTCCACCTGTCGGACTCCGGATACATGGCGATCCCCGCGCTGTGGGGTGGTAGCGGCGTGTTCAAGGGCTTCGGCAAGCGTGATCCGCTCGACATGGTGATCATGGATGATCGCGCCATCCACGACACGCTGGCGTCGATGATCGTGCACCAGGTGTTCACGCGCCACCCCAACCTGAAGGTGGCCAGTATCGAGAACGGCTCCTACTTCGTCTACCGACTGATCAAGCGGCTCAAGAAGTCCGCCAACACCGCGCCGTACCACTACAAGGAAGACCCGGTCGAGCAGCTGCGCAACAACGTCTGGATCGCGCCCTACTACGAAGACGACGTGAAACTACTCGCCGAGACCATCGGGGTGGACAAGGTGCTTTTCGGATCGGACTGGCCGCACGGCGAGGGCCTGGCAGATCCCATGGATTTTACCGCCGACATCCCGCAGTTCCCGGAGTTCAGCGCAGAAGACACCCGAAAAGTCATGCGTGACAACGCACTTGAATTGCTCGGGGCGAATGTTCGGGCTGGCGTCTAAAACTATGGCGCAGTGGACCATCGGCGCGGTGCTCGACGCCATCGCCGACACCGTGCCCGACCGGCTGATGACGGTCTGCGGCGCACGCCGAAGCACGTTCGGGGAGTCCGCACAGCGCACGCGGCGGCTCGCGAACCACCTTGCGGGCCGCGGGTTCGGGGCGCACCGGGAACGCGACGAACTGCAGAACTGGGAATGCGGACAGGACCGCGTTGCGCTGCTGATGCACAACGACCTGTATCCCGACATGGTCATCGGCTGTCTCAAGGCGCGCACGGTGCCGGTGAACGTCAACTACAACTACGCCCCACGCGAGGTCGCCGAGCTTTTCGACTACCTTCGGCCCAGCGTCGTGATCTACCACCAGTCGTTCGGTCCGAAGTTCGCCGACGTGCTGCCGCCGGACTCGGCGCAGCTGCTGATCGTCATCGACGACGGGAGTGACGCGGCACCGCTGCCGGGTTCGGTGCGGCTGGTAGACGCGCTGGCACAGGGGGATACCGATCAGCAGATCAACCCGTCACCCGACGACGTGATGATGGTCTGCACCGGCGGCACCACCGGCAGACCCAAAGGCGTGATGTGGCGGCAAGGCGACACCTACGTCATCTCGATGAACGGCGCCGACCACGAATCCGTCGACGAGATCCACGACAAGGTGCGCCACGGCGGTCAGCCCTGGTTCGCGGTGTCGCCGCTGATGCACGCCGCGGGCATGTGGACCGCGTTCGCGGGACTGCTCAGCGGGCTGCCGGTGATCCTCTACGACCGAACGAGATTCGAGCCGCGCGCCGTGCTGGAGACCGCGCAGCGCGAGAAGGTCGGCTTGATGACGATGGTCGGCGACGCCTACGCCGCCCCGTTGGTGGAGGAACTGCGCCGCGGCTCCTACGACCTGACGTCGATGTTCGCCATCGGCACCGGGGGAGCGGCGACCAACCCCAAACACCAACGGGCGCTGCTGGAGCTGCTGCCGCAGATCACCTTGATCAACGGCTACGGGTCCTCGGAGACCGGCAACGTCGGCTTCGGCCGCAGCCAGCGCGGCGAGCGCAAGGACACCTTCGAACTGCGCGAAGGTGCGTTGCTGCTGTCCGCCGATCACAGCCGGTTTGTGGAACCCGGCGACGACGAGGTCGGGTTCGTCGCACGCGGTGGGCGCATACCGCTGGGCTATTTCGACGATGCGGAGGCCACCCGCAAGACGTTTCCCGTCGTTGCCGGTAAGCGGGTCGTCATCTCCGGAGACCGGGGGTCGTTGGCCGCGGACGGCACGCTGGTGTTGTTCGGCCGCGACGCGCTGGTCGTCAACACCGGCGGTGAGAAGGTGTTCGTCGAAGAGGTCGAGGAGGTGCTGCGCGCCCACCCCGGCGTCGAAGACGCCTTGGTGGTGGGTCGGCCCAGCGAGCGGTGGGGCGAAGAAGTCGTCGCGCTGGTCGCTTCCCGTGACGAGACCGAAACCACCGCACTTCATGACCACTGCACATCGCAGTTGGCCCGGTTCAAGGCACCGAAGGAGTTCATCTTTGTCGAGGAGATCCGACGTCTGGGCAACGGTAAACCGGACTATCGGTGGGCGAAAAGCACAGTGGCGCAGCAGGTGAACGTGTGAGCCAGAAAGCGATTGACTGCCTTGTCAACGTGCACTTCGGGGAGACCCAGCAGCAGCCGACCTGGATGCTCAAAGTGCGCGACGACTACTTCAAGGGCCCGGAGTCGATGTTTTCCCCCGTCCACCTGTCGGAGCTGATCGACGAGATGGACGAGCAGGGCGTGACCAAGGCGATCCTGATGGACAGTATCGCCAAGCCCTCAGCCACCGCCCGCAAGTTCGTCGAGGCCGAACCCGACCGGTTCGCACTGGCGATGGGCGGGGTGAACCTGCTGCGACCCATCCCGTCGCTGAAAGAACTCGCGGCGATCGTCAAGGACCTACCCGTCGCCTACACCGCTGTGGGGCCGAGCTTTTGGGGTGACGGCCAGTATCCGCCCAGCGATGCCGTCTACTACCCGCTGTACACCAAGTGCGCTGAACTCGACCTGCCGTTGTGCATCAACACGGGCATCCCCGGCCCGCCCATCCCGGGTGAGGTACAGAACCCGATCCACCTGGACCGGGTGTGCGTGCGGTTCCCGGAACTGAAACTGTGCATGATCCATGGCGCTGACCCGTGGTGGGACGTCGCGATCCGGCTGTTGATCAAGTACCAGAACCTGCGGCTGATGACATCGGCATGGTCACCCAAGAGGCTGCCCGACAGCCTCTTGCACTACATGCGCACCCGCGGACGCGACAAGGTGATCTACGCGTCGGACTGGCCGGTGCTCAAGATGCGCCGCCTGGTCCCGGAGGCGCTGGCCCTCGACCTGCCCGCCGAGGTGCTCGACAACTACCTGTACCACAATGCTCAGGAATTCTTCTTCGGACGGGAGAGCTGACGATGGACCGCTTTGAACTCCGCAGGCTCGATTACAGCCTGTCCGAGGACCACCAGGCTCTGCAGGCCGCTTACAAGGACTTCTTCAAAACCCATTGTTCGATCGAGACCGTTTGGGCCGCTGAGGTTTCCGGGTTCGACAAGAGCCTGTGGGAGCGGATGTGCGCGATGGGCGCGACCACGATGGCGCTGCCGGAGGCATCGGGCGGTGATGGTGCGACGCTGGTCGACCTGACATTGGTCGCCGAGGAGATCGGCCGATCGCTGGCCCCGGTTCCGTGGATCGACCACGTGTGCACGGCACGGTTGCTCGGTCGCCTGGACGCACTGGAACCCGACATCCTCAACGGCACCCAACTGGCGGGGCTGGACCCGCAGCACGACAGCGCATCCGGGCTGCGACTGGTACCCAGCGGGTCCGTCGCCGACCACATCGTCGTGCGCGACGGCCCCGATTCTCAGGACATCGTCCGGCTCACGTTCGACACCCGCCCCGCCAAGGTCGACAACATCGGCCGGCTCCCGATGGCCTGGGTCGACCCGGCGGCCGCCGACGACCGGACGGTGTTGGCTAGCGGCGCCGACGCGCTGGCGGCCTACCAGCGTGCCCTCGATGAATGGCGGCTGTTGACCGGCGCGGCGCTGGTCGGGCTCGTCGAGGAGACCATGACCATCGCGGCGGAGTTCGCCAAGACCCGGTACACGTTGGGGGTGCCCATCTCGACCCTGCAGGCGATCTCGCATCCGCTGGCCAACATCGCGATCACCGTGCAGGCCGGTCGCAACCTGGCCCGGCGGGCAGCGTGGTTCCTCGACAACGAACCGCATGAGCGCCGGGAGCTCGCGCCGTCGGTGTACGTGTTCATGGCTGAGGAGGCGGCCAATGCGGCCACCATGGCTGTGCATGTCCAAGGCGGACTCGGTGTTTCGGCAGAAGCCGCAGCAACGGCGTATCTCGTTCGGGCGCGCGGCTGGGCATTGGCAGGCGGTGACCCCGGCATCACCGCCAAATACATCGCCGGCATCGTCGCCGCACGCGAAAGCGGGGAGGCCAAGTAATGGATTTCTCTCGGGTTCAGTTGACCGAGGATCAACAGTCGTTCCTCGACGAGGCGCGGGCCTTCCTCAAAGAGGTCGTCACCGAGGACGTCATCCGCCGCGACCGCGAAACCGGGGACAACTTCGACGAAGGCGTGCACCTGGCGCTGGGCGAAGCGGGTTACCTGGCCGGCGAGTGGAAGCCGGAACCCGAAGGCGGCTTCGACCGGGTCCGGCGCCGCATCTGGGAACTGGAGAAACGACGGGCACATGTTCCGTGGGTGACGTCGGGCACGACGTCGATGATCGCGCGGTCGGTGGAGAAGTTCGGTTCGCCCGAGCTGAAAGCCGAGGTGTTACCCGGTGTCTTCAGCGGACACGTGCGGCTCTGCCTGGGCTACACCGAACCCGAGGGCGGGTCCGACGTCGCGACGTGCAAAACCCGTGCGGTGCGCGACGGCGACCAGTGGGTGATAAACGGTTCCAAGATGTTCACCACCGGCGCGCACAACTGCCAGTACGTCTTCCTCATCACCAACACCGATCCCGACGCGCCGAAACACAAGAGCCTCACCATGTTCCTGGTACCGCTCGGTTCGCCCGGGGTCGAGATCCAGGGCATCCGCACCATCGACGGTGACCGCACGAACATCGTCTACTACAGCGATGTGCGCGTCGACGACAAGTACCGCCTCGGTGAGGTCAATGGCGGCTGGACGGTGGTGCGCGAACCGCTCAACGTCGAGCACGGCGCGGTCGAAGCCGCGGCCGACGGTCTGCAGGACGTGTCGATCATGATGCACCAGGCGGGTTTCATGGCCGCCGCGGTCGACAAGGCCGCCGCCAAGGTGGCCGAAAAGAACCCCAACGGCCGTCGTCTCCTCGACGACGGATCGGTGGCATACCGGCTGGGCCGCAGCGTGGCCCGATTGGAGGCGTCGCTGTCGGCGCCGAGCATCTTTGGCCGGGTGGCGTTGGCCCAGACGATGCGCGACATCTCCCCGGATCTGATGGACATTCTCGGAAGCGCGTCGGCCCTGCCGCTCGGTACCGATGGCGCCGCGGATGACGGCGCGGCCGAGTACGTCTATCGGTTCGCCCCGCTGGTCGGAATCTACGGCGGCACCTTGGAGGTATTTCGCAATATGATCGCGCAGTACGTGCTCGGGCTCGGCAAGCCCGCGTACGCTGCGGCCAAATAGCCGCGCGCCATTTTCGGCGAGCGGGCGTGTTTGCGGGCGACACGCCGACAAAGTTCGCGACTTTGCGCACCCTCGCCGGAGCCTCGCGGGAGGAGAAGACGCCATGACCGATCCGTCTGGGAGCACCAGCCGTCGGGCCCTGGTGATGGGCGCCAGCGGCTTCGTCGGTTCGCACGTCGTGCGAAAACTCGCCGAACGCGGCGATGACGTCCGGGTGTTTCTGCGCGAGACGAGCTCGACGGTGGCCATCGACGACCTCGACGTCCAACGTTGCTACGGCGACCTTTTCGACGCGGAGGCGCTGCGCGCCGCGATGGCCGACCGCGACGTCGTGTACTACTGCATCGTCGACACGCGCTTCTACCTACGTGATCCCGCACCGCTGTTCGAGACCAACGTCACGAGCCTGCAGCGGGTGCTCGACGTCGCCGCTGACGCCGACCTGCATCGGTTCGTGTTCTGCAGCACCATCGGAACCATCGCGCTGGGCAACGGCAGCCCCGCCACCGAGGACGATGAGTTCAACTGGCATGGCAAGGGTGGTGCCTACATCCAATCCCGCCGAGCGGCAGAGGACATGGTGTTGCGGTACGCCGCCGAAGGCAAGGTGCCCGCGGTCGCCATGTGCGTGTCCAACCCGTACGGGCCACGCGACTGGCAGCCCAGCCAGGGCATGATGGTGAAATACGCTGCGCTGGGCAAGATCCCGATCTACGTCAACGGGGTGGCCACCGAAGTCGTCGGCATCGAGGACGTCGCCGAGGCGTTTCTGCTCGCCGGTGAACGCGGACGCATCGGTGAGCGCTATATCATCTCGCAGACCTACATGCCGATGCGGGAGTTGCTCCAAACCGCCGCGACGGCGGTGGGCGCCAAACCACCGCGGTTCGGCGTACCGCTTGCGGCCATGTACGCCGTCGGCTTCGCCGCCGATGTCATGTCCAGACTGCTGCGACGCGACCTGCCGATCAACGTGACCGGGGTGCGGCTGCTACACACCACCTCGCCGGCCGACCACAGCAAGGCGGCGCGCGAGTTGGGCTGGCAGCCACGGCCGACCGTCGAGTCGATACGGCGGGCCGCACAGTTCTACGTGGACCGCGAGAACGGCAAGCACGGGCCATGAGTGCGGAAGCGCCGCTCGAAATCGAAGCGATCAAACAGTTGAAGGCGCGCTATTGCCGGCTGCTGGATACCAAGGACTGGGCGGCATGGCGGGACCTCTTCGCCGACGATTTCGTCAGCGACACCTCCCCGGCCGGCGGCAAGGTGATCGAGGGTGCCGACGAGTTCGTCGCGTTCACCCGCAAGAGCCTGCGCAACCAGGCCACCGTTCATCAGGTGCATTCCCCGGAGATCGAGTTGATCACGGCGACGACAGCGCGGGGCGTGTGGGCGTTGGAGGATGTGGTCCGGTTCGGCCCGGGGGTGAACCTGCATGGCTACGGGCACTACCACGAAACGTACGAGAAGTTCGACGGACAGTGGCGGTTCACGTCGTCGACGTTGACCAGGCTTCGTGAAGATGTGTTCAACGGCCTTGTCTCGGTGTACATCTCCGCGCGCATCCGCAAGGTCATCGGCGCGGTGACGCGCCGGGTGATGTCAAGAGCGGATGAACTCCAGTAAGTCGGCGTTGATGGTCTCTGCGTGGGTGACGAACGCGCCGTGCGGATATCCGGGATAGGTCTTCAAGGTCCCGTTGGGCAACAGCTTGGCCGACAACGGCCCGGAGTTCTCGTAGGGGACGATCTGGTCGTCGTCGCCGTGCATCACCAGCACGGGGATGGTGATCTTCTTGAGATCCTCGGTGAAGTCGGTCTGCGAGAACGCCACGATGCCGTCGTAATGCGCCTTCGCGCCGCCCATCATGCCTTGCCGCCACCAGTTCTCGATGATGGCCTCGGACGGCTCCACACCGGGCCGGTTGAATCCGTAGAACGGCCCGGACGGCAGTGCGCGGTAGAACTCTGAGCGGTTGGCGGCCAGCTGGGCCTGCAGGTCGTCGAACACCGATTTCGGTAACCCGCCCGGGTTGGCGTCGGTCTGCACCATCAGTGGCGGTACCGAGCTGATGAGCACCGCTTTGGCTGCGCGGCCCTGGCCGTGCCTGGCCAGGAAGTGCGCCACCTCGCCGCCGCCGGTGGAGTGCCCGATGTGCACCGCGTCGTGTAGATCGAGGTGCTCGACCACCGCGGCCAGATCGTCGGCGTAGTGGTCCATGTCGTGTCCGTGGTCGACTTGCGCCGAGCGGCCGTGTCCCCGGCGATCATGGGCGACGACGCGGTAGCCGTGCTGCAAAAAGAACAGCATCTGGATATCCCAGTCGTCCGCCGACAACGGCCAACCGTGACTGAAGACGATCGGCTGGCCCGAGCCCCAATCTTTGTAGAAGATGTCGACGCCGTCGCGTGTGGTGATGGTGGGCATGCGGCCCCTTCCTCCGGTGTCCGGGCAGAAGTCTGCCACGCGAAGCGCCGCGGCGCGCGGGTTTACACCGCGACCAGCGCCGGTGCCGTTCCCTTCGCGAGCAGACGCAGATGGTTGCGTCGCGGCGGGAAAATGCAACCTTCTGCGTCTGCTCGCGGGTTAGGTGGTGAGGACCGTGGCCGCGGCAGTACCCGGAGCGCCATAGAGTTGCGCGAAGCCGACCTTCGGTTCGCCGGGCACCTGGCGATCACCGGCCTCGCCGCGCAGTTGGCGCACCAGTTCATGGATCTGACGCAGCCCCGAGGCACCGATCGGCTCACCGTTGGCGATCAGCCCGCCGTCGGTGTTGACGGGCATCGTGCCGCCGATTTCGGTGGCGCCGTCGGCCAGCAACTTCTCCTGGTCACCGTCGGCGCAGAACCCGCACTCGGCCATGTGGATGATCTCCGCGCCGGCGTCGGTGTCCTGCAACTGGATGACGTCGACGTCACTCGGTGCGACACCGGCCTTTTCGAAGGCGGCGCGCGCCGCGTACACAGTAGGCGCGACGTCCTCCTCGACGGGCGCGAACGTGGTGTTGACCTCGTAGGCGCCGTAGCGGCGGGTGCGCACCTCGACCGCGCGCAGATACACCGGTTTGGGGGTGTACCGCTCGGCGATGTCGGCGCGGCACATGACCACGGCCGCGGCGCCTTCATCGGGTGCGCAGAACATGTACTGGGTCAGCGGATAGTTCAACATCGCCGAGTTGAGGATCTGATCCTCGGGGATCGGCTTGCGGCGGAACGCATTTGGGTTGAGCGCACCGTTGCGGAAGTTCTTGGCGGCCACCTTGGCCAGCGTCTGCTGGGAGATGCCATGGTCATGCAGGTACTTGTTGGCCTTCATGCCGAAGAACTGAGTGGTCAGGTACTGGCCGTTCTCGGCGTACCAGCTCGGCATCCCGACAAGTGCGGGATCCTCGGTGAACGCGCCGCGCGGATGCTTGTCCAGGCCAATCGCGATCCCGATGTCATAGTCTCCCAACCGGATTCCGTCTGCACACACCTTGGCTGCGCTGGCCGCCGTCGCGCACGCGTTGAAGACATTGGTGAACGGGATGCCCGACAGCCCCACCATGCCCACGATCGCGTCGGGGTTGGCCACCGTCCAGCTACCGCCCGTCGCGAACTGGATGTCCTTCCAGTGAATGCCGGCGTCGTCGACGGCGGCGAAGATCGCGTCGACGCCCATCTCCATCGCGGACTTGCCCTCGAACCGGCCGAACGGGTGCAGGCCCACCCCGATGATCGCGACATCGTTCGACATTAAGGGTTCCTCCGTTGGTCTGCGGCCGGCGGGTCATACCAACGGTAAAGATTACAGTATCACCAGTGGTTCGGTGTCAGCTCGACGCCGCGTGCGGGGCGCCGATACCCGGGTCGATCCGCGCCGGTCCTGCCGCGGTCGGCACGATCGGGAAGTCGAAGATCGCGGTGGGTAGGTACACCGTGGCGCATGAGTTCGGGATGTCGACCACACCCGAGAAGCGGCCCTCGATGGGTGCGGCGCCCAGCAACAGGAACGCTTGTTCGGGGCTGTAGCCGAACTTGGTGAGGTAGTTGATGGCATGCAGGCACGCCCGCTGGTAGGCCAGCTGCGAATCGAGATAGCGCTGTTCGCCTTCGAGCGTCACCGAGGTGCCGGAGAACGACAACCATTCGGAGTACTGCGGCGGGGTGTTGCCCGGCATGAAGATCGGATGCTCGCTGACCCCGTACGTCTCCATCCCGCCGGGGATCACGTCGACCCGCAGGTCCAGAAAGCCGCCCATCTCGATGGCGCCGCAGAAGGTGATCTCGCCGTCGCCCTGTGAGAAGTGCAGATCGCCGACCGAGAGGTGGCCGCCGTCGACGAACACCGGGAGAAACACGCGGCTGCCCCGGGTCAGGTTCTTGATGTCCATGTTGCCGCCGTTTTCTCGGGGCGGCGCGGTGCGCGCGGCTTCGGCGGCGGCTCGGTCGAATGCGTCGCCGGTGAGGGTGCCGAGAACCGCATTGGTGGGTTCCGGCGGAAGTGCCAACGGCGGCAACCGGTCTGGGTCGGTCGCGATCAGCGCGGCCTCACGGGTGTTCCACTTCCCGAGCAGTTCCGGTGACGGTGCCGTACCCATCAGCCCGGGGTGGGTGATGCCGGTGAACTCGACACCCGGTACGTGGCGTGAGGTCGCCTTCTCGCCGGAGAAGTCCCACACCGCTTTGTAGGCGTCCGGGAACTGATCGACGAGGAAGCTGCCGCCGTTGCTCTTGGCGAAGATGCCGGTGTATCCCCAGCCCTGGCCGGCCAGCGGTCCGGAGTCTTCCTGCGGCAGGGGGCCGACGTCGAGGATGTCGACGATGAGCAGGTCTCCCGCCTTCACGCCTTCGACGGCGATCGGGCCCGACAACGCGTGCACTTTGCTCATCGGCGCGTTGAGGATGTCCTCGGCGGAGTCGTCATTTTGGATCGCTCCGTCGAACCACTCGCGGCAGTGGACGCGAAACTCGTCGCCTTTCTTCACCGTCACCGCCGCGGGGATGTCCGGATGCCACCGGTTGTGACCGGTTACCTGCTGGTCAGTGAACTTCTTGGTGGAGTCGAGGGGAAACAGCAGCTCGGGCATGAGAGGTCCTTCAGGGTCGTGGGAGCTTGCGGTGAAGCGGATTGGTGGTGATCGTTTGCCGTCGTGGCGCCGGCGGCGGGGCGGTGACCACGGCTGGCTGGTCAGCCGTCGCGCGGGTGGCGTCGTGCAGCGCCATCGCGGTGCTGCCCGCCCGCCCGAGGTGTGGGGACGCGATGGCTCTTCGCGCCTCACCCATGCATTGCGGGCATTCGACGACATCAGGTCGGGACAGCATCGAATGCATCTTTTCGACGGTGCTGCAACAGGTTTGGCACCGGTAAACGTAGAGAACCATTCATCTCCTCACCGTGGATCGACACGGCGCGGAGAACTGCGCAGCGGTGCCGACCTGATGATGGTTCCCGGGTAGCGGTGGCCTAAACCCCTGGCCTGCGGGCTGCCGGCGAAAGCGGGGTTTAACTGTAACTCTTACAGTAATGTCGTTAGGCGTGTCGCCGCTGCTAGAGCACAAGCCGACGTTCTGCCGCATCTGCGAACCGTTGTGCGGGATGATCGCGACGGTCGAAGACGGACGCCTGACGGCGCTGCGCCCGGACAAGGACCATCCGTTGTCGGCGGGCTTCGCCTGCCAGAAGGGCATCGCGTTCACCGAGGTCGTCAACGATCCGGATCGGGTGAGGCGGCCGCTGCGGCGCGGGCCGACCGGCTTCGAAGAGGTCACCTGGGACGCGGCGATGAACGACATCGTCGATCGGTTGTTGGCGATCCTGCGCCGACGCGGGTCCGGTGCGGTCGGCTGGTACATGGGCAACCCCGGGGCGTTCAGCTATGCGCACACCTTCGCGGCGCTGCTGTTCACGAAGGGGCTTGGCCGCCACGCCCACTACTTCACGGCGTCGTCGCAGGACACCAACAGCAGGCTTATCGCGAGCCAGTTGCTCTACGGCGTGCCGACCTCCGTGCCGATCCCGGATCTGGCGAGAACCGAGCTGCTTGTCATGATGGGCACCAATCCGCTTGTGTCCCACGGTAGTTTCCTGACCGCGCCGCGGATCAAGGACCGTATGCACGACGTCGTCAAGCGCGGTGGACGCGTAATGATCGTCGACCCACGGCGCAGCGAGACCGCGGCCGCCTTCGAATGGCTCGGCATCGTCCCGGACACCGACGCGTTGTTTTTACTGTCCCTGCTGCAGGTGATGTTCGCTGACGGCATGGTCGACGTCGCCGCGCTCAGCCGGCGGGCCGACGGCGTGGATTGGCTGCGGGACGTCTCTCGGCCCTACACCCCGGAAAGCACCGCGTCCCAGACCGGCATCGACCCGGACAGCGTGCGCACGTTGGCGCGCGACCTCATGCGCACGCGGCGCGCGGCCGTCTACGGCAGGCTCGGCACCTGCGTGGGCACGCATGGCACGCTGACCATCTATCTGATCGACGCGGTCAACCTGGTGGCCGGCAATCTCGACGTGCCCGGCGGTTCGGTGTTCAGCTCGATGCACACCGTCGGCCAGAAATGGCAGAACGTCGCGATGGGCGCCATCATGCGGCGGTCCTATCGGTGTAAGCGGTCGCGGCTCAGCGGGATCCCGAACGCGATCGGCTCCGAGCCCGCGGCGCTGATGGCCAAAGAGATCACGACGCCCGGTGAGCGCCAGATTCGGGCGATGTTTGTGTCGGCCGGCAATCCCGTGCTCTCGGTGCCCAACGGCGAGGAACTCGAGGCAGCGTTCGGCGAACTGGAGTTGTCTGTCGCGTTGGACCTTTACGTCACCGAGACCAGCGCGCACTGTGACTACATCCTGCCCGTCACGACGATGTACGAACGCGACGATTTTCCGTATACCTTCCAAGGGTTTCAGGCCACGCCGTTCCGGCAAGCGACCGCGGCGGTGCTGGCGCCGGTGGGAGAGACCCGTGGGGAGTGGGACATCGCCGAGGAACTGGCCCGGCGGCTGGGGCGTCGGGTGCCGGCGTTCGCAGTATTCAGCGGCGTCCAAAAGATGTTGCGCCGACTGGGTTTCGAGGGGTTGCCGCGGATGATCGTCGACGCGCTCGTGCGGATGTCCGAGGGCGGTGATCGGTTCGGGCTGCGCCGCGGCGGGCTGACGATGCGACGGTTGATCGAGGACCATCCGCACGGCGTCGTGCTCTCACCGCACATCCGCACGGGCGTGCTGCGTACCGCGGTCGGTTACCTGTCGCGTCGGGTGCGGTTGGCCCATCCCGGAATCGCGACCGAGGTCGCCAAGCTGTCGCAGCGCGCGGTTCCCGGCGGCTATCCGCTGCGGATGATCGGGTTGCGCGAGCCACGCTCGGAGAACTCGTGGATGCACAATTCGCCGCTGTTGATGCGGGGGGACCGTCGCCAGCACGCGCTCATGCATGTCGATGACGCGGCCGAGCAGGACGTCTCGGACGGCGACGAGGTGCGGATCAGTTCCCCGTACGGCGCGATCACCGTGCCGGTGCTGACGACGAAGGATCTCGTCGCCGGGGTGGTCGCGGTGCCTCACGGCTGGGGGCACAAGGGAACCGGGGGCTGGCAGCTGGCCAACCGTGCCGCCGGCGCCAACGTCAACCAGCTGACGTCGAGCGACCCCGACGATGTGGAGGCGCTGTCGGGTATGGCGTGGCTGACCGGTGTGCCCGTGCGGGTGGATCCCGTCTAACTCTTATCTGCGCGAGCGTGCGTGTTTGAGGCCGGCACGCGCGGAAAGTTCCCGATTCCACGCACGCTCGCGCAGATGGGGATTAGGCGATGGCGCCGGCGTCCTTGAACTTCTCGATGCGGTCCCAGTCCATGCCGATCTCCATCAGCACGACCTCGGTGTGCTCGGAGGCCTGCGGTGCCCGGGTGGTCTCGAGGGGTTCGTGGTTGAACTGCACCGGACCGCGGACCACCTTGAACGGCTCACCGCCGTCGCCGGCCTCCACCTCGACGACCATGTCGTTGGCTACCGCCTGCTCGTCGCTGGCGAGGTCGATCAGGCTCTGAAACGGAGCCCACTGCCCCTTCATGGTCTTGAGGTGCTCGCGCCAGTAGTCGAACGGCTTACTTCGAATCGAATCGGCGATGAGTTCTACTGCGGCAGCCGCGTTTTCGATCAACGGCAGCACGTCGTTGAAACGGGGATCGTCGGCAAGTTCCGGCAGCCCGAGGTGTTCGAACGCATCGCGAATGTATCCGGTCGGGCTGACGATGCACAGGTTGATGGTGCCGCCGTCGGAGGTCAGGTAGTTGCCCAGGAACGGGTTCACCGTCGGCGCCACGGAATCTGGCATCAGCGACCGCATGGTTTCGCCGGTCTCCATGCCCTGTGTGACGCTGGCCCCGGCCGCCCACCACGCGGTACTCAGTAGCGAGACGTCGAGTTCGGCCGCCTCGCCGGTGCGCTCGCGGTGGAACAGCGCAGCCGAGATCCCGCCCGCGATGTTCATGCCGCCGATCGAGTCGCCGAACGCCGGAATCCCCTGCGACAGTGCGCCGCCGATCTCCTCGGGCGTCAACGCGTGACCGACGCCGCTCCGGGTCCAGAAGGCCGTCCCGTCGAAACCGCCGATGTCACGTTCGGGTCCTTTGTCGCCGTAGGCGCTGCCGCGTGCGTAGATGATGTTCGGGTTCGCCGCACGGATGTGCTCGACGTCGAACTTGTGCTTTTGGCGCTGCCTCGGTAGGTAATTGGTCAGGAAGACATCGGCCGTCTTCGCGATCTCGTAGAGGACTTCCTGACCCTCGGGTTTGGATACGTCGATACCGACGCTGCGCTTGCCGCGGTTGGGATGTTCGATAAGCGGGTGGCGGTTCGGGTCCATCTGGAAGCCGCCCATGTTGATGAAGCCCCGTTGGGTGTCACCGCGCACCGGATGCTCCACTTTGATGACATCGGCGCCCCAGTCGGCGAGGATGGCCCCCGCCGCCGGAACGAACGTGAACTGTGCGACCTCGAGGACGCGTACGCCCTCCATCACCTTGATCAAATCGGCCCTCTCCACCCGCCAGCGTCGGCTTTGAATTATCCTACTGTAATGTTTACAGTTGAGCGTCCCGCAGTCTCCGATTGTATGGGGTAGCGGCGTGAGCTCCACCAGGATTTCAGCCGAACCGGCCGAGACCAGCGTTGACATCGGCCGCCGGGCAGCCGGTCGCGCCGAGCGCCGCATGCTCATCGACGGCCAACTGGTTCCTGCCGCGTCCGGCGCCCAGTTCGACAACGTCAGCCCAGCAACGGGTTCGGTGCTGGGTAGCACCGCCAGCGCGGACCCGCGCGATATGGAACGGGCGATCGGAGCCGCGCGGCGTGCCTTCGACGAAACCGACTGGACCACCAACCGAGAATTGCGTAAGCGCTGCCTCGAGCAACTGCAGGCGGCGATCGAGGCCGAACGAGACGACCTGAGCGAGGAACTGATCGCTGAGGTCGGCTGCCCGGTGATGACGGCGCAGTCCGCGCAACTGGACTGGCCGTTGGCAGAGGCGCTGCGCTATCCCGCCGACCTGATCGACACCTTCGAATGGGAGCGCCGACTCGACGGCGGTGGCCTGTTCGGCGAGCGCAACGTGCGCACCGTCGTCAAGGAACCGATCGGTGTCGTCGGCGCGATCACACCGTCGAACTTCCCGATCGAGGTCATCCTCAACAAACTCGGTCCCGCGCTGGCGACCGGAAACACCGTCGTGCTCAAACCCGATCCGAATACGCCGTGGAACGCCACCCGTCTCGGCCGGATCGTGGCCGAGAACACCGATATTCCCGCCGGCGTCCTCAACGTGGTGCCGACCGCTTCCAACGATGTCGCCGCATTGCTGGGCACCGACCCCCGCGTCGACATGATCTCGTTCACTGGGTCGACCGCGGTCGGCAAGCTGTTGATGCGCCAGGGCGCCGACACCATGAAGCGGATGTTTCTCGAACTCGGCGGGAAATCGGTGGCGATCGTGCTCGACGACGCGAACCCGGCCGCGGTGATCGGCGCCGCGGTGGGAGTCTGCGTCCACGCCGGGCAGGCCTGCGCGGCCACCAGTCGCATGCTGGTGCACAAGTCGCTGTTCGACGACACGATCTCCAACATCACCGCCGCCTATCAGGCCGTGCCGGTCGGCGATCCGACGCAGCCGGAAACCCTTGTGGGACCGGTGATCAGCGCCGCACAGAAGGATCGTGTGTTGACCGCGATCGAGGGCGCCCGCAGTGACGGCGCCGAGATCACCACCGGCGGCGGCGCGGTCGACGGGCTGCCGGAGCATCTCGCTGCCGGCCACTACGTGGCTCCCACTGTGATCGTCGGCCTCGACAACAGCGCCGCGATCGCTCAGCAGGAGGTGTTCGGGCCGGTGCTGATCGTGTTGCCGTTCGAGGACGACGATGACGCAGTGCGCATCGCCAACGACAGCGCCTATGGCCTTGCCGGCGCGGTGATCTCACGCTCACACGAGCGCGGGATGAACATCGCCCGGCGGATCCGCACGGGAGCGTTCGGCGTCAACGGCGGAATGTTCTACGGGGCCGACGCGCCGTTCGGCGGGTACAAGCACAGCGGGGTGGGCCGCCAGTGCGGCATCGAGGGCTTCCAGCAATACCTCGAGACCAAGACGATCGCCCACCGCTCACCCCGCAAGCAGTGATTTGGGTGCGGAAACATGCGCTGAGCGAGTGTTAGCGCACCCAAATCGCGGGATCAGGCGGCGGCGATGAGGGCCTCAGCCTGATCGAGCCGCGATCCCGCCGCTTCCGGTCGGGCACTGATGCGTTCTTCGCCACGGATCATCCCGCGGCGTCGAACGTCACCGGGATCGCCGTCGGCGAGCGGAAGGGCTGACCCCAGATGTGCGGGTTGTCTTCGGTGACGAGTTCGACGTTGGTGAGCCGGTCCAGCAGGCATTCCAGGGCGACCCGGGTCTCCATCCGCGCGAGATGCAGACCCATGCAGGTGTGCTCACCCGCGGCAAACGAGATGTGCGGCATGCGGTCGCGGAAGATGTCGAACTCCTCGGAGCGTTCCCAACGGTTTTCGTCGCGGTTCGCCGATCCGATGCACACGTCGATGACCGCGCCCTGCGGGATCTCGACGCCGGCGAGTTCGGTCGCCTCGGTGGCGGAGCGCTGCACGGTGGTCAGCGGTGTCTCGAACCGCAACCCCTCCTCGATGGCCGCCCCGATCAACTCGCGGTCTTGCTGTACGGCCCTGAACTGTTCGGGATGGGTCAGTAACAGGTACAGCAGGTTCCCCGAGGATCGGTAGGTGGTTTCCAGGCCGGCGGGCAGCAGCAGCCGCAGGAACGAGAAGATGGCCTCGTCGCTGAGCTTCTCGCCGTCGATCTCGGCGGTGACCAGATCGCCGATGATGTCTTCGGTCGGTTTGGATCTGCGCTGGTCGATCTGGGTGAGGAAGTAGTCCTTCAGCGCGGTGGATGCTTCGAAGGCCCGCTTGTAGTTGACGTGGTAGCTGATCAGTTCGACGGCGCGTTTGCGGAACCACGGCAGATCGTCTTCGGGCAGCCCCAAAAGCCGGGAGATGACCCGGGTCGGGAACTCGAAGGTGAAGTCCCGCACCAGGTCGGCGTGCCCATCATCGATGAACTCGTCGATCAGCCCGGTGACGACCGGTCGGACGATCTCGGGTTCCCAACGGGCCAACGACTTTGTCTTGAACGCCTTGGAAACCAGGCTGCGGTGATCCCAGTGCGTCTTGCCCTCCATCGCCAGGATCGTCGGACCGATGAACAAGCCGATGGTGTTGTCATAGATCTGGGAGTTGAACACCTTGCCGTCCCGGAACACCCGGTTGACCGCATCGAAAGACACTGCGGCGTAGAGGTTTTCCGGCATCGCCTCCGGTGCCTTGGACCAGTCCATGACGCTGCCACGGAACACCCCGCTGGTGTCTCTTCGCTTGTGGGCGAACAGGGGATAGGGATCGCGAAGCAGGTCGAAGGCCTCATCGACCGTGACATCCTGTACGGGGCTATCCACGGCGGATCTCCATCGTCGGTCGGGACAGGTAACCTGCCACAGGTACTGTAAAGCTTACAGTATAGGGCTACGCGATGGCGGGATACGAGCCTGGACCGCTATTTCGACGTAATGGGAGACGGGCTCAGGCTTCGCTGGTCGCCTGTTCGCGCGCCCACCGGTAATCGGCCTTGCCGGCCGGGCTGCGCTCGATGGTCGGTCGGAACACGACCGCCTTCGGCAGCTTGTAGCGCGCGATCGAGTTGCCGGCGTGCTCGATGAGTTCCTGCGCGTCAGCGCTGGCCCCCTCGACGAGCGATACCACCGCGACTACCTCTTGGCCCCACCGCTCACTGGGCCGGCCCGAGACCACGACGTCGGCCACCGCCGGATGCGACAGCAGCGCGGTCTCGACCTCCTCGACGAAGATCTTCTCGCCGCCGGAGTTGATGGTCACCGAGTCGCGGCCGAGCAGTTCGATGCCGCCTTCGGCCAGATGGCGCGCCCGGTCACCGGGTATCGAAAAACGCACGCCGTCGATAACCGGAAACGTCTTGGCCGTCTTCTCGGCATCGCCCTTGTAACCGAGTGGTACGTAACCACGTTGGGCCAGCCAACCGATGCCGTCATGGCCGGGTTCCAGGATCGAGCTGAGATCCTCGGCAGCCACGAAGGTGTCGGGGCCCGCGTTGAACTTGCCGGTCGACACCGCGCCGGGCGCCGACATGTGGTTCATCTGGATACCGGTCTCCGACGATCCGACGCCGTCCATGACGATCAGGCCGGGTTTGACGTCGATCAGGCGCTGTTTACCCGTCGGGGTGAGCAGCGCGCCGCCGTTGGCCACCACCGCCATCGACGACAGGTCGGCCGAGCTGCGTTCGATGGCGTCGGCCAGCGGCCGCGCCATCGCGTCGCCGACCACCTGCACCGCAAGCACCTTCTCGCGTTCGATGGTGCGCACGACTTCGTCGGCATCGAACCGCGACGGTGTCTCGGAGAACACCACGGCCTGCCCGGTGCTCAGCGCCGTCATCACGGCCCACTGGGCGGCCCCGTGCATCAGCGGCGGCAGGGTGAAGATCTTGGTGCCCGGGTTTTCCGCAACGCGTTTGGCGATCTCGTCATAGGACGTGGTGAGCTCGCCGGTGGCCATGTTGCGCCCGCCGAACGACGTCATGAAGATGTCGTGCTGGCGCCACAGCACACCCTTCGGCATGCCCGTGGTGCCGCCGGTATAGAGCACGTAGAGGTCGTCGGGTGACGGCTCGACCGGCGGCGGTACAGCCAACCCTGACGCGACGATCGATTCGTAGTCGACCGCGCCGTGGACCAGGTCGTTGCCGGAGTCGTCGGCGATCTGGATGAGCACGCGCAGCTTCGGCAGCTTCGGGAGCACCTCGGCGACCCGGGGCGCAAACGCCGCGTGATAGACCAACGCCGTCGCGCCCGAATCAGCCAGCAGATACTGCAGTTCGTTCTTGACGTACCGGTAGTTGACGTTGAACGGCGCGACCCTGGCCCGCCACGAGCCGAGCATCGCCTCGACGTACTCGGGCCCGTTGTAGGCGTAGATGCCCAACAGGTCCTGACCAGCTTCGTGCCCCGGCAAATCGGCACGTTCCGTCTGGCATCCCAGCCCGCGGCTGTGCAGGTAGGCCGCAAGGCGGTTGGCGCGTTCGACCACCTGCGTATAGGTGTAGCGCCGCTTGCCCTGGATGATGAACTCCCGGTCGCCGACGGCGGCGGCGACCGTGTCGGCGACGGCTGGAACGGTGAACTGTGTGGTCACAGACAGTGGGCCTTTCAAGGGTGCCTATCAAGGCTGATGGGCGAGCAGTTTGATCATCAGACCGTTGGCCTCGGATAGTACGTGGCCCTGCGCGTCGGTCATCGCCGCCCTCACGAACAGTTTGCGGCCGTCGATGGAGTCGATCCAGGCGCGCGCCTCCAGCGGCACGGCGATGGGCGTCACCCGCCGGTAGTCCACGTGCAAGTAGGCGGTCCGGCTGTCGGGCCGGCCGGCGGCCGACACCACCATGCCGAAATGCCAGTCGTAGAACAGCGGGATGACGCCGCCGTGTACGGCGTCGTTGCCGCCGACGTGGAAGCGGCTGAAATATCCGCGCATCGTGACCTCGTCAGGCCCGGACGTCACCACCTGCCATGGCGGCATCAACGGATGGCCATTGCCGGCGAGGTTGGGCGCCCGGCCGGCAGGTGCGACGCCCGCGGGGGCTCGGTGTGCTTCCAGCCGTTCGCATAGGTCCTCGAGCAGTGCGGCGGTGTCATTCCACAGTGCCGGGTCCGGATCGCTGGAGACGGTGATGTCCTGTAACCGGCGCACGGCGGCGACGAAACGGCCCATCTCCGGGGCGCCCAGAGTGGGTTGGACCCTGGCGAATTCGCGGATGTCGTCTTCGGTGTCGGCCATGGGTTACGACGCAGGCACTTCATAAAACTGCGTGGCCCATTTCCGCATGGCCAGGTAGGGCTTCGCGTCGACCTTCGACAGCGCGGGGTTCTCGATGTACTCCTGGTAGCGCCAGATGTTGAGGTCGTCCCACACCGTGCCCATGAACTGCCGCTGGACTTGCTCACGCACTTTGTCCGGCGGTACCTCGGAGGTGTCGCCGGGCAGCCGCGGCCACCAGATCGAATAGAACATGTCCGAGCAGCCGTCCTCGACCGGGGTGCACGCGAAGATCAGTCGGTGGTTCGAGGAACCCTCGAAGGCGCTGACCGCAAAGCCCAGACCGGAGAAGTGGCTGTGGATGTAGAGCGCCATCTTGTCGGGATCGTCGCTGCGCGCATCGGGCCAGCCGGTGAGAAATCGCCACTCCTCGTCGACGACCTCCCAATTCAGATTGACCGGTGTGACGGTGGCGCCGTGGACGTAGCGGAAATGCGCGCTGTCGGGCCCGTTCTCCGCGACGATTTGCGGATGCACCGGTTCGCGCTCCGCGCGGCTCGAAAACTCGGGATACGGGCGGTAATAGGCGTCCGGGTCGGTCGGGAACTGCGGGAATTTCTCGAACAGGCCCGGCATCGGCCAACGCGGTTGCTGTCCGTGGGGTTGATACCAGGCGAACACACAGCCGTACTGCTCGACGACCGGATACACGCGCAGCCGCAACGCCTTGTTGGGTCGGTCGGGTTGGTAGGGGATATAGCGGTTGGTGCCGTCGGGGCCCCAGCGCCAGCCGTGGAAAGGGCATTCGACACAGTCCCCGACGACCTTGCCGCCGTGGCCGATGTGGGCGCCGAGATGACGGCAGTGCGCCGACAACACATGCAGCTCACCGGATTCGTCGCGGTAGGCGACGAGGTCCTCGCCGAAGTACCGCAGCGGACGCACCTCGCTCTGCGGAAACTCAGCCGACCAGCCGATCATGAACCAGCCGGTGACCTTCCAGGTGAACGGTACTTTCATCCCAGGCCGCCTCCCGCGTCCGCCAACTCAATGGAAGAGCTTACAGTAGCGGTTTCAGGAAGGCTGTGCCGAACGACGTTCACCGAAACGCGCCGGCCGACCAGCGCAATACTGTAATAGTTACAGTATCTCCACTTCTGGACGTGAGGTACCGACCTGTGACCACACCTGACGCTTCCCGCTTCGACGCAATTGTCATCGGGGCCGGGTTCTCCGGCCTGTACGCGTTGCATCGGCTGCGCGAGCAGGGCCTGCGTGCCGTCGTACTGGAGAAGGCTGAGAACGTCGGCGGCACATGGCTGTTCAACCGGTATCCCGGCGCGCGCTGTGACATCGAGAGCATCGAGTACTCCTACAGCTTCTCCGAGGAGATCCAGCAGGACTGGGTGTGGACCGAGACGATGCCCCGCCAGCCCGAGATCGAGGCATACCTGAACTTCGTCGCCGACCGCCTGGACCTGCGTCGCCACATCCGGTTCCACACCGAGGTCACCGCGATGGGTTTCGACGAGGTCGCCGCGCAGTGGGCCGTGCACACGGCGGCGGGGGAGGCGCTGCGCGCACCGTTCGTCGTCGCGGCGACGGGCATTTTGTCGGCGCCCAAGGAACCGGAGATCGCGGGCGTCGACTCCTTCCACGGGGTGTCGTTGTTCACCAGCCGGTGGCCCAAACAGAATGTCGACCTCGCCGGCAAGCGGGTCGGCGTCATCGGCACGGGTTCCACGGGCGTCCAACTCGTTCCGGTCGTCGCTGAGCAAGCCAGCCACCTCACCGTGTTCCAGCGGTCGCCCGCCTACACGCTGCCGTGGGAGGTGCGCGCGTTCGACGACGGCGAACTCGACGAGCTCAAGGCCAACTACGCCGAGATCCGCGCTGCGCAACGGGCACACGCGGTGGGCGCGGCTCGGTTGAGCGCGTTCTCGGTGATGTTCGAGATGATGACCAAACCGCCGTTGAAGTCCGCGTCGCGCGAGGAGCAACTGCGCGCCGTCGAGGAGGGCGGTGTCATCGGTGCACTCAGTTGGGGCGACGTGTTCTTCGACATCGAGGCCAACCAGATGGCGGCCAAGCTCTACGGCGAAGCCGTGAGCCGCATCGTCGACGATCCCGACACCGCGGCGGCGCTGACCCCGACGCACCCGTTCGGGTGTAAGCGGCCCATCATCGACCAGGGCTATTACCAGACGTTCAACCGGGACAACGTGACGCTCGTGGACCTGCGCAAGGCGCCGATCGTCGAGGTCACCCCGACCGGAATCCGTACCGAGCAAGACGATTACGAGCTGGACGTGATCATCTACGCCACCGGCTTCGACGCCATGACGGGCGCGATGACGCGGATCGCGGTCACCGGACGCGACCAGGTGTCATTGGCCGATTTCTGGAGCACGGAGGGGCCGTATGCCTACCTCGGCATCGCGGTGGCCGGATTTCCCAACCTGTTCATCGTGCAGGCGCCGGGAAGTCCGGCCCCGGCAAGCAATTTTGTGACTGCACTCGAACAGCATGTGGAGTGGATCGGCGACTGCATCGAGTACCTGAGAAGCAACGGATACCGCACGATCGAGGCGTTGCCCGACGCGCAGCGCGAGTGGGTCGAGCACACTACGTCGCTCGTCGCGCCGACGGTGCTCGACCATCCGACGTGCAACTCGTGGTACAACGGCGGCAACGTGCCCGGCAAGAAGCGGATGTACATGGGTTACACGGCCGGCATTCCGGAGTACCGACGTCGGTGCGAGGAGATCGCCGACGCCGGCTACACCGGTTTCAAGCTCGCATGAAAACCGCCGAACGCGCCTACCGCATCGGCCGGGACTTCGCGGGGGCGCTGCCGCGCGCACACGCCGCGGTCAACGCACCCGGCTGGAACTCGCTGTCGCGCAGTGGCGCCCGCCAACTCGGCGAGGTCCTACTTGACGAGCTCGCGCTCACCTCGATGACGCTGACCTCTCCGCCGCCGAAGCTGGAGCGCACGGTGCAATCCTGCTCGGCCGTCGCCGATGAGTTGACCGCCGAGGGTATGGCTGGCGTGCACGTCGAACCCGAACCGCTGCAGCCGAAGACAGTCCGCCGGCGGAGGTTCGGGCGCTCGAAGTATGAGCAACTGACCTTCGAGCATGATCCCCAGCTGCCCGGATCGTTGGCTGCGCAGGGGTTCGGCGGTCGCGTTACCGCGGTGGTCCACCTGTGCCGAAGCGGCGAGGAGAAACGGCCGTGGCTGGTGTGGGTACACGGTGCGGGCCAAGGGCAGCCGATCGACCTGTTGTTCTCGCGGGCGCGGCGGCTGCAGGAGCGCCTCGGGTACAACATCGCGTTGCCGGTGCAGCCCGGATGCGGGGTCCGGCGTCACCGGTGGCCGATCTATCCGAACATGGATCCGCTGAACAACCTGGCGGGCATCATCCGGGTGGTGTCGGAGGTGCGGGCCGTGCTGCGGTGGTTGCGGCCGCAGTCGAGCACCATTGCGGTATCGGGGGTTTCGATGGGCACCCCGGTGGCGGGTCTGGTAGCCCACCTCGAGCAGGTCGACGCCGTCGCGGTGTACACCCCGATCTTCGGCCTCAACGCGATGATCGCCGCGCACCTGGGGCGATGGGGTCCGTCGGTGCACGAGACCATCGAGTTGCTGCGCTCTGAGCCCGTCGATCGGATGATGTCGGTGGTCGACTATCAGGCTGTCGAACCGTCGGCGCCGCCCGAGCGTCGGTTGATCGTCGGCGCCCGGCACGACCAGATGGCCCGCCCCGAAACTGCGGAACAGTTGCACCAGCGCTGGGGTGGCGAGTTGTACTGGCACCCAGGCAGTCACGTCGGGCACTTGTTCGCGCGCGGCGTGCAGGACGTGTCGGAACGATTCCTCACCTCGGTGCCCGAAGGAGTCCGGTGATGACGGTGAGGACGGCCGCGGTGCCCGGCGGCATCGACGAGATCGATGCGGACTGGCTCACCGAGGCGCTGCGCGTCGACGCGGGCATCAGCGACGCCACGGTAGCGGCCGTCCGTGCCGAGCAGATCGCATTGGACACCGGCTTTTCGTCGCTGGTGTACCGACTGCACCTGATCGGCGCCGCTGTGCCGGCCACGCTGATCGGGTTGCACGCCGACAACCTGTCCTTCGCCGGCGATGAGACGAGAGCGCTGGACTTCCAGTTCGCGACGCGCGGGGCGGGCGCTGCCGACGTGGCGTACCTGGTCACCCAGCGCTTGCCTGCGCAGGCACGGGACGGACACGATGCGGCGCTCCTGCGCGAGTACCTCGACCAGGTGGCAGCCCTCGGCGTCACGGATTACACGTTCGACGAGGCGTGGCGGCAGTACCGCTTCGCGGCCGGCTACCTGATGGTGTTGCCGGTCATCACCCTCAACGGATGGGATGCGCTTCCCGACCGGTCCCGTCGGCTGTGCCTGACGCTCACCGACCGGGCGGTGCCCGCGATCGAGGAGATCGGCGCCCTGGAGGTGTTCGCATGACGCGGTCGGCCCGCGAAGTGGTGGAGTTGTACAACCTGGTGGTCTGGAATCAGCGTGACTTCGCGCTGGCCGAAGAGCTGCTTGGCGAAACCGTGATCCGCCATGAGGTCGGCGCGGAGGCGCATGTGTTGACCCATGAGCAGGCGGTCGGCCGGATCGTGCACATGTGGGAGGTCACCGAGAACATCCGCTTCGACCTGAACCTGGTGGTGGCCGGCGACGACGGCGAGCACGTCGCGATCGTCTACGAGTCTCCGATCAAGATGAAGGACGGGACGCAGACCACGATCGGCAGTATGGAAGTGTTCCGGGTGGTCGACGGCAGGATCGTCGAAGTGTGGAACTGCGGCTACAAACAAGGGATCTGGGCGTGAACGACGAAGTGCTGGACGAACTGGGCTATTACCTGCTGGCCGGCGCCGGTGGTGAAGGGCCCGCCACGCTGATGGACGAAGCCCGCCGCGGTGAGGAACTCGGGTTCGGCACGGCGTTCATCTCCGAACGGTGGAACGTCAAGGAGGCGTCGTCGCTCGTCGGCGCGGCCTGCGCGGTCACCACCCGGATGCAGATCGCGACGGCGGCAACCAATCACAACACCCGCCATCCGCTGATCACCGGATCGTGGGCCACCACGATGCACCGGTTGTCCGGGGGGCGGTTCACGTTGGGCATTGGGCGCGGGGTGGCGGCGATGTACGCCGCGTTCGGCATCCCCTCGGTGACGACGGCGCAGATGGAGGACTTCGCGCAGGTCATGCGTCGGTTGTGGAAGGGCGAGGTGATCTTCAACCACGACGGGCCGATCGGCAAGTACCAGGTGCTGTTTTTGGATCCTGACTTCCGCGAGGACATCCGGTTGGCGATCGTGGCGTTCGGGCCGCAGACGCTGGCGCTGGGAGGTCGGGCGTTCGACGACGTCGTCCTGCACACCTACTTCACCCCGGAGACGCTGAAGCGGGCGGTCAAGACCGTCAAGGACGCCGCCGAGCAGGCCGGCCGCGACCCGGACAGCGTGCGGGTCTGGTCGTGCTTCGCGACGGTCGGCGACCACCTGCCCGAGGAACTGCGGCTCAAGAAGACGGTGGCCCGGCTGGCGACCTATCTGCAGGGATACGGCGACCTGCTGGTCAAGACCAACGGCTGGGATCCCGCTGTGCTGCAGCGTTTCCGCGACGATTCGGTGGTGCAGTCCATCCCCGGCGGCATCGACCACAAAGCCTCAACCGAGCAGATCGAGCACATCGCGACACTGATTCCCGACGAGTGGCTGGAGCCGTCCGCCACGGGGTCGGCGCAGCAGTGTGTCGAGCGCATCCGCAAGGAGTTCACCTACGGTGCGGACGCGCTCATCATGCACGGCGCGACTCCCGACGAACTCGAGCCGATCGTGACGGAGTACCGGGCGTCCGAGTGAAGTGATTTCGGTGCGCAAACTATCGCTGGGCGATGGTTAGCGCACCGAAATCGCCAATTAGGGCGTGATGGTCGTGCGTGCCACCGGTTCCGCCGTGGCTTGGCGACTGGAGAGGCCCCGCTGCAGCCCGGTCAGCAATGCGTTGCGGGTCTCCTCGGGGTGGATGAGCTCATCGAAACCGAGGTGACTGGCCGAGCGGAACGACGCCTCCACCTCCATCTGGCGCAGCCGCGCCTCGACATCCTCGGCGGCGTGGGAGGCCTTGCTCAACGCGGCGGCACTCATCGCGCCCATTGTCGCACCGGGGTAGGCGAATGTCGCACTCTGGTTGTCAAACCCCAACAGCGACATGACCATCGAGCCGAAGCCGTACGCCTTGCGCAGCGTGACATGCAGTTTGACGGTCGTCGCCGTGGTCTGCGCGGCGAACATCCGCGCGCCGCTGCGCAGCACGCCCGCCTTCTCCGACCGGCTGCCGGGCAACATGCCGGGGTTGTCGGCGAGAAACACGATCGGCAGGTGAAACGCGTCGGCGACGGTGATGAAGTGCGCGGCCTTGTCGGCGGCGTCGGCGTCGATCGAGCCGGCGATCACCTGCGGTTGGTTGGCCACCACCGCGACGGGGTGGCCGCCGAGATGTGCCAGCGCGCAGATGATCGCGGGCCCGAACTTCGGCTGGACCTCGAACCAGTCCGGGCGGTCGAAGACGACGTCGAGCACACGCCGCATGTCGTAGACGCGCCGGTTACCCCTGGGCACGATGTCGAGCAGTTCGGCGGTGGCACGCGGCGCGGCCGCCTTATCGGCGGGCAGCGACTCGGGATAGGACCAAGCGCTGGAAGGGAAGTAGGACAGATAACGGCGGATGTCGTCAAGCGCGGCTTCGTCGTCCTCGGCGAGGTTGTGGATCACGCCGCTGGTCAGCGCGACCGTTGGACCGCCGAGCTCTTCCTTCGTAATCTCCTCGCCCGTTGACTCTTTCACCACGGGCGGTCCTGCGGTGAAGATGGCGCCCTGCTGGCTCATCACCGTCCAGTCGCAGACCGGGGCGACCAGTGCGCCGTGGCCGGCCGACGGCCCGAGCAGGCCGGCGACCATCGGCACCTTGCCGGAGCACTGGGCTTGGGCGAGCAGGTCCGTCGGGGTGCGACCGTAGTGTTCGCCGCTGGGCCGAAAGCCTGCGCCCTCGAGCAACATCACCAGCGGCACCCTGTCACGTAACGCCAACTCGGCCAACCGATACCGTTTGGCATTGCCACCGGGGCCGATGCTGCCGGCCAGCGTCGTGAAGTCCTCGGCGCCGATCAACACCGGCCTGCCGTCGAGATGTCCCGAACCGGCCACGATGCCGTCGGCAGCGATGTCACCGCCGACGAGCGTGCCGAACTCGCGGAAGGTGCCCTCGTCGAGCAGATGGGCGATGCGGGCGCGAGCGTCGAGCTTGCCCTTGCCGCGGTGCTGGGCGAGTCGTTCGGCACCGCCCATTTCGAGGGCGTGCTCGCGTCGGCGCGACAACTCGTCGAGAGTGTGTTCCCACCCTTCGGCCTCGGCCATACCCAACTCCTGTCCCGGATAGGCGATCGTCGCACCGGCGTATCCGCGTTGACCCTACTGAATTGCTTACTGTAGCGTCTACGACCATGCTTAGCGGCGCCGACCTGAAGGTCGACGGGGCGGTTTCGAGTCAGCTGGCCAACGTGGTGGACGCGGCGAGCACACTGCAACGACGGGGCTACGACGGGTGCTGGACGGCCGAGGTGGCCCACGACCCGTTCCTGCCGCTGACCCTGGCCGCCGAACACACCGAGACCCTCGATCTGGGCACCAGTATCGCAGTCGCGTTCGCACGTAATCCCATGACAGTTGCCAACATCGGGTGGGATCTGCAGGAGTACTCGCGCGGACGCCTCATCGTGGGCCTCGGTTCGCAGATCAAGCCGCACATCGAGAAGCGGTTCAGCATGCCGTGGAATCAGCCGGTGCGTCGCATGGGCGAGTTCGTGCACGCAATGCGTGAAATCTGGTCCTGCTGGCGCGACGGAACCAGGCTGCAGTTCGAAGGCGACTTCTACACGCACAAGCTGATGACGCCGATGTTCACCCCCGAACCGCACGACTACGGATTCCCCCGGATCTTCCTGGCTGCGGTGGGTGAGGCGATGACCGAGTTGTCCGGTGAGGTCGCCGACGGGGTGCTCGCGCACGCGTTCACGACGAAACGGTACTTCGCCGAAGTGACGACGCCGGCGCTGCAGCGGGGGATGTCACGGTCGGCTCGGCGCCGCAGCGACTTTCAGGTGTCATGTCCGATCTTCGTCGTCACCGGCGCCGACGAAGCGGAGTTGGCGGCGGCCGCCGTGGCCACCCGCAAACAGATCGCGTTCTACGGGTCGACACCGGCCTACCGCAAGGTGCTCGAATTGCACGGGTGGGGTGACCTACACACCGAACTTCACCGATTGAGCCTGGCGGGGCAGTGGGACGACATGGGCACGCTGATCGACGACGAGGTCCTCGAGGCGTTTGCGGTCGTCGCGCCGATCGACCGCCTGGCGGCCAAGGTCCGCGACCGCTGCGACGGGTTGATCGACCGTGTGCTGGTCGGTTTTCCGGCGGCTGTGCCCGAAGAGGCTGTCCGCCAAGTCGTTCGAGAGCTGCGCGGCCAGTCTGCCGCATGAGTGAAAGGTCACCCATGAGTACTCGCGTGATCGACGAAGCGGCCAGGGTGTTCGCCGACCCCCGCGCCTACGCCGATGAGCCCGGTCTGCACGCCGCCCTGACGCACCTGCGCGCCAACGCTCCCGTCTCGTGGGTGGACGTTCCCGGCTACCGGCCGTTCTGGGCAATCACCAAGCATGCCGACATCATGGAGATCGAACGCGACAACACGCTGTTCACCAACGCGCCACGGCCAGTGCTGATGACCGAAGAGGCCGACGAACAACAAGCGGCGGTGGGCATCAGCACGCTGATCCACCTGGATGATCCGCAGCACCGTGATTTGCGTGCGATCGGTGCGAACTGGTTTCGACCGAAAGCCATGCGCGCGATGAAGGTTCGGATCGACGAACTGGCAAAGCGATTCGTCGACGGCATGCTCGAGCGAGGACACCAGTGTGACTTCGTTCAGGAAGTCGCGGTGAACTATCCGCTCTACGTGATCATGTCGATGCTCGGCCTGCCCGAATCCGACTTCCCGAAGATGCTCACCTACACCCAGGAACTGTTCGGCAACGACGACGAAGAACTGCAGCGCGGGACGTCGAAGGAAGAACAGGTGGGCGCGCTGCTCGAGATGTTCGGCTACTTCACCGAGGTGACCGCCGCACGTCGGAAGAATCCGACCGAAGACCTGGCGTCGGCGATCGCCAACGCCACGATCAACGGGGAACCGCTTTCCGACATCGAAACGGTCTCCTACTACGCGATCGTCGCCGCCGCCGGTCACGACACCACCAGCGCCGTCATTTCCGGTGGTCTGCACGCGCTGATCGAGCATCCCGATCAACTGGCACGGTTGCGTGCCGACATGGCCTTGATGCCGTTGGCCACCGAGGAGATGATCCGCTGGGTCACCCCCGTCAAGGAGTTCATGCGAACTGCCCGCGCGGACACCACCGTTCGCGGTGTTCGCATCGCGGAGGGGGAGTCGGTGCTGCTGTCGTACACATCGTCCAACCGCGACGAGGACGTTTTCGACGATCCGTTCCGCTTCGACGTCGGCCGTGATCCGAACCGCCACAACGCGTTCGGCTACGGCGTGCATTTTTGCCTGGGGGCCGCCCTGGCCCGGATGGAGATCAACAGCTTCTTCAGCGAGTTGATCCCGCGGCTAAAGTCGGTCGAGTTGACCGGGCCGGCAGAGCACATCGCCACGATCTTCGTCGGCGGCCTCAAGCACCTGCCGATCCGATACTCACTGGTTTAGTCACCGCCGGAGTTGCCGCGCGCGGCAGCGTGCAAAGCGTCGCCACGCGAACCCTTTTCGGTCTTGGAGAGGGCTTGGATGCTGACGTCGTGGCCTTCGGCGGCCTTGCGCAAGGCGCCGACGGTGGCTTGGTCTTTGGGGATGTGGGTGAAGGGGTCCCAGTTGTACCAGCGCATGGCGTTTTCGTAGGTCATCTTGTTGATTTCATCGTCGGGGACGTTGTTGGCGGTGAGGACCTCGTCGAGCTGTTCGGGTGCGCCGGGCCACATCGAATCCGAGTGCGGGTAGTCGGCTTCCCAGCAGATGTTGTCCACCCCGATCTGATGGCGGGTCGCCACCCCGACCGGGTCGGCGATGAAACAGGTCAAGAAGTGCTCGCGGAACACCTCCGAGGGGAGTTTGCCCTTGAAGTCCTGGCCGGTCCAGGTCGAGTGCATCTCATAGGTGCGATCCACCCGCTCCAAGAAATACGGAATCCAGCCCGTTCCACCCTCAGACAGCGCGATCTTCAGGCTCGGGTAC
>NZ_JBEFTH010000018.1:0-72712 GCF_053483935.1 Mycolicibacterium sp. XJ879
CACCGCCCACCGCTCCGGACCCTTAACAGCCATGACCGGCTCCTTCCAGGATCGTGACGGCAGAGACGGCCGTCGGCCCACCGATATTGTGCGCCAAGGCGATCCGCGCTCCGTCCACTTGGTTGACCGCGTCTCCACGGAGCTGCTGGAAAAGCTCGACGCATTGCGCCACCCCGGTGGCCCCCGGTGGATGGCCTTTGGCCTTCAGTCCGCCGCTGGGGTTGACCGGCAGCGCACCGCCAACACTGGTGACGTCGGTCTCGACAAGCTTGTAGCCACCGAAGCGCTCTGCGAAGCCGAGATCTTCATAGCTGATCAACTCGATGCCGGTAAAGAAATCGTGGACTTCGGCCACATCGACGTCGGCGGGTGTCATACCGGCCATGGTGAATGCCTGCTTGGCCGCCCGGACCGTCGCGGGAAACGTCGTCATATCCGGTTTGTGTTGATGCATCACCGAATCCAAGCCCAGGCCGACTCCCCTCACCCACACAGGCCGGTCGGTGAAGCGGTCGGCCACGTCTTCGGCAGCCAGGATCAGCGCTGCTGCACCGTCGCTTTGCGGAGCACAGTCATACAACCCGAACGGCGTGACGATCACCGGCGCCTGAAGCGCCTGCTCGATGGTGATCTCGAAGCGCAACCGCGCCTTGGGGTTGTTGACGCCGTGGCGGTGGTTCTTCACCGCGACCATCGCCAGGTGCTCGCGGGTAGCGGGTGACTCGTGCAGGTAACGCCGAACGTGCAGCGCGAATCCGGCAGGCGAGACGAGGCCCAGCGGGTAGTCCCACGCCATGTCACGGGCCATCGCCTCCCACTCCCACACCATGTCCGCTGATGTGGTGTCGCGCAGCTTATCGGCTCCCATGACCAGAGCGACGTCGAAAGCGCCAGAGGCGACGGCGAACAACGCGTTGCGTACCGCGTCGTTTCCGGTGGCGCACGAGTTTTCCACCCGGGTGACCGGCAGGTCGGGCAATCCGAGCGTGTCGGCGAGGATTCCGGCGGGGAACCCGTCGGCGGTGCCCATCGCCCCGAACCAGGCGGCCTGCAGGTCGTGTTTGGCGATGCCCTTGTCCACGCTGGTTGCACACTCGGCGAATGCCATCGGCAGCAGGTCTTTCATGCCGAGCGCGAAATGCTCGCCGAACGCTGTCATTCCGGCGCCGACGACCGCGACGCGTCTCATGCCACGACCTGTTCTGGCTCGAACATGTAGCCGTAGTCGGGCACGCCGCTGCGCACTGCGACGCGGCGCAGCGCCAACCGGCCGCGGTCACCGATGTCGACCGTGCCGGGCGCGGCTCCGGTCACCTTGACCAGCGCGCGGACCCCGACGCCGTCGAGTTCGACGATCACCAGCGAATAGGGAGTGCGCAGACCGGGCACCGGCATCTGCACCGTGGTCTCGGTGTACACCGCTCCCGTTCTGGGCAGCGGCACCAGTTCGTAACCGGTGGACAGCGTCCCGTCGTCGGCGAGCCGGTAGCGCGGCGGAAAGTCCAGCGTGTCGCCGTCGGCGAAGCTGCCTGCTTCCCAACGGGTTTTGGCTTCGAAGGCCCGCTCGTATGCGGCCAGTGAGATCGGCAGATCGGCGTCTGCGACGTACTGGCCGTCGGGCATCGGTTGCGGCGGGGGCTCGCGGCGGTGCAGTTCGGCCACGCCTTCGGTGACCGTGATGCCGGACAGGGTGGCTTGTTCGACCGCCACCAGTGGCCCCGTCGCGTTTCGTTCGGCCATCCCGGCTAGCGCGAACAGGCTGGAGCTCGCCCCGACGGTCGGCAACTCGGGCGGATCGCCGATGCTCAGCTCCACCGCGGTGGCGTGGTCCACCCCGGCTACCGCGGCCGGGGTGTCCAGCCAGGCGGCTTCCAGGGAGGCGATGAGTCCCCGCTCGTGCAGCAACCGAAGGTCGCCGTAGTCGTGCACGTCGCCGGTCGCTTTGCGGGTGCGCACCGGAAGGCTGCGCGCGATGCGCGCCGCGGTGCGGACCTTCAGGCCGCGCTCGGCGGTCAGGACGGCGGCGGCGCCGGCGGGTTCGAGATCGCTGCCGATAATCAGCGTGCGCGGCCGCGCCGAGCTCAGCGCGTCGACGGTCGCGGGCGCGCCACCGAGGCGTTCGTCGACTTCCAGTTCCGGGTCCAGGCCCAGCCCGGCCAGCAGCACCGCGGCGCTGCTGCTGTCCAACATCGGCATGTTGCGGCTGACCAGGACGACGCGTTCTACTGCGCCACTAGCCAGCAACGCCGCACGGCCGGCTTCGACGGCCAGCGTGATGGCGTCTTCGTCGTCGCCCGGCACCCGGCGTGTGGGGCTACCCCAACACGGCAGGTAGGTGCCGATCGAAGCGACATGGGGCATTTGGTGATCCAGAACCTCTCAGCAACCTAGGTGACCGCGCCGGCCGTCTTGAGTTCGATGATGCGGTCCCAATCCAAGCCGAGTTCCAGCAATATTTCGTCAGTTTGCTCTGCAAAGCTGGGCGCGGGTGCGGTTTCAGGCGCCTTGACATCGAACTGCACCGGGTTCGCGACCAGTTCGAGCTCGCCCGCGGGCACCAGATATTCGTTGGCGCGGATTTGGGCGTCCTCGGCCGCCTGCAGGGTGTCCTGCACCGGCGCCCACGGTCCGAGCAGCGTCGCGAAGCGTTCGCTCCACTCGGCGAGCGGGCGCTTGGCCATGGCCTCTTTGAGGATCTCCGTTGCGGCCTCGGTGTTCTCCGCGATCGACTCGGTGGTGGCGAACCGCGGGTCGTCGATGAGTTCCTCGAGGTCCATGTGGCGGCACACGTCGGCCCAGAACTTGGTGGGCTGCATCATCACAAAGGAGATGTAGCGGTCGTCGGCCGTCGGGTACAGCCCGACAAGGGGGTTGATCGGCGAGCCGTGCACGCCGGGCGGAAACGCCTCCATACGTTGGCCGAGGTGTTTGGTCAGCGCGACGGTATGGCCCAGCGACCACAGCCCGCTGCCCAGCAGGGAGACGTCGACGACCGACGTCTCGCCGGTCCGCTCGCGCTTGAGCAGCGCGGCGGCGATCCCGCCGGCCAGGTTGGTGCCGGAGATGGTGTCGCCGTAGGCCGGTCCGGGTGGACCGACCATGCCGGGGGTGCCCGGTGGGGTGATGGTCGCGGCGGTGCCCGCGCGGCACCAGAAGGCGGTCATGTCGTATCCGCCCTTCACCGACTCCTCACCGCGTGGGCCCAGCGCGCTGCCCCGCGCGTAGATGATCGCGGGGTTGACCGCGCGGATGTCGTCGACGTCGATGCTGAACTTCTCACGATGCGCGGGCAGGAAGCTGGTCAGGAACACGTCGGCGCGGCGGGCCAGGTCCAACAGCACTTCTCGGCCCTCCGGCACCGACATGTCCAGCCCGATGCTGCGCTTGCCCCGGTTGGCGTGCTCGATGTTGGGGTTGGGGTCGCCTTCGACGCGCAGCAGCCCGGTCTGGCGCAGACCGCGCTGCGGATCACCCGTCACCGCGTGTTCGACCTTGATGACGTCGGCGCCCCATTCGCGCAGCACGGCACCGGCGGACGGCACGAAGCCGTACATCGCGACCTCGAGGACGCGGATTCCCTCCAGTGGCTTGCTCATTGCTGCCCCACCACCGTCGCGAACGTCTTGGATTCCAAGAATTCCTCCAAACCTGCGGTGCCCATTTCGCGTCCGATGCCCGACTGTTTGTAGCCGCCGAACGGGCTGTCGGGGCTGAAGTAGTTGCCGCCGTTGATGGAGAAGGTGCCGGTGCGGATCCGGCGGGCCACCCGCAGCGCCCGCTCCTGGCTGCCGAACACCGCCCCCGACAACCCGTAGATCGAGTTGTTGGCGATGCGCACCGCGTCGTCGTCGTCCTCGTAAGCGATGATGGCCAGCACCGGCCCGAACACCTCCTCCTGGGCGATCTCGCTGTCGGGGTCGACGTCGGTCAGCAGCGTGGGCGTGTAGAAGAAGCCGGGATCGACCTTCTGGCCTCCGGTCACCAGCGTGGCGCCCGCTTCGACGGCCCGCTTGACCATGCCGTCGACCTTGTCGCGCTGCTGCTCGCTGATCAGTGGCCCCATGTAGATGCCCTCGTCGGCCGGGTTGCCGTACCGCACCAGACCGAAGTTGTTCTTGACCAGTTCGACGATCTCGTCGCGGTGTTTGCGTGGTACCAACAGCCGCGACGTCAGCGCACAGCCCTGCCCGGCGTGGGTGACCATGCTGAAGGCGCTGAACAACGCGGCGGTGTTGAAGTCGGCGTCGTCGAGCACGATCGCCGCGGACTTGCCGCCCAGTTCGAGAAAGACGCGCTTGAGGGTCTCGCTGGCGGCCGACATGATCCGCCTGCCGGTCGGCGTCGAACCGGTGAAGGTGACCATGTCGACGTCGGCGCTGGTGGTCAACGCCGCACCCACATCGGGATCGGCCCCGCTGAGCACGTTGACGACGCCGGCCGGGATGTCGGTGTGGTTGGCGATCAGCTCGCCGAGCGCGAGCGTGATCAACGGGGTGTCCGGCGCGGCCTTGAGCACGACGGTGCACCCGGCGGCCAGTGCGGGACCGAGCTTGGCCAGGGCCAGCTGGTTGGGATAGTTGTAGGCGATGATCGCGGCCACCACGCCGGCGGCTTCCTTCTCCACCCAGCGGTGATGTTGCATGCCGCGGCTTTCGATGTTGCCGAGGTCTTCGGTCATCGGATAGCTCTTCAGCAGGTCGGCGTAGTACCGCACGATCGCGATCGGCTGGTCGAGCTGGGCTCCCGCGCACAGCGCGGGCGTCGCGCCGACTTCGGCGATGGTCAGGTCGGCGAGTTCGTCGCGGTGCTCGACGAGCGCCTGATGCAACTGTTCCAGGCACCTAATACGAAGCTGCGCATCCGTCGCCCAGGCGGTTTCGTCGAACGCTCGACGCGCCGCTGCGACCGCCGCGTGGGCGTCGGCGACGGTGGCGTCGGGGGCGTGGCCGAGCACCTCGCCGGTGGCCGGATTAACAGAAGGAAACGTCCGCGAGGTCTCGAGCAGCTGCCCGTCGATCAACATGCGTCGGTCGGCTTTCCCGGCGGCGGTGTCCGCCGGCTGATTGCCCTTCGGGATCGTGGTCGCTTCCTGCATCGTCCTCCTCAGCACACGTCCCATCTGGTGCAATGTGATGGAAACTTCATTCTCATCCTCGGCGAATCATACATTCGTACGAAGAGAACTCAAGGAAATGATCAGAATCCCTGCTGCCTGCGCTTTAATGGTGCGACAATCGTCGGCTCGACGTCTCATCGATGCGAATCGAACAGGCGTGATGTCTTGCGGGATCACAGTTGCCGAGAGTACGGTTCTCATATTCGGAAGGACGATTCTTGATAGTTGACGTTCGGGCGGTGGCATGAAGAACGCCGTCGTGACCGGTGGTGGTTCGGGCATCGGAGCTGCCATCGCGCATCGGTTGCGCGCCGACGGTCTGCACGTCGCCACGATCGACATCACTGCATCCGACGCCGAGTTCGCCTACACCGCCGATGTGACCGACCGCTCGCAGATCGATGACGCGCTCGCCGCGGTGCGCGCCCAACTCGGGCCCGTGACGGTTCTGGTCAACGCGGCCGGCCTGGAACGCTTCAAGCGCTTCACCGACATCACGTTCGAGGACTGGCAGAAGGTGATCGACGTCAACCTCAACGGTGTCTTCCACTGTGTGCAGGCCGTGCTGCCCGACATGATCGAGGCCGGCTGGGGCCGCATCGTCAACATCTCCTCGTCCAGCACCCATTCCGGGCAGCCGTACATGTCGCCGTACGTGGCGGCCAAGTCGGCGGTCAACGGGCTGACCAAATCACTGGCGCTGGAATACGGGCCGAGCGGCATCACGGTCAACGCCGTGCCGCCCGGGTTCATCGACACCCCGATGCTGCGCAAGTCCGAAGAACGCGGTTACCTCAAGGTGCAGGAGAGCATCGACACCACGCCGGTGCGCCGCATCGGCAGGCCCGAGGACATCGCGGCCGCTTGCGCGTTTCTCGTCTCGGAGGAGGCGGGCTATATCACCGGACAGATCTTGGGCGTCAACGGCGGCCGAAACACCTAACTGCCGATAACGAAAGGACACAACGAAGTGGGACGCGTACAAGGAAAGGTCGCATTCGTCACCGGCGCGGCGCGCGGACAGGGCCGCAGCCACGCGGTGCGGCTGGCCGAAGAGGGCGCCGACATCATCGCGGTCGACCTGTGCCAAGACATCCCGACCATCGGTTATTCGATGGCCACCCCGGAGGACCTCGAGGAGACCGGCAAGCTCGTCGAGAAGACCGGCCGCACCGCGGTGACCGCGCAGGCCGACGTCCGCGAAGCCGCCCAGCTGCGTGAGGCGTTGGAGCGCGGTATCGGCGAGTTCGGTAAGGTCGACATCGTCGTCGCCCAGGCGGGCGTCGCCGGCATGAAAGGCCAACCGCCGCTTCAAGCCTGGGTCGACGTCATCAACACCAACCTGGTCGGCACGATCAACGCGATCAACGTCGCGCTGCCGCATCTGTCTGAGGGCGCGGCGATCGTGGCGACGGGATCCACCGCGGCGCTGATGGACACCCACCAGAAGAACGATCCCGGCAACGATCCGGGTGGCATGGCCTACGTGCACTCCAAGCGCGCGCTGTCGGCGTACGTCCACGACCTGGCGACCGAACTGGCCCCGCGCGGCATCCGGGCCAACGTGGTGCATCCGACCAACTGCAACACCGACATGTTGCGCAGCGAACCGATGTACCGGTCGTTCCGCCCCGACCTGGAGAAGCCGACGCTGCAGGACGCCGAGCCGGTGTTCTATGTGCAGCAGGCGATGAAGGTGCCGTGGATCGAGCCCGAGGACATCAGCAACGCCGTGTTGTGGTTGGCCTCCGACGAAGCCCGTTACGTAACCGGGATGCAGATACGGGTGGACGCCGGCGGCTATCTCAAGTGGTACGACTACCACAACTAACCGGAGGTCAACGCAGATGAAGGTTTACGTCGACTCCGAACGGTGCCAGGGCCACACGCTGTGCGCGATGATCGCGCCGAATTCGTTCGAGCTCAGCGATATTGACGGCACCTCGTCGCCGGTCAACGAAGTGGTTCCACCGGATCAGCAGGACGCGGTGCGCGAAGCCGCGCAGTCCTGCCCAGAGCAAGCCATCACGATCGAAGAGTGACCCAGCAGAACACAGGAGAGCAGACGTGAGCGTCGACGACTTGAGCGCCGCCGACAGCGATCGCAAGAAGAATCGGTATCACTTCGATCGCCACACACCGGAATACCGGTTGCAGTTCGAAAAGATCACCGAGGAAATGCAGTCCCGGTGTCCGATCGCATGGACCGACACCTACAACGGGCACTGGGTCGCCGCCGACAGCAAGTACGTGTTCGAGCTGGCGCGCTGCCCGGCGGTGTCCAACCATCACGACATCACCGGCGAGACACCGTTCCAAGGCATCACGATCCCGAAAGCCAGTCGGGCCACCGTCGTGCGCGGCGGGATCCTCGAGATGGACGAGCCCGAGCACAGCATCTACCGCGGCGCGCTCAACCCGTATCTGTCGCCCGCCGCGATCAAGCGCTGGGAACCGTTTGTCGATGAGATCACCCGCGCCGCACTCGACGAACACATCGAAAGCGGCCGAATCGACTTCGTCGAGCACCTGGCCAACGTGGTGCCCGCGGTGTTCACGCTCGCGATGATGGGCATCGAGCTCAAGAAGTGGAACGTCTACAGCGAGCCCACCCACGCGTCGGTGTACACCCCCGAGCACGCACCCGAGCGCGAGAAGATCAACGAGCAGCACCGCGAAATGGGCATCGACATCATCAACAACATGATGGAGATCCGCGAGAATCCACGTCCCGGCCTGGTCAATGCGCTGCTGCAGTTGCGCATCGACGGTGAACCCGCGCCCGACATGGAGATTCTCGGCAACCTCGGTCTGATCATCGGCGGCGGCTTCGACACCACCACCGCGCTCACCGCGCATGCGCTGGAGTGGCTCGGCGAGCACCCCGACGAGCGGGAACGGCTCAGCCGTGAGCGCGACACGCTGCTGCACCCGGCGACCGAGGAGTTCCTGCGCTTCTTCACGCCCGCGCCCGGGGACGGCCGCACCTTCGCCGAGGACGTCGAGGTCGAAGGTCAGCAGTTCCAGAAGTTCGAGCGGCTGTGGCTGTCGTGGGCGATGGCCAACCGCGACCCCGCGGTGTTCGACAAGCCCAACGAGATCGTGCTGGACCGAAAAGGCAACCGCCACTTCAGCTTCGGGATAGGAGTGCACCGATGCGTGGGGTCCAACGTCGCGCGCACGGTGTTCAAGTCGATGCTGACGGCGGTGCTCGACCGGATGCCCGACTACGTGTGTGACCCGGAAGGCACCGTGCACTACGAGACGATCGGCGTCATCCAGGGCATGCGCAACCTGCCCGCCACCTTCACCCCGAGCAAGCCGCTGGGCCCGGGCCTCGACGAGACTCTTGAGAAGTTGCAACGCATTTGTAACGAGCAAGACCTCGCGCGACCGATCACCGAACGCAAGGAACCTGCCGTTATCACCTGAAGAAGTCACCCAATCCCCCACCGGGTGGTTTGATATGCAGCCAGGAGGACGTTGGTGAAATCGTTGAAGGCCCTGAAGGCGCTCATCGCGGCAGTGACGCTGGTGACGGCGGCGACATTGATAGCACCGCCCGCTGCGGCGATGATGACGTGGGGTAACTACGACGTGCTCACCAATAGATACAACCGGGCGTCGTGGGTGTGGTTCATCACGCCGTGCAATCCGCACAAACAACCGGACTGCGCGGCTGTCAGCGGGATATCGCGGTTGAAGTTCTACTACGAATACGACGGCGAGGCCTTCCTCAAAGACGGCCGCTACACGATGACCGTCGACGTGCCCGACGGTCTGCAATGCCCCGGGCATGTGATGCCCACCCGCGACACCTATTCCTGGGACGAGGTGTCGTTGGCCGGCACCATCGACTCGGTGTACGACGTCGGCTGCTTCGGTGGTCCGCCGGGAAGCCAGTTCTGGACGTTCGCGCTGCGCCGGCTGTAAGGATTTGTGTGCGTTTTGTTGCGCTGAGCGCGCATAAACGCACACAAATCACGTGAAGCCGGGCGGAGCGATGAAGCCGCCCAGCAGCCTTTCGATGTGCCGCGCGACCGTAAGCGTGGTGCGGTCCTCCAGATAGGGGCCGACGACCTGCACCCCGACGGGCAGCCCAGTCGCGGTGCGACCGACGGGAACGGCCGTGGCGGGCAGATACGCCACGGTGGCAAGACCCACCCAGCCGAAAAGGTCGAAGTACGAACGACTTTCCTCGCCAAACGGGATGAGCCGTTCGATGAACGGCTCATGGTGGTCGTGCGTGACGGCGGGCACGACGGTGACGGGCATCAGCAGCACGTCCACGTCACCGAAGAAGTCCGCCATCTTGGCTCGCAGCAGTTGGCGCCGCTCGTCGGCCGACATCCACTGGCGGTGCAGCAGTGTCGATGTCGTGTCCATCAGCGGGTACAGCAATATTTGGTGCAGACCGACCAGTTCGGCAAGCGTCACCGGAGGTTTCGCGTCGACGAGCCGCGCACCGGCCCCCGACAACGCGGTCACGGCCGCGTCGAGCACCGCGCCGACGTCGGACTCCACCGGGTAGTCCGCGTCGTCGAGCCATGTGGCTATCCGCAACTCACCCAGCGTCGACGCGCGCGCCGGCGGCAGTTCGAGGCGCCAGCCGACGGCCGACAGCTCGGTCGGTCCCGCGAGCACGTCGAGCGCGGCTTCGAGGTCGGCGACATCGCGTGCCATGGGACCCATCACCCCGAGATCGCTTTCGGCCAGCGCCCCCGGTGGCGGCGGCAGATGTCCGCGCTGCGGCACGATGCCCCAGCTCGGCTTATGCCCGCACACACCGCACCAATTCGCGGGCACCCGAATGGATCCGGCGATATCGCTGCCGAGTTCCAGCGCGGTCATCCCGGTGGCCAGCGCAGCGGCCGCACCGCCCGACGAGCCGCCTGGGGTGCGGCTGGTATCCCACGGGTTGTTGGTGGTGCCGAAGATGGGATTGTACGTCTGCCAGTCGGCGGCGCGGGTCGGCGTGTTGGTCTTGCCGAAGATCACCGCACCTGCCGCGCGCAGCCGCCGGACTGCCTGCGCGTCGTGGTCGGGCACACGGTCCCACTCGGGATGCCCAGCGGTGGTGCGCATCCCCGCGGTGTCGTAGGTGTCCTTGACCGTCATCGGCACACCGTGCAATGGGCCGACGGTCTCGTTGCGCGCCAGCGCGGCATCGGCGGCGTCGGCCGCGCGGCGCGCGGTGTCGGGATCGATTGTCACAACGGCGTTCAGCGGCGGGTTGAACCGCTCGACACGGGACAGATGGTGCTCGAGCAGTTCACGGCTGGACAGCTCGCGCCGCCGAATGGCCTCGGCCAGGCGGCGAGCGGGCTGTAGCGTGATATCGGTCATGGTCCCCATCCGTAACGCTGCCGAATTGCGTTGAACCGCTGCCACATCTGCGTGATGCGCTCGCCGCGGTTCACGGTTGCACTATCGCGCGGCAGCACATCGCCCAGGTCGGCGACCTTGACGAGTCGGGTGTGCAGTTCGGCGGGCGCGCCGTCGAGCATGTGCCGGTAGGTGAGGTTTCCGCGCTCGAAGCCCTGGGTGTCGATCCAGTTGTGGTACCCCGGATCCTGATGTGCGAGCACCAGGCGGATCTTGCCGTCACCGTCGACCGCGGTTCGGCTGGGCGTGTAGCTCACCGGCCGGTAGAGGTAGTCCATGCTGGTAAAGAACACACCCATGTTGGTCAACATCCACAACCCCTCGTGGGCGTCGAACTCGACGACGAGCGCTTCGTCGGGGCCGATCACCCAGTGCATGTTCGCCGCCGCGCGGCCACGCCTGGCGTCCGCGTCCGTTCGGTCGACGTCGGGGAAGCGGTTGGGGTGTTCGGCGTCCACCCCTCCGTAGCGGAACGGGTACTCGGGCCAGTCGTCCATCAGCCCGGTCACGAAATCGCCTGCCCACTGCATCGCCTCGACCATCGACGCCGCGGTGGGTGGCGGTTTGGGGGTTTCCATGCCGACGCGCTCGATCCGCATCCGCGCGGGCCGTTCCTGCCAGGAGTCAAAGCCCTGCCGAATGAAGAGTTTTCGTGAGCCCGGTGTAGTGGGCAGCCAGTTCGGCCCGCGCTGCGGGCCGCCGATGTAGATCTCGAACGCGCCGTCGGGTTCGACGTCCAGCCGATCGCCGAACAGGTTCACCTCGGGCACATCTCCGAAGGGTTCGGACAGCACGCCTGGCCCGTCGGACCTCGGCCCCTGCACGGTGATGTTGAAAAAGCGTGCGGTGCCGCGCTCCCCGACGAGGCGATAGGTCGACTGCCCGTCGATCCATGCCTGCTGGTAGAGAAAGTCCGCACAGTCGCCGCCGAGCTTGCGGGTGGGGTTGCAGAAGGTGTGGATGGCCGGGTAGCGGCTGTCCTTGGTTTCCAGCGCAAGGTCGAAGGCCTGGCCGAGGTTCTGGGTGAGGAATCGGAAGCCGTCGGCACGCTGGAGACCCGTGGGGGCGTTGTGGTCTTTGAACACCCGTTGGCCCGCCGCCTTGAGCCGGTCACAGAACTCTCCCCACGCCGCGTTCAGCGCGGCGTCATCCGGGCCGTCTCCGAACGCCATCGCTCTCCCCTATGCGCCGAGTCTTTCGAGCATGGTGGTTACGGTCTCACAGCCGCGACGCGCCGCGTCGAACTGTCCTTCTGCCTCGATGCGCGGCCCGATCAATTCCAGGTCGAAGCCGTGGGTATAGCCGCCCGCGAGCGCCAGCACAATGAACTGCTCGATCGGGATCGCGCCGTCGCCGGGTACGGCGCGCGCCGGCAGGGCGCGGTCGCCGAGCACGTAGTCGCTCAGCTGGATCTGTCGGGTGATTGGCAACGCCTGCTGTACCAGCCCGGCAAGGCCCGCTTCGGCCCAACAGTGGAACAGGTCGATGCAGACACCCAGCCCCGCCATCTCGGCCAGCGTGATCGTGTCCCGAAGGGTGTGGGCGATGTGCATATCGGCGTATAGCGCCGAGGCATTTTCGATCGCCAGCGTCACCCCCGCGCTTTCGGCCTGCCTGACGCAGGGCGCAACCGCCGCACAGAACCGCTCGGCGGCCTGCTCCCAACTGTGCTCGCCGCGGCCTCCGGTCAGCATGTAGACGACGCGCGCGTCCACCGCCGCGGCGGCGTCGATGACCCGGGACAGGGCCGCGGTCGAGCGGAACAGGTGGTAGACCGAGTCGACCACATAGCCGTGCCGGGCGACGAGCTGCGCCAGCTGCGGGTCGGTCAGCTGGGTGTCGATGAGGCTCAGCCGCCGCAGGCCCAGCGACTGCCAATACCGGTGCAGTTCGCCCGACGGCGCACCGAGGAAGGTCACGCTGTGCACCGAGAGCCGTTCGTGCACGGTCAGTTCCGCTTCTCGATCTCGACGCCGAACCGTTCCCGGAACGGCCGGAATTCCTCGTGCAGCGCGCCGAGGTCCTCTCCGATGTCGGTCAGCACCGATGTCGAATAGCGGAACTTGCCGTGCCGGTCGCCGGGATTGTTCACCAGGTAGGCCCGCATCGCCGCCTCCGCGTGCGCGCTCAGCGACCGGCCGCAGAAGTCGTAGAACCGGCGCACGGTGCCGACCTGGTCGGCGATGAAGTCGGTGTAGCGCACGTGCAGGATCCGCGGGTCGCTCACCAGCGGGTTGGTCATCGTGTTCTCGATGCTCTCGCGGGTCAGGTCCAGGTGCATCTTTGCCGCTGCCTCAAGGTCGATGGAGCCGACGATCCCTTCACCGATGTCGGCCATCATCATGGTGCGCGACGCCGCCACCTGGACGGGGTCGCGGTGCAGCCATAACAGCTTCGCGTCGGGATAGGCCGCAAACAGCTCGTTGAGCCGGAATCCGTGGAAGCCCTTGAGCACCCACTGTTTACGTGGCCGGCGGTATTGGAACTGTTGCAGCATCGCCTTGTGGATGCGGTACTGCGCCGTGGGGTCGGTGGGCAGGCCGCCGACGACAGTCGGCATCGGCACTCGCCACCACGCTGTCGGTGTCATCACCCGGAAGTCGAAGGCCCAGGTGCGTTCGTCCTCGGGCAGACCGTCGCCGAGCATGTCGTTGTACGGGTGGCTGTGCAGCCACTTCGGTAGTTTGGCGTTGATCTCACGCCAGTCGGCGTCCGCGCGGGCGCGGCGGGGATCGTCTGCTGCGGCGAGCCCTGGTGGCGGTGACGGGTACATCACCTCCCAGAAGCGCAGGGCGCGTGCGTCGGGGTCGACCGACATCAGCGCGTGCATCAGCGTGGTACCCGAACGCGGTTCGCCCGTGACGAACATGGGTCGCTCGATCACTTCGCCCGCCAACGGATATCGGCGACGGTCTTCGAAGAACTGCAGCCGCGTGGTCAGCAGCCAGTGACACACCTCGGCGGCCCTTCGCGCACCGTCGGCGTCCAAGCCGATGCTGTTCAGGTGCTCGACGACCAATGCGAATCGCTGCGGCAGGCTGACGTCACCGTAGTCCTGTAGTCCGGTGTCGGCCTGCGCCCGGTCCAGCATCGCGGTCGCGTCCAACCGTGCGCTCACCGCACTTCTCCACACAGCCGAAGAAGTTCGTCCTCGGCCTCGCGCACGTGCTGGGCCGACGCCGCCGCGTGCCGCAGGCCCGCCATCCCGCCGTAGTCGAGAATCTTGGGCACCCGCAGGCCCGCATCGACGTAGTCCTTGACGGTGTGTGCGACCTGTTTCGGTGTGCCGTGCGGGATCACCGCCAGGATCATCTCGGGCTGCACCGCTGCAAGAAAATCGAGAATCCGTTCTCGGGTGAGCACCGCGGGGTCGATGTCCTGATAACCGCGCCAGTTCTCCCCCATCGGGTGCTCGTAGCCGAATTTGCGCAGTAGCGGCGCCGATACCTGCAACAGGAACGCCTTCACCAGCGGTGCCGTCAGGATCTCCGCGAGCGCGGCGTCGTCGCGTGCGATCAGGCACACCTGGATGTAGCACGGGGTGATGGCCATCGGATCGCGGCCGGCCCGGTCCGCGGAAGACCTTACGGCGGTGAGCTTTTGCGCGTAGTCCTCGGGCGTCCATGCGCCGGTCGGCCACCAGCCGTCGGCGTAGCGCCCGACGATGTCCAGCGTGCGCTGCCCGCTTGCCCCGATCCAGATCGGCGGGAACCGGTCGCCGTAGGGTTCGGTGTCTAGACGCGCGTGGCGCAACCGGTAGAACCGCCCGTCGAAGTCGACCGGGCCGTCGCTGTCCCACAGCAGCCGGATCACGTGCAGCGCCTCTTCGAAGCGGCCGACCGGCCTGGTGAAGTCGAACCCGTAGGGCACGGTGTTCTCGGTCTCGCCGCTGCCGAGGCCGAGGATGAAGCGGCCCTTGGCCAGCTGGTCGATGGTCAGCGCGCTTTGGGCAAGCAGCGACGGATGACGTCGCACCGTGTCGACGACGCTGGTCACCAGCGGGACGTTGCGGGTCAACACCGCCGCAGCGGCCGCGACCGCCATCGCGTCGAGGTGCCGGTGCGGCGACTTTGAAACCGTTGCCAGATCGGTGAATTCCGGTGTCCAGATGGAGTCCGGCCAGAAGCTGACCATGTGGTCGGGCAGCCAGATCGAGTGGTAGCGGCCGCTGTCCAGCTCGGGCAGCTGCGACAGGTCCAACGGCAGGGTGGTGCGCAGGTAGGCGGCCGGCTGAACCTTCACGGCTTCCTTCGTGCCGAACGTGGATTACCGTCACGCGAAACCGCCGGATGGCGTGAAGCATGCCCACACTCGCGGCTCATGATCGGCCGATCTCGGACAGAAACGTTTGGGTGTGGGCAATAAGGCCGGTCAACGTCTTCGGATCGCCGGTGCACAGCTGGAATGCGGTCTCGGTGATCAGTGAGATGTCCTCGGTGTCGGTCTTGGCCAGGTCGAGTGCGCCCGCACCCTCGGTGGCGACCGGATTCGTCGGCGCCGCGGCGTTGACCGCGATGCCGTCGTCGTACAGTTCGGCCGCAAGGCTTTTCGTCAGCCGGTTCAGCGCCGCCTTGACCGTGCCGTACACCCCGAACCCGGCGCTGCGGTCGAACTCCGAGAATGGTGGACCCTCCGGCAGGTCGCCGCCGACCGACGTCACGTTCAGCACCCAGCCGCGCCCGCGCTCGCGCATCGCCGGGATCGCCATCTGCGCGAGATGCAGCGGCGCCATGACGTGCATCTCCATCATCAACCGCACTCGTCGCTCGGGGAACTCGTCGAGGGGCCGCAGGAACGTCACGGCGGCGTTGTTGACCAGGATGTCGGGCGCACCGACCTCCTGCACCACCTCGCCGAACAACCGGCTGCGCTGCTCGCTGTCGGACAGATCGGCCGCTACGGCGATGGCCGATCCGCCCGCGGATTCGATCTCCTCGAGCGTCTGGCGCAGCGAACCTTGGTATTTGGGATCGGGCTCGAGGGTGCGGGCGGTCAACGCGACGGTCGCGCCTTCGGCAGCCAGCCGCTGCGCGATCGCCTTACCGAGGCCTCGGCTGCTACCCGTCACCAGCGCGACCTTGCCGTCACACGACATCGTGGAACCTCCTACGTGCGGGGAATGCCTGCGAGTTTGTCGGCGAACTTGACTTCGGCGGCTTGTCGCAGTCGCAGCAGGTGCTCGGACGGAAACGCATCCGGCGCGGGCTCGACATCTTTGAGCAGCAGCCGCGCCAGCGTCACCTTGTGCACCTCCGTGGGCCCGTCGGCCAGACCGAGCACGAACGACTCCGTCAGGTACTGCACGAACGGCATCTCATGCGAGGTGCCCAGCGAACCGTGCAACTGCAACGCCCGCGCCGACACGTCGTGTAACACCTTCTGCATCATGGCCTTGACGGCGGAGATGTCCGCGCGCACCGCCTTGTAGTCGTTGTACTGGTCGATCTTCCACGCGGTCTGCAGCGTCAGCAGCCGGAACGCCTCGATCTCCATCCACGAGTCGGCGATCATCTCCTGCACCATCTGCTTGTCGGCCAGCACCGAGCCCTGGGTGTAGCGCGACACCGCCCGTTCGGTGAGCATGTCGAAGATCCGTCGGACGAGCCCGACGGTGCGCATGGCGTGGTGGATGCGCCCGCCGCCGAGCCGGGTCTGGGCCACCACGAACGCACCGCCGCGCGGGCCCAGCATGTGGTCGTCGGGAACCCGGACGTTCTCGTAACGGACATATCCCTCGCGCCCGCCGCCGCCGAGTGGTTGGTAGCCGAGCCCGACGTCGCGCAGCACGTTGATACCCGGGGTGTCGCCGGGCACCACGAACATCGAATAGCGTTCATACGGCGGCGCTTCGGGGTCCGTCATCGCCATCACGATGATGAACGACGCCATCGACGCGAAGGACGAATACCACTTCTCACCGTTGATGACCCAGTGATCGCCGTCGCGGGCGGCGGTGGTGGTGAAGACTTTCGGGTCGGCGCCGCCGTGGGGCTCGGTCATCGAGAAGCACGACACGATTCGGTTGTCCAGCAGCGGCTCCAGATACCGCTTCTTGAGTTCGGGCGTGCCGTAGTGCGCGAGGATCTCGCTGTTACCGGAATCCGGCGCCTGCGAACCGAATACGATTGGCGCGCATTCAGACCGGCCGAGAATCTCGTTGAGCAGCGCGAGCTTGACTTGACCGTAGCCGGGACCGCCGAGGTGCGCCCCCAGGTGGGTGGCCCACAGCCCGCGCTCCTTCACGATCTCTTGCAGCGGGGGGATCAGCGCCTGGCGCACCGGATCGTTGAGGTCATGCGACTCCTTGACGATCAGGTCGATGGGCTCGCATTCCGCACGCACGAAGGATTCGACCCACGCCAACTGCTCGGCCCACTCGGCGTCGGTCGTGAAATCCCAAGCCACAGTTCGTCCTTCCGTAAGCGCTTCAGGAGTCCGACCACTTGCGGCGTCGCTGCGCAGCTTCGTCGGTGGCGTGGCTGAGCACCTGATTGCGGTTCTCCAGCTCGAGCGCGGCGTCCAGCGGTGCGTCGGTGTTGGCCTGCAGCGCGCGCTTGGTCAGCTGCACACCCAACGGGGACAGGTCGGCAATGCTCGTGGCGATCTCGAATGCGCGCTCGGTCAACCGGTCCGGTTCGACGATCTCGCTGACCAGGCCACGGCGGTCGGCCTCCTCGGCGTTCACCGCGCGCCCTGTCAACATCCAGTCCGCCGCCACGCTGGTTCCGACGATGCGCGGCAGGTGATAGCTCATGCCCATCTCGGCGCCGGACAGGCCGAGCAGGATCGCGGCGTTGGCGAACGATGCTGCCGTCGAACAGATTCGGATGTCGGCGGCCAGCGTCAGCGCCAGGCCCGCGCCGACGCACGGTCCGTTGACTGCGGCGATGACCGGTTGCGGCAACGCGCGGATAGCCTCGGGCAGCGCAGCCATCGCCTCCTGGAACCGCATCCGTTCGATCGCCGGTGCGGTCGCCGCCAACATTCCCGGTCCAAAGTTGCGCACGTCGATGCCGGCGCAGAAGCCGCGCCCGGCGCCGGTCAGCGCGACCGCGTTGACCGTGGTGTCGGTAGCGATCTCGGCGAATGTCTGCGTCAGTTCGTCGCGCATCACCTCGTTGATGGCATTGAGCTGTTTGGGCCGGTTCAGTTGGAGCACAACGATACCGGGCCGGTCCCGGTCGATCAGCACCGTCTCGGCCATGTCAGACCCGCTCGAGGATGGTCGCGGTACCCATGCCGCCGCCGGTGCACATCGTGACCAGCCCGGTGTTCAGGTCGCGACGCTCTAGTTCGTCGAGGACGGTGCCGATGAGCATCGCCCCGGTCGCTCCGATCGGGTGGCCGAGCGCGATCGCCCCGCCGTTGACGTTGACCCGGGCTGGGTCGAGGTCGAGGTCGCGGATCGTCTTCAGCGGCACTGCCGCGAACGCCTCGTTGATCTCCCAGAGGTCGATATCGTCGGCCCGCATACCGGCCTTCTCCAGACACCGCTGGGCGGCCGGTCCCGGTGCGGTGAGCATGATGACCGGCTCGCTGCCGATTGCCGCCGTGCACCGGATCCGGGCCCGCGCGGCAACGCCGTTGGCGTCGAGCCACCGTCGGGAAGCGACCGCAGCCACCGCCGCACCGTCGACCACACCCGAAGAATTGCCCGCATGGTGCACGTGGTCAATGGCTTTCAGCCCCGGATACCGGTCGAGACAGATCTCGTCGAACGTGGCGACCTCACCGTCAACGCGCTCGGCACCCATTCGTGCGAACGCCGGTGGCAGCTTGGCCAGCTTCTCCAAGGTCGTACCCGGCCTCGGATGTTCGTCACGGTCGAGGACGACACCGCCGTCGACGTCGGTGACCGCGATGACCGAGCGGTCGAAGTATCCCGCCGCGATCGCTTCGGCGGCGCGCCGCTGGCTCTTGACGGCGTACGCGTCGACATCCTCGCGGCTGAACTTCTCCAGCGAGGCGATCAGATCCGCCGAGATGCCCTGCGGCACCGTGGGATGGCGTTCGCGAAATTCCGGATTGTCGCCGTCGATCGTCGGAACGCCGACGCTGAGGTCCCAGCGCGACATCGACTCGACACCGCCGGCCACCACCAGGTCCTGCACGCCGCTGGCCACCCCGGTCGCCGCGACCGTGATCGCCTGCTGCCCCGAACCGCAGAACCGGTTGAGCGTCATTCCCGGCACGGTTTGCGGCCAGCCCGCCAGCAGCACCGAGAGACGGGCGATGTCGTCGCCGTGCTCACCGGTCAGAATCCCGTTTCCGGCGATGACGTCGTCGACCTCAGCGGGGTCGAAACCCGTTCTGGCGCAGAGAGCTTGTAGGCACTGGGCGAACAACTTCTGCGGGTGGATCCCGTTCAGGGCGCCGTCCGCCCGACCACGGCCTCTGGGTGTGCGTACGGCGTCGACGATCCAGGCGTCCATGTCAGCGCCGCGGCAGGCCGAGCACCTGGGTGGCGATGATGTTGCGCTGAATCTCCGAGGTGCCGCCGGCGATGGTTCCGGAGAAGCTGCGCGCATAACGCTCGAACCAACTGGCGAAGTAATGGTCGAGGTTCATGTGCTCGTACCGACCCGTCGTCGACGGATGAATCAGCACGTCGGCGCCTGAGGCGGTGAACGCGGTGTCCATCGCCCGCATCTCGGCCTCCGAACCGAACAGCTTGAGCACCGACACCGAGGCGGTGTCCATCTCACCGCGGGCCGCGCGGGCCAACGCCGCCGAACCCATCGCCCGCAGTGCCTGGTAGTCCATGATCGCCGTCGCGTATTGGTCACGCTGCAGTGCATCGCGTGGGCGGAAGTCGGAGATCATGTTGTCGATGCGGTCGGCGAAGCCGAGCCACATCATGGTGCGTTCATGGCCGAGCGAGCCGTTGGCGACGGCCCAGCCGCCGTTGAGCGGACCGACGAGGTTCTCTGCGGGAACCCGCGCGTCGGTGAAGAACACCTCGTTGAAGTCCTTGTTCTCCTCACCGCACAGGTCCGCGAACGGCCGACACACCACCCCGGGGGTATCGGTCGGGATGATCAGCACGCTGATCCCCTTGTGTTTGGGGGCATCCGGGTCGGTGCGGACGAACGTCAACAGGAAGTCGGCGTCGTGCGCACCGGACGTCCACACCTTCTGGCCGTTGACGACGAAGTGGTCCCCGTCTAACACCGCGCGGGTGCGCAGCGACGCCAGATCGGAGCCGGCGCTGGGCTCGCTCATCCCCAGCGACGCGGTGACCTCGGCCTTGAGCACCGGCACCGCCCAGCGCTGTTTCTGCTCATCGGAGCCGAACGAAAGCAGCGACGCCGCAACGATGTTCACGCCCTGGGGGTTGAAGCTGTGATAGATACGGCGGCGGCAAAGCTCGTCGAGGTGGACGAACTGCTGCAGCACTGTGGCGTTACGCCCACCGAACTCCGGCGGCTGGGCGGGCAGTAGCCAGCCGTTGTCGAACAGCAGCCGCTGCCAGTCCCGGGCCCACTGCGGCATGTGCGACACCGAACGCGGGCGCTCCAGGGTCTGCGCCTCCGAGGGCAGATGCTCGTCGAGAAACGCCGCGAATTCGGCGCGGAACTGCTCGACGTCGGAATCAAAAGTCAGCTGCATGAAACTCCTCGGCGATGATCGCGCGATGCTCGGCGGCACCGCCGAGCAGATGCTCGCCGGCCTTGGCCCGCTTCAGCGCGAACTGCAGGTCGTTTTCCCAGGTGAAACCCATGGCGCCGAACAGCTGCAGGCCGTGGCGGAACACCACTGCCTGAGCCTCACCTGCCGACGCCTTGGCCATCGCCGCCGCCAGCCGCCTGCGCGGGTCGTCTTCGGCGATCGTCAACGCCGCAAAATACGCGAGCGCACGCGCGCGTTCGGTGGCGACGTGCATGTCGACGGCCTTGTGCTGGACGGCCTGAAACGAACCGATCGCGACGCCGAACTGCTGGCGTTGCTTGACGTGTTCGAGCACCAGATCCAGGATGCGCTGGCAGGCGCCGACGGTGGTGACGGCCATCCCGGTCAGCGCGACATGGCGGGCCCGCTCGGGGTCGGAGCGGACCCGCGCGGTGTCGGGCACCCGCACGTCGGCGAACGACACCTCGGCGACGTGCAGCACGGGATCGAAGACCGGGCTGCGCCGCGTCGTGGTCCGGTCGGCGTCGACGATGAAGACGCCGGCCTCGGTGACGACGGCAAAGCGCTCGGCGCGGTCGCCGTCGAGCACGTGTCGGGCCGTGCCGTTGAGCACCCAACCGTCGGTGTCGCGGTGCGTGCTCACGCCGTCGTACACCGCGGTGCCCGCCTGTTGCGGATCGAAGCGGTCACCGGCCAGCGGGGCGAACTGGGTCAACGTCGCCAGAAACGGGGTGGGGTCGGTGGCCCGGCCCAGTTCCTCGAGCACGATCGTCAGCTCGACGGCGTTCTCGGCGTCGCTGAGCTCGGTCCAGCCCGCGTCGACGTAGGTCTTCCACAGCGGCGCGGGGTCGACGCCGTTCTCCGCGATCCCCCGGATCAACGAGGCCGGGCACTGCTTGGTCACCGCATCTCGCACGGTCTCCTGCCAGAGCCGCTGGTCGGCGTCGAACTCCAATAACACCAAGACCTCCCGGGATAAGTCAGACCGTACGAGAATAACATTCTCGTTAGACGCTGTAACCGTTCTCGGTAGAGGACTACCACGTTTCGGCCGACACATGCCAAGCGACTGACCAGCGCACACTCTGACCTGCACCGAAGTAAGCGATCTGCTGGAGAACACAATTCTTGCCTTTGAAGAACAAGGCTTTACTATGGGGATATGCCCGGCGTCTGCGCGTGCCGGCGCCCCACATGGAAATCGGTCGAAGAGACCGACATCGGAGGCCTGAGGTGATCGAACATCCCGGCGGCGAGAAGACGCCCGTTATCGACGCGAGCGTGCACATCTTCAGCAAGTCGAACAAAGACCTGCGCCGCATCCTCAACGAGCCGTTTCGCAGCCGAGGGTTCCCCGACTACGAGATGGACTGGTACGGCGCTCCCGGCGGCGAATACGCTCCGGGCACCGAAGGGCCCGACCGGCAATATCCCGGCTCCGATCCGGAACTGGTCGGAAAGCACCTGTTCGACGACGGCGGCGTGGACGTCGCCGTTCTGCACCCGATGACCCGCGGCATCATGCCGGATCGTCACCTGGGCACCGCGCTTGCCGCCGCCCACAACGAGATGCTGGTGTCACGCTGGCTCGAGGACAACCCGTACGGCGAGCGATACCGCGGCACCATCCGGGTCAACCCCGACGACATCGTCGGCGCGCTGCGCGAAATCGAAAAGTACAAAGATCATCCGCGCGTCGTACAGATCGGGGTGCCGCTGCAGTCCCGCGAGCTGTACGGCAAGCCGCAGTTCTGGCCGCTGTGGGAGGCCGCGGTCGAGGCCAACCTGCCGGTTTCGGTGCACATCGAGGTCGGTGCCGGTATCTCGTTCGCGCCGACGCCGTCCGGCGTGCCCCGCACCTATGAGAACTACGTCAGCTTCATGGCGCTCAATTACCTGTACCACCTGATGAACCTGATCGTCGAAGGGGTATTCGAAAGGATGCCCCCGTTGAAGTTCGTCTGGGCGGACGGAGCCGCCGACCTGCTGACGCCGTTCATGTGGCGGATGGACTGCTTCGGCCGGCCGCACCTCGAACAGACACCGTGGGCGCCCAAAATCCCCAGTGACTACCTGCCCGGCCACACCTACTTCATCCAGGGCGCGATGGACGGACCTGGCGACACCGAGTTCGCCGGTGAGTGGTTCGGCTTCACCGGTAAGGACGACATGGTGATGTACGGGTCGAGCTATCCACACTGGCAGCTCAATAAGCTCGCCGTGCCCGCGTCGTACACCGCTGAACAGCGCGACAAGCTGTGCTGGCGAAACGCCGCGGAACTCTATGGCATAGACGTCGGGGCCCAGGTCGGCGCAAAGTGATAGAAGACTTGAATTGAGGAGGCCACGATGACGGTCACAGTGACAGAGCGGAAGCCCGCAGCCGAGCGCGTCGCCATCCGTTGCGTCGATTCCGACGTGCATCCGACGCCAAGGGCCGGCGAGCTGACGCAGTACATCCCCGAGCCGTGGCGCAGCAAGTACTTCCTGACGCGCCGGATCGGCGACCAGATCTACTACGACGCGCCGGACTACGCACACGCCTATGCGATGCGCGTAGACACGTTCCCATCGGACGGCAATTTCGCCGGCAGTGACCCCGACTTGGCGTTCAAGCAGTTGATCATGGAAGCCGGTGCCGACATCGCGATCCTCGAGCCGGCCGCTTACCCGGCCCGGTTCCCCGAGGTGAACCATGCGATGAGCGTCGCGCTGAACGACTGGCAGGCCAACCATTGGCTGGACAGCCACAACAACTGGCATGAGCGGTGGCGGGGATCCATCTGCCTGGCGATCGAGACCCCGCAGGACGCCGCCCGCGAGGTCGAGCGCTGGGCCGGCCATCCCTACATGGGGCAGATACTGATCAAGGCCGAGCCGCGCCCGTCATGGGGTGACCCGAAGTACGACCCAATCTGGGAAGCCGCCACCAAGCACGACATCACGGTGAGTTGTCACCTGTCGCGCAGCCACCACGAGGAGCTGCCGATTCCGCCGGTGGGCTTCCCCAGCTACAACCACGATTTCATGGTCACCTATTCGTTGCTGGCGGCGAATCAGGTGATGAGCCTGATCTTCGACGGGGTGTTCGACCGCTTCCCAGCGTTGCGAATCGTGCTGGTGGAGCACGCGTTTACCTGGATCCTGCCGCTGATGTGGCGGATGGACGCCATCTACCAGGCCCGCAAACCGTGGGTGGACATCAAGCGCAAGCCGTCGGAGTACGTCAAGGACCACATCAAGTTCACCACCCAGCCGCTGGATTACCCCGAGGACAAGACGGAGTTGACCCGCGCGTTCGAGTGGATGGAGTGCGAGAAGATCCTGCTGTTCTCCTCGGACTATCCGCACTGGACGTTCGATGATCCGCGCTGGCTGGTCAAGCACCTGCCCCAGCATGCGCGCGAGGCTGTGATGTTCCGCAACGGGATCGAGACGTACAAGCTGCCAGAGACCGTTCCGGCGCTCGAGGGCCAGGTGCGGGTGTTCTGAGTTGACCGACCAAAAGAAACCGCCCCGGTTGGCGCAGGGGCGTGAACACGTCGTCGCCACGGTCGACGAAATCCCGTCCGGGACACACAAACTCGTGCCGATCGGCCGACACGGCGTCGGCGTCTACAACGTGAACGGGACGTTCTACGCGATCGCGAATTACTGCCCGCACGAGGGCGGCCCGCTGTGTTCGGGACGCGCACGAGGCCGCACCATCGTCGACGACAGCGTGCCGGGGGATGCGGTGATGGTTCGCGATCTCGAGTTCATCTACTGCCCGTGGCACCAGTGGGGTTTCGAACTGGCCACCGGCACCACTGCCGTCAAACCCGAATGGAGTATCCGGACCTACCCGGTCCGGGTCGTTGGTAACGAGGTGCTGGTCCAGGCATGACGACTCTTGTTGGCGCGAGCGTGCGTGTTTGCACACCCCACGCCGCGGAAAATCAGCAGTTTGCGCACGTTCGCGGAGGCTCAGCATGACCACCACCGAGAAGTCCGGGCGCACGCTCAAGCGCGGCGAAAAGGTTTTCGAGGTCAACGGCGGCGACGTCGTCTACGAGATCCTCGGCAAACAAGGCGATTTCATCGCGTTGACGCCCGGCGGCCGGTTCAGCAAGGATATCGAGGGGCTGCGGCCGCTGGCCCAGGAGCTCGTCAAGGGCGGCTACCGCGTGCTGTTGTGGGACCGGCCCAACTGCGGCAAATCGGACGTCCAGTTCTACGGGCAGAGCGAATCGCACATGCGCGCCGAGACGCTGCACGCGCTGATCACCGGGCTCGACATCGGCCCGTGCATCATCGCCGGCGGGTCGGGCGGCGCCCGCGACTCGATGCTGACCACGATGCTCTACCCCGAGATCGTGCGGAAGCTGGTGGTGTGGAACATCGTCGGCGGCGTGTACGGGTCGTTTGTGCTCGGCTCCTACTACATCATGCCGAGCATCCTGGCCGTCCGCGGCGCCGGTATGAAGGGTGTGGTCGCCGTCGAGGAATGGAAGCAGCGCATCGCCGAGAACCCCGCCAACCGCGAGCGGTTCCTCGCCATGGACCCCGACGAGTTTCTCAAGCTGATGCTGCGCTGGCTCAACGCCTTCGTGCCGAAACCGGGCCAGACCATTCCCGGCGTCGAGGATGAGATGTTCGACAACATCAAGGTTCCCACGCTGATCATCCGCGGCGGGGAGAACGACATGGACCACCCGAAGCGGACGTCGCTGGAGATCAGCTGTCTGATCAAGGGTTCGACGCTCATCGACCCCCCTTGGCCCGAGGATGCCTGGGAGCGCGCCGGTGAGGCTCGTGCGTCGGGAAAGGTGAAGCGGTTCAATATGTTCGACACGTGGGTGCAGGCCGCGCCCGCGATCCTGAACTTCCTGGACGGCTAGATGACGCCCGCGAAGGTGCAACCCGCATGTGCAGGCGCTTCACGCGTTGCCGGATCAGACCGTGCGGATGTGCACTTCGCAGTTGAGCGACGCCTCCAGAGCGGTGTGGATACGGCTTTCGGGCACCCGTTCCAGATCCGCCTGGCGCAGCGTCACATGCACCACATCCCAGCCGTCCTCCCCCGCCACCCGCTCGACCTCGCCGGCCAACCCGAATCCGGCGAGCACCCCGCGGGCGTCGGCGTCGGTGCCACGGCTGATATAGGTGAGCACTCCTGGCACGGGCGTCGTGCCGAACGCCTTGGCGCACATGTCTACTGCACGCCTTTCAAGTTCGGCCGGGTCCTGGCCGGCGATCAAGAGTTCCACTTCGCGGCGCTGCGGCGGCAACGCGGGCAGGTTGTTGTCCACCACATCGATATCCGCCGCGGCGGCCAGCTCACGGAGGCGTGCCATGCCGTCGCTTAGCTGCGCTGGGGTCAGCTCGCCGGCCTGGTCGACGCCGACACGCACCACCGCCGTTCTCATGTCCGTCAGCCTAGCCGCGGCCCGGAAGGACGTGTCATGACCTCAACGACAACGGATCTCACCGTGGCGGCGTGGCCTGATTGCACGGCCCGGCTGCTGCGGACGGGACAAGCGGGACCGGAGACCTACGCCGAGTACACACAGGCCGGCGGCTACCGGAAGCTGACCGACGCCGATGCGCTGCTGGAGCAGGTCGACCTGTCGGGTCTGCTGGGGCGCGGCGGCGCGGCGTTTCCGCTCGGCACCAAGCTGCGCACGGTGCTTAACGCGGGCCTGCGCGGCTCCGACACGGTGGTGGTGGCCAACGGTGAAGAGGGCGAACCCGCTTCGGTCAAGGATCGCTGGCTGCTGCGCACCCGGCCCCATCTGGTGCTCGACGGTCTACGCCTGGCGGCCGCGATCGCCGGTGCGAGCCGCGCGTACGTGTACGTGTCCGACGAGCGGTCGGCGACGGCGGTCACCGACGCGTTGAGCGAGCTGAGCCCGCAGGCGTTCGGCGACGCCGAGGTCACCGTCCTCACCGTGGACCCCGGCTACGTCGCCGGTGAGGAGACCGCCGCGGTGCGGCGCATCAACGGCGGACCGGCCAAACCGGCCGACAAACCGCCGCGGCCCTTCGAGGAAGGCGTCCTGGGCCTGCCGACCATGGTCAGCAACGTCGAAACGTTGGCAAACCTGCCGTATATCGCCGAACACGGCGGTCAGGGCTTCCGCACCGTGGGCACGCCGATGTCGCCGGGTACGTTCCTCGCGACGATCACTGGCGCCGGCAAACCCCCAGCGCTCTACGAGATCCCGCACGGCACAGCGTTTTCGAGGCTGCTCGAGGTACACGGCGTGGACGCCGAATCGGTACGCGGGGCGTTGATGGGCGGTTACTTCGCCGGGCTGCTCAACACCGACGTCCTGGAGGCGACCCTGGATCACGAGACGATCCGGCGACTGGGCGCGGGCTTGGGTTGTGGTGCGATCTCCATCCTCACCGAGGACTGCCCGGTCGCGGTCGCGGCGTCGGTGATGTCCTACTTCGACCGGGAGAACGCCGGACAGTGCGGATCGTGTTTCAACGGCACGGCGGCGATGGCCGCGGTGCTGTGCGCCATGCGCGACGGCGTGGCCACCGACGAGGACGTAACCCGGCTGGAGCGCTGGTCGGTGGTGCTGCGCGGGCGTGGTGCCTGCGGCACCCTCGACGGCGCCACCAACATCGCCGCCAGCCTGCTGCGCCAGTTCCCTCAGGTGGTCGCCCGCCACCTCGCCGACGACTGCCCGGCATGTCGGCCCGGTGCATTTTCTGCCGTGCGGCCCTACGAAGTGGAGGCGGTGGCTCAACCATGAGTGACGGCTTGAGGATTCGACTCGACCGTACGCTGTGCGACGGCTTCGGCATCTGTGCCAAACACGCACCCGACTACTTCTCGCTCGACGACTGGGGTTACGCCTCGCTGGTGGGCGACGGCACGGTACCCGAGCAGGATCGTGACGCGGTGATGCGCGCGCTACTGGACTGTCCGGCGCACGCGATCATCTATATGGGCGAACACCGACCCGCCGAGGGGCCCAAGGACGACGCCGACGTTCACGAGGCGCCGGAACCGGAACCCAACACCGAAGATAGCGAGGCGATTTCGGGGTTTGTTCGGTGACTCGACCACTACCCGAGCTGACCGTCCTAAACGAGTTCTTCTGGACCGCAGGCGCAGACGGGGTGCTACGCATCCAAGAGTGCCAGGACTGCCAGGCGTTGATCCACCCGCCGCAGCCGGTGTGCCGGTACTGCGGCAGCCACAACATGGGGGTGCGCGACGTCTCCGGCAAGGCGACGCTGAGCGCCTTCACCGTCAACCACCGGTTCGGCTTCATGGACCTACCGCCCCCGTACGTGGTGGCACAGGTCGCCGTCGTCGAGGATCCGCGGGTCCGGTTGACCACCAACATCGTCGACTGCGAACCCGACGAGCTGAAACTCGGCCAGACCGTCGAAGTCGACTTCCAGAAGCTGGAAGATGTCTGGCTGCCCGTGTTCCGGCCCGCGGCCGACGGCCAGGCCGGGCCCCCGGCCATCGAAGACGTCGCACCCGAGGACATCGGCCGCTACGTGCGCACCCCATTGACCACCGAGAAGTTCGAAGACAAGTCAGCGATCACCGGCATCGGCGCATCCCGGCTGGGTCGGCGGTTGATGGTGCCGCCGCTGTCGCTGACCCTCGAGGCCTGCGAGGCCGCCGTCGCCGACGCCGGGCTGACGTTCGCCGACATCGACGGCCTGTCCACCTATCCCGGGCTCGACATCGCGGGGATGGGCGAGGGCGGGGTCAGCGCGCTCGAGAACGCGCTGGGGCTGCGGCCCACCTGGATCAACGGCGGCATGGATACCTTCGGACCCGGCGGATCCGTCATCGCCGCGATGATGGCCGTCGCCACCGGCATGGCCCGCCACGTGCTCTGCTTCCGCACGCTCTGGGAAGCGACGTTCCAGCAGCTGATGAAGGAAGGCAAGGCCTCTCCGCCCGGCGGTGCCCGCACCCCCAGCTGGCAGATGCCGTTCGGCGCGATGTCGGCCGCGCACACGTTGGCGCTCAACGCGCAGCGCCACTTCGACCGCTACGGCACCACCCGGGAGACGCTCGGCTGGATCGCGATGAACCAGCGCGCCAACGCCGCGCTGAACCCGACGGCCATCTATCGCGATCCGATGTCCATGCACGACTACCTCAACGCCAGGATGATCACCACACCGTTCGGGCTGTACGACTGCGACGTCCCGTGCGACGGAGCCGTCGCGGTGATCGTGTCCGCCGTCGACGCCGCAAAAGACATGCCGCACAAGCCGATCCTGTTCGAAGCCGTCGGGACCCAGATCGTCGAGCGCACCGACTGGGACCAGTCCACGCTGACCCACGAACCCCAGGTGCTCGGCCAGGCCGCACACCTGTGGACGCGCACCTCGCTGCGCCCCGACGACGTCGACGTCGCCCAGTTGTACGACGGCTTCTCGTTCAATTGCCTGTCATGGCTGGAGGCGCTCGGCTTCTGCGGCATCGGTGAAGCCAAGGACTTCCTAGACGGTGGAAAGGCCATCGCCCGTGACGGCGTCATTCCGCTGAACACCCACGGCGGCCAGCTGTCTCACGGCCGCACCCACGGGATGGGTTTGATCCATGAGGCAGTATCCCAGTTGCGCGGCGACGCCGGCGACCGTCAGGTGCCCGGCGCCAGGGTCGCCGTGGCCAGCAGCGGCGGCCTGACCCCCAGCGGGGTCCTGTTGATGCGGACCGAAACGTGAGCGCCCCACGTCCGCGCGTGGTACTCGTCGACGGTGTGCCGATGTCGGGTCTGGTGGCCGAGGTCGACGACCCGCGAGCCGTCATCGTCGCATTCCACGGAGGGTCCAGCACCGCAGCGTATTTCGACTGCCCGGGACATCCGCAGCTGTCGCTGCTGCGCGCCGGCGCCGCGGCCGGCTACACCACGGTGGCACTGGACCGGCCCGGTTACGGCAGCTCAGCACCGTACCCGGAGGCGATGGCAGAACCGGAACAGCGCGTCGCGCTGGCATCCGGCGCCCTCGGCAAGGTGCAAGGCGACAAGCCGCGCGGCGCGGGCGTGTTTCTGATGGGCCATTCGGCGGGCTGTGAGATGGCGGTGCGGATGGCCGTTATCGGCGCCGACGTCATCGGCCTCGAACTGGCCGGAACCGGTGTCCGGTACACCCCGGCGATGGCCGACATCATGAAAGCCGCGATGTCCAACCAGCGCCCGGTCGGGCTGCGCGAGCTGCTCTGGACGCCCGAGGACGTGTACCCACCCGAGGTGCTCTCCGGTATGACGAACTCCTCGGGCGGGGCGCGCTACGAAGCCGATATGACCAAGCACTGGCCCAGGCGCGATTTCCCCACGCTCGCAGCGCAGTTGCGCGTGCCGGTCCAGTTCAGCGTCGCGGAGTTCGAGCAGGTGTGGCGGACGGATCCAGAGACGTTGGCGAAGATCAGCGCGATGTTCACCTCGGCACCGCGGTTCACGATCAATGAACAGCCCGGTGGCGGCCACAACCTTTCGCTGTCGGCCGCCGCCGACGCGTACCACGCCAAGGTGCTGGCGTTCGTCGAGGAATGTGTTCTGGCACAACAAGGATTGGAGACGGGTTGATGCGCGTCGGATTCATCGGGCTCGGCAGCCAAGGCGGGCCCATGGCGCGCCGCATCGCCGAAGGTGGTTTTGAGACCACCCTGTGGGCGCGCAGGCAGGCCAGCCTCGAACCGTATGCGGACACCGCCGCCAAGACCGCGAGCTCCCCTGCCGAGCTGGGCGCGGCCAGCGACCTGGTGTGCCTGTGCGTGGTCGGCGACGACGACGTCAGGGAGGTGCTGTACGGCGAGAACGGTGTACTGTCGGCGATGGCGTCGGGCGGCGTCGTCGCGATCCACAGCACCGTACATCCCGACACCTGCCGTGAGGTCGCCGAAAAGGCTGCTGCGCAGGGCGTCTCGGTGATAGACGCGCCGGTCAGTGGTGGCGGCCCCGCCGTCGAGGAAGGAAAGCTGCTGGTGATGGTCGGCGGCGAGGAGGACGTCGCCGAGCGATGCCGGCCGGTGTTCGCCACCTACGCCGACCCGATCGTGCACCTGGGTCCGTTGGGCAGCGGGCAGGTCACCAAGATCCTCAACAACCTGCTGTTCACCGCCAACCTGGGCGCCGCGACGAGCACCCTCGATCTCGGTGAGACCCTCGGCATTCCGCGCGACCGGCTCGCCGAGGTGCTCAACGGCGGATCGGCCACCAGCAAGGCGCTGGGCAGCATCTCGATGTTCGGCGGAACCGTCGACGGGCTGGCGCCGATCGCCGGTGCGCTGCTGCAGAAGGACGTTCGGCACGCCGCGAGCATCGCGGCCACCGCGTCGGCGCCGGAGGGCGCGGTGTTCAGCGCGGCCGACGCGGCGCTGGAGAAGATGGACTTCCCGCGATGAGCGCTTGCGCGAAGAGCAGAGGGCCCCGATGACACGCGTCGGGTTCGTCGGGGCCGGCCGGATGGGCGCGCCCATGGTGTCGCGTCTCGTCGAAGCCGGCCGCGAGGTCCGCGTCCTCGGCAGAACCGACGAGAAGTGCCGGGCGGTGCGTGATCTTGGTGCGCACGCCGTCACCGAAGTCGGCGCGGTCGGCGCCGGCGCCGACGTCGTGATCGTCTGTGTGTTCACCGACGCGCAGGTGCAGCAGGTCTGTCTGTCCGGCGACTTGGTGTCCGCGATGACGCCGGGTGCGGTCCTCGTTCTCCACACGACGGGAAGCCCCCGCACCGCGCAGGACATCGCGGCCGCGTTCCCGGCGATCGACGTCGTCGACGCACCCGTGAGCGGCGGACCCCACAACATCGCGGCGGGCGCCCTCACGTTGTTCGTCGGCGGCGCCGAGGACGCGGTGGCCCGCGCCCAGCCTGTGCTCTCGGCATACGGCGACCCGATTCTGCACGTCGGCTCGCTCGGCGCAGGCCAGGCGGTCAAGCTGGTCAACAACGCGCTGTTCGCCTCGCAGATCGGGTTGCTGCGGGAGGCGGTCGCGCTCGGTGACCGCTTCGGCGTCGACGAACAGAACCTGCTGACGTCGATCTCACGCGGTAGCGGTGCCAGCCGGGTCGGGGAGTTCATCGCCATGCGTGGTTCGGTGGCGGCGTTCGTCGACGACACCGCCGAGTTCATCGGCAAGGACGTCGAGGTGGTCCGGGAAATCGCCGCCGAACTGGGCGGCGGTCTGGGCGTTCTCGACGACGTCATCAAAACGGGAATTCAGCAGTGACAACCGGCGATTCCGACTACTCAAGCCCATCCCGTGAGGCATACTATAGGCGTTACATAATTGCAGCCTCGCGTAACGGAAGCGGTCACTAGCCCGCCGCGAAAGAGGAGACCATGACCAAGCCCAAACTGGTGTTCGATCCGGTTTCGCAGGAGTACTTCGACAACCCCTACGAGATCTACCAACGGATGCGCGACGAGGCCCCGATCTACTACGACGAGGACCAGGACTTCTATGCGCTGACCCGGCACGCCGACGTCGCCGCGGCGCTCAAGGACCACGAGGCCTTCTCCTCGACACGCGGGTGCGACCTCGCCATGGTGCGCTCCGAGGAAGGCCCGCACAAGTCGATCATCTTCATGGACCCGCCCGAGCACCGGCACATGCGCAGCCTGCTCAACAAGGCGTTTACCCCCCGCGCCATCCAGTCGCAGCGCGAGACCATCACCGAACTCGTCGAGCAGTACCTATCGCAGGTCGATCCCGACAACTTCGATGTGGTGCAGGACTTCTCGGGTCCGTTTCCGGTCGAGGTGATCACCCGGATGGCCGGGGTGCCCGAGGAGTTCCGCCAGCAGGTTCGGCGCTGGATCGATATCAGCCTCCAGCGTAAGCCGGGGCAGATCGAGTTGTCCGAAGAAAACATGCAGGCCAACATCGACTCGGGCATGTACTACTACGGCCTGGTTCAGGAACGCCGGCAGAACCCGCAGGAAGACATGATCGGCCGGCTCATTCGCGCCGAAATCCCCGATGACGACGGCAACATGCGCCAGCTCGACGACCTGGAGATCACCGGGTTCCTCGCGCTGCTCGGCGGCGCAGGCGCGGAGACCGTCACCAAGCTGGTCGGCAGCGCGGTGGTGGAGTTCGCGCGCCACCCCGAGCAATGGCAGCTGCTGCTTGACGACCGCAGCCTCGTGCCCGCCGCCGTCGAGGAGTTGCTGCGCTACGTCGGGCCGGTGCAGTACAACGTGCGCTATACGTTGAAAGAAGCCGAAGTACCGAGCGGCACCATACCGGCGCACAAACCCGTCTTCCTGATGAAGGCGGCAGCCAACCGCGATCCACGTGCCTTCGATGACGCCGAGACGTTCGACATCACCCGCGACCGCACCCAGGCGCAGAACCTTGGGTTGGGCTACGGCATCCACAGCTGCCTGGGCGCCGCCCTGGCCCGGCTGGAAAGCGCCATCGCGCTGGAGCATCTGCTCGACTTCATGCCGCGCTACGAAGTCGATTTCGACGGCCTGGAACGCGTGCACATGCAGAACGTCGCCGGATACCACCACGTGCCTGTGCGGGTGCTGAAGTGACACGCAAGGTCGTCGTCGACTTCGGGTTGTGTGAAGCCAACGGGATCTGCATGGGGATCATCCCGGAGGTGTTCGACCTCGACGACGAGGACTACCTGCACGTGCTGCAGGACGAGGTGACTCCCGAGAACGAGGAACAGATCAAAGAGGCGGTCCGGCAATGTCCGCGACAGGCCATCTCTATCGAAGACGAATGACGGCATCCGAAGTCGTCTTCGATCCGTTCTCCGAGGAGTTCTTCAACGGCCCCTGGGACATCTACCGGCGTCTGCGCGAACAAGCGCCGGTCTACTACAACGCCGAGCACGACTTCTACGCGTTGTCCCGCCACGAAGATGTGTCGGCGGCCTACAAGGACTTCGGAACGTACTCCTCGGCTTACGGGCTCGACTTGGCCACGGTGCGCTCGAACGAGCCCATGGTGGCCAAGATGATCATCGTGATGGACCCGCCCGAACATCGGCAGATGCGCAGCCTCGTCAACAAGGTGTTCACGCCGCGGGCCATCGAGGCGATGCGCCCGATGGTCACCGCGACCATCGACCGCCACCTGTCCCGGGTCGATCCAGACGGCTTCGACGTCGTCGCGGACTTCTCCGCGCTGTTCCCCGTCGACGTGATCAGCCAGATGCTCGGTGTCCCCGAGGAGTACCGCCAGCAGGTCGGTCAGTGGGTCGACATCACGCTGCGCCGCGAACCCGGTCAGATCGACATGTCCGAGGAGGGGTTGCAGGCGGTCGGTGAACTGATGAGCCTGTATTACAACCTGATTCAGCAGCGCCGGGCCGAACCGCGCGACGATATGTTCAGCCGGCTGATCGCCGCCGAGGTCCAGCGCGACGACGGCGAGAAGCAGCAACTCGACGACTTCGAGATCGCCGGTTTCGCAACCCTGCTGGGCGGCGCCGGCGCCGAGACCGTCACCAAACTGATCGGCAACGCCGCGGTGACGTTCGCCCGCTTCCCCGAACAGTGGCAGAAGCTGCTCGACGACCGCAGTAAGATCCCGGCCGCGGTGGAGGAACTGCTGCGCTACGAGGCACCGAACCAGTACAACGTGCGGCGTTCCATGAAAGAGGTCGACCTACACGGTGTGACGATCCCCGCGGGCAAACCGGTGTTCCTGCTTGCCGGTTCGGCGAACCGGGATCCTGACGCATTCACCGACGCCGATACGTTCGACATCGATCGTGACCGCTCCGAAGCGCAGAACCTGGGCTTCGGCTACGGGGTACACAGCTGCCTGGGTGCGGCGCTGGCCCGCATGGAGAGCGCGATCGCGCTCGAACGGCTGCTCGCCTTCATGCCGCGCTACGAGGTGCTGTGGGACCAGTGCAAACGGGTTGCCGCGCAGAACGTCGCGGGCTGGTCCAACGTCCCCGTTCGTGTGCTGCGCTGATGCGGTTCGTCTTCGTACACGGCGGATTTCACGCCGCGTGGTGTTGGGAAGCGACGGTCCGAGAGCTGCGCGCGCTCGGCCATGACGCCGTCGCCGTCGACCTGCCCGGGCACGGGGCCCACGTCGACGAGGAGTCGACGCTGGCCAACCGCCGTGACACGATCGTCGCCGCCCTGCAATCCGGAGACGTCCTCGTCGGCCATTCCGGCGGCGGGTTCGACGCCACCCTGGCCGCGGACGCCGCACCGGATCTCGTGCGCCACATCATCTATCTCGCCGCGGCGCTGCCCCGCGAGGGCCGCACATACCCCGAGGCGATGGCGATGCGTGACTCCGAAGAAGGCGAGTTCGAGGCCGACGTCGGAGACATGTTGGGCTACTTGAAGTTCGATGACGACGGGGCGATGTGGTTCGCCGACTTCGAGGGCGCGTGGCGATACTTCTACCATGATTGCGATGAGGCCACGGCACGGTGGGCCTTCGAGCGCCTGGGACCCGAACGGTTCGGCGATACCACGGTGACGCCGGTGTCGGTACCGCGGTTCTGGGCGGCCGAGCTGCCCCGCAGCTTCATCCGCTGTCTTCAGGACCGGTCGATGCCGCGTTGGCTAGCCGATACAGTGACGCGACGCCTCGGTGTCGAGCAGCTGACCATCGACGCGTCGCACTCACCGTTTCTGAGCCGTCCGCGCGAGCTCGCCGAGTTGCTGGTGCACGCCACCACCACCAGCCCGATCGGCCCACTGGTACCCGACTGAACTTTCCGCGAGCAGACGGGTAAACCCCCAATTTGCTTACATTTAGGCGGTGTTCGCGTCTGCTCACGGAAGAAAACTACATGCCGTGGAGGATGACGCCGTTGCAGTCGGCCGCCGCCTGGCGCAGCTTGGCGGCGGCCTGGTATTCGTCGGAGTAGTACCACTTCTTGGCCGCCTCCTCCGACTCGAACTCGAGCAGGACGGTCTGCGTGCCGTGCCAGGTGCCCTCGATCACCTCGGCCTTCTGGTCGAACGCCAGCACCGTGGCGGCAGCCATCGTCTGGCTGGCCACCTTGCCGTAATCGGCCATCCCGGCCGGATCCTTGACGTCCTCGGTGATGAGGATATAAGCCTTGGCCACTGAAACTCCTTATTGGTCAGTCGATCTCGCTGATCGCTTGTTCCGGACAATTCTGAATCGCGTCCTTGGCGGCCTCTTCGAGTCCGGCGGGGACCTCGGCCGGATCCGCGACGGCCCAGCCGTCGTCGGTCATCTGGAACACCTCGGGGCACAGCGTCAGGCACATACCGTGACCGGCGCAGCGGTCTTCGTCGACGGCGACCCTCATCCGGCTGACTCCTCCTCCGGGCCCTTCACCACATCGAACTCCAGATGCAGTTCGGTGAGCCCGCGCAGGATGTAGGTCGGGATGTAGTTGTACCGCCGCTCGCCCGCGGGGCCGTGCTGGGCCTCGCTGATCCGGATGTCGGTGGTGCGGTCCAACAGCCGCTCGAGCCCGACGCGGGTCTCCGCACGGGCCAGCGGTGCACCCGGGCAGCTGTGGATGCCGCGGCCGAACGCCAGGTGCTGGCGGGCGTTCTTGCGCTCGGGGTCGAAGGCGTCGGGGTCGGAGAACCGGCGCGGATCCCGGTTCGCCGCACCGTTGATCACCATCACCGTGCAGCCGGCGCCCAGCGGTTGGTCGCCGACGGTGGTCGGCACCCGCGACAGCCGGAAGTCGCCCTTGACGGGGCTTTCGATGCGCAGGCACTCCTCGATGAAGTTCGGCAGCAGGCTGCGGTCCTCGCGCAGCCTGCGCTGGATGCCCGGGTTGTCGCCGATCACCTTCAGCGCGGTGCTCAGCAGCCGCACCGTGGTTTCCTGTCCGGCCGAGAACACGTTGGTGGCCACCCGCACGACGTCACCCACCTCGGGCACCGTGCCGTCCGGGAAGTTCGCGGTCGCCAGCCCGGTGAGCACGTCGTCGCGGGGGTTGGCCCGACGGTCCTCGACATATTCGGCGAAGACGTCGTAGAGGTATTCCAGCGGCGTCTTGGCCAGCGTCTTGTCGGCGTTGCCCAGACCGCTGCCGTGCGTGCCGCGCGCCAGCCGTTCCAGAAGCTCGGGGCGGTCCTCCTCGGGCACGCCGAGCAGATCGGCGATGACACGCAACGTGAACGGGGCCGCGAAGCCGGCGATGAACTCGCCCTCCCCCGGCGCCAGGAAGTCGTCGAGGATGTCGTCGGCGAGCTGCCACATCGCGTCCCCGTTCTCCTTGAGGCGCTTGGGCGTGATCAGCCGCATCAACAACGCGCGGTGGTTGGTGTGCGTGGGCGGGTCCAGCGTCGGAAGCTGGTCGCTGAACGGGATCTCGTCGCGGTGCCTTTCGATCAGCTCGGTGATGTCGCCGTCCTCATGACCTTCCAGCGACACCGGGAACCCGGGGAACGGACCGGTCACCGAGATGCACGAGGAGAACGCCTCCGCGTCGTTGTAGACATCGACGGCTTCCTGCCATCCGGTCACCATCGTGACGCCGTAGTGGTCCTCGCGGCTGACCGGGCACTTATCGCGCAGTGCCGCGTAGAACCGGTACGGGTCGTCGGTCAGGCGACCGTCCCGGAAGAAGTCCACCGTGGTGAGGTCCTCCGCCATGCGCTACTCCGTTCGACGATCTCTGCCTTTGAGAATGTGATTCTCGTCAGATAAGTATTAGATTTCCATAGCCGGACGTCGGCGTCAACGAGGGGGCTGTGCACCCGCCCAGCATCTCGGGCAGCTCACTGGATCGGTTCGTCCCCGAGGATGGTGGTGCGCAGCATCTCGCGCGGCGAGTCCGGATCGTATGGCGTCGCCCGGTGCAGCACGCCGCGGTTGTCCCAGATGACGGTGTCGCCGACCGACCACTTGTGGCTGTACACCTTGTCGGTCCCGGTGGCACGATCGAGAAGTTCAGCCAGCAGCGCCCGACCCTCCTCGACGTCCATCCCGACGACGTAGTCGGCCGACGCCCCCAGCACCAGCGATTTGCGTCCGCTGCGGTGCGTCCACACCAGCGGATGCTCATGGGTGGGCCGGGCCCGCCACCGCGCCAGCTGCTCGGGCGTCGGATCCGGGGTCACCCGGCGCTGGGACGCCTCCAGCGAGTGCACGACGCACAGCGACGCCAACTGCGCCTTCTCGTCGTCGCTCAGCGCGTCGTAGGCCCCGTAGGCGCTGGCGAACTGCGTCTCACCGCCGCGCTCGGCCACCTGTCGCGCCGAGAGCACCGTGGCCATCTGCGGGTACTCGTCGCCGGTGGGCGTGCAGCCGTCGATATGCCAGTCGAAGGTGGCGCGCAGATATGCCGCCGACGCGTTCTTCGTCTTGTCGAGCGTGACCGGATAGATTCCGGCGACCGGGTGGTGCCCGTCGGAGGAATGATCGATCTGGCCCAGCCGTCGGCAGAACGCGACCTGCGCCTGCGGGTCGAGGCGAAGGCCAGGAAAGACCAGCACGCCGTTGTCTTCGAGCGCCTCGAGCACCGCGGCGCCGAACGCGTCGTCGGACGCCAGCGTCTCGGAATTGAGCCCGGGCACCTCGGCCCCGACCGAGGACGTGAGCTTATTGATGGTCAGCAGACTCATGGCTGCACTTTCCGTCATGGCACCGGCGCGCTGACGCGGTGCATGACGGCGTCAGCGGAGTCGGCGGGTTTCTGGGTTCCGAAGATCTCGACGGCCATGGAGACCATGACCATCGAGTAGATGAGGTGCAACAGGTTCAGCACATCGTCGGGCAGGTCGTCGAGCGGGAACTTGTCGCAGTAGTCGATCGCCTCCTCGAAGCGCGGTGTGAACGCCTCGTAGAACTGCCGGATCTCGGCCATGGAGGTGTTCATCCGGGTGTCCCAGCGTTCGGCTTCTGTTGCCAGGCACCACTTCTGGGCAAACGGCTCGAATTCGGCGAACGCACTGGGGAGTCGGGGTTCGGTCATGGTCACACCCCCACCGGTTTACGCTCGGACTTGTACTCCTCGACCCAGTCGACGGCGACCTTGTGCAGGTGGCGCACCAGGATCTCCTGGTCGCTGAGCGGGAACTCGTCGACGATCGGCTCGTTCACGCCGTATTCCAGCGCCGCCTGCGTGCCGCCCAGCATCCCGGCATCCTGCAGGGCGAATTCCTTGAGCACCACTGCGGCAACTTCGTGTTCGACGCGCTCGCGCACGGTGCGGGCCGGGTGAAAAGCGGTGTACGCCTCGAACTTATGGGTGTTGTGCGAGGTCGGCCAGTACCGGTACAGCAGGTACCAGCCGTGGTAGATCAGGATCTCCAGGTTCGGGAAGATCTGGAAGTTCGTGATACCCCACGGCTCGATGCCGCCGGGGTTCAACCCGGCCGAGAAGTGCGTCTCCGGTGTGTGCCACGGCCCCACCAGGCCGCTGCGGGTGGCCCGTTCGACGGGATACATGTACTCCGGGTCCAGCAGCCATCGACGCGTGCCCGCGGTGGACACCAGCCGATGCGGCCCGTCGATCTGGAAATGACCGCACTCGAACGTCGCATTCGGTTGCCGCACAGCCGAAGGCACCTGCTGGGAGTGCAGCGAGGGTACGTGGTAGTACTCCTGGAAGGCATCGGCGAAGATCTTCCAGTTGCTGTTGTTGTGCGCCTCGAACTCGTAGCGCTCGGTCATCAACTCGAAGGGATAGTCGTCGAGCGCGGTGATCATCGGACCGAGGAACTCGCGCAGGTTCCACCGGGGCTCCGGATCGAAGTTGATGAAGATGAAGCCGTTCCACACGTCACAGTGCACCGGGCGCAGCCCGCGTTGCGAGGCCTCCAGGTCGAAGAACTCACCCTCCTGCTGAACGAAGGTGAGCGCGCCGGTGAGGTCGTAGCGCCAGCCGTGATACTTGCAGGTGAACTGCCGGCAGGTGCCCTTGACCTCTTCGTTGGGATAGTCGTTCCACACCAGCTTGTTTCCCCGGTGCCGGCAGACGTTGTAGAAGGCGCGGATCTTCTCGTCGCGGCCCTTGACGACGATCACCGAGACCTTGGCCGCCTCGATCTCCTTGGTGAAGTAGCTGCCGACCCGCGGCACCTCCTCGACGCGCCCGATGTTGAGCCAGGCCCGCTTGAACACGGCCGCACGTTCGAGTTCGTAGAACTCCGGTGAGGTCGAGTCCCGAAACGAGATCGGCCCGGTACCCAGCTCCGGGTAGTGCTCCGTCCAGCTGCCCTCCGCGGGCTTAGGCCACTTACCCATGCGAACCTCCCTGTGTCATTTGGAACCTCATCACATCACCGACCCGCCGTTGACTCCGAGAGTCTGGCCGGTGATGAAGCCGGCCTGGTCAGAACAGAGAAAACCCACCGCGGCGGCGATGTCGTCACCGGTGCCCAGGTGGCCCAGCGGGATGCTGGCGGCCATCTGGTCGTTGGACGGCAGATGCCCCGCGGCCTGCGACTGATGCTGCATGGGTGTCTCGATGCCCGACGGCGGAATGTTGTTCACCGTGATACCGGCCGGACCGTACTCGCGGGCAAGCGATTTGGTCAGCGACAGCAACGCGCCTTTGGAGGCGGCGTAGTGCGCCATTCCCGGTGACCCGCGTTGCGCGCTGGACGACGAGATCATCACGATGCGGCCCCAGCCGGCGTCGAGCATGTCGGGAACCGCGACCTGACAGCAGTGGAAGGTGCCGGTGAGGTTCACGTCGATCAGCCGCTGCCAGGCGTGCGGGGTGATCTCGGTGAACCGCGCGAAGTCCACGGCGCCCGCGCTGGTGACCAAGATGTGCACCGGCCCCAACTCGGCGCGCACCTTGTCGAACGCCGCCTCGACGGCCGCGCGGTCGCTGACGTCGACCGCGTGCGCGTGGGCGGTAGCACCGGTGGCGCGCAGGTCCTCGGCGACCCGTTGGGCCGCCTCACCGTTGAGGTCGAACACCGCGACCTTGTGACCACGTCTGGTGAGCTCATGACAGGTCGCTTCGCCCATTCCGGAAGCGCCTCCGGTAACCACCGCCACGCGGCTCATCGAATTCGCTCCATCGCAGGACCTTTCACCTCTACTCGTAGACCACGTGAACGGTTGGGCTGGTGGGCAGCGACTGGCAGGTCAGTACCCACCCCTCGGCCACCTCGTCGTCGTCGAGCGCGTCGTTGTTGAGCATCCTGGCACTTCCGCAGACGATGCGGGCCATACATGTTCCGCACGAACCGGTTTCGCACGACGACGGCGCACGCAGTCCGGCCATGCGCGCGGTCTGCAGCAGCGTGTTGCCTCTCCGGTAGTCCGCCGTGGTGGTCTTGCGATCCAGTTCGATGACGATCTTCTCGGTGACCTCGGCCGAAGCCGCGACCGCGTCACCGGGCACTGGCTCGACGTGAAACCGCTCGAGGTGCAGGCGGTTGCGTGGTACGCCGGATGTCAGCAGGGTCTGTTCGGCGGTGTCCATGAAGGGTCCAGGACCGCAGATGTAGTAGTCGGCATCAGCGCTCGCGTCGAGGAACGACCCGACTGCGGCGCGGCTGACGACGCCTGATTCGTCGTCGAAATGGTGTGTCACGGTGAGCCGCTCGGGATTGGCCGCGGCCAGCGTGGATAGCTTGGCAGCGAAGATCACCGATTCGCGGCTGCGGTTGGCGTAGAACAAGCGCATCCGGCGCGTCGAGTTCGCCAGCGCGCTGCCGATCAGCGAGAAGATGGGCGTGATGCCGCTACCGCCGGCGAAAGCCACGAGGTCACGCTCGCCCTCGCCGAGGACGAAACGCCCTTCCGGCGGTGCGACGGAGATCTCGTCACCCGCTGCGGCGGCGTCGTTCAACCAGTTCGAGACCAGACCGCCGGGATCACGTTTGACGGTGATCTGCAGTTCGTCGCCGCAGTTCGGGAACGACGACATCGAGTAGCACCGCTGGTGGCGGTCGCCGCCGACGTCGACCTGAAGCGTCACGTATTGGCCGGCCCGGTAACGAAAGCTCTGTGCACGGCCGGCGGGCACGTCGAGGACCAGCGACACGGCATCGCAGGTTTCCCGCACCACCCGCTTGATGCGCAGCGGCGCAAACTCCTCGGTCATCGCCGCTCACAGTATCAAGTACTTGTGATTGATCTCAAGGGCCAGTTCGTGCGGTCACGCGGGTTCGTATCGCAGCATCGTGACGTCGTACTCGGGATAGTCGAAGAACACCGGCCGCACCCGCATCCCCACCTCGAGGTCGGACGGGTCGACGTTGACCAACTCGGTGGAGAACCGCGGACCCTCGTCCCATTCGACGATGGCCAGCAACTGCGGCACCGCGTCGGCGAAGTGCGGCCCGACGGGGCGGCGCGCCACGGTGTAGGAGTACAAAGTGCCCATACCGGAGATCTCGCGCCATTCGAGGTCGTCGGCGAGCGTGCGCGGGGCGCGGACCCGCGGATAGAACACGTAGGCGTCCGAGGATGGCGAGTATTGGATCACGATGCGGTGCTCGCGCAGCGCATCCCAGAACGGCGCGGTGGTGGGCGTCTTGACCGGCATCGGACGCTCAAAGGTCGTCATCGTCAATCTCCTTCGAGGACCAGGGCGGTCTGTTCGGACAGGATCCCTCCGTTGCCGGAGACGAACGCGCGGTGGCAGTCGCGCACCTGGGCGGCGTCGGCGCGGCCCATGATCTGTCGGGCGGCGTCGCAGACGTGGTGCATGCCGCCGGCGAGTCCGGCCTGACCGAACCCGAGCTGGCCGCCCGCGGTGTTGAGCGGAAAGTCGCCGCGAAAAGTCAGGTCGTGGTCGGCGACGAACTTCATCCCCGCGCCCTTCTCGCAGAACCCGGCGTCCTCCAGGCTCAGCAGCACCGTGATCGTGTAGCAGTCATAGATCGACACCATGTCCATGTCGGCGCGTCCGAGTTCGGTCATCGCGAACGCGGTGTCGGCGGCCTCGGCGATCGGGGTGTGCAGCAGGTCGGCCGCGTAGGTCGGGGTCTTGAACGGCACGTGTTCGCCAAAACCCTTGACCCACACCGGACGGTGGCGGGTGCGCCTGGCGATGTCGGCGTTCGCCAGCACAACTGCGGCCCCGCCCACGCACGGCATCACGATCTCGAGCATGCGCAGCGGGTCGGCGATCACCGGGCTGGCGAGCACGTCGTCGACGGTGAGCGGCTTGTCCTTCCAGATGGCGCCCTCGGTGTGGTTGGCGTTGACCCGTTGGTCGACGACGATCTTGGCCATCGCCCGTTCGTCGTAGCCGTACACCGCGCCGTAGCGGGTGGCGACCTGACCGTACGGCCCGTTCTGGCCGAGGTTGCCGTAGGGGATCTCGAATTCCGCCTGCGGTGAGCCGTACTGGTTGCTCGACGAGCCGAAAAACACCGCGTCGACGAGCGGTTTGGGCTTCTTCTCCGACATCGGCGTGATGTAGCGCGCCGGCAACGCGCACAGCACCACATCACACAATCCCAGTTCGATCGCCGCCGCCGCGCGCCACACCATTGCCGCGGCGCTGGCACCGCCGAGGTCGACGAGCTCAGCGAAGTTGGCTCTCACGCCGAGGTATTCGGCGATGGTGGATGGTACGAAGATCTCGGATTCGCCGAGATGCGACGTGACGATCCCGTTGACGAGTTCACCCCGAAGCCCGGCATCGGCGAGCGCATCCGCCGAAAGCTCGGCCCACTGCTCGAGCGTGAACGGTGCGGGTGAGGCCTTGTTCATCCGCTCCGGTGGCAGTTCGACGTACCCGACGATGGCGGCTTCGCCCCGTAATCCCATGGTGGTCCTTCGCTGTGGTGACGGCTACTTGCGTGGTAAGCCGAGGATCATCTGCGCGACGATGTTGAGCTGGATCTCCTTGGTCCCGCCGCCGATCAGTTCGGCGGGCACCCTTAGATACGGTTGCGCGACAGGTGGATCGGATTCGGCGACCATAGCCAGCCGTCCGGTCGATCCGAGCGTGGTGGCGAACGTGCGGCGCAACAGTTCGTTCATCGCGATCTTGGCCACGCTGGAAGCGGCGCCGGTGGTCTGGCCGTCGAGCAGCCGGATGGTCTCGCGAACGCCCAGCGCCTTGATCGCGTGCGTGTAGGCGTCGAGCTCACCGAGTTCGCGCACCAGGTCGTCGCGCGTCTGCTGCTGCGACTTCGCGAGCCGGCGCAGCGCGGCCGCCCTGTCGAACTGCACGTATCCGCTGATCGCCGAACGCTCTTCGGCCATCGTCGCGATGGCCAGCCCCCATCCCCCAATGGGCTCACCGAGGAGCACCTCGTCGGGTACGAACACGTCGGTCAGAAAGACCTCGTTGAACTCCGTCTCGCCGCTGGCCTGTCGAATCGGCTGCACCTCGATACCCGCCGACCGCATATCGACGATGAAGTAGCCGAGCCCGCGGTGCTTGCGGACATCCGGGTCGGTGCGGGCGAGCAGCGCCCCGTAGTCGGCGCGATGCGCCGACGACGTCCAGATCTTGTGCCCGGTGATCTGCCAGCCGCCGTCGACCTTGGTGGCGCGCGTGCTCAGCGCGGCCAGATCTGAGCCAGCGCCCGGCTCGCTGAACAACTGACACCACGCGAGTTCGCCCCGCAAGGTCGGCGGGATCAGTCGGTGCTGCAATTCCGTCGAGCCGGCGCGGATCATCGACGGCAGGATCCATTCGGCGATCCCCAGCGACGGCCGCACCAAACCCGGGCGCCTGGCGAACTCCTCGTCGATGATGAGCTGCTGCAGCGGTGTGGCGTCGATGCCCCACGGCCGGGGCCACTGCGGTGCGATGAGCCCCGCCTCGGCGATGAGCGTGCGCTGCGCTCCGGTGGCGAAATGCTCGTAGTCGCCCTGCTTTCCGGGTCCGTCGTTGCGCTCGGCGGCGGCCGCGTCCAGCGTCTCGGCCACCCGTGCCCGAAAATCTTCTTCGGCGTCGCCGAGGTTTACCGCGAAGTCGCGTTCGGTATGTACGGTCGTCTCGCCCAGTCGCCGGGCCCAACTGCTTCTGGTGCCGATCGAACCGGCCAGGCTAGTGGCCCGTCGCCAGTGCACGTGCAGATCGTGTTCCCAGGTGAAGCCGATGGCCCCGAACATCGTCAGCGTGTCGAGCACCAGGCCCGGGCACGGCAGCACCGCCATGAGGGCCGCGCCGGCCGCCGCCATCCGAAGTTGTTCGAGGGGTTCGTCCACGGCCCGCACGGCATCCCACGCCGCCGCGCTGGCCAGCTCGCTGTTGACCAGCAACATCGCGGCATTGTGTTGCAGCGCTTGGAATGTGCCGATGAGCGTGCCGAACTGTTCGCGGGTGCGCAGATGTTCGGTCGCCGCGTCGACACACCACTGTGCGATCCCGGCGGCCGCACACGCCGCGAGTGCGACCGCGACGTATTCCGCGCGGTCGGCGTTGATGCCGTCGAGCGTCGCGGAGCCGGCGACCGGATAGTCGTCGAGCCGCAGGACCCCGATGTCGGTGAGCAGGTCGGTGCCGGCGACGGGTTGGGTGCTGGCCGATGCCTGCGCGGTGTCAACGGCTACCCACAGGGTCTCGCCGTCGTCGGTGCCGGCCCCGACCAGAGCGACACCGGCAGAACATATTCCGGCCGCCACCTCCGAGGCACCGCTGACCAGCCAGCCGTCGTCGCCGGTGCGGGCGTTGAAGTTTGCGTGCTGCGGCAGGATCAGTGCGGCCGGGGTTCCCCCGGCCAGCTGGGTGAGCAAGGTCTGCGCCGACGATGACGGGCGGGCGAGCAGTGCGACCGCGCCGGCCGTGACCGTCGGCACCAGCGGACCGGCCAGGCCCGCCTTGCCGGCGGCGTCGAGTACGCAGCCGGCGTCGAGCAGTTCACCGCCCTGGCCGCCGAAGCGCTCAGGTAGATGTACGGCGTGGAAACCGTTGGCGGTCAGATCGTCCCACCATGCGGGGCGCTCGCCGTTGGCCAGCGCGTCGAACGCCTCCCGGGTCGATGCCATCGGGGCGCGCCGCGCGGCGAACCGGCCGACCGAGTCGGCGAGTTCGCGCTGCTCCGGTGTGAGTGCCAGGCTCACAGCGCCTGCTCGCTGTTGGGGTAACTCATCGCCGCCATGGCCTTGATCGATACGCGTCGTCGTCGGAACCCAAGAGCCCGCTTGCGCCGATGACAAGCTTTTTCGTCACTGATGGGCCTCGGATCCCTCTCATCTTTACGAGACGAACCGTCTCGTCTTGCAAAGGCTAGTAGTTGCTGGCACCATCTGTAAAGGCCGTCAGATGCGGAGTCGTTCAGTGGTCACCGAAGCGCGCACCCCACGCCGCCGCAGCGAGAGATCTCGGGTGGCGATCGTCACCGCGACAAAGGAACTGCTGCTCGAGCGGGGATTCGACGGGCTCAGCATCGAGGCCGTGGCCGCGCGCGCCGGGGTCGGTAAGCAGACCATCTACCGGTGGTGGCCGAGCAGGCCCGCGCTCGTCGCCGACGTGCTGCTCGAAGACGCGGACAAGATCTTGCGCGCCGTCGAGCACACCGGAGATCTGACCGCCGATCTCAGCCGGTGGGCAGTCAAACTGGCGGCCACGCTCACCACCGCCCGAGGACACGCGATGCTGCGCATCCTCACCGTCGCCGGCCTCGAACACGAGGACACCCAAGCCCGCATGTATGCCGGCTTCAGCGTGCCGTTGCACGAAAGCGTGAAGAACCGGTTGTGCGCCGCCGGACTGGACGACGCGGCGGCGCAGGCCGCTGCGGACGCGATCGTCGGCGGGATCGTCTACGCCATCCTCAGCGAGGGCCGGTCCTTCCACCGCAGCCGCGCAGAGACGATCACCCGCACGGTCCTCGACGGAGCCGTGTCTTGATCGGCGCCTAGTCGCCGATGTGGTCATCGAAAAGCGTATGGCCCGTGCCCTTTTCCACCACACGTGCCAGCAGATCACGCAGCGTGCGCTGCTCTTCGGAGGTCAGTACACCGAAGACGTCCTCGTGGGCGGCGATCGCGTCGCTGACCACCGCGGCGGCCACCTTTCGACCCTCAGGGGTCAGGTAAGCCTTCAGAATCCGCGCGTGTTGAGGGTCTGGCTTGCGCTCGACCAGACCACGCTGCTCGAGCGCCTTCATCGCGAGCTGCACCCCCTGCGGGGTGATCAGCAGGCGACGTGCAAGCTCGGCACCCGAAAGGCCCGGCTCGTTGGTGAGCTGACGCAGCACACCGATCTGTGCGGTGCTGACGCCGTGCTGGCTCACCGCGTCGTTGACCGCCGTCAGCGAGAAGTACCAGGCCTGCTTGAGGTGCCACAGGATGTTGTCGGCCAGTTCCATGCCGAGGTCCTCTGCCACGACCTAGCTCCCATCGTGCTTGTAGATGCGGCCGTCCTTCATGACAAACCGCACGTCGAGCGTAGTCGTGATGTCGCGTGACGGGTCGGCGGGCACGGCGATGACGTCGGCGCGGTATCCGGGTGCGAGCCGGCCCAATTCGTCGTCGGCCTCGATCAGCTCTGCGCTCGTGATGGTCGCCGCCCGAAGCGCTTCCATCGGCGACATCCCCCGAGCCACCAGCGCACACAACTCTTTGGCGTTCTGGCCGTGCGGAATCGCCGGTGCGTCGGTGCCGCACGCGATGCGAACCCCGGCGGCGATCGCCTTCGGCAACATCGACTGCGCGCGCGGAAACACCTCTTCGGCCTTCTTACGCAGCTCGGGTGCGATCCGGTCGACGGCCATCGCTTCGGTCAGGTACGTCGTCGAGACCAGGAAGGTGCCGTGGTCGACCATCATCTGGATCGTCTCGTCGGAGGCCAGGAAACCGTGTTCGATGCAGTCGATACCGGCGCGGATGCACGCCCGAATCGCGCTGTCGCCCACCGCATGTGCGGCCACCCGTACGCCGGCGCGGTGAGCCTCGTCGGCGATCGCGGCGAACTCGTCGTCGGAGTACTGCTGGGCGCCGGGCGCGGTGCTATGCGACATCACGCCGCCGGATGCCGACACCTTGATCAGCTTGGCGCCGTGGCGGATCTGGTAGCGCACACAGGCGCGTACGTCGTCGACCCCGTTCGCGATGCCCTCGGCGACCGACAGCGGCATGATGCCGGGGGCCAGCCGCTGAAAGACCGTGGGATCGAGGTGTCCGCCGTACGGGGTCACCGCATGCCCGGCCGGATATATCCGCGGACCCACGTGCCAGCCCTGGTCGACGGCGCGCTGCAGGGCCACGTCGAGCAGATAGCCACCGGTCTTGACCATCAGGCCCAGGTTGCGCACCGTGGTGAAGCCCGCTTCCAGCGTGGTGCGGGCGTTGACCGCAGCACGCAGTGTCCGATACACCGGATCGTCCTGCACCCCGTGCATCGGGCTGGGCAGACCCTCCGGTCCGCCGGGGCCCCCGATGAGCAGGTTGAGTTCCATGTCCATCAGCCCCGGCAGCAGGGTGACGTCGCCGAGATCGATGTCTTGTGCCGGATCCTTGGGCTCCTCAACGGGATTGACCGCTGAGATCCGGTCGCCCTTCACCACCAGCACCGCCGGTGAGCGCACCTGACCGGTCTCGACGTCGGCCCAGCGCTGCGCCCGTAGAACGGTGACGGGGTCGGTCACGGCACGGGTTCGATTACGCAGTCAAGCGTGGAGGCGCCCGAATCGGGCACCCGCGGCTGCTTCCAGCACTCCACCGGGAAGGACACCATGATCATCGAGTACAGCAGGCGCATCAGGTTGAGAACATCCTCGGGCATGTCGTCGAGGGTGAACTTGTCGCAGTAGGTGAGCGCCTCCTCGGCGCGGTTAGTGATCGCATCGTAGAACGCCTGCATGTCGGTCATCGAACTGGCCAGCCGCTTGGCGTAGCGCTCCGGCTCGGTGGCCAAGCACCAGTCCGAAAACGGTTCTAGGTCGGCGAATTCCGGTGGCAGCTTTGCGGTCATCGGACTACACCCCCGCCGTCTCGCGTTGGTACTGCTCGACCCAGGCGGCGGTCTCCTTGTGCAGGTGACGGATGAGCACCTCCTGATCGCACAGCAGAAAGTCGTCGAGCACGCGCGACTCGATCATCGACTGGGTGGCCTCCAACGTGTTGGCGTCCTGCAGGCCGTACTCCTTGAACGATACTGCGGCCAGTTCCTGCGCGACGCGTTCGCGCGGAGTGCGGGCCTCGGGGAAGTACAGGTTGCCTTCGAAGATGTGGGTGTTGTACGACGTCGGCCAGTAGTGGTAGGTCAGGTACCAGCCCTGGCCCCAGAACAGCATCGTGAAGTTCGGGAACAGCTGGAACGAGTCCAGACCCCACGGATCGCATTTGGCCGGGTTCAGGCCGGGTGGCATCTCACCGAGATCCGGTTTGTCCCATGGCCCGAACAACCCGCTCTGGCAGATGTCCTCGATCGGTTTGCGCATCTCCTCGGACATCTCCCAGGCCCGCACACCAGAGGTGCTGACCAGTCGGTGCGGACCTTCGATGCGGTAGTGCGGTGCCTCGAAACCGGCTTCGGCCGCGGCCTTGGAGTACGCGGTGGGCGACTGGTTCGCATGCAGTACCGGTGCGTGGTAGAACTCCTGGAACGCATCCATGTACAGCTTCCAGTTCGCTCCGATCTCCGAGCGATAGGTGAACCTCGTGGTCAACTTTTCGAACGGATAGCCCTCGAGATCGAGGATCATCGGGCCGAGGAACTCACGCAGCGACTGTTCGGGGTACTTGGCGAAGTTGACGAAGATGAAGCCTTCCCACACGTCGCAGTGCACGCCGACCAGACCGTAGCGGCTCTTGTCGAGGTCGAAGAACTCGCCTTCCTGCTGCACGAACGTCAAGTTGCCGTCCAGGTCGTAGCGCCACGCGTGGTACTTGCAGGTGAACTGCCTGCAGACGCCGCTGGTTTCCTCGAGTGGCATGTCGTTCCACACCAGCTTGTTGCCGCGGTGACGACAGATGTTGTGGTACGCCTTGACCTCTCCAGAGGTGGTGCGCACCACGATGATCGACGTGTTGGCGACCTTGATTTCCTTGGTGAAGTAGCTGCCCTTGCGTGGAAGTTGTTCGACGCGGCCGACATTGAGCCAGGCCCGCTTGAAGATCGCCTGGCGCTCGGCCTCGTAGAACTCGGGGCTGATCGAGTCGTCGTAGGACACCGGTTCGGTACCCAAGTCCGGATAGTGCTCGGTCCAGCTGCCTTCGGGAGGTTTGGGGAATCGGGCCATTGGCTTCTCCTGTCCACGCGACGATGCCGACGGTATCTGCTCCCCACCGCAATCGCAAGTAGTTGATACACCGCCTCCTCACTCTTCGCCCCAAGGGACAAACGGGCGGGAAAGTGCGAGGCAGATTCCGCCAAATCGTCGATCTCGCGGGTCGAAGGCGGGGTTCAAGGAAGCTTGATCGCCGAGACGTACATGTCGACGATCGGCCGGTAGAGGTCGACGTCGTCGAGTTCGCTGCCGAGGACGATGGCGTCACTGGTCGCGATCAGCACTCGAGCCAGCGTCATCGGCGAAATCAGCACCGTCCCCCCCAGCCTGTCGACCCCGTCGACGATGAACTTCGCCAACTTCTCGACCACCTCCGAGCGTTTGGCGGCCACGCGGTCCCGCGCCTCGGGGTTGCGCAGAAGATAGAGCGTGAACTCATGGCCCAGTGCGGCGTGCTCGGCGCCGCGGTCGCGGCTGAGCTGACGCCACCGGGTGGCGATGTCGTCGCGCTCGCGCGCTCCCACCTGCTCGGCCGCCGACATCACCTCGGCGAAGTTGTCGAAGTAGCGCCGCCAGTACCGGTCGCTGACGGCCAGGAAGAGCTCCTCCTTGGTGGCGAAGTGCTTGTAGATGGCGCCCTTGGTGTAGCCCGCCGCGAACGCAATGTCGTCCAGAGTCGCTGCGGTGAAACCCTTTTCGCCGAACACATTCTCCGCGGCGTCCAACAACAGCGAACGCGTGTGCTCGAGTCGCCGCTCCCGCGTCCACCGCTCGACCATGACCAAAGTCTGCCACATAGTTTCTCAGAAACCATTGAGTTCTCCAGATACTCATCGGTATATTCACTCGAGTCGCGCTGCCGAGGCGCGCCGAGGAGGCGTCGTGAGCGAACTGTCAGACAAGAAGTCCCCCGCCACCGAGTCACTGAGCACGGTCGGTCGACTCGAGGAGCCGGCGGCGCGGCCCTCCAAGCGCGTCAAGATCTGGGCCACCCTCGGCGGACTGATCCTCGTCTTCCAGATCTACGTGTGGATCCGCTGGATCACCGGCCCCTACTTCACGCCTGTCGACCCCGGTCCGACAGACCCGCCGACCTTCATGAAGGTCGCCCTGATGATGTGGCAGATCGGTTCGCCGGCGCTCTTCCCGGTCGCGATCTGGTGGTTCATCATCCGGCCGTGGCGGCGCGAACGCCGCATCACCCTCGACGGCATGATCATGGTGTCCACCGGGCTGTTCTTCTTCCAGGACCCGCTGCTCAACTACATCAACACCTGGTGCACTTACAACGCCTGGGCCTTCAACATGGGCTCGTGGGCGCCGCACGTCCCGGGCTGGCTGTCGCCCGAACGGCCCGGCGCGCAAGTCGCAGAACCGTTGGGCATCAACGTCTCCGGCTACGCTTTCGGTGTCCTGCTGTGCACGATCTTCGGCTGCTGGGTCATGCGCAAAGCTCAGCAACGCTGGCCGAACATCGGTACCAGGGGACTGATCGCCGTCGCGGCGGTGTGGGCGTTCTTCTTCGACTTCGTCATGGAAGGCCTGGTGTTGATGCCACTGGGCATGTACACCTTCCCGGGCGCCATCCAGTCGCTGTCGATCAACGCGGGCACCTACTACCAGTGGCCGATCTACGAGGGATTCATGTGGGGCGGTGTGCAGGCCGCGCTGTGCTGCCTGCGCTTCTTCACCGACGACCGCGGTCGCACGGTCGTCGAGCGCGGATTGGACAACGTCCGAGGCGGTTTCGCGACCCAACAACTGGTCCGATTCCTGGCGATCTTCGCCGCGATCAGCGCATCGTTCTTCGTCTTCTACATCATTCCCGCGCAGTTCATGGCAACCCATGCCGACCCGTGGCCAGAAGACGTGCAGAAGCGCTCGTACTTCACCTCGGGCCTGTGCGGCGACGGCACCGACCGACCGTGCCCCGACCCCAACCTGCCGATCCCCACCAGGCACTCCGGCTACATCAACACCGACGGTGAGTTCGTGCTGCCAGAAGGTGTGGAGATGCCGGCGGTCGTGCCGCACGAACGGAGCGAATGACGTGTCGACCAACAATCATTCCGCGACGGTCGAACGCCGCACGGCGGCACCGTTTTACCGTCCGGTCGGCGACGAGGCCGAGGTTTTCTGCGCCGCCGCCCGGCGCGGGCTGCCGGTGCTGCTGAAAGGCCCGACCGGCTGCGGTAAGACCCGCTTCGTCGAGGCGATGGCCCACGAACTCGGCCGCGACCTCATCACGGTCGCGGGCCACGAAGACATGACGTCGGCGGATTTGGTGGGCCGCTTTCTGCTCAAGGGAGGCGAAACAGTATGGGTGGACGGCCCGCTGACCCGCGCGGTGCGCACGGGCGCCATCTGCTACCTGGACGAGATCGTCGAGGCGCGGCAAGACACCACCGTGGTCATCCATCCGCTGGCCGACCACCGCCGCGAGCTCCCAGTCGACCGGCTCGGCACGACGTTGTCGGCCGAACCCGGGTTTCAACTCGTGATCTCCTACAACCCCGGCTACCAGAGCGTGTTGAAGAACATCAAGGAGTCGACGCGACAGCGGTTCATCGCCATCGAACTCGACTTCCCGCCACCGGAAGTGGAAACCGAGATCGTTGCGCACGAAGCCGGTATCGACTCCAACACCGCACGGATCCTGGTGTCGGTCGGCAACGCGATCCGCAACATCGACGGCTCACCGCTGGGCGAAGTATCGTCGACGCGCATGCTGATCCTCACCGGCGAGCTCGTCGCCGAAGGCCTCAGCCTGCGCCGGGCCGTCCAGGCGGCCATCGTCGAGGCGCTCTCCGACGACCGCGATCTCATCCGCGCGCTCGGCGAGCTGGTCGACGCCGTGCTACCGCGGACGTGACCTCACCCGATCGGGGGTCATATCCCGTCGCTTCGCTCGCCCCGACAGGGCCCGAACGCTTTCGGCTTCTCGCCGCGTTCGCCGCCAGTCGATCACTCGACCTCGCCGAGGCGCCGGCCGGTCAGCCCGCATACACCGACGGGCAGACCATCTTCGTCTCGGCGGGCCGCTCTGCCGCCGAGCAACGCCGCGAAGTGGTGTTCCAGGGCGCACTGCTCGGTGCGGGCAGCCTCGATGCCGACCTGGTCCGGTCGTTACGGGGCCGGCCGTCACTTGCGCGTCGCTACCTGGCGATCGAAGGGCGCCGGGCACTCGCCGAGCTGGCGTGCCGCCTGCCCATTGCGGCCACCTTCGATATCAGCGGACCCCCGAGCACGACCTCAGCCGCAGAGTCGCTTGAAATGGCGAGGGGCCGAGCCAGAATAGGCAGTCCACCGGAGTGGTTCGGTGTCATCAAACCCGCCCGATTATCCAAACCTTCTGCGCGCCCCGGTGAGCCGGGCACCGACGATGACCTGCGCTTGAAGATCGACTCGATCAAAGCTGCCCAACCCGAAGACGATTCGGGCGAGGACGACGAGCAGGGCGAGGAAAGCAAGATTCTCAAGCTTTTCGACAACCCGTTGTTCAACTCCGAAGCGGTCGGTGAGTTCCTGCGTAAACTGCTCGGCAGCGCGCGGTCGTCCTCCAGCAGTTCGGGCGGCGGCAAGGTACCCGTCGGCTCCGTCCGGCAAGCCCGCTCGGCCAGCCGGCAGGCCCGGCCGCTGCCCCGCCGGATCCATTTCAGTGACGACGGCAATCCGGGTGCGGCCGTCGGCGTCGGCGGGGCACTGCACCCGGAGTGGGACGTCTACAAGAGCCGCTACCGGCCCGAATGGTGCCGCGTCATCGAGTATCCGCTGACCACGCGCGCCGACGTGTCCGGCGCCGGCGTCGCAGCCGACGACGTGCTCCGTCGTCGGCTGTCCCGGATCGGTCTAGGACCGAAAGTGTTGCGGCGCCGCGCTGACGGCGATGAGCTCGACATCGAGGCGCTCGTCGATCTGTCCATCGATCTGCGGTGCGGCTATTCACCGCCCGAACACGTCTACGTCGAACGCCGCAAGGTCGCCCGCAACCTCGGGGTGCTGATCCTCGTCGACGCGTCGGGATCAGCCACCGACGCCGATCCGCAGGGTCTCGCCGTCCACGACCACCAGCGGCGTGCCGCAGCCACCCTGGCCGCCACGCTCGAAGACCTCGGCGACCGCGTCGCGGTGTACGGCTTCCGATCCGAGGGCCGCCGCGCCGTGCATCTGCCCGCCATCAAGACCTTCGATCAGCGTTTCAACGCGCTCAGCCGCGCCCGACTGAACCAACTGCAACCATCGAACTACACCCGCCTCGGCGCGGCGATCCGGGGCGCGGGCGAAATACTCAAAGCCGAGTCGGGCACCCCGAACCGGCTGTTGCTCGTCCTGTCTGACGGATACCCTTACGACCCGGGTTACGAGGGCCGCTACGCCGAAGCCGACGCGCACAAGTCGCTCGAAGAGCTGCGCTTGGATGGTGTTGCGTGTCTGTGCCTTTCGCTCAGCACCACCACCGGGGCCGAGGCGCTTGAAAGGGTCTTCGGCTCGGCGAGCCACGCTCGCGCCGCCCGGCTGAACGATCTGAGCCCACGGATGGACGATTTGTTCCTGTCGGCGCTGCGCGAACTCGCCGCCCCACGGCCCGCCCAGCGCAGCACCCACGTCGGCATCGGACGTGAACTGCGCACCGGCAACGTATCAAGTAGTTAACATTTGAGCCGCGGTGCGCTATGACTAAGGGATGCTCTCCGGCGAGAAGGTCCTCATCACCGGCGCGACAGGGAAGACCGCCTTCCCCATCGCGCGGGCACTCGCCCACTACAACCAGGTGTTTGGAGCGGCACGGTTGCGCGATCCGGCCGACCGCAGCCGATTGGCCGACGCAGGCGTCACACGCCGGTTGCGCTGGATATGAGCACCGGTGACTTCTCCTCGCTGCCCGACGATTTCACCTACGTATTTCACGCTGCTGTCGACGACGGCACCGGCGATTGGGCCACCTGCCTGAACACCAACGCACAGCACACCGGCGACCTGTTGTATCGGTGTCGTCGGGCAAAGGGTTTCGTGTTCTGTTCGACGGGGTCGATCTACGGCTATCAGGGCCGGCGTCCCTTGACCGAATCGGATCCGCCGGGTGTGCCGTCGCGCTCCAACTACAGTTTTTCGAAGGTCGCCGCCGAAGCCGTGTGCACCTGGATCGCCACACAGCACCGGATTCCGCTGACGATCATCCGCATCTGTTCGACTTACGGACCCGAAGGCGGTGCGCCTGCGGACCGCCTCGAGACCATACTGGCGGGCCAGCCAATTCGACTCCACCCCGACAAACCCAACAACTACAACCCGATCTACGAGGACGACTACGTCGAACTCGGCATCAGGGCCATGGAAGTCGCGGACACGCCGCCGGTGGTGGTGAACTGGGCCGGCAGCGAGACGGTCAGCGCCGAGGAATACTGCGCCTACCTGGGCACGCTGGTCGGCGTCGAGCCGACCTTCACCTACAGCCCCGACGCCCACCCGCCGCTGTGGCCCGACGTCACCCGCATGCACGAGATACTCGGGCGGACGAAGGTTCCGTGGCGTGACGGGTTTCGCCGGATGATCGCGGCCCGACATCCCGAAATCGCGCTAGTTACCGAAGATTTGGAAGAACGCTTGTGAAACCATTGCCCGGTATTCCGTCAGACCAAGTCGACGGTGTGCTCACCGCCGGACGCGGTGACGTCACCACCCTGTTCGTGTCGAAGGCCCGGCGCCATCCCGACGGGGCAGACGCTGAGTACCTGCGCTGGCACACGTTGGACCACCGGCCCGAACAGCACCGCCTGTCGGCGGTGCGCGCGTCGCTGCGACTGGTGTCGACACCGGCCTGCCGGGCCGCCCGCGCTTGGACCAACGACCGGTTCGACGCCATCGACCACGTGATGACCTACTTCTTCACCCACCGGGCCGGCCTGAAGGGTTTCAACGAACTGTCCACAGCGCTGGGTGACGCTGATCGCAAGCTGCCGTTGTTACCACCGGTACAGCGCGGCGTCTACACCGTGTGCGCCAAAGTGGCTGCGCCGCGCGTCAAGGTAGGCGCCGACGTGCTGCCGTGGTGGCCGGTCCGCGGCGTGTATGTGCTGATCGAAACGAACGCGCCGACAGCGGCCGGATTGGTCGACCTCGACGGTGTGGCCGGTGTCTGGTCGGCCGCCTCGCATTCGGTCAGCACGGATTTAGCCAACGCCCCTGCAGGCCAGGCGATTTCATATTGCTTTCTTGACGAGGATCCGGTACGAGTCGCTGAACGGATGCGTCCGGCGCTGGAGCAGCGCTGGCGCGACGGCGATATCGAACCACTGTTGGCGGCACCGTTTCACCCGGTCGTGCCGTACGAATGGGACCGCTATCTGCCGTAGGGAGTGGACATGAGAATCGGCTTGATGATCGGCTCGGATAAGGAGAGGTCCCGCGCCGACCGGTTGAGCGGCCTGCTCGATGACGGAGAGACAGCGGAGAGCGACGGTTTCGCATCGTTCTGGATCCCGCAGGTGCCCGGCTACCTCGACGCGCTGACGGCCGTCGCGCTTCTCGGCACAGTCACCGAACGGATCGAGATCGGCACCGCTGTGGTGCCCATCCAGACCCGCCACCCGCTCATCATGGCGCAGCAGGCACTGACCACCCAGGTGGCGTGCGCGGGACGCTTCACGCTCGGTATCGGCCCGTCACATCACTGGATCATCGCCGATCAACTCGGGCTCACCTACGAGCGGCCGGCGGGGCTGGTGCGCGACTACCTCGACGTGTTGCAGGCGGCCTTCGCCGGACCCGGCGAGGTCGCCGTGACCAACGACAGTTTCCAGGTCAAAAGTCCCCTCGACGTCACCGACGCGTTCGCGGTACCGCTGCTGGTGGCCGCGCTCGGCCCGGCGATGCTGCGCACCGCGGGAGAGCGCACCGGCGGGACGATCCTGTGGATGGCCGACGAACGGGCCATCGGCGACTACGTCGTCCCGCGCATCACCGAGGCGGCGGCGGCCGCCGGGCGCAGCGGAGTTCGCGTCGTCGCCGGCGTACCCGTCGCGCTGTGCCCCGAGCGAGATGTCGACGAGGCCCGGGCCTACGCCAGCGAGGTCCTCGGCCATGCCGACTTCTCCCCCAACTATGTCCGGCTGCTTGAGCACGGCGACGCCGACGACGTCGGGGACACCATGGCGGCCGGCGACGAAGCCACGGTCCTGGCGCGGCTACGCCGCTACCGCGATGCGGGGGTCACCGACCTGGCCGCCAGGGTGGTGCCGCTCGGCGAGACCGCTCCGCAACGCCAGGCATCCCGTCGCCGCACCCAGGAATTCGTCGCGTCGCTGGCCGCGGAGTTCGCCTAGGCCCGAGCGATAGTTAGACAGACGTCAACTATTTGCAACGCTGAAACCAGCGGTTACACTGCCGATGTGCCAAAAACTACGTCCGCTGCCGCTGCTGACGGTAGTCAACGTCGGGCGTCGTTTCAGCGCGCACGGTCTCACGAGACCAAGCGAGCGCTGGTGCAGGCCGCGATGGCGCTGTGGCGCACCAACGGTTATGCGAAGACCACGGTGGCCGACATCTGTCGAGCCGCCGGCGTGTCCAGGGCGCTGTTCTACTTCTACTTCCCGGCCAAGGAAGACATCCTCTTCGAGGTCGGCCTGCTGTCCACTCGGGCCGCGCAGCAGACCGTGCGGTCGCTGCTGCGCACCGACTACGACGTCGAGTCGGTGATCGGCGAGGCGCTGCGCAGCCTGGAACGCTCGATGGCGCGCAACCCGCGTGAGCTGATCGTCGAAACGATCCTGGAGGGCTACCGCCAACAACACCGCATCCTGACCGGGGAGCGCACAGACGACAGCGACGCCGATATGTTCGGCGAGTTGTTCACCAAGGCACAGCAAGACGGAAAGATCGCCGCGGCCATCGACGTCGCCCACCTGTCACATCTCGCGAGAATGCATGTCAGCGAAGGGGTTCGGCACTGGGCCGGAGGCACTTTCGGTGACGCGTCGTTCGCCGACATCGTCACCAACGATATCGCCGCGCTCATCACCGGGTTCAACACCACAGCCAACCGATGACGAAAGTCGTTCACCGGAAATCGAAGGGAGACCGCCATGGCATGGGATTTCGAGACGGATCCCGAATACCAGAAGGTGCTGGATTGGGCGGATGAGTTCGTCCGCGAGGAGGTCGAGCCGCTGGATCTGGTCTTTCCCGATCAGCAGTACATGCCGTTGGATGCCAACCGGCGCAAGGTGATCGAGCCGCTCAAAGACGAGGTGCGCCGACGCGGGCTGTGGGCCACCCACCTCGGCGGTGAACTCGGCGGACAGGGTTACGGACAGCTCAAGCTCGCGCTGTTGAACGAGATTCTCGGTCGTTCACAGTGGGCGCCGATCATCTTCGGCTGTCAGGCACCCGACACCGGCAACGCCGAGATCCTCGCGCACTACGGCACAGAGCCGCAGAAACAGCGCTACCTGCGTCCACTGCTCGACGGCGAACTGTTCTCCTGCTATTCGATGACCGAACCGCACGCCGGCGCAGATCCGACCCTGTTCAAGACCAGTGCCGTACGAGACGGTGACGACTGGGTCATCAACGGTCAGAAGTTCTTCTCCTCCAACGCCAAGACGGCGTCGTTCCTGATCGTCATGGTGGTGACAAACCCCGACGTCAGCGCCTACCAGGGCATGTCGATGTTCCTCGTGCCGACCGACGCCCCCGGCGTCAACATCGTCCGTAACGTCGGTCTCTACGGCGAACCCGAGGGCGAGGGGTCCCACGCGCTCATCCACTACGACAACGTGCGGGTGCCCGCCGATGCCCTGCTCGGCGGCGAGGGCCAGGCCTTCGTCATTGCGCAGACGCGGTTGGGCGGTGGCCGTATCCACCACGCGATGCGGACCATCGGGCTGGCCCGTAAGGCGCTCGACATGATGTGTGAGCGCGCGCTGAGCCGTGAGACCCAGGGCAGCCGCCTTTCGGACAAGCAGTTCGTGCAGGGCTATATCGCCGACTCCTATGCCCAGCTGCTGCAGTTCCGGCTGATGGTCCTCTACACCGCGTGGGAGATCGACAAGTACAACGACTACAAGAAGGTCCGCAAGAACATCGCCGCGGTCAAGGTCGTGATGCCTTCGGTGCTGCATGACATCGCCTGGCGGGCAATGCAAGTGCACGGCGCGCTCGGCGTCACCAACGAGATGCCGTTCATGGGCATGGTCACCGGTGCCGCCGTCATGGGGCTGGCCGACGGACCCACCGAGGTGCACAAGGCCACCGTGGCCAAGCAAGTACTGCGTGACTATCAACCCACCGAGGACATGTGGCCGTCGGAATGGCTACCAGGCAAGCGCGAAGCCGCACGGGCGAAGTACGCCAGATACCTGGAGGCCACCATAGAGCATGAGGTGGGCAACCTGTGAGCGACGTAGACGTTGCGCGCCTTGCGCAGTGGATGGACGGCGCGGCGCTGCCCGGCAAGGGTGAACCGCTGCAGACCCGCCTGCTCTCCGGCGGCACCCAGAACGTGATCTACGAGATTCGCCGCGGCGACGAACGCTGCGTGCTTCGCATGCCGCCTCCCGGCGCTCCGCCGGACCGCGACAAGGGCATCCTGCGCGAGTGGCGGATCATCGAGGCACTCGACGGCACGGAGGTACCGCACACCAAGGCGGTCGGGGTGTGCACCGACGCCACGGTGCTGGGCCGGCCGTTCTACCTGATGGGCTACGTCGACGGCTGGTCTCCGATGGAGTTGGCCGACCGGCGCTGGCCGGAGCCGTTTCACAGCGATCCCGAGGCGCGCGCCGGTCTGGCCTATCAGCTCGCCGAAGGTATCGCGCTGCTGTCCAAGGTCGACTGGAAGGCCAAGGGGTTGACCGACCTGGGGCGTCCGGACGGCTTTCACGAACGTCAAGTCGACCGGTGGACAGCATTTTTCGAGCGGATCAAGGGCCGTGACATCGACGGCATCGAGGTCGCGACCGAATGGCTGCGCAGGCGTCGGCCGCTCGATTACCTGCCCGGTCTGATGCACGGCGACTACCAGTTCGCCAACGTGATGTACCGCCACGGCGCACCTGCGCAACTGGCCGCAATCGTGGACTGGGAGATGGGCACGGTCGGCGATCCCAAACTCGATTTGGCGTGGATGGTGCAGAGCTGGCCGGAGAACACCGACGCGCCATCGGATTCCGAGATGAGCTACGTCGACATGCGCCACATGCCCTCTCGTACAGAGGTTGTCGAGCACTACGCGAAGCTGTCCGGTCGCCAGGTCGACGACCTCGACTACTACCTGGTGCTAGCCAAATGGAAGCTGGCCATCGTGTTGGAGCAGGGTTTCCAGCGCGCCGGCAACGACGAGAAGCTGCTTGCCTACGGGCCGATCATCATCGATTTGATGCGCTCGGCGGCCGATCTCGCCGAATCCACCGATTACCGGTGATCCGGGCCGCCGTCTGCCCCGGCTATGGGGCACCTGAAGTCGTCCGCATCGAAGAGCGGCCGACACCTTCGGTGGATCCCGGCCAGGTCAGGGTCCGCGTCACCGCCGCGGCGGTCAACTACCCCGATGTGTTGTTGATCGCCAACGAATATCAGGTCAGCGTGCCCCCGCCGTTCGTGCCCGGCAGCGAGTTCGCCGGCGTCGTCGTCGACAGCGGTGCAGACCGTTACCGTGTCGGCGACAGGGTCACCGGCACAGGCATGTACGGTGCGTTCGCCGAAGAAGTCGCCGTACCCGCCGCCAACGTGTCCATTACCCCCGATGGCGTCGACGACCGCACCGCAGCCGCATTCGGGGTGGCGTACCGCACCGCGTACCACACGTTGCGGTCGATGGCGCGGGTGCAGCCGGGCGACGACGTCGTCATCCTCGGCGCAGGCGGCGGCGTCGGGCTGGCCGCGGTACAACTCGGTGTGCTTCTTGGCGCCTCGGTCACCGCGGTGGCCTCCTCAGACGAGAAGCTCGCCGCAGCCCGCGCTTACGGCGCAACCAATGTCGTCAACCACCGCGCAGCGGGGCTTCGCGATGCGTTGCGCAGCGGCGTGCCCGACGGAGCCCACGCCGTCGTGGACCCGGTCGGCGGTGCGCTCGCCGAACCGGCCCTGCGGTCGCTGCGCCGCGGCGGCCGGTTCGTCACCGTCGGGTACGCCTCGGGCGTCATCCCGCGGATCCCGCTGAACCTGGTGTTGGTCAAGGGCGTACACGTGCTCGGGTTTCACTTCCAGGACGTGCCTGCCGACGAATTCGACCGCAATGAAACCGAACTGCGCGAGCTTCTGGTCAGCGGGCGCGTCCGCCCCCACATCGGCGCCGTGTACCCGTTGGCGCAAACCGTGCAGGCGTTGCGCCATGTCGCCGACGGCCGCGCCATCGGCAAGGTGCTCATCGATTTCAGTTAGGCCCCACCATCCGCAGAGCAGAGAAATAGCTTCAGCTGGCTGGGATCAAGTCCGCCGCAACGGAGGCCATCATCCCGCTGCGGAAGGTCTCGGTATGGCCGACGGCGGCGCCCGCCTCGTCGGCGGCCGACAGCGCCTTGGCCTTGAAAGCCCTTGCCGCCGCGCTCAACCGGTGCTGCACGGAGTCGACGCTACTGTCCAGTTCGGCGGGCAGGCGCTCGCCCCACACGGTCACTTCGGTAGCGCTCTGGTCGAGCGCGTTACGGACATGGACCAGCACCCGCGGGTCACTGTCGAAGAGATCTGCTGCGACGGCGACGGTCTGCGGATGGGGCCGGTCTTCCCAAGCATTGAGCACCGATTCCAGATCGAGTGTCTCGGCACCGAGAATCTCGAGCGGTCGGACGTCGCCGGGCTTGGCGATCAGGACGGTGACATCCCAACCGGCCATCACCCGGTCATAGACCCAGCCTCCTGCAAACTTCACCGCGTCGAGCACGGTCGGAGCGACGACGTCGAGCCGGTACCTCATTCCGTGCCCCTGGGTGCGAGATCGCGGGCCAACGACTCCGCGTACTCCTTGAATACCTCGCTCAGCGGTATTGACCGATCGAGCAGCCATGAGATCTCCATTCCGTTGATGAAGGCGAGAATTTCCACGGCCTTGTTGGCCGCTTCGAAATCTGTGCGGTAGATCCCGTCGCGCTGACCGCGCGTGATGATCTCGGTGATGATGGCGATCGCGTCGTGGTAGCGCTTGTGCAAACGGTCGTGCAGCGGCGCATCGGCAGCGATGTTCTCCACCAGCAGCACCGTGAAGGTGCCGATGAGTTCGGGCGCCCGCTCGAACCGCTCTGGCACGCGGCTGAGTTCGCTGACGAGGTCGCCCGAGCGGTAGTCGGCGTGGATGGCGTCGTCGGCGTCACGCGCGTCGAGCACGGCGTTGAGCAGCTGCTCCTTGGACTCGAAGTGGTGCAGCAGGCCGGCCGGCGTGACGCCCGCCTCCTTGGCGATCTGCGCCAGCGAGGTGTTGCGCCAACCGTTGCGCGCCAGCAGCCGCTCGGCCACGGAAAGGATCCGGTGGCGACGGTCCTCACCCTTGGCGAGCAGCGTCTCGTACGGCCTCGAGCCTGACTCCGGTGTCACGCAAACCCCTCGGGTCAACCAACCTAGTGAACACACAGTAGGTAGGTTTGCCGGTTGTGACAAGGGTCTCAGCCGAAAAAGGTTTGGACGGCCGTCACAGCGCTGGTCAGGCCAGCTTTCGGGGTGAACTCGATGTGCAGCTCGGTCAAGCCGCGCAGCAGAAAGGTCGGGTCGTAGGCGTAGCGCCGACTGCCCGCAGGCCCGTGGAACGTCTCGTCGATGCGCAGGTCGTCCATGCGGTCGAGGAGCCGACGGACCGTGATCTGGCCCTCGACGCGCGCCAGCGGCGCACCGGCGCAGGAGTGAATGCCGCGGCCGAACGAGAGGTGCTCGCGCACGTTCTTGCGGTCCAGCCGAAACTCGTGTGGGTCGTCGAACTTACCGGGATCGCGGTTGGCCGCACCCAGGCACAGCATGACGATCGTGCCTGCCGGAAGGTGCACATCGCCGAGCGTGGTGGTCTTGCGGACCAGGCGGAAGTCGACCTTCGTCGGGGCGTGCATCCGCAGCGCCTCTTCGATGAACGTCGGGATGCGTTTGGGATCCTCCCGCAGGATCTGCTGGTACTCCGGCCGGTCCCCTAGCGTTTGCACGGCCGCGCTGAGCAGTTTGGTGACCGTCTCCTGACCGGCCGCAAACAGGAAGGTAGCCGGTTTGACCACCTCGATCAGCTCCGGCGTCGAACCGTCGGGGTAGACGGTGGTCGCCATGGCCGACAGTACGTCGTCGCGAGGTTCGCGACGACGGTCGGCGAGATAGCCGGCGAACTTGTCGTCCAGATACTGCAGGGGATCGCGCCCCACCGGCGCGCCGTCGAGCGCACCCACGCGGCTGCCGTAGCGCTCCTCGACGCCGAGCGCGGCAAGGAACTCGGGCCGGTCCTCCTCGGGCACGCCGAGCAGGTCGATGATCGCCGAGGTGGCGAACGGCTTCGCGTACTCAGCGAGGAACTCGCATCGTCCGTTCGCGATGAACTGGTCGAGCTGGCTGTCGACCAGCCGCCACATGAAGTCCTCGTTCTCCTTCAGTCGCTTTGGCGTAAGCAGCTTGGTCAGCAACGACCGGGCACGCGTATGAGCAGGTGGATCCATGACGACCAGATGCTCATGGATCGGGAACAGATGGCGATGCGCCTCGATCTGCTCGGTGATGTCATCGCCGTGCGGTTCGAACGGTAACGGCGGAAACGGGCCGCCGATCGCGTTGACGGCCGAAAAGGAGTCGTGGTCCTTGAACGCCGCGAGCACTTCCTGATAGCCCGTTACGGCGACCACACCGTAGTTCGGTTCCCGAAACACCGGACCCTGCTCGCGCAGGTAATCCCAGTAGTCGTAGGGATCCTGACTTATCGCCTGGTCGGAGAAGTAGTCGACGGATGCGAAATCTGTCACGGACCGGTCCTTTCGGCGCCCACCGTATTTGGTCGATCGACAAAACTGTTAGAGTGCGCTATGCGTACCACGGGGCATGACGGGCGGTCAAGCAGATCGATCGACAGGGGTTTGCGAAATGCCAAGTAGAACCAAGGCTGCCGATGTCGGGGCCCGACAACGGCTGATCGAGGCGACCGCGCAGATCATGCGTGACGAGGGCTACGCCGCCGCCACGTCACGCCGCGTCGCGGCCGGGGCCGGCGTCAAACAAGCGCTGGTCTACTACTACTTCCCGACGATGGACGACCTCTACGTCGAAGTCCTGCGCGCCGGCGCGGAGGCGTCGCTGCAACGGATGCGCGCCGCGCTCACCGACTCCGATCCGCTCCGCACGCTGTGGTCGATGAACAGCGACCTTCGGCTTACCGGACTGAACACCGAGTTCATGGCGATGGCCAACCACCGCAAAGTGATTCGTAAAGAGCTCAAGGCCTATGCCGAGCGGGTGCGCGATATCGAGACGGCGGCTGTGGCGGTCGCCCTGAGGGCAAGGGGCGTCGACCTCGACGAGTACCCGCCGATCGCGATCTCCATGCTGATCGCGCAAACCGCGCGCAGCCTGTGCAACGAGAGTGCCGTCGGGGTCAACCTGGGTCACGACGAACTGCGCGCGTTCATGGAACGTCAGCTCGATTTTCTGGCGTCGACCCTGCCCGCGACGAAGTTGACACGCCGCGGCTAGCGGTCCGCACCCCGGACCGGCGCGCTGCGCCCGACACCCGGGCAGCCGAAGGCGGAGGACAATCGGTTGACAACGGCAGCCGATCGATGACAGGCTTCCTGATCGATCGACAAGGTTCTGAACTAATCAATGCGCGCCCGGGCGTTGCCTTCGGGAGCGGAATCGAGGAGGGCACATGAGCGGGCGCGTCGAGGGCAAGGTTGCGTTCATCACCGGAGCGGCGCGCGGACAGGGCCGTAGCCACGCGATCCGCCTGGCCGAGGAAGGCGCCGACATCATCGCCGTCGACGTGTGCAAGCAGCTCAGCAGCAACAGCGACATACCCTCGGCCACACCCGATGACCTCGCCGAGACCGCCGATCTGGTCAAGAACCTGAACCGCCGCGTCATCACCGCCGAGGTTGACGTCCGCGACTACGATACGTTGAAGGCGGTGGTGGACAGTGGCGCAGAGCAACTGGGCCGACTCGACATCGTCGTCGCCAACGCCGGGATCGGAAACGGCGGCCAAACGCTCGACAAGACCAGCGAAGACGACTGGCACGACATGATCGACGTCAACCTCTCCGGCGTCTGGAAGAGTGTCAAAGCCGCTGTCCCCCACATTCTTTCCGGTGGCCGCGGCGGCTCCATCATCCTGACGAGCTCGGTCGGCGGCCTCAAACCGTATCCGCACACCGGCCACTACATCGCCGCCAAGCACGGCGTCATCGGCCTGATGCGCACCTTCGCCGTCGAACTCGGCCAGCACTCGATCCGGGTGAACGCGGTCTGCCCCACCAACGTAAACACCCCGCTGTTCATGAACGAGGGAACGATGAAGCTGTTCCGCCCCGACCTGGAGAACCCCGGCGTCGACGACCTGGCTGTCGCGGCGCAGTTCATGCACGTACTGCCCGTCGGCTGGGTCGAACCCAGCGATGTGAGCAACGCGGTGCTGTTTCTGGCTTCCGAAGAATCCCGCTACATCACCGGGCTTCCCGTTACGGTCGACGCCGGCAGCATGCTCAAGTAGCGCAGGAAGATCTGACCGTGAAGCTCGTCTTCAACCTGCCTCACATGCTGCGGCTTCCGGCGATGATGCAGCCGTGGGAAGCGTCGGTGACCGGCGCCGACCAAACTCGAATGGCCAGGTGCGCCGACGAGTGGGGCTACGACATGATCGCGGTGCCAGAGCATTTCGTGATCCCCAACGAGCACGTGCCGTTGTCGGGGCCGCACTATCTGCAGTCCACCGTGGCGCAGGCCTATCTCGCCGGGGCGACCGAGCGTATTCAGCTCAACTCCTGTATCACCGTGTTGCCGTTGCAGCATCCGATCGTGCTCGCCAAGGCGCTGGCCACCGCGGACTGGATGAGCAGCGGCAGGATGATGGTGACGTTCGGGGTCGGTTGGCTCGAGCGCGAATTCGAGTTGTTGGGTGTGCCGTTCCGCGAGCGCGGCCGCATCGCCGACGAGTACCTCGCCGCGATCATCGAACTGTGGACCAGCGATGCGCCGAGCTTCAACGGCCGCTACGTCTCGTTCGACGGCGTCGCGTTCGAACCCAAACCGCTTCAGAAGCCCCACCTGCCCATCTGGATCGGTGGTGACGCCGACGCGGCGATGCGTCGCGCGGCGAAGTACGCGTCGGGCTGGTGGTCTTTTTTGACCCCGCCCGAGCAGATCGCCGAGCGGGTCGACTTCCTCAAATCCCAAGACGGCTACGACGGCCGGCCCTTCGACGTGGTGCACGGCCTTGGCACCAACCGCGTCGGTGAGGGCCATACGGCCCGGGACGACCCAAACGCCCGCCCCGGCATGAGCGCAGCGGAGATCGTGGACCGGATGGGTTACCTCGCCGAACAGGGGGTGACGGTCAGCGCGGTTCCGCTGCCGCCCGTCAGCGGTGTCGACGAGTACCTCGACTACGCGCAGTGGATCATCGAAGAGGTCAAACCCCAACTGCCGTAACGGCGATTTCGGCGCGCAAACGGCCCGTGAGCGGCCATCAGCGCGCCGAAATCGCACACCCTACAACCCAAGCGATTTGGCGATGATCACCTTCATCACCTCGCTGGTGCCCGCGTAGATGCGGGCGACCCGCGCATCGGTGTACAGCCGCGCGATCGGGTACTCCATCATGTAGCCGTAGCCGCCGAACAGCTGCAGGCACCGGTCCACCACGCGGGCCTGCATCTCGGTGCAGAACAGCTTCACCCGCGCCGCGTCGGCGCCGGACAGTTCACCGTCGACGTGCAGCGCCACCGCGCGGTCCAGCATCGCCTGGGCGGCTTCGACCTCCGTCGAGCACGCAGCCAGCTCGAACTTGGTGTTCTGAAAGGAGGCCACGGGAGTACCGAACGCCTTGCGGTCCTTGGTGTAGTCGATGGCCGCGGCGATCGCCGAGCGCGCCTGACACACCGATCCGACCGCGACGGTCAGCCGCTCCTGGGGCAGGTTGTGGCCGAGGTAGCCGAACGCCTCGTCCAGCTCCCCCAGCACGTTGGCCGCAGGCACCCGCACGTCGACGAACGACAACTCCGCGGTGTCTTGGACCTTGCAGCCCATCTTCTCCAGTTCCCGGCCGCGGGTGAACCCGGCCATGCCGTCCTCGACGACGAACAGCGTCAAGCCCTTGCGCCGGTTGTCAGGGTCGGTGGAGGTCCGCGCCACCACGATCACCAGGTCAGCCTGCATGCCGCCGGTGATGAACGTCTTGGCCCCGTTGAGGATCCAGTCGTCGCCGTCGCGCACCGCGGAGGTGCGCATCCCGGCAAGGTCCGACCCGGTGCCCGGTTCGGTCATCGCGACGGCCGTCAGCAACTCACCGGAGGCCAGACCGGGAAACCACCGCCCGCGCTGCTCGTCGTTCGCGTAGTGCAAGAAGTACGGCAGGATCACCTCCAACTGGGTGCGTACCGTCGACAGGGTGACCAGCGCGCGGGCCGCCTCCTCCTGCAACACCACGTTGTAGCGGTAGTCGGGGGCACCACCGCCGCCGTACTCCTCGGGGATCGCCATCCCGAGCATGCCCAGCGCCCCCATCTGCTTGAAGACCTCGCGCGGCATCCGGCCGCCCTTCTCCCACTCCGGATAGTGCGGCACCACTTCCTTTTCGACGAAGTCGCGCGCAAGTTCTCGGAATGCCTCGTGGTCCTCGGTGAACAGGTCTCTACGCACGGGGGCGTCCTTCCTCAGCGATGAGTTCTGCCGACATCGCTATGCGATGAGTTCTACCAACGTGGCGTTGGCGGTGCCGCCGCCTTCACACATGGTCTGCAACCCGTAGCGAATCCCGTTGTCGCGCATGTGGTTGAGCATGCGGGTCATCAGCACCGCACCCGAGGCGCCCAGCGGATGACCGAGGGCGATGGCCCCGCCCAGCGGGTTGAGCTTGTCTTGGTCGGCGCCGGTCTCGGCGAGCCAGGCCAACGGCACCGGGGCAAACGCCTCGTTCACCTCGAACACGCCGACCTCGTGCAGAGCGACGCCGGCCTTGTGCAGCACCTGCTCGGTGGCCGGGATCGGGCCGGTGAGCATCAGGACCGGGTCGGCACCGGTGACCGCTCCGGCCCGGTAGCGCGCGATAGGCCTCAGCCCCAGCGTGATCGCGTTCTCGGCGGTCATCACCAGCAGCGCCGCCGCGCCGTCGGAAATCTGCGACGAGTTGCCCGCGTGGATGACGCCGTCGTCCTGAAACGCCGGCTTGAGCCCGGCGAGCTTCTCGACGGTACTGCCGCGCCGCACACCCTCGTCGGCGACCACGGGCTCGCCTCCGGTGAACACCGGCATGATCTGGGCCTCGAACGCACCGTTGTCCTGTGCGGCGGCGGCCAGTTCATGTGAGCGCACCGAATACTCGTCGAGGCGGGTCCGCGAAAACCCCCACTTCTGCGCGATCAGCTCGGCTGAGATGCCTTGGTTGAAGGCGAAACCCTTATAGCGGTCAAGGACTTTCGGTCCGTACGGTGTGCCCGTGGCCCGCGCCGCGCCCAGCGGCACCCGGCTCATCACCTCGACGCCACCCGCGACCACCACGTCCTGCTGGCCCGACATCACCGCGTGCACCGCGAAGTCCAGCGCCTGCTGGCTGGACCCGCAGGCGCGGTTGACCGTGGTGCCCGGAATCCGCTCCGGCCATCCGGCGGCCAGTACCGAGTAGCGGCCGATGTTGCTGGACTGGTCGCCCACCTGCGAGACGCAACCCCACACCACGTCGTCGATGATGTCGGGGTCGATACCGGCGCGCTCCACCAGCGCGTTGAGCACGATCGCGGACAGGTCCGCCGCGTGTATCTCCGACAGTCCGCCGTTGCGCTTGCCGACGGGGGTGCGAACCGCCTCGACGATTACGGTCTCACGCATTTTGTCACTCCGATCTTGGCACTGCCCACCCGCCGGTGAACGTTGCCGTCCGCTTGGCGGCGAACGCCGCGTACGCCTCTGTTGAATCTTCGGTGGCGAAGTTACCCGGCTGCGCGCGGGCCTCGTTGGCCAACGCCTCGCGCAGCGTCACATTGGCGCCGTCGTTGAGCAGCGCCTTGCTCTGCGCCAGCGCGACCGGCGGTCCCGCAGCCAGCCGGCCCGCCAGTTCGGCGACAAACGCGTCGATCTCCTCGGCGGGCTTGACCCAGGTCACCAGGCCCAACGACCGCGCCTCCTCGGCGTCGATCGTGTCGGCAAGCAGCACCAACCGTTTGGCCTGCTGCAGGCCGACCAGTTTGGGCAGCAGCCACGAACCGCCGAGGTCGACCGACAGGCCCCGTTTGGCGAAGACCTGGCAGAACGTCGACTCGGGCGTGGCGACCACGAGGTCGCAGCCCAGGGCCAGGTTCCAGCCGGCGCCGACGGCGACTCCTGTCACCTTCGCGATGGTGGGCACGGTCAGTTCGTGCAGTGCGAGCGCGACTTCGGTGAGCCGGCGCAGCTTGTGTCTGGGGTGGATGTCTTCCGCGGTGGAGATGTCGGCACCCGAGCAGAAGGCACCTCCGGCCCCGGTGATGACCAACGCCCGAAGGTCCGTGTCGCGTGCGGCCGCGCGCAGCGCATCGGCCAGTTCTTCCCACAGGTGCGGGTTGATCGCGTTCTTACGCGCCGGCCTGTTCAACGTCAACGTGCGAACGCCGTCGGTGTCGGTCGAGCGCAGCACGGGCTCGGCGTCGCGGGACGTCACCGGTAGGCCGGTCCGATCACACCGCGCTTGCGCAGCACCGCGATCTCCTCGTCGTCGATTCCCAGTTCGGCGAGCACGTCGTCGGTGTGCTGGCCCAGCCCGGGGACCGCGCCCATCGGTTGTTCGAATCCGGCGACGACGGCCGGCGGCAGCAGCGCCTGGATCGGGCCCGCCGGTGTGTCGACGTCGCGCCACCGGTTGCGTGCACTCAACTGCGGATGCGCCACCACCTCGCTGGGGGTGTTGTAGCGCGAGTTCCCGATCCCTGCCGCGTCTGCGATCTTCTGCACGTCGGCGAGGTCGCGCTGCCCGCACCAGTCCGCGATGGCTTCGTCGAGCACGGCCCGGTTGGCCACCCGGTCGGCGTTGGTCGCGAAGCGCTCGTCGTCGGCTAAATCGGTGCGCTGCAGAATCTCCCGGGCAAAGCGCTGCCATTCGCGGTCGTTGGTGGTGCCCAGCACCACCGTCTGATTGTCGGCTGTGGCGTACGCCCCGTAGGGTGCCACCGCCGGTGAGCCCATGCCCAGCGGCACCTGATCGACACCGGAGTGCTGGGTGTAGGTGAGCTGGTAACCCATCACGTCCATCATGGTGTCGAACAGGCTGACCGCGACGTTGCCGCCACCTGCTCGTCGGCCGGTATCCCGCGAATACAGCAGGGCCATGATCGACATCGCCGCGTGCAGTCCCGTGGAGACGTCGGCAACCGGCGGCCCGGGTTTGGCCGGGGCGCCAGCCTGACCGGTGACCGCACACGTCCCGGATTCGGCTTGGATCAGCAGGTCGTAGGCCCGCTTGTGCGACAGCGGCCCGCCAGGGCCGTATCCGTCGATCTCCACTGCGATGACGTTCGGATGGCGCGCTTCCATCTCTGCGGGGGTGATGCCGAGTCGCCCGGTGGAGCCCGGGGCCAGATTGGATACCAGCACATCGGCGTTGTCGAGCAGTCGATGCAGGATGTCCAGGCCCTCAGTGGTTTTCAGGTCGACGGTCACCGACTCCTTGTTGCGGTTGCACCAGACGAAGTGTGCGGCAAGGCCGTTCACCACGTCGTCGTAGTGCCGCGCGAAGTCACCGCCCTTGGGGTTCTCCACCTTGATGACGCGAGCGCCGAAGTCGGCGAGCGTCCTGGTGCACATCGGAGCCGATACCGCCTGTTCGAGCGTCACGACCGTGATGCCGGACAGCGGTGCCTGCGGTTGGGAGGTCACTACATCACCATTCCGCCGTCGACCGGCAGCACCTGTCCGGTGATGTAGGACGCCGCGTCGGACGCCATGAACACGAATGCGCCGGCCACCTCGGCGGGTTCGGCCCACCGCTTCATCGGGATGCGGTTCATCATGTTGGCCGCGAACTTCTCGTTGGTGCGGATGGTTTCGGTCATCGGGGTCGCCGCGAGCGGGGCCAGCGCGTTCACCGTGATGGATTTCGTTGCTAGTTCGCGGGCAAGGGATTTGGTGAATCCGATGATGCCCGCCTTGGCCGCCGAGTAGTTGACCTGGCCCAGGGTGCCGGTCAGACCGGCAGCCGATGTGACGTTGACGATGCGTCCCTTGCCGTCGGTCGGGATGTGCGCCAGCGCCGCCTGGGTCACGTTGAACGCACCCATCACATGGATGTCGAAGAGCAGCCGGAACGACTCCTGGCTGGTCTTTGCGAACATCGCCGGTTGGGTGACACCCGCGTTGTTGATGACGATGTGCAGCGCGTCGCCGGTCAGCGCCGCAGCCTGAGCCGCAGCCGCGTCGGCGGCTTCCCGGTCCGAGACATCCAGGCCGGCCGACTCTGCCCTGCCGCCGGCGGCCGAAATGCGTTCCGCGACCGCAGCTGCCGCATCCTTGTCGACGTCGGTGACCAGCACCGCCGCGCCCGCGTCGGCGAGTGCCGTCGCGACGGCTGCACCGATTCCGCCCGCGGCGCCGGTCACCAGTGCCGATCGCCCGGTGAGATCGAAATAGCTTGGCATCAATAGCGCTCTCTTTTAATAACTACGGGGAAGTCGCAGTACATGCTCGCCGAGGAAGTTCAGGATCATCTCCTGGCTGACCGGCGCGATCTTCATCAACCGTGACTCGCGGAAGTACCGCGACACGTTGTACTCCTCGGAATAGCCCATCCCACCGTGCAGCTGCAGGGCACGGTCGGCGGCGCCGAACCCGGCGTCAGCGCACAGGTACTTAGCGGTATTGGCTTCGCGCCCACACGGTTTGCCGTTGTCGTACAGCCACGTCGCCTTGCGCAGCACCAACTCGGCCGCGTCGAGTCGAGCCAGCGAATCGGCCAGCGGGAACTGCAGCCCCTGGTTCATGCCGATCGGCCGGTTGAACACGACCCGCTCGTTGCCGTACTTCACCGCCTTCTCCAGCGCCACCCGCCCGATCCCGAGCGCCTCGGCGGCGATCAGCATCCGTTCGGGGTTCAGCCCGTCGAGGATGTATTTGAAACCCTTACCCTCCTCACCAACCCGGTGCTCGACCGGAACGATGAGGTCGTCGATGAACACTTCGTTGGAGCTGACCGCGTTTCGGCCCATCTTGCTGATCGGGCGGATGTCGACGTGGTCGCGGTCAAGGTCGGCCAGAAACAGCGTCATGCCGTCGGTCTTCTTGGTGACCTCGTCGTACGGAGTGGTGCGGGTCAACAGCAGGATCTTTTCGGACTCCAATGCCTTGGAGATCCAGACTTTCCGACCGTTGACGCGGTAGTGGTCACCTTCGCGCTTGGCGAACGTGGTGATGCGCGAGGTGTCCAGTCCGGCGCCCGGTTCGGTGACGCCGAAGCAGACGTGCAAGTCGCCGTTGGCGATTCGGGGCAGCGTCGCGGCCTTCAGTTCGTCGGAACCGTGCTTGACGACGGGCTGCATCCCGAAGATCGACAGGTGGATGGCGCTGGCGCCGTTCATCGCAGCGCCGGAGCGGGCCACCTCCTCGAGGAGCAGGGTGGCCTCGGTGATGCCCAGGCCGTGCCCGCCGTACTCCTCGGGGATGGTCATGCCGAGCCAGCCGCCCTTGGCGATGGCGTCGTAGAACTCCTGTGGGAACTCGTGATCCAGGTCCTTCTGCATCCAGTAGTGATCGTCGAACTTGCCCGCCAGTTCGGCGACGGACTTGCGGATCAGTTCCTGATCCTCGGTCAGCTCGAAACTCATTCCGTTCGACACCGCTACTCCTTCAAGTCATGGTCGGCACAGCGCAGTGCGCCGGTGCGATCAAGGTACGTTTCGCACCGGCGACACCGTCAGCCAGTACCTGCTCAGTCCGTGTTGCCGCTCACCTGCTTGGCGCTCGCGGCGAAATCCGAGAACGACGCACCGGTCTTGTCCTTCTTGGAGAGGGCTTGGATGCTGACATCATGACCCTCAGCGGCCTTCCTCAAAGCGCCGACGGTGGCCTGGTCTTTGGGTATGTGGGTGAAGGGGTCCCAGTTGTACCAGCGCATGGCGTTTTCATAGGTCATCTTGTTGATTTCGTCGTCGGGGACGTTGTTGGCGGTGAGGACCTCGTCGAGCTGTTCGGGCGCGCCGGGCCACATCGAATCGGAGTGCGGGTAGTCGGCTTCCCAGCAGATGTTGTCCACACCGATCTGATGGCGGGTCGTCACCCCGACCGGATCGGCGATGAAACAGGTCAAGAAATGCTCCCGGAACACCTCCGAGGGGAGTTTGCCCTTGAAATCCTGGCCCGTCCAGGTCGAGTGCATCTCATAGGTGCGATCCACCCGCTCCAAGAAATACGGAATCCAGCCGGTCCCACCCTCAGACAGCGCGATCTTTAGGCTCGGGTAT
>NZ_JBEFTH010000019.1:0-65422 GCF_053483935.1 Mycolicibacterium sp. XJ879
TTCACTGCTGGCGATGCGCCTGGTCGCCGCCATCAACAAGACGATGGACACCGGCCTCGTGGTCAGCGCGGTGTTCGACACCCCCACCGTCGCCCAGTTGGCGCAGCGGTTGGGCGGCGAGGAGGACCAACTCGAGCCGCTGGTCGCCGGCGAGCGGCCCGCGGTGGTGCCGCTGTCGTTCGCACAAAGCCGGCTGTGGTTCATCGACCAATTGCACGGCCCCTCGCCGGTATACAACCTCGCCGTGGGCCTGCGCCTGGAAGGGCACCTCGACGTCGATGCGCTCGGCGCGGCGTTCGCCGACGTGGTGGAACGCCATGAAAGCCTGCGCACGGTGTTCCCGGCCGTCGACGGGGTCCCGCAGCAGCAGATTGTCGCCACCGAGCTTGCCGAGTTCGGCTGGGACGTCGTCGATGCCAGCGCATGGCCGGCCAGCCGGCTGGACGAGGCGGTCGAGCAAACGGCGCGGCACAGTTTCGATCTGGCCAAGGAAATCCCGTTACGGGCACGGCTTTTCCGTGTCACCGACGACGAGCACGTGCTGGTGGCCGTCGTGCACCACATCGCCGCCGACGGCTGGTCGATCACCCCGCTGGTGGCCGATCTGGGTGTTGCATACGCCAGCCGCTGCGCCGGGCAAGCCCCGACATGGCAGCCGCTGGCCGTCCAGTATGTCGACTACACCCTGTGGCAGCGCGCCCAGCTCGGTGAGCTCGAGGACAGCGGCAGCCGTATCGCCCAACAGCTGTACTTCTGGGAAGAGGCGTTGGCCGGGATGCCGGAACGCGTTGCGCTGCCGACCGATCGGCCGTACCCGCTGGTGGCCGATCAACGCGGCGCCAGGGTGGAGGTGGACTGGCCGGCCGAGTTGCAGCACCAGATCTCCCGGGTGGCGCGTGCGCACAACGCGACAGGCTTCATGGTGATGCAGGCCGCGCTGGCGGTGCTGCTGGCCAAGCTCAGCGCGACTTCCGATGTGGCGGTGGGCTTCCCGATCGCCGGGCGCCGCGATGCCGCCCTGGACGAACTGGTCGGCTTCTTCGTCAACACGTTGGTGTTGCGGGTCGACCTGGCAGGCGATCCCACCGTCGCCGACGTGCTGGCCCAGGTGCGGGCACGCAGCCTGGCCGCGTTCGAGCACCAGGACGTGCCCTTCGAACTCCTGGTGGAGCGGCTCAATCCGACCCGATCGCTGACCCACCACCCGCTGGTGCAGGTGATGCTGGCCTGGCAGAACGTACCCGGGCAGGGCGATGACGCGGCAGGCGAGGTGGCGCTGGGTGATCTGGCGGTTACCCAGATGCCGCTGGACACCCACACCGCGCGCATGGATCTGTCGTTCTCGCTGGCCGAACGCTGGACCGAAACCGGTGAGGCCGCCGGTATTTCAGGCACGGTCGAGTTCCGCACCGACGTGTTCGACACCTCCAGCATCGAAGCCCTGATCGAACGCCTGCACCGGGTGCTCGACGCCATGACCACCGACCCCGCCCGGTCGTTGTCGGCGATCGATGTCCTCGACGCCGACGAACATGCCCGCGTCGACGCGATCGGTAACCGCGCGGCGCTGACCGAGCCGACTACCACAGCCTCGATTCCCGCGTTGTTCGAGGCGCAGGTCGCCCAGACTCCCGACGCGGCCGCCGTCAGCTTCGACAGTCGCGCGGTCACCTACCGCGAACTGGATAAGGCCGCAAACCGGCTGGCGCACATGCTGGTTGGCCGCGGCGTCGACCATGGGCAACGGGTGGCGTTGCTGTTTCCCCGCTCGATCGAGGCGGTCGCGGCAATCTTCGCCGTCCTCAAGACCGGTGCGGCCTACGTGCCGATCGACCCATCCGTGCCCGACGCGCGGCTGGAGTTCGTGCTCGGCGACTCCGCCCCGGTCGTTGCGCTCACCACCGCGGATCTGGCCCACCGGCTTTCCGGCCGTGGGCTGGTCGTCATCGACAGCAGCGACATCGACGACCCTGGCATCATCACCCAGCCCAGCAGCGCGTTGCCGGGACCGCGCCCCGACGACATCGCCTACCTCATCTACACCTCGGGAACGACAGGTGTGCCCAAGGGCGTGGCGATCCCGCACCACAACGTCACCCGGCTGCTGGCGGCCATCGACACCCGACTGGAGCTGCCGCCGAAGCAGGTGTGGACACAGAGCCATTCATTGGCCTTCGACTTCTCCGTCTGGGAGATCTTCGGCGCCCTGTTACACGGCGGCCGGCTGGTGATCGTCTCGGATACGGTGGCCCGGTCGCCAGAAGAGCTGCACGACCTGCTGATCGACGAGCAGGTCAACGTGTTGAGCCAGACGCCGTCAGCGTTCTATGCGCTGCAGTCCATCGATGAGCTGACCCCCGATTCGGCGTCCGATCTGGCGCTTGACGTGGTGGTGTTCGGCGGTGAGGCCCTGGAGCCGCCGCGGCTCAAGACATGGCTGGACACCCATCCGGACGCGCCCCGGTTGATCAACATGTACGGGATCACCGAAACGACCGTGCACGCCTCGGTCCGCGAGATCCTCGTCGACGACATCGACACCGCCGTCAGCCCCATCGGGGGACCCCTGGCGCACCTGGGCTTCTTCGTGCTCGACGCCTGGCTGCGGCCGGTGCCGGTCGGTGTCGTGGGGGAGCTTTACGTGGCAGGTGCCGGGGTGGGCACCGGCTATGTGGGCCGAGCGGGGCTGAGCGCGACGCGGTTCGTCGCGTGCCCGTTCGGCGGGCCCGGCGCCCGGATGTATCGCACGGGCGACCTGGTGTGTTGGGGCGCCGACGGTGAGTTGAGATATCTGGGCCGCGCCGATGAGCAGGTCAAGATCCGCGGCTACCGCATCGAACTCGGCGAAATCCAGGCTGCGCTAGCCGAGTTGAACGGCGTCGAACAGGCGGTGGTGATCGCCCGCGAGGACCGTCCCGGCGACAAACGCCTGGTGGGATATGTGACCGGCATCGACGACCCGGCCGGGCTGCGCGCTCAGCTGGCCGAGCGGCTGCCCGCCTACATGGTTCCTGCGGCCGTGGTGACGCTGGACGCGCTGCCGCTCACCGTCAACGGCAAGCTCGACACCCGCGCGCTGCCTGCGCCCGAATACACCGACGTCGACCACTACCGCGCCCCGGCCAACACCGTCGAGGAGATCCTGGCCGGTATCTACGCCGAGGTCCTCGGGTTGGAGCGGGTCGGGGTCGACGATTCGTTCTTCGACCTTGGCGGCGACAGCATTTCGGCCATCCAGGTGATCATGCGCGGCCACGCCGCGGGCCTGGTGGGGCGCCCCCGCGACATCTTCGTGCAGCAGACCGTGGCCCGTTTGGCCCGGGTGGTCCGGTTGGCCGACAGCTCTACCGGCGAGGTCGACGAGGGCACGGGGCCGGTGATCGCCACCCCGATCATGCAGTGGTTGAAGAGTATTGACGGCTCGATCGACGAGTTCAACCAGACGGTGCTGTTGCAGGCGCCCACCGGGGCGACCGAAGCCGACGTCGTGGTGGGACTGCAGGCCCTGCTGGACCGGCATGCCATGCTGCGCCTGCGCGCCGAGGACGACGGCGCAGGCGGATGGTCTTTGACTGTCCCCGAAGCCGATTCGGTAGACGCGCGAAGCTTGTTGCGCTCGGTGGACGCGCTGACCGACGAGGAGCTGGTGGCGGCGCGGTCGCGGCTGAACCCCGCGCGGGGCGTGATGCTCAGCGCGCTGTGGGTGGCCCCCACCGGGCAGCTGGCGTTGATCATCCACCACCTGGCCGTCGACGGGGTGTCCTGGCGGATTGTGCTGGAAGACCTCAACATCGCCTGGACCCAGCATCGCGGTGGGCAGCCGGTGCTGTTACCACCGGCCGGCACATCCTTTGCGCGGTGGTCGCAGGTTTTGGCCGAACACGCCCGCGACCCGCACGTCGTCGCCCAGGCGGACGCGTGGCGACGGGTGGCGGCGATCCCTGCGACACTGCCCGCCCCGCAACCCGCGGTCGACACCTTCGCCACGGCCGGATACCTGACCGAACTGCTCGACGCCGAGACCACCCACATGCTGCTCGGCGAGGTGCCCGCCGCGTTTCACGCCGCGGTGCACGAGATCCTGTTGATCGCCTTCGCGTTGGCGTGGACGCAATACCTGGGCACCGACGGCGCGCCGATCGCCATCGACGTCGAGGGCCATGGCCGAGACGAAGACTTGCCGCTTGGGGGGGAGAGCGCCGATCGACACATCGACCTGTCCCGCACGGTGGGCTGGTTCACCGCCAAATATCCCGTGGCGGTAAACCTGGGCGGGTTGCGCTGGACGCAGGTGGTCGCCGGGGACGCCGCGCTGGGCGCGGTGATCAAAGACGCCAAGGAGCAGCTGCGGTCCCTGCCCGACGGGCTGACCTACGGGCTGCTGCGCTACCTGAACCCCGATGCGGACCTGGCCGGGGCCGACCCGGTCATCGGGTTCAACTACCTTGGGCGCCTTGGCGCTCCGGCAGCCTACGCATCCGGTGACGTGTGGCGGTTCAGCCAGGAGGGCTTGTCGATGACCGCCGCGGCGGCCGCGATGCCGATCGCGCTGATGCACACCGTCGAACTCAACGCCGCCACCATCGACACCGACACCGGCCCGCACCTGAACGCGACATGGACGTGGGCGCCGTCGGCGCTGGACCGCACGGCGGTCACGCGCATCAGCCGGTTGTGGTTCGACGCGCTGGCCGGTGTCTGCGCGCACGTCCGACGCGGCGGCGGCGGGTTGACACCGTCCGATATCGCGCCAGTCCGGTTGAGCCAGCAGCAGATCGACGAACTGCACCGCCAGTCTCCGATCGCCGACGTGCTGCCGCTGACCCCGCTGCAGCAGGGCCTGCTCTACCACGCCGGCATCGCGAACTCCTCAGGTGACGATGTGTACGCGGTCCAACTCGACATCGCGCTGAGTGGGCCGCTCGACGCCCACCGGCTCCGCGAAGCCGTGCAGGCCGTGGTCACCCGGCACCCGCACCTGGCCGCCCGGTTCTGCGCACAGTTCGAACAACCGCTGCAGCTGATACCCGCCGATCCGGTCGCACCGTGGCGATATGTCGAATTAGAAGACGTCACAGCCGATTCCGGCGTCGACGAGCAGATCGAACGGATCTGCGCCGACGAACGCGCCGCGGTGTGCGATCTGGTGCATCAGCCGCCCTTCCGGGTGGCGCTGATCCGTGTCGGCGCGCAGCGCCACCGCTTTGTGCTGACCAACCACCACATCGTGCTCGACGGCTGGTCGATGCCGATCCTCATGCAGGAGATCTTCGCCGGCTACCACGGCCACCGGCTGCCGGCGGCTTCGCCCTACCGCAGCTTCATGGCCTGGCTGTCCGAGCGGGATCACGCCGCCGCACAAGCAGCCTGGCGTGAACTGTTCGCCGGCTTCGAGACCCCGATCCTCGTCGGGCCACCGCAGAAGCTCGGGTTCGCGCGGCGCAGCGTCGAGGTGTTCCGGGTTCCCGCCAAGACCACCCGCGGGGTCACCAAGCTGGCACGGTCACACCACACCACCGTCAACGTCGTGCTGCAGGCCGCATGGGCGGTCCTGCTCGCCTCGCTGACTGAACAGCACGACGTGGCGTTCGGCACCGTCGTGTCCGGTCGGCCGCCCGAGGTGCTGGGCTCGGACTCGATGGTGGGCCTGCTGATCAACACGGTGCCGGTGCGCGCCACCCTCACACCCGACACCACACCGTCGGACCTGTTGAACCAGCTGCAAAACGTGCACAACGACACCCTCGAGCACCAGCATCTGGCGCTCAGCGACATCCACCGCATCACCGGCCAGGAAAGGCTTTTCGACACCGTCTTCGTCTACGAGAACTATCCGACCGACACCGGCACCGCGCCGGCCGTCGACGGGCTGGCCATCACCGGGTTCAGCAGCCGCGACTTCTACCACTATCCGCTTGCGGTGCAGGCCGGTCCGGGCCGCGAACTCGAGCTACGCGTCCAGTACGACACCGAAGTGTTCGACGCAGCGGGCATCGAAGCGCTGATCGAACGGTTCAAACAGGTGCTCGTGGCGATGACGGCCCACCCGAGCCGGCGGCTGCTGGCGATGGATGTGCTGAAGCCCGGCAGGCATTCTCGGCTGAACCGGTGGAGCAAACCGGCGACCCCGGCACCGGAAGCCCGCGACCCCGGCGCCGCCTACAGCGCACCGTCGACGTTGGTCGAACAGATCCTGGTAAGCATCTACGCCCAGGTGCTCGGCGTGGACCGCGTCGGTGTCGACGAGTCGTTCTTCGATCTGGGCGGGGATTCGCTGGCGGCCATGCGGGCGGTCGCCGCCATCAACACCGCCCTTGACGTGCACCTCACTGTGCCAACGTTATTGGAGGCCCCGACGGTGCGAAGCCTGAGCCGGTTGATGGACGAATCCGTCAGGCCGACCGGCGAGTCATAGCGCCCATCACCACAGCAGCGGCACCAGGCGATAACGCGCCTTCTGCGCGTACTCCCGGTAGCCGTCCAGCTCGTCGATGAGCAACTTCTCTTCATCGCCGATGCGCAGAACGAGCGTGAGCGCTCCCGGCAGCACGGCGAGCAGCCCCCAGTAGGAGCCCAGGGCGAACGGAAAGCCGAGGATCGTGATCACGTTGCCGGTGTACATCGGGTGGCGCACCAACCCGTACAGGCCGGTGTCGACGAGCTTCTGGTCTGACTCGACCTGCACCGTGGAGGCCGCGAAGCTGTTCTGGATCACCACCAGGCTGGTGATACCGAGCCCGACGGCCACCAGGACATCGCCGGCGATGCTGATCGCCGCGGGCACCTCCGACCAGCCGAACCGGTGGTCGAGGGTGCTAACCAGCACCATCGCCGCCAGTGACAGGTACCACCCCGCGATGAGCAGCTTTTGCACCGTGCGGGTTTCGGCCACCGGACCCGCGTGCTTACGCCGCTGCAGCGCATCGGGATCCGTGCGAAGCAGGTACATGCTGGGCAGCCATGTCGAAAGGGCGAACACCGCCAGGAAAGCCCACGCCTGCCAGTAGTCGAACGTGCCGGCCAGACCGAACAGCACCAGGCCGAACACCGTGATCTCGAGAAGCCCCAACACCAACATCTTCAGAAGGGCTTTCACACAACCTCCATACCGTTCGTCGACGCCGCCCGTGACAAGCCGCAGAGCTAAAACTACCGGCGGTCATCGAACCCGCACAGCAGGCCCACGGATGTAGCTGTTTTACCCCGGGCCCCGATCCACTAACTTTGCGGTAGCGAACGGTGTGGACGTTGCCGGTTCCCGATCAAGACATATGAGGTGCGATGAGCTCGTTGGCAGCCGCGCTTGCCGAGCGGTTATCGAGCAGCGACAGGTGTCTGGTCGTCCTCGACGACGGGCAGTGGGTGCGCCATCCGTGGCCGGAGGTGCATGCCCGATCACAGAACGTCGCCGAGTGGCTGCGCAACGATGACGCCACCGCGCTCGGGCTGGCCGGCGATCCCACCGTCGAGTTGATCGCGGCGATCCTGGGTGCCTTCCAGGCCGGCGTCGCGGTCACGATCGGCCCAGGCCCGGTGCGCGGCGCCGACGCGGATCAGTGGGCTCACACCACCTTGACCCGGTTTGCCGGCATGGGAATCAGCCACGTCTTGAGCCACGGCTCTCACCTCGAGCGGTTGTCGAGCGCCGACGCGCCGCTGATCGTCAAGGAACTCAGCTCCGTTGCACCCGTGCGCCGTTCGACGAGCTTCGCCGCCCCGAACGATCCGGCTGCGGTGGCGGTCCTGCAGGGCACCGCCGGATCGACGGGCACTCCGCGCACCGTGCAACTCTCACCGGACGCGGTGCTGGCCAACCTCAGCGGACTCAACGCGCGCATCGGCGTGACGTCGGCGGAGGTCGGCTGTTCGTGGCTGCCCCTGTATCACGACATGGGGCTGAGCTTTCTGCTCGCCGGCGCGCTGGGTGGCACCGACGTGTGGCAGGCGCCCACGGCGGCGTTTCAGGCGTCGCCGTTTCGCTGGTTGAACTGGCTCACCGAGAGCCGGGCCACCATCACCGCCGCGCCGAACATGGCTTACGGGTTGATCGGCAAGTATTCGCGCCGGGTCACCGAGGTCGAGCTCGGCAGCTTGCGGTTCGCGCTCAACGGTGGTGAACCCGTCGATTGTGAGCTCACCGCGCGGTTCGCCGACGAGATGGCTCGCTTCGGGTTCGATGCGGGCGCGTTGGCGCCGTCCTACGGGCTGGCCGAAGCGACTTGTGCGGTAACGGTTCCCGAACCCGGTCGCGGTCTGCTCGTCGACGACGCCGGCCACGCCGTGCTCGGCGAGGCGATATCGGGCATGTCCGTACGCATCGAACCGCGCGCGGACGAGGGCGCGCAACGCGACGGGCGGGAAATCGGCGAGGTGATGATCCGCGGGTCGTCGATGATGTCGGGCTATCGCGGCGGTGAATCGCTGGGCGCCGACGAATGGTTTCCCACCGGGGATCTGGGCTACCTGGTCGACGGTGGCCTCGTGGTGTGCGGACGCGCCAAGGAACTGATCACCGTCGCCGGCCGCAACATTTTTCCGGCCGAAGTCGAGCAGGTGGCCGCGGCGGCGCCCGGGGTGCGTGAAGGGGCCGTCGTCGCCGTCGGTGTCGGTGAGCGCTCGGTGCGGCCCGGCATCGTGATCGTCGCGGAGTTCCGCGGACCCGACGAGGCCGACGTCCGCGCCGATATCGCCCGACGTGTCGCATCAGAGTGCGGCATCGTCCCGGCCGATGTGATCTTCGTGCGTCCCGGCACGCTGCCCAGAACGACGTCGGGCAAGCTGCGCCGGCTGCAGGTGAAGCGCGACCTGCTGCCTTGACGCGGTTTGTGGAGCCGCAGCCGCGGTGAGCGCGGTCAACACTCCACAAATCACCGGCGCTAGCGGACCGTGACGACGACCTTGCCCTTGGCGGTGCGGTCCTCCAGCGCGGCGATCGCATCCGCGGCGCGCTCGAGCGGATAGATCACCGGTTCGGGTGCGGTGACCGTGCCCGACGCCAGCAGCGGCTCCAGCTCGGCCCACTGCTCGGCGAGATAGTTGGGATGGGTGAAAGTCCATGCGCCCCAACCGACTCCGACGACATCGATGTTGTTGAGCAGCAGTCGGTTGACCTTCACGGTCGGGATCTCCCCGCCGGTGAACCCGATGACCAGCAGCCGGCCGCCGGGAGCCAGCGAACGCAACGAGTCGGTGAACCGGTCGCCGCCGACGGGGTCGACGACGATGTCCACCCCGCGCCCGTCCGTCAACTCCTTCACCTTGTCCTTGAAGCCGTCGGCAAGCACCACATCGGATGCCCCGGCGGCGCGGGCGGCCTCGACCTTGTCCTCGGTACTGACCACCGCGATCACCCGCGACGCGCCCCACGCCGGCGCCAACCGCAGCGTCGACGTACCGATGCCGCCGGCCGCCCCGTGCACCAGCACGGTCTCGCCCTCGGCCAGCCGGCCCCTGGTCCGCAGGCCGTGGTGCATGGTCAGGTCGTTGAACAGCAGACCGGCGCCGGCTTCGAACGACACGTTGTCGGGCAGCTTGAAGACCCGTTCGGCGGGCAGCGCGACCACCTCGGCCATCCCCCCGCACAGCATGGTCAACGCGGCCACCCGGTCACCTGCGGTCACGTGCGCATCGACCGGTGCGCTGCGCACCACGCCGGCCACCTCACCGCCCGGGGTGTAGGGCATCTCCGGTTTGTACTGGTAGAGCCCACGGGACTGCAGCACGTCGGGAAATGCGACACCGGCCGCGTGCACATCGACGACAACGGCGTCGCGGCCGTCGGGCTCGTCGATCTCGACGAGTTTGGCGGCCTGCGGCCCGTCCAGGCTGGCTATCTGAATTGCGCGCATGGTGCCCATTTAACCTGCCCGGACGCCCGGCCCCCGGCTCGCCGCCCAAAGGGGCGTTTCGGTGCTACTCGCCACCCAGACGCGAAGATAAGCTAACTTATCCAGGCAGCGTTGCTGAGATCGATCGGAGCACCAATGGGACGCGGTCACACCGCAAGCATGCAGGCAGGAGCTTTCGCCCCCGCCCAGGCACTACCGCCGGGTCGGCCCGTCACCGTGCGCGCGACGGACGGCACCCGCCTGCACGCCGAGGTTTTTGGGCCCGACAACGGCCAGCCCATCGTGCTGGCCCACGGCATCACCTGCGCGCTGCGGGTGTGGGCCCACCAGATCACCGACCTGTCCCGCGACTACCGGGTGATCGCCTACGACCACCGCGGTCACGGCCGCAGCAGCGTCCCCCCGCGCCGCAGCGGCTACAGCCTCGAACACCTGGCCGCTGACCTCGACTCCGTACTCGATGCGACGGTGGAGCCCGGTGAACGCGCCGTCGTGGCGGGCCACTCGATGGGCGGCATCGCGATCACCTCGTGGGCCGAGCGCTACCCCCACCGGGTCTCAGACCGTGCGGCCGCCGTCGCGCTTATCAACACCACCACCGGTGACCTGCTGCGCGACGTGCAGTTGCTGCCGGTGCCCGGGGCGCTTGCGGGCGCCCGGATCGCCGCCGCCGGGACGCTGCTCAAGACGTTCGGCGCGACGCCGGTACCGCGTGCCATCTACGGTCCGAACCAGCGTTTTCTGTCGATGCTGGCGGTGGGCCGCGACGCCGACCCCGCGATCGCGGCGTTCGTGCACGAGTTGTTCGCCGCCACGCCTGCCGCAGGCCGCGGCGGCTGGGCCCGCACGCTCGTCGACCACCTGGGTCCTCAGCACATCGGGCTCAAGAACCTCGTCGTGCCGACGCTGGTGATCGGCAGCGAGAAGGATCGGCTGCTGCCGGTAACGTCGGCTCGGCGCATCGCCAAGGAGGTGCCCAACCTGGCCGAGTACGTCGAGTTGCCCGGCGGGCACTGCGCCATTCTGGAGCGCCCGCAGGAGGTCAACAGCCAGCTGCGCCAACTGGTCGAGTCGGTCGCTGCCAAGCGCCGCGTGAGCTCCTAGGCCGTCAGCGCGCGGTGCACTTCTTCGGCGGCGCGCTTACCGGAGCGCACTGCCCCGTCGAGGAACCCGCTCCACTTGTCGGCGGTTTCGGTGCCCGCCCAGAAGATGTTGTCGACCGGCTTGCGCAGCCACGGCCCGTACGTGGTCCACGACCCGGTCGGTACCGCCGCAGTGGGGCCGCCGGGGGCGAATTCCTCTGCACTCCAACGATGGTCGAGGTAGTCGATTGGGTGTGCCGCGTCTTCGCCGAACAACGCCGTGAAACCGGCCAGCGCGCGTTCGCGGCGTTGTTCGGGGGCCAGCGCGTCGAATGCCCGGGCGTCGGTGAACCCCAACAGGATTCCCGGGCCGTCGTCGCCGGGGCTGACGTCGAACGTGATGAAGACCGGTCCCTCGTCGGAGAGCGCCTCACCCGAACATCCGCCGGCCCGCCAGAACGGTGTCTCGTAGGCGACATAGGCCTTGCTGAGATTGCCCTGGGGCCAATGGTTTACCAGCTTCTCCTGATCAGGCGGCAGCTCGGGGTGGAACTCGATACCGCCGCGGTGCGCCGGCGGGACAGCCACCACAACCGCTTTGGCCATGACGGCGCCACGGTCACAACCCACGGTCAGCGTGCGGTCGGAATGGCGTTCGACGCGGCGCACGACGGTGCCCAACACCACCCGCGGCCCAAGCTCATCGGCGATCCGCAACGCGATCTGCTGGGTGCCGCCCGGAAAACGGTCCTGTTGGGCGCCGCCTTCGACGTCGAGCATGCGGCCGATACCGCCTGCAGCCTTGACGTAACGCGCGGCGTGCAACATCGACACCTCGTCGGGTTCGGCGCCCCACGTCACCCGCGCCATGATCGCCATCAGATCCCGCGTCGACGCGCTCGCGCGCACGTAGCGCAGCCAGTCGTCGAGAGTTTTGGAATCCAGGGTGTCGGCGATCGGGGAGGTCCACGGCGCATCGACGGGCACCCGGCGGCAGACCCGGTCGAACCGCCACTGGATGCGCGACACGTCGAGCAGCTCGAGAATCGACAGCCGCGGAATCGTACTGCGATACGACCGCACCCGGCCGCGCCAGTGGATGAGGTTCTTGCCGCGCACATAGGTCGGTTCGGTCGGGCAACCGAGCTCTTCGGCGAGTGCGACCACGGCGTCCTGCGTCGGGCCGACGAACGTCGCACCGAGATCGACCGGCACCCCGGCGATCGTCGCGGTCATCGAACGACCCCCGACCCGGCCGCGGCCCTCCAGCACCAGCACGTCGTGGCCGAGTCGCGTCAAATCCCTGGCCGCCGTCAGCCCCGCGAACCCGGCGCCGACGACCACGACGTCGGCGCGGGCGGGCAGGACAGGCGTAGTCACCCGGTTAGGCTCTCACGTCGTGAGGGTGATGACAGCGCTGTTCGGCCCAACCGATGCGATCGAGCGGGCGCAGGCGCTACGCGAGGCCGGAGCCAGTGGGGTGTTCACCTTCGAGGGCCCACACGACGTGTTCGCGCCGTTGACGCTGGCCTCGACGGTGTCCGGCCTCGATTTGATGACCAACGTGGCGATCGCCTTTCCCCGCAATCCAATCCAGCTCGCGCACCAGGCCAACGACATGCAGCTGCTGGCGCAGGGCCGCTTCATTCTGGGGCTGGGCACGCAGGTGCGCGCGCAGGTCGAGAAGCGCTACGGCGCCGCCTTCGACCGACCGGTGGCGCGGATGAAGGAGATGGTCGGAGCGCTGCGCGCGGTGTTCGACGCGTGGAACAGCGGCGGACGGCTGGATTTCCGCGGCGAGTACTACCGGCACACCCTGATGACGCCGACCTTCGACCCCGGGCCCAACCCGTACGGACCGCCGCCGATCTACCTGGGCGCGTTGGGCCCACGGTTGACGCGGGCCACCGCCGAGGTCGCCGACGGCCTGCTGGTGATGCCGTTCGGTACGAAGCGGTTCTTGCACGAGGTGACGATGCCGGCGGTTCGTGACGGGCTGGCCGCCGCCGGCCGTCGCGCCGAGGACTTCGCCGTCGTTCCGGAGATCATCGTGTCGGTGGACGACGACGACCACGCGGCGGCGCGCCGGTTGCTCTCGTTCTACGGGTCCACCCCGGCGTACCGCCCGGTCCTGGACGTACACGGCTGGGGGGAACTTCAGCCGGAACTCAATGCGTTGTCCAAACAGGGCCGCTGGCAGGAGATGGCGACCCTGATCGACGACGACATCCTGCACACCATCGCCGCATGTGGCAGCCCCGCGCAGGTCGCCGCGCACATCCGCGACCGCGTCGACGGCGTCTCTCACCGCATCTGCCTCTACCAGCCGGGACCCATCGCGGTCGCGTCGTTGGCGGAGATCGTCGACGCGCTGGGTCGCTGACACATATCGTGGTACTCAGCAGGACCAAAGGAGGTTCGAGATGAGTGGCGATGAGCGCTTGGGCGAAGAGCAGACTGGTGGCGAGTTGGCTGACTACTCCGACGTGCTGATCATCGGTGCGGGGATCTCGGGAATCGGCGCCGCCTACCGCGTGCAGGAGAAGAACCCGACGGCGTCCTACACCGTGCTGGAACGACGCGCGCGGATCGGCGGGACCTGGGATCTGCACACCTATCCGGGTATCCGCTCTGACAGCGACATCATCACGCTGAGCTACCCCTTCGAGCCGTGGACCCGCCCGGAGAACGTCGCCGACGGGCCCGATATCCGCGACTACCTGGAGCAGACGGCCCAAAAGCACGGCATCGACAAGCACATCTGCTTCAACACCCGTGTGCTGTCGGCGGATTGGGATTCGACAACCGACACGTGGACGGTGCAGACCGAGCAGTACGGGGCGCCGAAGACCTACCGCGCGCGGTTCCTGTTCTTCGGCACCGGCTACTACAACTACGACGAACCGTTCCAGCCGGATTTCCCCGGCCTCGACGAGTTCGCCGGTGACGTGGTGCATCCGCAGCACTGGCCCGAGTCGCTGGACTACGCGGGTAAACGCATCGTGGTGATCGGCAGCGGTGCAACGGCGGTAAGCATGATCCCGACGCTGAGCGAGAAGGCCGGCCACGTCACCATGCTGCAGCGCTCACCCACCTACATGTTGTCGACCCAGCGGATCAACCCCGTTGTGCAGGCGTTGCGGAAGGTGTTGCCGAAGCGGACCGCCTACCGCGCTGCGCGGTTCTACAACACGCTGTTCACGGTCTTCGTCTACGGGTTCGCCCGGTTGGCGCCGAAGCTCAGCAGGCGCTATATCCGAAGCCACGCCAAACGCAACCTGCCCGAGGGCTATCCGGTCGACGTGCACTTCAACCCCCGCTACGACCCGTGGGACCAACGGTTGTGCGCCATGCTGGACGATGACTTCTACGAGGTGATCAGCGCCGGCCGCCTGGACGTGGTGACCGACCAGATCGATTACGTCGACACCGCCGGGATCGTGCTGCGGTCGGGGGAGCGGATCGACGCCGACGTGATCATCACCGCGACGGGGATCCAGCTGCAGGCGCTCGGCGGCGCCGCGTTGAGCATCGACGGCGAGGAGTTCAAACCGCAGGACCGGTTCGTCTACAAGGAGCACATGCTCGAAGACGTGCCGAACGTGGCCTGGTGCATCGGCTACATCAACGCCTCGTGGACACTGCGCGCCGATCTGACCGCCCGCGCGTTCGCCCGGTTGATCGCCTACATGGACGAGCACGGCTACACCCACGCCTACCCGCATCTGGGGGAGCGGCCGATGCAGGAGAAGCCGGCGTGGAACATCAACGCCGGCTACGTGCAGCGCACCGGCCACGAGCTACCGAAGTCCGGTACCGAACGGCCCTGGAATGTGCGGCACAACTACGTCCTGGACGCCATCGATCACCGCTTCGACCGCATCGAGGAGTCGATGGTGTTCGGCCGGGTCAGCGTCGCGCAGCCGACGGCCAGCTGAGGACACGCTGCGCGGTGATTTCGGTGCGCGAACATGCGCCCAACGCTGGTCAGCGCACCGAAATCACCGATTACGGCGCGACGGTGAACCAGTCGGCGAAGCCCGACGGGTCATGGCGGCCCAGCGCGCCGTGCTCGAACAGCCCCCACCCCTCGGCCGACTTGCCGCCCTCGGTGCACACCGCGCGGCCGACGTGATCGATGACGCCGAACATGGCCTTGCCGTTGACCGACGGGTCGGTCATGTCGTACGTCAGCCGCTCGGTGAACTTCTCGCCCTTCCACATCCCGTGCAACCAGTCGGAATCGCCGCCGTACCCGCCACCGATGTGGATGGGCACCGCCAGCTTCGACTCGACCTCGAACACCACCGGCTTGCCCTCGGGTGTGGTGGCTTCGATGGTGGCGCCGTAAGGGATTCGCGTTCCCGACGTGTAGTGGATCTTCACCCGGGGCCAGCCGAGTTGTTCGACGCGCCCGTCGCGCCAGACCCGTGTGCAGTCGTTGAGGCTGCGGAACCCGGTCGGTTCTTCCTGGATGATCAGCACGATCCCGAAGTCGTCGAACGCCATCGGCACGTAGAGCCACCACATACCCTCGAACGGCGGATCAGCGGGACGGCCCGCCGGCTCGGGTTCACCGATCGGTCGGATACCCCACGAGCGGTCGCGGGTGCCGATCCACACCGACGGGTCGACGGAGATCTCCTCACCGTCGATCGCGATGGTCCCGCTCCAACTGCCGACCTGCGCGAAGCGCTGCGCGTCGAGGGTGACCCGGGTACCGGTGCGCAGCACGTGGCGTTGCTCCTGCACGGCGGGAAACAGAGCTTCCCAGGTCAGGTCGACGGCCATACCGTCGGTCTCCTCGAGCACCACCCGCAGCTTGTTGAGCGGTTCGGTGACCTCGATGCGATATCCCAGCACGTGCGGGTTGAGCCGGTCGGCGTCGATGCCGTCGGACAGATGCACCGCCGTCTGGGTGTCGGCGCTTCCGCCGAATCTGCCGCCTCCGCGGCGGGCAACCAGAACGAACGCGTCCTTGACCCCGAGGTTGGGGTAGTACCCGATGCCGGTGATCAGGAAGATGTCGCCGCTGCGGTCGTGGGCGTTGAGATAGGAGCGGTCGTAGAAGTTGCGGTCCGACGATCCCGGCCAGGCGATCGGCTGCGGGATCTGGTGTACGGGGTATTCGTCGATAGGTCCGAGCATCAGGCTTCTCCTGTAATGAGCCGTTTGAGCAACGACCCGTGATAGAACAACGATTCGACGTCCTCGGGCCGCTCGATCTCACCGAAGCGCATCCGACGGGCGCTGGTCCGCATGAACACACACGCCCAGATCACGCCCGAGTACACGTAAAACCACTTCAGATCACCGAGTTTCACCCCGGTGCGTTCGGTGTAGGCCGCCTTGACGTCGTCTTCGCACATGAAGTCGGGCAGACCGGGCAGACCGGCCAGGCCCGCTAGCTCTTGAAAAACCATGTGCGCGAATATCATCCACGCGACGTCCATCTCGCGCGGGCCCAAGGTGGCCATCTCCCAATCCAGTACGGCCACCGGCGCAAACCCGGAGTAGAGGACGTTGCCGACACGGGAGTCGCCCCACACCAGCACCGGGTCCGTGGCCGCGACTCCGGCCGGCCAGTTGGCCTCCAGCCACTCCAGGGCCTGCTCGACAAGCGGTGAGCGCCCGATGTCGGGAACCGCGAACTGATACCAGGATTTCAGCCAGTTGAGGTTTCGGCGCAACGCGTTGTCGTCGGAGCCGTCGTCGAGAAAGCCGAATGTGGTCTGCGGGTCCGGAATCGAGTGCACCTTGGCCAACACGTCGACGGTGTTGTCCTGGAGTTCCCGTTGCTGTTCGGCGGGGGAGTCGAAGAACCAGTTGCCGCCGAAGGTGTAGGGCATGACGTCGGGCGGCACCCGGCCGTCGACGTAGTCCATCAAGAAGAACGGCGTGCCCAAAACCGACCCGCTGTTCTCCAGCCAGCGCACCGGCGGTACCGGCACGTCGGTCTTCTCGCCGACCAGCCGGATGACGTCGAACTGGTGATCCATCCGGTAGGACGAGAACACCGGGACGTCGTGGGCAGCGGGGGCGACGCGCGCGACCCACTTCTGTTCTTGCGGTTGCCCGTCCTGTTCCCAACGGCCGGTCAGGATGATGGTCTCCGAGGACATGCCGTTGGCGTCGACGCCGCTCTCCACGGTGATCTCCGGAGCGACGCCGCCGGGTAGCACCGTCGACAGCCACTGCGACATCACACCGGGCAGGGTGCTGACGTCACGACTGGAATGCTCGAGGCGGCCGACATCCTCGACAGCCGGTTCGCTAGCCATCCGGAACCATCCTTCGTTGACCAAATTACGATACGGTAAGTAGCGTTATGAAAGCAGACCTGTCATCGGTTGACAAGCCCCCTGGCGCCGGGCGGCCCAGGGATCCGCGCATCGACGCTGCCATCTTGCGCGCCACGGCGGATCTGCTTGTGAAAATTGGCTATTCGAACCTCACGATGGCTGCTGTCGCCAAGCATGCGGGCACGACGAAGACCGCGCTGTACCGCCGCTGGTCGAGCAAGGCCGAACTGGTTCACGAGGCGGCGTTTCCCGCTGCCCCCACCGCGATCGAGACGCCGCCGGGCGACATCACCGCCGATGTCCGCGCGATGATCGCCGCTGCCCGCGACGTTTTCACCACTCCTGTGGTGCGCGCCGCGCTGCCCGGGCTGATCGCCGACATGGCCGCCGACGCCGAACTCAACGCCAGGGTGATGGACCGGTTCACCGAACTGTTCGCCGCCGTGCGCATGCGGTTGGCCGACGCCGTGCACCGCGACGAGGTGCATCCCGACGTCGACCCCGACCGGCTGGTCGAGGTGATCGGCGGGGCCACCCTGCTCCGGGTGCTGCTGCAACCCGGTGAGCCCCTCGGCGACGACTGGGTCGAGCAGACCGCTGCCATTCTGATCCACGGTGTGGTGGCATAGCGGCGTGCCTTCAGTACAACCGTTTCCCTCCGAGTGGCGCACCTGCCTGGTTCTGGTGCCGCACCCCGACGATCCCGAGTACGGCATCGCCGCGGCCGTCGCCAAGTGGACATCGACAGGCAGGAAGGTCCACTACAGACTGGCCTCGCGCGGCGAGCGGGGCATCGAAGGGATGGCGCCCGAACAGGCCGGCCCGCTGCGCGAAATCGAGCAACGCCGGTCGGCGGCCGTCGTCGGCGCCGACGACGTGGAGTTCTGGGACTTTCCGGACAGTGAGATCCGCAACACCCCGGCGCTCCGGGCCAAGATCGCCGAGACCATCACCGCGTTGGCGCCCGACATCGTGATCACCATCTACAGCGGCCCGCAGTGGGCACCTGACGCGCCGAACCAGCGTGACCACATCGAGTTCGCGAACGCCGTTGCGCAGGCCTATGATTCGCTGTCCGACCGGCCGCGCTGGCTGTTCGAGAACGGTCCGGAGCTGACCCACGGAGAAACCGTCGACGGCTTTGTGGACCACGCCGTCGAAGCCCTTGCCGCGCACGAGAAGTACCTGTCGGTGCTCGACCCCAACACACCCGTCGTCGAGCAGGCCCGCAAACAGGTGGAGATGATGGCCGCGCCGCACCCGGACTTCGACGGCGCGCCGACGGTCGGCTTCATCCTCAAGCGCCCGCTGGCTTGACCGCGAGCGCGCGTGTTTGCGCGCGACACACCGATTTTCGGCCGAAGTTCACGCACGTCCCCAGCTTCGCGTGGGCCACGCCGACGGGCTCAGCCGTCGATCTGGCGTTTGTTGCGCTCGCTCACCGCGCGGAACTGCTCGCCCAGCCCGGCGAAGTCGCGGTCTTGGGCCATCGCGATCCGCTCCTCGGCGCCCAGTGCGGGGTCGATGACGGCGGCCGCTCCGGTGGTGTAGATCTCCTTGAGCCCGAGCATGATCGGGCCCGGAACCTCGGCGATCTGAGTTGCCAGTTCGACGGCCCGGTCCAGTAGCCGGTCATGCGCGACGACCTCGGTCACCAACCCGATCCGTTCGGCACGCGCGGCGTCGACGACCTCGCCGGTCATCGACAGTCGTCGCGCCATCGCGTGGCCGACCACCTGGGGTAGCCGTGCGGTCATCCCGCCGCCGGGCAGGATGCCGACGCGGGCGTGGGTGTCGGCGAACACCGCCCGCTCCGACGCGATGAGGAAATCGCAGCCGAGCGCCATCTCGAGACCGCCGGTGAACGTCGCGCCGTTGACGGCGCTGATGATCGGTGTGCGCATGTCGGCGGTCGCGGTGATACAACTCTGCGACCGGAACTCATCGAAGTAGGCCGACCCGTCGCGTTGCGCCTCCTTGAGGTCCACCCCCGCACAGAATGCCGGGTCGGCGCCGGTCAGGACCACGGCGCGGACATTGTCGTCGGCGTCGGCCTCGGTCAGCGCCACATACATCTCGCGGATCAATTCGCGGCCCAGCGCGTTGCGGGCGGCGGGCCGGTTCATCGTCAGCACCCGAACCGAACCGTGGTCGGTGACGAGGACAAGTTCTGCGCTGGTCATGTGTCGAAGGTAGCGGCGGTGGACTCCCGGCGACCACAAGGCGTAGCCTTCCGTTACGACCCCGTTTCGTATTGGAGGACCTGAAATGGCACATCCGGAGACGATCGTGGTCGGCGCGGGCCCGTCCGGGCTGGCGCTGGCGTGCGGGCTGCTGATGCAGGGGGTCGACGTGCGCGTCGTCGACAAAGCCAGCGGTCCGGCGACGACGTCACGGGCGAACTTCGTGCACGCGCGGGGCTCCGAGGTGCTCGATCGGTTGGGGGCTCTCGGTGAACTGCCGCAACACTCGGTGCGGGCCATGCAGATCACCAGCTATCTCGGTGGTAAGCCTGTGATGCGTCTGCGCTTCGGCGATCCCGGATTGGACACGGCCGCACCGCCGATGGTGATTTCGCAGGCCAGCGTGGAAGCGGCGCTCAGGGACCGGCTGAGGGCACTCGGCGGCACCGTCGAGTGGAACTCCCCGCTGGTGGACCTGCGCCAGGACGACGACGTCGTGGTGGCCACCCTGGGCACCGGTGAGGACGCGCGCGCTGCGTGGTTGGTCGGCTGCGACGGTGCAGGCAGCGCGACGCGGCGGCGCGCGGATATCGGGTTTCCCGGCGCCAAGCTCACCGAACGGTTTCTGCTCGCTGACGTAGCGCTGGACTGGGACCTCGACCGGTCAGGAACCACCGGCTGGATCCACCCGGACGGGATGCTGGGCGTGATGCCGATGCCTGGCGACATGTGGCGCGTCATCGCCTATGACCCCGGCCAGCCCGCCGAAAAGCCCACCGACGAACAGATCCTCGACCGGTTGCAACACATCCTGCCCGAGCGCAGCGGTCGTGACGTGCGCGTCACCGGCACCGAGTGGCTGTCGATGTTCCAGGTGCACCGCAGGCTGGCCGACACCTATCGTCGCGGCCGCGTGCTGATCGCCGGGGACGCCGCCCACACCCATGCCCCGTTCGGCGGCCAAGGCATGCTGACCGGACTCGGCGACGTCGAAAACCTCGCCTGGAAGCTGGCTCTGGTGATCGGCGGGCGTGCCGATGCCGCACTGCTGGACACCTACCAGGCTGAGCGACGGCCGTTGGCCACCGAGGTGCTGCGCGACACCAGCGCGGTCACCAAAATCAACATCGCGCAGGGCCCGGTGGGCCGGTTTCTGCGTGATCGGGTGGTCTTGCCGCTGCTCAGCCTGCCGAGGGTGCAGCGCTCGTTGACCTACCGAACCTCGCAACTGTGGGTGGATTACCGGGACGGTCCTCTCGCCGAAAAGCATTGGTGCACGAAGAAACCCCGTCCCGGCGACCGAATCGCCGACACCGAATGCCGACGCGTCCGCGACGGCGAGCCGACCCGGCTGTACGCCGAGCTCGGCGGACGATGGGCGCTGCTGGCATCGGGTGACCATGACGCCCTGTCGGCGACCGCGCACGCCCATCTCGGTGAGCGCGTCGTCGCCCTGTGCTGCCAAACCGATCAAACCGACGCCATGCTGGTGCGGCCCGACGGACACCTGGGCTGGCGCGGCCGCTCCGATCCGGAGTTGGCTGGCTGGCTGCATCGCGCGCTGGGCAGGGGCGACGTGCGGTGACAGCGACGACGCCGGCTCGGGGGCGTCCGCGTGACCAGGCGCTGGACACGGTGATCATGACTGCGGCACTGGAGTTGTTTATCGCCCAGGGTATTTCGGCAATGAGCATTGAGCAGGTCGCCAAACGCGCCGGTGTGGGTAAGCCAACCGTCTACCGGAGGTGGCCATCGAAGGAGCGGTTGGTGTCCGACGCGATCGAGAGCCTGGTCGGCGCGGAGATCCAGTGGCCGGATACCCAGGAGATCGCCGCGACACCACCGCAACAGCTGGTGCGGCGCAATATCGACGCGGCCGCCCGCACCGCGGCCGATCCGACGTTTCGCGCGCTGGTCGCTCAGGTCTACGGTTCGGCGGTCACCCATCCGATGCTGATGCAGACCTACTGGAGGCACTACATCTTGCCGCGACGGGAACTGTCCAAGACGATGCTGCGGCGCGCGCAGGCCGACGGTATTGTCGCGGCCGACGCCGATCTCGACGTCATCGTCGACATGCTCGCCGGCGCGGTGACATACCGGGTGCTGCAACCCGATCCGATCAACTTCCGGCAGATGAAGCGCTATCTGACGGCCGCGTACCGCCAGGTCGGTCTGCTGCCGTAAAGACCGTTCAGCTCAGCAACTGGTCAGCGTGATTCGCCAGATCCAGCAGCGGTTGCGGCAGCGCGCCGAGCGCGAAGGTGACGGCCGCGGTGACCGTGACGACGGCGGTGCTCAGCACGCTGGGGACCGCCACCGTCGGCGGGTCGGCGGGCGGTTCGGTGAAGAACATCAACACGATCACCCGCACATAGAAGTACGCGGCCACGGCGCTGGCGATCACGCCGACGATGACCAGCGGCATCGCACCGCCCTCGGCTGCGGCCTTGAACACCGCAAACTTGCTGACGAACCCGCTGGTCAACGGGATGCCGGCGAACGCAAGGAGAAACAGCGAGAAGACCACGGCGACAACGGGATGACGCCGTCCCAGGCCGGCCCAGCGGGCCATCGCGGTGTCCTCCTCGTCGGCGGAGTTGCGGACCAGGCCCACCACCGCGAACGCGCCGACGGTGTTGAAGCCGTAGGCGAACAGGTAGAACAGCGTCGCCGAAACGCCGGCGTCGTTGCCGGCGACCACGCCGGTGAGGATGAAACCGGTGTGCGACACCGCCGAATACGCCAGCATGCGTTTGACGTCGGCCTGGGTGATCGCGGCCACGGTGGCCACGACCATGGTCAGGATCGCCACCGCCCACAGCGCGGGACGCCAGTAGTCGTGCAGGAGCGGGAACGCGACGTAGAAGAGCCGCAACATCACGCCGAACGCGGCGATCTTGGTGGCGGCGGACATGAACGCGGTGACGGCGGTGGGCGCACCCTGGTAGACGTCGGGAACCCAGGAGTGGAACGGCACCGCACCAATCTTGAACAGCACGCCTACCAGCAGCAGCGCGATGCCGATGAGCGCCAGCGAGGTCTTGCCCGAGCCGTCCTCGATCACCGCGGCGATGCCGCGCAATTCCAAGGTGCCGGCGTAGCCGTACAGCATGGCGACGCCGTAGATGAAGAACGCCGACGAAAACGCGCCCAACAGAAAGTATTTCATCGCCGCTTCCTGCGACAGCAGCCGGCGGCGGCGCGCCAACCCGCACAGCAGGTACAGCGGTAACGACAGCACTTCGAGCGCGACGAACAGGCTCAGCAGATCGTCGGATGCCGGAAACAGCAGCATGCCGCCGATGGCGAACATCGTCAGCGGGAACACTTCGGTCTGGATCACACCGGCCCGCGTGGCCAACTTCTCCGCCACGTCTCCCGGCACCGCGGACGCCTGCGGTGTGAAACCGTCCAGGGTTCGGCTTTGGCTCTGGCTCTCGCTGCGCTCGGATTCCACCGACGCGGGGATGTGCCGCTCGGCGATCAACAGGATGCCCAGCACGCCGACGAGCAGCACGGTGCCCTGGATGAACAACGCTGGCATATCGATGACGATGGCGCCCATCACCGCCGATTGTCCGACGGTGCCATGCATGTCGCGCGCCACCAGCACCACCGCCACCAGCGCAGCGACCAGACCGCCGAGGCTGAGCACGACTTGGGCGGCGTACCGACGTTGCCGCGGCAGCAGCGCCTCGATGAGCACACCGGCGACAGCGGCCCCGAACACGATCAGCATCGGGGAGACGAGGTCGTATTCGACGACCGGCGGGGAGAGGGTCATGGCGTCGGCCCTTCCGCGATCTGGGGTACCGGATCAGGTTGGTCGATGGTGGTCAGGGTGTGGGTGACCGCAGGGTTGATCACATCCAGTGCGGGTTTGGGATAGACACCCAACACCAGCAGCAGCGCGATCAGCGGTGCGACGACGAGGATTTCGCGCGGCACGAGGTCACGTATTCGGTCCTCACCGTTGGCGAGTTCGTCGGCCACCGGCCCGCCCATCATCCGCTGGTAGGTCCATAGGATGTAGATGGCAGACAACACCAGCGCGCTCGACGCGAACACCGCCAGCGCCGGGTAGCGGGTGAATGTGCCGATGAGGACCAGGAATTCGCTGATGAACGGCGCCAACCCGGGTAGCGACAGGGTGGCCAATCCAGCGACCAGGAAGGTGCCCGCCAGGACCGGCGCCACCTTCTGCACCCCGCCGTACGCGTTGATCAGGCGGGTGCCTCTTTGTGTGACCAGGAACCCGGCGATCAGGAAAAGCGCAGCCGTCGAGAGGCCGTGGTTGATCATGTACAGCGTCGAACCGGACTGACCCTGGCTGGTCATCACGAAGATGCCGAGAATGATGAACCCGAAATGAGATATCGACGTGTAGGCGATCAACCGCATCACGTCGGTCTGGCCGATCGCCACGATCGCGCCGTACACGATGCCGATCGCCGCGAGCGTGATAATCAGCGGCCGGAAAACCGTTGAGGAGTCCGGGAACAACTGCAGGCAGTACCGCAGCATGCCGAACGTGCCGACCTTGTCCATCACGGCCATCATCAGTACCGCGCTGGCGGGGGTGGCCTCCACGGCGGCGTCGGGCAGCCACCGGTGGAACGGCCACAGCGGCGCCTTGATCGCGAACGCGAACATGAACCCGAGGAACAACAGGTTCATCACGGCCGGGTTGACCACGAACTCGCCGCTGGACACCGCGGCGACGATCTCGCGGAAGTCGAACGTGCCACCGGCGAACGCATCGCTCTGCGCGGTCGCCACGTACAGCCCGATCACCGCGGCGAGCATGATCAGGCCGCCGAACAGGTTGTACAGCAAGAACTTCACCGCTGCCTTGCCGCGGTTCTCGCCGTGGCCGAAGCCGCCGATGAGGAAGTACATCGGGATCAGCATCGCCTCGAAGAACACGTAGAACAGCAGCACATCGAGCGAGACGAGCGACATGATCACCATGCCCTCGACGGCCAAGGTCAGCGCGAAATACGTGTGCGTCGAGCGCCCACCCCATGCCGCGTGGTCGCGGACGTCGTTCCAGCCGGCGATCAGCAACAGCGGCACCAACACCGCGGCCAGCGCGACGATCGCCAGCGCGATGCCGTCCAAGCCCAATATGTATCCGGTGCCGAACGACGGTATCCAGCGGTGAGATTCGACGAACTGGTACTGCTCACCGCCGGGATCGAAGCTGACCGCGAGGAATACGGTGATGACCAGCACCACGAGCGAGACCACGAGCGCCAGCCACTTGGCCAACGCACGCTGCGCCGCCGGCAGCAGAATCACGACGGCCGCACCGACGATCGGCACCGCCCACAGCACGGTCAGCCAGGGAAAGGAGGTCACCATAGCTGCACCGCCAAGATCGCGCCGGCCAGCAGCATGGCGCCGGCCAGCATGGCCATTGCGTACGAGCGGGCGAACCCGGTCTGCAGCTGCCGCAGCCACCTCGAGATTCGAGACACCAGGGAGGCGAGCCCGGTCGCCACCCCCTCGACGGCTTGGTCATCCAGCTCGACCAGCCCCTTGGTCAGCCGCTGTCCCGGCACCATGAAGACCTCTTCGTTGAAGGCGTCGCCACCCAGATCGGACCGGGCGGCCACTGTCAGCAGCGAACCGGCGGGCGCCTCCTCTGGCACCGGCCGGACGCCGTACATCCGGTAGGCGATCACGATGCCGACGGCCACCACGGTGAGGATGACGGCGGTGACGACCCAGACCGGCGCGACGTGATGCACTTCCTCCGCTCCGACCACGGGCTCCAGCCAGTGTTCGAGGGTGCCGCCGATCGCGAACGCCGCACCGGAACCCACCGAGCCGACGGCCAGCAGGATCATCGGCCACGTCATCACCTTCGGCGCTTCATGCGGGTGTGAGTTTGGAGCCCACCGTTTCTCACCGAAGAACGTCATCAGCATCACCCGTGTCATGTAGAAGGCGGTGATGCCCGCACCGAGGATCGCGGTGCCGCCGAGGATCAAGCCCTTGACCCCGCCAGCGCCGAGCGCCGCTTCGATGATGCCGTCCTTGGAGAAGAATCCGGCCAGCGGCGGCACACCGATGATCGCGAGGTAACCGAGCCCGAACGTCGCGAAGGTGATCGGCAGCGCCTTGCGCAGGCCCCCGAAGCGACGCATGTCGACTTCGTCGTCCATCGCGTGCATCACCGACCCCGCCCCAAGGAACAGCCCGGCCTTGAAGAAGCCGTGGGTCAGCAGGTGCATGATCGCGAAGGCGTATCCGACGGGCCCGAGGCCGGCGGCCAGCACCATGTAGCCGATCTGCGACATCGTCGACGCCGCAAGCGCTTTCTTGATGTCGTCCTTGGCGCAGCCGATGATCGCGCCGAACAGCAACGTGACCGCACCGACGATGACGACGGCGAACTGCGCGGTCGGCGACAGCTCGAACACCGGACCGGAGCGCACGATGAGGTAGACACCGGCGGTCACCATCGTCGCGGCGTGGATGAGCGCCGACACCGGCGTCGGGCCTTCCATCGCGTCACCGAGCCAGGACTGCAGCGGCACCTGCGCGGACTTGGCGCACGCGCCCAGCAGGAGCAGCAGGCCGATCACCGTCAGCGCGGTATCGCTCACCTGGGGGGCGGCGGCGAAGACGGCTTCATACGAGATCGAGCCGATGTGGGCGAACATCGCGAAAATGGCTATCGCCAGGCCCATGTCGCCGACGCGGTTGACGACGAAGGCTTTCTTGGCCGCGGTGGCCGCCGACGGTTTGTGCGCCCAGAAGCCGATCAGCAGGTACGACGCCAGGCCCACGCCTTCCCACCCGACGTAGAGGCCGAGGTAGTTGTCGGCAAGCACCAGCAGCAGCATCGCGGCGAGGAACAGGTTCAGGTAGGCAAAGAACCGTCGCCGGTCCGGGTCATCGGCCATATAGCCGATGGAGTAGATATGGATCAACGAGCCGACGCCGGTGATCAGCAGCACGAAGCACATCGACAGCTGGTCGAGCTGCAACCCGAAGTCGACCTGCAGTTCGGCCACCGGCACCCAGGAGAACAGATGCTCGTGGAGCGTGCGGTTCTCGGCGTCGCGGCCGAGCATGTCGGTGAACAGCGCCGCACCGACCACGAACGACGCGATCGACGCCGCACACCCCAACAGATGACCCCAGCTGTCGGTGCGTCGGCCGCCGATCAGAAGTATCGCGGCACCCACCAACGGAAGCGCGATCGTAAGCCACACCGGAGTTGTCATCGTGCCCACCTGGGTTGTCTCTTCTTCACGCGAGCGCTCATCAGGGTTGTCTCTTCTTCACGCGAGCGCTCATCAGGGTTGTCTCTTCTTCACGCGAGCGCTCATCAGTGTTTCAACAGACTGGCGTCGTCGACGGAGGCCGAGCGGCGCGCACGGAAGATGGTCATGATGATCGCCAGGCCGACCACAACCTCGCATGCGGCGACGACCATGGTGAAGAACGCCACCACCTGCCCGTCGAGTTGGCCGTGCATACGCGAGAACGCGACCAGAGCCAGGTTCGCGGCGTTGAGCATCAGCTCGACGGACATGAACATCACGATGGCGTTGCGGCGCAGCAGCACTCCGCTGGCGCCGATGGTGAACAACAGCGCCGACAGGTACAGGTAGTTGTCGGGGTTCATGTGTCACCGTTCCCGCCGTTGGCCGAGGTGACGGAGCGTTTCTGCAGCATGGGGCTGACCGACAGCTCCGAATCGGAACCGTCGGGCAGACGCGCAGCGACGTCGACGGCGTTATTGCGGGCGTAGACACCGGGATTGGGCAATGTCGTCGGATAACGGCCGGGTTTGAACCGGTCTTCAGCGAGTTCACGCTGAGTCTTGCGACGTGCGAAGCGTTCCCGGTGCGCCAGCACCATCGCGCCGAGGGCGGCGGTGATCAGCAGCGCGCTGGTCAACTCGAACGCCCATAGGTAGCGGATGAAGATCAACGTCGCCAAACCCTCGACGTTGCCGCCGGCATTGGCCTGCTCCAGCCCGACGAACCCGCCTGCGGAGACGTTTCCGATTCCGGCGATCATCAGGACCCCGAAGCCGATCCCGAACACGATCGCGGCAACGCGTTGTCCGCGAATCGTTTCCACCAGCGATTCTGAGGAGTCGACGCCGATGAGCATCATCACGAACAGGAACAGCATCATCACCGCGCCGGTGTAGACCACCACCTGGACGACGCCGAGGAACAACGCTCCCTGCGCGATGTAGAACACCGCCAGCACGATCATGGTCATGGCCAGAAACATCGCGGAGTACACCGCCTTGGGCGATATCACCACACCCAGTGCGCCGATTACCGCGACAGCGCCGAGCACCCAGAACAGCACCGCTTCGGTGGTTGTCGTGCGGCCCGCGGTGTCGGCGGCCATCGCGGCGACCCACTCGAGCGTCATCCGATGTCCTCGGTGATCGGCTTGATGTTTCCGAGGTAGTAGTCCTCATCGGTGCTGCCCTCGGCCATCGGGTGCGGCGGCGGCAGCATCCCCGGCTCGAGCGGTGCCAGCAGCTTGTCCTTGCCCAGGATCAGGTCGGTGCGGTTGTCGTCGGCCATTTCGTAGTTGTTGGTCATCGTCAGCGCGCGGGTGGGGCAGGCCTCGACGCAGTAGCCGCAGCCGATGCATCGCAGGTAGTTGATCTGGTAGACGCTGCCGTAGCGCTCGCCGGGCGAGTACCGAGCCTCCTCGGTGTTGTCGTCACCTTCGACATAGATGGCGTCGGCCGGACATGCCCATGCGCACAGTTCGCAACCGATGCACTTCTCCAAGCCGTCGGGGTAGCGGTTGAGTTGGTGCCTGCCGTGGTAGCGGGGTGCGACCGGGCCCGGTTTCTCCGGATACTCCTCGGTGATCGGCTTTTTGAACATGGTCCCGAACGTGACCGCGAAACCCGCTATCGCGTCGAAAAACTTACGCATCGGCTCGCTCCTTCGTTGCGGTCGGTAGCGGCGGTATGGGGAAGATGTCTGGATCCAGCGTCTGCGTGGGGGGTTTGCGGCCCTCCTTGCCGCGCACCGTTCTCCACAGCACGATGACGATCAGCAGGGCAATGATCGCACCGGCGGAGAACAGCACCGTCGCCATCTCGTCGACGCCCTCGTTGCGCAGGCCGCGGGCGACGGCGACGATCATGATCCAGGCCAGCGAGATGGGGATGAGCACCTTCCAGCCCATCGCCATGAACTGGTCGTAGCGCATCCGCGGCAGCGTGGCGCGTAGCCAGAAGTACATGAACAAGAAGCCCCACACCTTGAGGGTGAACCACAGCAGCGGCCACCAGCCGGTGTTGGCGCCATCCCATATGTTGATCGGCCAGGGAGCGTGCCAGCCGCCGAGGAACAGCGTGGTGGCCAGCGCCGACACGGTCGTCATGTTGACGTACTCGGCGAGCATGAACATCGCGAACTTGATCGACGAGTACTCGGTGTGAAATCCGCCGACCAGCTCACCTTCGGCCTCGGGCAGGTCGAACGGCGCCCGGTTGGTCTCGCCGACCATCGATGTCACGTAAATGACGAACGACGGCAGCAGCAGGAAGATGAACCAGATTCCGTCCTGGGCGGCGACGATGCCCGATGTCGACATCGTGCCCGCATAGATGAACACGGCGACGAACGACAGCCCCATCGCGATCTCGTACGAGATCACCTGCGCAGTGGAGCGCAGACCGCCCAGCAGCGGGTAGGTGGATCCGGATGCCCAGCCGGCCAACATGATCCCGTACACGCCGATCGAGGTGGCGGCCAGGATGTAGAGCACCGCGACGGGCATGTCCGTGAGCTGAAGCGCTGTGCGGTGCCCGAAGATCGAAACCTCGCCGCCCATCGGGATCACCGCGAAGGCGATGAACGCCGGGACCGCCGCGATCACCGGCGCCGCCAGATAGATGAACTTGTCGGCACCGGCGGGGATCAGCCCCTCCTTGAGCGCCAGCTTGACGCCGTCGACCAGCGACTGCAGCAGCCCGCGCGGACCGACGCGGTTCGGGCCGAACCGCATCTGCATGCGGCCCAACAGCTTACGTTCGATCAAGATCGCCGCCAGGACGGTCAACATCAGGAACGCGAAGATCCCGACCGCTTTCGCGACGATCAACCACCACGGGTCGTGCCCGAACAGTGTCGGATCCGGATGGATCATTGCAGGCGTCATGATGAAGCCCGTTCTATCGAAACCACGGTTCCCGCAGTCACACCCAGGCTCCGGTGCACTGCGGAGCCCGGCGAGTTCAGCGGCAACCAGACCACGCGGTCGGACATGTCGGTGATCACCAGCGGCAGCGTGATAGCGCCCCGCTCGGTGCGAACGCTCACTAAATCACCCTCGGCGGCCTCGATCTCAGCGGCGGTGGTTGCCGAGAGCCGCACGACCGGGGCGCGCGCGGTACCCGCGAGATGCGGTTCGCCGTCCTGCAGGCGTCCCGCGTCGAGCAGCAGACGCCAACTCGCCAGCACGGCTTGACCCGCGCTCGGCGTAGCCGGCGGTGCGGCAGGCACCTGCGGTGCGGCGGGCCGCGGCCCCGCCCAGACCCCCAGCTGCACCATCTCGTCGACACCGACCGACGGGTTCGCCATGTTCAGCGCGACGCCGAGTTCGTCAGCCAAGTAGTTCAGCACCCGGGAATCCGGAATGGCGTTGGTGTGCAACGACGGCTCGAACGGGCGCAGCCTGCCTTCCCAGTTCATGTAGGAGCCCGCCTTTTCCACCACCGGCGCGACGGGAAAGACCACATCGGCGACCGCGGTGACCGCGCTTTCCCGAAGCTCGAGGCTGACGACGAACGGGGCGGCCTCGAGTGCGGCCAGCGCGGCGTCGGGGTCGGGCAGATCGGCAAGCTCCACACCGCCGACCACTAAGGCGGCCAGTTCGCCGCTGCGCGCGGCCTCGAGGATCTCCGAGGTATCACGACCCGGTGTGCTCGGCAGGTCGTCGACATTCCACGCCTCGGCGGTCTGCGCACGTGCGGTCGCGTCGGCGACCGGTCGCCCGCCGGGTAGCAGGTTCGGCAGCGCACCGGCTTCGGCGGCGCCGCGCTCGCCGGCACGGCGCGGTATCCAGGCCAGGCGGGCACCGGTTTGCGCGGCCAATCTGCTTGCCGCCGAAAGGGCACCGGGCGAGGTCGCCAGGCGCTCGCCGACGAGGATGATCGCTCCCGGCTGTTTCAGTTGGTCGTCGTCGGCCAGGCTGTCAAGGGCGGCGGCCTCGCCACCCGGTGCCGCCGCGACGAGGCGTCCCTGCACCTTGGTGAGGCTGCGGGTGGCGAACGGGGCGACGGCGATGACCTGAAGCCCCTTCTTGCGGGCGGCCTTGCGCAACCGCAGGAAGACGATCGGTGATTCCTCTTCCGGCTCGAACCCGGCCAGCAGCACCACCGGCGCGTTCTCCAGATCGGTGTAGGTCACCGTCATCGGCTGTCCGGCGACATCGCTGGCGAGGAAGTCGCTCTCCTCAGCACTGTGCGGACGGGCGCGGAAGTCGACGTCGTTGGTATCCAGCGCGATCCGCGCGAACTTGGCGTAGGCGTAGGCGTCCTCCATCGTCACCCGTCCGCCCACGAGCAGGCCCGTACGGCCGTTGGCCGCCGCCAGGCGGGAACCGGTCAGCGCGAGCGCCTCCGCCCAGGAGGCGGGCCGGTGGCTGCCGTCGTCTTCGCGGATCAGCGGGGTCGTGATGCGATCGCCCTGGGTGGCGTAGGTGAACGCCCATCGGCCCTTGTCGCAGTTCCATTCCTCGTTGACCTGTGGATCGTCACCGGCCAAGCGGCGCATCACTTTTCCGCGGCGGTGGTCGGTACGTTGGGCGCATCCGGATGCGCAGTGCTCGCACACACTGGGGCTGGACACCAGGTCGAACGGCCGAGCCCGGAACCGGTACGCCGAGCCGGTGAGCGCGCCGACCGGACAGATCTGCACGGTGTTCCCGGAGAAGTACGATTCGAACGGTTCGCCCGTCGCGATGCCCACCTGTTGCTGCGCACCACGTTCCAGCAGGTCGATGAACGGGTCTCCGGCGATCTGCTCGGAGAACCGGGTGCAGCGCGCGCACATCACACAGCGTTCCCGATCCAACAGCACCTGCGAGGAGATGTTGATCGGCTTGGGGAACGTCCGTTTGACGTCCTCGAAACGGGTTTCCGGGCGACCCGCGGACATGGCCTGGTTCTGCAGCGGGCATTCGCCGCCCTTGTCGCACACCGGGCAGTCCAGCGGATGGTTGATCAGCAGGAACTCCATGATGCCCTGCTGAGCCTTGTCGGCGACCTCGGAGGTGAGTTGGGTGCGTACCACCATGTCGGGCGTGCAGGTGATCGTGCACGACGCCATCGGCTTGCGCTGACCTTCGACATCGACCAGGCATTGTCTGCACGCGCCGACGGGATCAAGCAGGGGATGGTCGCAGAACCGCGGGATCTCCACGCCGATCAACTCCGCGGCCCGGATCACCAAAGTGCCCTTGGGAACACTGACCTCGACGCCGTCGATGGTGAGGGTCACCATTTCGACCTGGGGCTCTCCCGCATGAGAAGTCGTGAAATCCCCCTTCTCGGTGCTGTTTTGGGGGTCTTCGCGTCTGCTCGCCGGAACGGTCATATTCCCACCCCTTCGGTCGCCATCAACGTCGAAGCGTGCGGATCGAACGGGCAGCCGCCGTCGAGGTGGGCGATGTACTCGTCGCGGAAGTACTGGATCGAGGACACGACCGGGGCGGTCGCGCCGTCGCCCAACGCGCAGAACGCTCTTCCGAAGATGTTGTCGGAAATGTCGAGAAGCTTCTCGAGGTCGGCCGCGGTACCGGCACCTGTTTCGAGGCGCTCATAGATCTGGATGTACCAATAGGTGCCTTCGCGGCACGGTGTGCATTTACCACACGACTCGTGGGCGTAGAATTCGCTCCACCGACGAACCGCCCGCACCACGCAGGTGGTCTCGTCGAAGATCTGCAGCGCCTTGGTGCCGAGCATGGTCCCCGCACCGGTCATACCTTCGTAATCCAGGGGCACGTCGAGGTGTTCATCGGTCAACAGTGGCGTCGACGAACCGCCCGGTGTCCAGAACTTGAGTTTGTGGCCCGCCCGGATGCCGCCGGCGTACTCGAGGAGTTCGCGCAGCGTGATGCCGAGCGGCGCTTCGTACTGCCCGGGGTTGGTGACATGCCCGGACAGCGAATACAGCGTGAAACCAGGCGATTTCTCCGTGCCCATCGACCGGAACCAGTCCACCCCGTTGAGCACGATCGGTGGCACGCTGGCGATCGACTCCACGTTGTTGACCACTGTGGGGCAGGAGTACAGCCCGGCGACCGCGGGAAATGGCGGACGCAGCCGTGGCTGACCGCGTCGACCTTCCAGCGAGTCCAGCAACGCGGTTTCCTCACCGCAGATGTAGGCGCCGGCACCGGCATGCACGATCAACTCCAGATCAAACCCGGAGCCGCCGATGTTCTTTCCGAGGAAGCCGGCCTCGTACGCCTCGGCCACCGCGGCGTTGAGCCGCCGCAGCACCGGAGCCACTTCACCGCGCAGGTAGATGAACGCGTGGTGTGCCCGGATCGCGTACGATGCGATGATCGCGCCTTCGATCAGGAAGTGCGGCGTCGTCAGCATCAGCGGAATGTCTTTACACGTACCGGGTTCCGACTCGTCGGCGTTGACGACGAGGTAATGCGGTTTCGCGCCCGCCCCGGTGTCGTCCTGGGGGATGAACGACCACTTCGTGCCGGTCGGGAAGCCCGCGCCACCGCGGCCGCGTAGGCCGGAATCCTTGACGAGCGCGATGACGTCGTCGGGATCCATGGCCAGCGCCTTCTCGAGGCCGCGGTAACCGCCGTGCCGCCGGTAAGTGTCCATTGACCATGGCTCGGGTTCGTCCCAGAACTTGCTGAGTACGGGTGTCAGAGGGGTCATTTCGGTGAATCCGTTGCGTCTGGGTTGGTCTCGGGTGTGTCCGGCTTGGGCGGCACGGTGGCCGACGGTCCCGGTGCCGGAGCGTCCTTCGTCGCTTCTGCCGCCGCCTTCTGGTCGTCGGGCGCGTCGCCGGGTATCGGCGCGGCGTCGGGTTCGGGCGCCGTCATCCGCCGTTCGCGCGCCACGCGCAGGCCCACCAGAGTGGCGTCACCGATCTTGTCGCCGCCGGAGCGCGGATCGGGCAGGCCCGCCAGCGTGCGGGCCGTCTCACGGAACGTGCACAGCGGTGCGCCGCGCGTGGGCTCGGGCGGATTCCCTTCGCGCAACCCGTCGACCAGGTCGCGCGCCGAGGCCGGTGTCTGGTTGTCGAAGAACTCCCAGTTCACCATCACGACCGGCGCGTAATCGCATGCGGCGTTGCACTCGATATGGTCCAGCGTGACGCGGCCGTCTTCGGTGGTTTCGCCTGCGTGAACGCCGAGATGGTCCTGCAGCGAGTCCAGGATCGCGTCACCGCCCATGATCGCGCACAACGTGTTGGTGCATACGCCGACCAGATAGTCACCGGTGGGGGTGCGCCGGTACATCGTGTAAAACGTGGCTACCGCGGTGACTTCAGCGTCGGTCAGCCCTAACTGCTTGGCGCAGAACGAGATACCCGCGTTGGTCAGGCGGCCATCCTCGGACTGCACCAGGTGCAGCAGCGGCAATAGCGCTGAGCGCGGTTCCGGGTAGCGTGCGATGAGCTTCTCGGCATCGGCGGCGAGCCGTACCGTGACGTCCTCGGGATACGACGTGGGCCCGTCGATCGGTGGGCCGGGTTCTTCGGGTCGCTGACCGAGCTCGAAGAATATGCTCACCTATCCACCCCGCCCATTACCGGATCGATCGACGCCACCGCGGTGATCAGGTCGGCGACCATGCCGCCCTCGCACATCGCCGCCACCGCCTGCAGGTTGTTGAACGACGGGTCGCGATAGTGCACGCGATAGGGGCGGGTGCCGCCGTCGGACACCATGTGGACGCCGAGCTCGCCGCGGGGCGACTCGATTGCGGTGTACACCTGGCCCGCAGGGACTCGGATCCCCTCGGTCACGAGCTTGAAGTGGTGGATCAGCCCCTCCATCGAATGTCCCATGATGTTCGCGATGTGTTCAGGTGAGTTGCCAAGGCCGTCGGGTCCGACTTTCAGGTCGGCCGGCCACGCCAACTTCTTGTCAGCCAACATCACCGGGCCCGGCTTCAGCTTGTCGAGGCACTGCTCGACGATTTTCATCGACTCGTGCATCTCCTTGACCCTGATGATGTAGCGGCCGTAGGAGTCGCAACCGTCGTCGGTGATGACGTCGAACTCGTAATCCTCATAACCGCAATAGGGTTGGGCCCTGCGCAGATCGTGGGGCAGACCAGTGGAGCGCAGGCAGGGTCCGGTGATGCCAAGCGCCATGCACCCGGTCAGGTCCAGGTAACCGACGTCCTTGGTGCGGGCCTTCCAGATGTAGTTCTCGTTGAGCAGGTCCTCGAGGTCACTGATCCGTTTCGGCAACAGCTCGAGCAGATCGCGGATCTGCGGAATGGCGTCGTCGGGCAGGTCCATCGCCACCCCGCCGGGACGGATGTAGGCGTGGTTCATCCGCAACCCGCTGACCGCCTCGAAGACGTTCAGCACCAACTCGCGCTCGCGGAAGCCGTAGAACATCGCGCTCATCGCACCGAGTTCCATACCGCCGGTGGCCAGCGCGACCAGATGCGATGAGATCCGGTTGAGCTCCATCATCATCACCCGGATGACGCTGGCCCGCTCCGGGATGTCGTCGGTGACGCCCAGCAGCCTTTCGACGGCGAGGCAGTATGCCGTCTCGTTGAAAAACGGTGAGAGGTAGTCCATCCGGGTCACGAACGTGACGCCTTGAGCCCAGTTGCGGAACTCGAGGTTCTTCTCGATCCCGGTGTGCAGGTAGCCGATTCCGCAGCGGGCCTGAATGATCGTCTCGCCCTCGATCTCGAGGATGAGGCGCAGCACGCCGTGCGTCGAGGGGTGCTGCGGGCCCATGTTGACGACGATCCGTTCGTCGGCGTGCGTCGCCGCGGCCTCCCTGGCGGCCTGCACGACCTGTTCCCAATCCTGGCCGCCGACAATGACAACCGGTCCGTCCTCGGATGCGCCCGAGGTATTAACGCCGCCCTGCTGGGGCGGGGTGGGGGATGCGCTCATCAGTTGTAGGCCCTCCGCTGATCGGGCGGTGGGATCTCGGCGCCGTGGTACTCCACCGGTATGCCGCCCAACGGATAGTCCTTGCGTTGCGGATGCCCGACCCAGTCGTCGGGCATCTCGATGCGGGTCAGCGAAGGATGCCCGTCGAAGATGATCCCGAAGAAGTCATAGGTTTCGCGTTCGTGCCAGTCGACTGTCGGATACACGCTGAACAGCGACGGGATGTGCGGATCGGCGTCCGGCGCCGCCACCTCCAGGTGGATCCGCCGGTTGTGGGTGATCGACATCAGCGGGTAGAAGGCGTGCAGCTCACGTCCGATGTCGTCGGGGTAGTGCACCCCGCTGACGCCGAGGGACAACTCGAAGCGCAGCCCCGGATCGTCGCGTAACGCCTGCGCGACCGCGGGTAGCTGCCCGCGGAACACCTCCAGTGTCAGCTGGTCGCGGTACACGACGACCCGCTCGATCGACTCCCGGTAGCCGTCATCACCCAACGTGGCCTGCAGCGTGTCGACGACGTCGTCGAAGTAGCCGCCGTATGGGCGCGGTGAGCTGCCAGGGAGCTCAATTGGCTGGACCAGGCGGCCGTAGCCGGACGTGTCGCCGGTGCCCTCGACACCGAACATGCCGTGGCGCACGCCGATGATGTCCGGCGTGTCAGGGGAGTTGCCGTTGTCGTTCTCACTCACCGCAGCAAACCCTTGAGTTCGATGGTGGGTGGCACGGCCAGCGCGGCCTGCTCGGCTTCGCGAATCGCTTCCTCGCGGTTGACGCCGAGCGGCATCTGCTGAATCTTGTCGTGCAGCTTGAGGATCGCGTGCAACAACATCTCCGGCCGCGGCGGACAACCCGGCAGGTAGATGTCCACCGGGACGACGTGGTCGACGCCCTGCACGATCGCGTAGTTATTGAACATCCCGCCCGATGACGCGCACACTCCCATGGAAAGCACCCACTTGGGCTCGACCATCTGGTCGTAGATCTGGCGCAGCACCGGGGCCATCTTCTGGCTGACTCGACCTGCGACGATCATCAGATCGGCCTGTCGGGGTGTGGCGGAGAACCGCTCCATACCGAACCGGGAGATGTCGAACCGCGGGCCCGCGGTGGCCATCATCTCGATTGCGCAGCAGGCCAGGCCGAACGTCGCAGGCCACAACGAGCCCTTCCGGATGTAGCCGGCCACCGTCTCCACGGTGGACAGCAGAATCCCGGCGGGCAGCTTTTCCTCTAGTCCCATGTCAGGCCTCCCCGCCGCCATACGTAGGCGTAGGCGACGAACACCGTCGCCATGAACAGCAGCATCTCTACCAGCGCAAACAACCCCAGGCTGTCGAACGCCACCGCCCACGGGTACAGAAACACGATCTCGATATCGAAGATGATGAACAACATCGCGGTCAGGTAGTACTTGATCGGAAACCGTTGACCGACGCCGAGGCGCGACAAATCGCCGGGCGGAAGCGGCTCGATGCCGCACTCGTAGGCCTCGAGCTTTGAGCGGTTGTAGCGGCGCGGACCGACAAGCAACGCAATGCCTACCGAACCGACCGCGAACGCCGCCGCAATAGCGCCAAGCACCAGGATTGGCGTGTACAAATCCATACCGCGAAATCGCTCCCTCGTGGGCTGTTCGATGTGAGCTTACCCACACCCTAGCGGGCTTTGCGATCAGCGCCACACGTTTTGGTTAGTATCGCTATTGGCCGCGTCTGGCTATGTCGTCGTGCCTTGAATAGGCAAGTGCGACAGTTTATTTGGTGATTTCTGGCTATCGCACCGGGGTGCGCAGCAGAGACACCACGGCATCGCCCAAGCGGATCGGATCGATCGGGTGGGGGACCGCGGCCTCCGCGCGCGACCACCGGGCCAGCCAGGCGTCGTCGACGCGGCCGGTGAGCACCAGGAGCGGTGGGCAGTCGGCGATCTCATCCTTGAGTTGTTTGGCGATGCCCATACCGCCGACGGGGGCGGCTTCCCCGTCCAGGATCACGAGGTCGAACCCGCCTTTGTCCATCTGCCGGATCACCATCGGACCAGTGGCAACGTCGAGGTAGGTCAACTCGGGCAGGTCGGGGTGCACCCGCTTGCCGAGTGCCAGCTGCACCTGTTCCCTGACTCGTGGGTTGTCGCTGTAAACGAGGATCCGCAACGGACGCGATGACTCGACCATGCGCCGATGGTACGGCTAGCCCACCCGCTGGAACACGATGTCGCCCGAGATCGCCGCGATGTCAACGATCATGCCCATCATGTTGCCGTCGACGCCGAACTCCTGGCGGTCGATTTGGACGCGGGTGCGAAGCTGCACCGTCCGGTCGTCGAGCACCGTGACGTGAGCAATGAGCTCCAGCGGTTTGGTGGTGCTTTTGATCGTGAGCTGCCCGCGCAACTCGACGGTGTCGACGCCCGTCGCTGTCAACCCATTGATCTCCACGGTGATGTCCGGGAATTTCTGCGCGTCGAAGAAGTCGGCGGAGTGCAGATGGGTGTCGCGCCTGCGGATTCCGGTCCGCAGCGACGCGGCTTTGATGCCGAGGCGGCCGAATATCGTTGGTCCGCCCGTGAGTTGAGCCTCACCGCTGATGTCGGTGAAGCGTCCTCTGACGGGCATCAGTCCCCACATCGACTTGACGTTGATCCCGAGGGTGGACCTGTCGGGTACGACGCGCCATTCGCCTGCCGACGCCGGATCGTCGAGGAGTTCCTGAACGCGTGTCATGTCACCTGCCGTCGAGTAGTGGGCTGATCTGCGCGGGGTCGAAGTATTCGTCGATGCGGCGGATCAGCCCGTCGGTTCCCACTTTGATCACGATGCAGACCCGCATGGCGATCAATCCGCCCTTGTTGCCGTTGGCGTGCAGGATGTGCTGCTGTACGAACCCGCCGTCGAATAGCTTGCGCTCGAGGATCTCGTAGCGACGGTCGGTCGTGGCGTTCATGAACCAGGTGATGACCCGCAGCGCCCGGTCCTTGTCGCGGTCGCGGTCGGCGACCTTCCAGACCACCACGTCGTCGCTCCACATCTGCCCAACAGCAGCGATGTCGCCCTTCTCGATGGCGGCGAACAGGCGATCGGCGACGTCGGCGACGACATCGGGGTCGGCGACCATATCGCTCCTCTCTTGACCTCAACAGGCGTTGAGGTTGAACACTTGGCGGCATGGATGTGACACCTACTCTCTCGCTATTCGACGACGCCTACAAGGCCGGTACCGCACCGTGGGTCATCGGCGAGCCGCAGCCCGCGGTCGTCGCCCTCGAACGGGCGGGCCTGATCCGGGGGAACGTACTCGACGTCGGCTGCGGCGCCGGCGAGCATACGATCGTGCTCGCCGGGCTGGGTTACGACGTGCTCGGCGTCGACTACGCCCCGTCGGCCGTCGACTACGCGCGCCGCAACGCCGCCGCCAAGGGCGTCGACGCGCGCTTCGAAGTCGCCGACGCAATGGATCTGGGATCTCAGCGTTACGACACCATCCTCGACAGCGCGCTGTTTCACATTTTCGACGCGGCGGACCGCGCGCGCTACGTGCGCAGCCTGCACGCGGCGTGCCGGGCCGGCGGGTTGGTCCATGTCCTGGCGCTGTCCGACCGGGGCCGCGGGTTCGGTCCGCAGGTCAGCGAAGCCGACATGCGGGGCGCGTTCGCCCAGGGCTGGACGCTGGACGGGCTAGCGGAGACCACCTACCGCGGTGTCGTGGCGCAGTCCCAGGCCGACGCCATCGGGTTGCCGCCAGGAACGGTCGTCGACGAGCCGGCCTGGCTCGCACGATTTCGGCGCGCTCATAGCCCGTGACGGGGCATAAGCGCGCCGAAATCACTCATTGGCGTAGCCCGGGTGGGTGATGTCGAGGCGGTGTCGCACCAGCGTGCGCAGCACCGGCAGCAACTCGGCGGCGCGCTTGTCGAGCTCACCGGCGCGGATCGCGGCGGCCAGTTGCGGTTCGTCTCGGTAACCGATGTCGGCCACTGCGGCGGTGACCTCGCCCGCGGAGGTGTCGAGCAGTTCGCGTTCGACGATGCGCAAGACGTTGGCCGCCACGCGCGCGTGGAAGTTGAGCTGCCCGGCGTCGGTGAACGGACTGTCCGGACCGGTGGCGCCGCGCACGTCGTTCTCCAAGAACCCGGCGACCGCGGCGACGAGTTCGGCCGCGGTCGGCCTACCGTACAGCCAGTTCATCGTGGGCCACCGCCTTCCAGCAGATCCAAGACGTCCCATTCGGTTTCGCTGACCCGGCGCCCGATCGCGGCGAGCTCGACCGACTCCGTCATGCCCGACAGATGCCGTTGGGCCTGATATCGGCAGATGACACCCCAGCGCAAGGTTGCGACGGCCAGCCACCACCGAAACGTGTCGCGGTCCAACGTCACCCCGGCCGCCGACTCGTAGGCCGACAGGAAGCTCTCGACGCTGCCCAGTCCGCCGGCGCCGAGGTCTTCGGCTGCGCCGAAGCGCCACGCCCGGATACAGAACCAGGCCAGGTCTTCATAGACCTCGCCGACGTGCACCAGTTCCCAGTCCAGCACCGCGGCCAGACCGTTGTCGTCGACGATCAGGTTGCCCATTCGAAAGTCGCCGTGCACCAATACCTGCGGCGTCGGGGCGGGACGGTTGCGTGCCAGCCAGCGAAACGCCCACTCGAATGTGGCTGTGGTGTCCCCCATCTCGTCGAGCCGGTCACGCCACTCGGAGAGCTGGTCCGACGGCGGCACGTCGATGCCCTGGTAGTCGGCGCGGTGGATCGCGGCCAGCGCGTCGGCGCATTGCTTCAGCAGTCGCTTGCGCCCGCCGTCGTCGAGGGTGCGGTAGATTCTGCGCACGATCGTCTCGCCGTCGATAGCATCGCAAATCAGGTACGGATTACCCAGCGCTGCAGGGGAGTTGTCGGCGGTCAGGATGCGGGGCACCGGTGCGTCGGCAGCTGCGGCGCGCTGTTGCACGGCGGCTTCCAGCTCCATGCTGGCGTGCACGTCGTCGGGTGGTCCGGTGCGCAGGATGAGCGCCAGGCGGGTATCGGTGACCGCGTCGAAGGCCCACGTGGTGCGGCTGGCGCCGCCGGTCAGCCTGTGCAGGTTCTCGACGACGACGTCGGTGCCGAGCACCGGCTGCAGCACCGACTCCAGGGCTTGTTTCACTTGCGGCCGAACCCGAAGAGCCGCTGCGCCACCCGGCGGATCTGAATCTCCTCGGCGCCTTCGGTGATGCGGTAGCGGCGATGGTGACGGTAGATGTGCTCGAACGGTTCGTGTCTGCTGTAGCCGACGCCGCCGAACACCTGCATGGCGCGATCGGCGGCCTCACACACCAGCCGGTTGGCGCGGTAATTGGCCATCGACACCTTGTCGGACACCTCCATGTGGTGGTTGCGGTCCAATTCCGTGGCGGCGTAGCGGACCAGCAGCCGCACCATCTGCGCCTCGGTCTGCAGTTCGACCAGCGGCCACTGCACCGCCTGGTTCACCGATAGCGGTTTGCCGAATACCCTGCGCTCGCTCGCATAGGCCACCGCCCGGTCGATGCAGTGCTGGGCGGCACCCAGGCTGCTGGCGGCCTGGCGGATCCTGTTCTCGTGCAGGAAGGTCTGGCCGACCTCGAGCCCGCGGTCGACCTCGCCGAGCACGGCGTCGGCGGGCACCCGGACATCGTTGAACTCGACCTCGCCGTGATCGGTCGGCATGTTGAACGTCCACCAGTAGTACGGCACCGTGACACCCGGGGTATCCATCGGAACCAGGAACGCCGTGATGCCGCGCGCCTGACCGTCCTCGCCAGAGGTGCGCGCGAACACCAGGTCGTGGGTGGCGCGGTGCACGCCGGTGTTGAACCGCTTGGCGCCGTTGATAACCCAGCTGTCGCCGTCGCGCACTGCGCGGGTCTCCATCCAGGTGGCGTCCGAGCCGTGGTTGGGTTCGGTGAGGCCGAATGCCATCGACCGCTCACCGGTGATCAGCGCCTCGGTCCAGACCTTCTTCTGGTCGTCGGTGCCGAACCGGTCCATCATGATGACCTGCGGGAAGTTGCCGACGATCGAGGATTCGTCCTGCAGGTCGTTGTGCAACCCAAGCCCTTTGTGTGCCAAGTGTTCCCGGATGACCGCCATGTCCAGGTTGGAGCCGTCGCGGCCGCCGAACTGTGCCGGCAATCCGTAGCGCAACCAGCCGGCCTTGTCGGCGCGTTGCCGCATCTCCGAAAGCAGGTCCTCCCACTCCCGCCTCGGGATACCGCCGTTGTCCCAGTCGGTGCGCGCATGCTCGCGGCGATGGTCGAAGTACTGGATGTGCTCGCGCTCCAGCGGCTTGATTTCGGCCTCGATGAAAGCATCCATCTCGGTGAGCAGGTTCTGCAGGCGGTCGGGGAGGGCGAAATCCACGGTGATTCCTTTCAATTGGTTCGCCCAGCGCACGGTTGTTCGCGGGTCCACTCGCGATTTGTGTACAACAACCGTGCGCTGGGCGGCATTGGGCTAGCGGCCATACAGCGTCTTCTTCCAGATCTTGGCCAGCGTGGCTATCGCGTCCTCGTCGGTGAGTTCGAGGTCCAGACCCGAGCCGCCGACGAAGACGGTGGTGAAGTTCTCGAACAGCAGCGCGATCGCGGCCGCGGTATGTTCGGGATCGAGGTCCTCAGCGTAGCCCTGCGCCTGCGCACGGCATACGGAGGCGGCGACGACGTCCATGCCGAGCCGGCGAAACTCGTTCTGTACGAGGGCGAACCGTGGTTGGGTGGCGGCGAGTTGGGCGACCGCGATCATGATGCCGATGTTCTGCTTGAACATGTTCCAGTAGCCGGTGACGACCGAGCGGAAGAACGCGTCGTCATCGGGCGAGTCAGGCAGCGTCAGGTTCGAGCCCGACGGCTCCACCACGTCGTGCAGAAAGGACTGCGCGAGCGTGGCCAGCAGGTCTTCCTTGTCGGCGAAGTAGCGGTAGAACGCTGCGGGCGACTTACCCGCCGCCGAGGTGATGTCGCTGAGCGTGGTGCCGTGAAACCCGCGTTCAGCGAACAGTTTTCGGGCTGCCCGCTCGATGGTCTCCCGGGTCTGGCGACCCTTGGCGCTGAGTGTCGCAGATGTCGCCGTGGCCACGTCGGTCTCAGCCCAGTATCCGGTCGCCGGCGCGCAACAGCGAGCTGGGTAGCTCATGTCCGACGACGCGCTGCGCGACTTCGGCGGCTGCGATCGCGGACGGGAGGTCCACGTCGACGTGGATTCCGCTGTCACGCAACAGATACACCAGGTCCTCGGTGGCGATGTTGCCGCTGGCACCCGGCGCGAAGGGGCAGCCGCCGAGCCCGCCGGAGGACGCGTCGAGCCGGGTGATCCCGGCGCAGACCGCGGCGTAGGCGCTGGCCAGCCCGGCGCCGCGGGTGTTGTGGAAGTGCGCCCCAAGGGGGCGGTCACCGACGAACGGGCGGATCCGGTCGATGAGCTCGGTGACCCGCCGCGGCGTGGTGGTGCCGATGGTGTCGGCGATGGCGAGCCGGTCCACCCCGGCGTCGGTTGCCGCGGCCACGATGTCGACGACGCGCTGCGGCGGGGTCGGCCCGTCGAACGGGCAGTCCCACGCGGTGGCGATGATGACTTCGACGGATACCCCGCTGTCGTGGGCGATCGCGACGATCTCGGCGATCTGCGCGGTCGCCTCCGCGGTGCTGCGCCCGACGTTGGCGCGGCTGTGCCCGTCGGTCGCCGAGACCACGTACTCGATCGACGACAGCCCTGCGGTGATCGCGCGCTTGGCGCCGTTGGGGCTGGCGACCAGCGCGGAGAACTCGATGTCGGGGAAGTTGTGCAGCTGCGCGGCGAGCTCGGCCGCGTCGGCCAGCGCGGGCACTTTGGTGGGCGAGACGAACGCCGTCGCCTCCATCTCACGCACGCCGGTGGCGGCCACGGCGGCCAGCAGTTCGAGCTTGGCCGCCAACGGAATGGGATCTTCGATCTGCAGACCGTCGCGCAGCGAGACGTCGCGGATGTCGACATGGTCGGGTAGCTCGCTCACAGCGTTCCTTCCGCCCGCAGCGCATCGAGTTCGTCGGCAGACTTGCCGAGCAGGCCGCGGTAGATCTCATCGTTGTGCTGGCCGGGGGCGGCCGAGCCGGCATTGCGCACCGTGCCCGGGGTGTCGGAGAGCACCGGCACGATCCCGGGCCCCAGCACCGAGCGTTCGACGCGTTCGTCCCAGTGCTCGACCAGCATGCCGCGCGACCGCAGCTGCGGGTCCTCGACAACCTCGGCGACGGTGTTGATGGGGCCGGCGATCACCCCAGCGGCGCTGAGGGTTTCGATGATGTCGTCGGGGGCCCGCTCCGCCGCCCAGTCGCCGATGATCCTGTCGAGTTCGTCCTGGTTGCGGCCTCGGGCGCCGTGGTCGGCGAACCGGTGGTCGGTGGCGAGTTCGGGGCGGCCCATCGCGCCGCAGAGCCGGCGGAACACGGTGTCCTGGTTGGCCGCGATCACCACCCAGCTGCCGTCGGCGCTGCGGTAGATGTTCGACGGCGCAATGCCTTCGAGCCGGGTGCCCGACGGCCCTCGGACCACCCCGCCGACGTCGTAGTCGGGAATCGTGGACTCCTGCACCGCCAAACACGCCTCGGTCAGTGCGGCGTCGACGACCTGGCCCTCACCGGTGACCGTGCGGCGGTACAGCGCGGCCAACGCGCCCTGCGCGGCGAACATGCCCGCGAGGCTGTCGCCCAGCGACAGCGCCAGCCGCGGCGGTGGGCCGCCGGGAAAGCCGTTCATGTGCCGCAGCCCACTGGCCGCCTCGGCGACCGAGGCATATCCGGCCTTGTGGGCCTCGGGTCCGGTCTGCCCGTAGCCGGAGACGCGGACCAGGATGATGCCGCGGTTGCGCTCGCGCAGCACGTCGTAGCCGAGGTTCCACTTCTCCAGCGTGCCCGGCCGGAAGTTCTCCACGATGAGGTCGGAGCGCTCGACCAGCTCGAGAAATAGCGCCCGACCGGCCTCGGTGCGCAGGTTGAGCGTGACGGCCTTCTTGTTGCGCGCGTGCACCGTCCAGAAGAAGCGGTGCCCGTCGAGTTCAGCCTGGCCCCAGGTGCGCAACGGGTCGGGCGCTCCTGGCGGCTCGATCTTGATCACCTCGGCCCCCATGTCGCCGAGCAGGCGCCCGGCGAACGGCCCGGAGATCAGCGTGCCGACCTCGATGACCCGGATACCGTCGAGCGGACCAGCCACGCTCATAGCGAGAACCCGTGCCTGTGCAGCCAGTCGGTGACGACGCCGACCGCGGCGCGCAGTTTGTCGCGCTGGTCGGCGCCCGCGTAGTAATGGTTCGCGCCAGGGATCTCGTGCATCTCCTTGTCATGATGCCCGATCGCCTCGAAGAGTCTGCGGGTATGGCTCGGCGTGCACGCGTCGTCGGCCAGGTTGCCGATCACCAGCGTCGGCACCGCGATGTCGGCACCGCACTTGACGGCGTCGCCGTTGGCGTCGTCGTAACTCCACTGCGACAACCAACTGCGCAGCGTGCAGAACCGGGCCAGGCCGACGGGGCTGTTGTTGACCACCTGCGGGTCGCCCAGATAGCAGGTGCCGGGCGCGCGTTCGTTGGGATCGACGGCCGGGTCCAGCCAGCGCGGGTCGGCCATCGTGCCGTGCACGACGAACGCGAACTCGTCATCGGGCCGGCCGTCAGCGGCCAGTTTGGCTAGTTTTTCCCTGACCCACTTGGTGATTCGGCGGTTGCGGTCGATCTGCGCTTGGCGGTAGCGGGCCAGGAACTCCTGGGTGTAGGGCGGCTGGTTGGGGTTGTCCGGGTTGTACAGATCCAACTCGGGATCGCGTTTGGACGGGTCGAACTCGTCGAGGATCGACGCGTCGAGCCACTCGGTCATGGTGCCGTGGCGGCTGATGTGGGCGGCCAGCAGCATCAGCGCGTCGGCGGGGATCAGGCCGAGCTTGGTCAGGTCCGGGCCGTCGCCGGACGGGCTGGCCGTAATCGTGGGGTGTTGGGCCTGCTGCTGGTAGAACACCGACAGCGACCCGCCGCCGCTCCACCCGGCCAGCACGACCTTTTCGTAGCCCAACCGGTTCTTGGCGTCCTTGATGCACTCGCCGAGGTCCTCGACGACCTTCTCCATCAGCAGCGCCGAGTCGGTGCCCCGAAACCGGCTGTTGCAGTAGATGACGTGATGGCCTGCTCGGGCCAGGCCGTTCATCATCGGCAGGTACGCGCCGCCGCCGATCGGGTGCATGAACACCAGCACGGTATCGGACGGCTTGGCCTTGGGCCGCAATAGGTGGCTTTCCAGCACCACCAACTCGGCCACCCCGCCGTACACGTCGCGCACACCCGAGTTGTTCTGGTATGCAACGAGATAGGGGATACGCTCGTATTCGTGCTTCACCGCGGTTGTCATCAGTGTTGCCCCAGGTCGTTGGCGAGAACTTCCTCCGACGGGACGAGTCGGCGTCGGGTGTCGACGGCGATCACCGACCAGTCGACCCGCTGGTGGTCGTCGAACTTGCGCCGCGCTCGCTCGCGAGCCTTCTCCGGTGCGCCGTGGTGAACACCTTGCGGCGCATGCGAAATCAACCCGGGTGGCATCGGGATGCCGTAGAGCGATCCGCCGTGGAAGAACGCGATCTCGTCGTAGTCGACGTTGCGGTGATACCACGGGGTGCGTTCGGTCCCTGGCACGCTCTCGGCGGGTTTGGGCAGGAAGTTCATCACGTAGACACCGGTGGCCTCCATGAATAGGTGCACGGTCGGCGGCAGGTGCACGCTGTCGGAGGTGACCACGTTGTAGTCCTCGATGTTGAACGTGAACGCGAAGTTGTCCCCGCGCCACCCTTCGACGTCGAGCGGATGGTGTTGGTAGTAAAGCGATGTCGGCCCGCCGGGTACCGACGGGTGGATCAGCCGCACCTCGTATTCGCCGTCGACGGTCGGGCCCGCACCGTCCTCTGACGGGGCGGGCTCCGGAATCGTGGCCTGCGACGGGTCGAACGGAAAATGGCGTCCGAGCTGGCCCGGTGGTGGCACCCGGAACTCGTCGGTGGCTTGCACCATCAGCATGGTGGTCTCGGATTCGGGCACTTGCCGCCACGTGCACGCCTTGGGCAGGTACACCCAATCGCCGGTGCGGTAGGTCAGCGGGCCGAACTCGGTCTCGAACAAGCCCGCTCCGGCATGTACGAAGCACAGCAGATCGCCGTCCACGTACCGGGTGTAGAACGGCATCGGCTCACCGCGCCGACTCAACGACACCCGGCAATCGGGGTTGGAGAACAGCAATAGCGGGCCGCCGGCCGCGTCGGTGGCGTCGCTGGGCTTGAGCTCGCTGGACAACACGTCGAGAGGCCGCAGCGGCCCCTTGCTGCGGTAGGCGGTGGGATCGTTGCGGCGATACATGTTCGCCGTGCGGCCGGTGAACCCGCCGCGCCCCAACTCGTCGTCCTTCAGCCCGTCGAGGTCGGCGTGTAACCGCCGCGGCGTTCGGCCTTTGCGCAGGTGGACGAATGATTCCATGGCGACTCCCTCGACGTGGCCGGTACAGAACTAAAACTGACTTTAGTTTTAGTTCCGGTGTCCGGTCAATCGGTGAGGTCGACGCGCACGGTGAGCAGGTTGGTGCCAAACGTGCGCACGCCCAAGCTGTTGAACCCAGGCAGCGACTGCAGCCGCTCGTGCGGGTCGTCGTCGGGCATCAGATGCGCGACGCCGTTGTGCCAGCGCCCGTTGAGCCGCACCCGCACGTTGGGGTTGGCCTTGATATTGCGGATGTAGTGAGACTTGTCCCCGAACTCCGAGACGAACCAGAACTGGTCGCCGACGCGCTTGCCGCCCAACGGGGTCTGGCGCGGCTGGCCGGTCTTGCGGCCGGTGGTCTCCAGCAGGGTTTGGAACGGCATCAGTCGCGTCAACCGGTTCGCGACGTTCTTCTGGAAGAGCATCGTGATCTTGTCGCGTAGGTCCTTGGCCATGGTTCCCCTTCGGTCTAGATCATTGCGGTGCGTGACACTTTCATACCCAGTCTGAGGGCGCCGGCCAGTTCGCGGCTGGTGTCGTAGTCGAACACCACGTGCCCGGCGATCACATCGACGTCGCGCCTGATGCGTTGCAGCGCGTTGTCCACGAAGTGCGCGCTCGCGCCCGACGCTTCCAGGACCAAACCGATCACCGCGCGCGATTCGGCCACGATGTGCGCGGCGGCCAGGCGCGCCGCCGCGCGCACCGGCCGCCCGATCTCATCGCCTGCGCCGAGGCCGGTTTCGATCTCGCCGACCGTGTCGGCCAGCAGGGCGCGCAGCGCGCGCAACCGCACCTCGGCCTCGGCGAGCCGGGCCTGGGCGATCGGTTTGTCCTTCTGCATGACGCCCTCATAGGCCAGCATGCGCGCCGAAAGCCGTTCGGCGTAGATCTGGACAGCGCGTTCGGCGCTGCCCAGCGCGGGCATGGCCGCCAGCAACGCCAATGCGGGCACCATCGGCCACCGGTAGGTGTCACCGTCGTGCAGGGCGGCGCCGGGCGCGGTGCCGGTATAGATGTCGACGACCCGCACGAGGCGGTGCTCGGGTACGAACGCGTCGGCGATCACCACGTCATTGGAGCCGGTGGCGCGCATGCCGTCGGTGTGCCAGACGTCATCGATGGTCACCGCGTCGATGGGCAGCAGCGCCAGCGCGGGGTAGATGGCGTCGTCCGGCCCGCACAATGCTCCGACGATGATCCAGTTGCCGTCCATCACTCCGGTGGCCCAGGACCATCGGCCGCTCACGCGCACCCCGCCAGTAACCGGCACACCGCGTCCGGTGGGTGCCAGGGGAGCGGGGGCCAAAAATGGGCGCGTCGCGAACGCCTCCTGCTGGGCCCGTTCGTCGAACAGCGCGAGCATCCAGTTGTGCAGGGCGTAGAAACCGATCGTCCACGCGCTCGAGGCGCAACCGTGCGCCATCCGGCGCACCGGGTCGAGCAGCGAGGGAAACGCGCCCTGTTCACCGCCGTAGCGCGCGGGCACCAACAACTCCGTGAAACCGGTCGCCGTGAAGTCGCTGACCGTGTCGGCCGGCAGCCGCCGCAGCCGCTCGGCTTCGACGGCGCGATCGGCGAGTTTGGCCACGAACTCGCTGGTAATCGCGTCGGCTGCGGAGAACGTGGGCATATCGGCGGACGCTACCATACTTTTTTGTATGGAAAGCGGGTGTGCGGGTCAGCGCCGCAGCATGATGTCGAGGAAACGTTCCCGCTGGTCGGCCGCCCGGGAACTGGGCCGACGACCGGACAGGTGCAGAAAGCCGATACCGGCGGCGAAGGTGGCGTTGGCACGCAGGTCGGCTTCGTTGGCGTCGAACCCGTGATCACGAAACGCCTGCCGGACCGCGTCCAACACACGTTGATCCGAGGCGCGCACGCTGGCGGCCACCGCCGGATCGGTGCGGGCCCACTCGCGCATCGCCCGTTCCAATGTCCAGTGCCGCGGCGTCACCAGGGACGCCATCATCTGCGACAGTCGCGCGCGTGGCGGCATGCCACTCGCGTCGGCGAAGAACCGTCGATCCTCGTCGCGCAGTTCGCCCCACGCCTTCACGAGCGCGGCGCGATAGCTGGCCATATCGGAGAAATGCCAGTAGAAGCTGCCTTTGGTGGCCCCGACGCGGGCACACAGCCGGTCGAGCTTGAGGGCCTTGATGCCTTCCTCGGCCAAGATCGTGTAGCCGGCTTCGATCCAGCTGTCCACCGACAGCCGCGACACCCGCTCATTAGCCATGAACCGCAGCCTACGACCCCAAAACGAGCCCCACCGGGCCCTCGATCACCGCGTTGTTGCGGGCCGATTCGCAGAGTAGGTTGGCGCAGGCAAATCAGCAGTCGTGGCCGGTCGGGCTTTCTCACATGCTGGTCACATGTTTTACTGCTCACGCGACAACTGAAGTTTCTCGGTCCGTTCGACGGCCCCGGGGCAGTCGAGCGGGCACGACGACGCAGTGAAGACATCGCTGCGCCGTCGATGGCGATCGCTCGATCGCCGGGGAATGGGGTGTTAACCCGGTAGACCGGAAATGGATGGAATTGCAGTATGAGCGTCATTGACAAGATCCGTGGCCCATGGGCCCGTCGGTTCGCGGTGGCCGCGGTAGCGGCGGCTGTGATGCCCGGCCTGCTGGGCCTCACCGGAAACACCGCCACCGCCGAGGCGTTCTCCCGGCCTGGCTTGCCGGTGGAGTACCTGATGGTGCCGTCACCATCGATGGGCCGGGATATCAAGGTCCAGTTTCAGCCCGGCGGCCCGCATGCGGTGTATCTGCTCGATGGTCTGCGTGCCCGCGACGACTACAACGGCTGGGATATGGAGACCCAGGCGTTCGAGTGGTTCTACGAATCGGGCCTTTCGGTCGTCATGCCGGTCGGCGGACAGTCCAGCTTCTACAGCGACTGGTACCAGCCGGCGTGCGGCAACAACGGCTGCCAGACCTACAAGTGGGAAACCTTCCTGACCAGTGAGCTGCCGCAGTGGCTGTCCGCCAACCGGGGCATCTCGACCACCGGCAACGCCGCAGTCGGCCTGTCGATGTCGGGTAACTCGGCGATCATCCTGTCGGTCTACCACCCCGACCAGTTCATCTACGCCGGAGCGCTGTCGGCGTTCCTCAACCCGTCCGAGGGCACCTGGCCGTTCCTGATCAACATGGCGATGGGTGATGCCGGCGGGTTCGACGCCAACGACATGTGGGGCAGGACCGAGGACCCCAACAGCGCGTGGCTGCGTAACGACCCGATGGTGCAGATTCCCAAAATTGTCGCCAACGGCACCCGCCTCTGGGTGTACTGCGGTAACGGCACGCCCAACGAGCTGGGTGGGGCGAACCTGCCCGCCGAGTTCCTCGAGGGTCTGACGATCCGCACCAACATCACGTTCCGCGACAACTACATCGCCGCGGGCGGCAACAACGGCGTGTTCAACTTCCCGCCGTACGGCACCCACAGCTGGGAGTACTGGGGCCAGCAGCTGCAGGAGATGAAGCCTGACCTGCAGCGCTACCTCGGCGCCGCCTGACGGTTCAACACAACGCGAAGATCCCCGGTTGTGCTCGGTTCGCCCGAGCGCCGGGGATCTTTGCGTCGGCGTGCGTCAGAACCCGCCGGCCACCCGCACCACCGCGCGCCCGGAGTACTGCCCGCCACGAATCTCGTCGAGCACCCCCACGACGTCCTTGACGTCGACATCGCGGGCGTAATCCGAGAGGTGTGCTGGCTTCAGCGGACCGACGCTGACCGAGCCGACGCCGCCCGTCGCGCCGGTGACCACCACCGGCCCGTCGTCCGGTGTGACGCCGTGGCGCTGCAGCGCCTACACGCTCATCGCGGCGGTGAAGCCGGCCGTGCCGATCGCGGCGCCCTCGCGTGGGCTCAACCCGCCGAGTTTGACGACCCAGTCGGCAGGAAGCCGGGCGTACTCGGCGTAGCCGCCGTGGCGCCCGGTGCCGATGTCGTAGCCGTGGGCCAGCACCGCGTCGCCGACCGCGAACTCATTGGAGGTCGACGCCACGACCTCGCCGGCGAGATCGATGCCCGGCACGATCGGGTAGTCGCGCACCACACCGCCTTTGGGGGTGAGTGCCAGCGCATCCTTGTAGTTGGCGCTGGAATAGAGCACGCGGATCGTCAGGTCGCCGGGGGGCAACGCCGATTCGTCCAGCGTCTGGACTTGCGTTTCGATGCGATCTTCGACCTGCTGCGCGACCAGCGCCTGAAAGCTCTCCATGGCTCTCGACGTTAGTCGCCGCATGCTTTTCTTCGGCGAGCAGACGCAAAGTCGCATGAATCTTGGCGGATTTGTACGACTTTGCGTCTGCTCGCCAGAGGAGGTGCTCGGCCTAGAAGTAGTTACTTCAGTTCGGCCGAGGACAGGCCCAACAACCGGCGCGCCACCACAAGCAACTGGATCTGCTGGGTGCCCTCGAAAATGTCGAGGATCTTGCTGTCGCGCGCCCACTTCTCCAGCAGGGTCTGCTCCGAATAGCCGACAGTGCCGGCCAATTCGACGGCCTTGAGGGTGACGTCGCTGGCGACACGGCCCGCCTTGGCCTTGCCCATCGACGCTTCCTTGGAGTTGGGGATGTCGTTGTCGGCCTGCCATGCCGACCGCACCATCAACAGATAGGCAGCCTCCCAGTCGGATTCCATCCGCAAGAACTCCGCGGCCGGGGCGCGCTGGGCGTGCGACGGCTTGTCGTAGGAGATCTCCACCCCGGCCTCGGTGAGGATCTTGCGGAGTTCCTCCAGTGTGGCGCGGGCGATGCCGACGGCCATCGCGGCCACGACCGGGCGGGTGTTGTCAAAGGTCTCCATGACCCCGGCAAAACCCTTCTCCACGTGGATTTCCGGGCTGCCGAGCAAGTTGTCCTTGGGGATGCGGGCGTTGTCGAACCGGATCACCGCGGTGTCGGAGGCCTTGATGCCCAGCTTGTCCTCGAGCCGTTCCACGGTGACACCGGGGTGCTCGCGCGGAACGATGAACGACTTGATCGCCGCCCGGCCCAACGACTTGTCCAGCGTCGCCCACACCACGATGTGGGTCGCCCGGGATCCGGCGGTGACGAAGATCTTCTCGCCGTTGATCACGTACTCGTCACCGTCGAGGGTGGCCGTCGTCGACACCGCAGCCGAGTCGGAGCCGAAGTCGGGTTCGGTGATGGCCATCGCCGCCCAGACGTCCTTGCCGAGCCGCTCCAGCTGCTCGGGGGTGGCCACGCTACTGATCGCGGCGTTGCCGAGCCCTTGACGCGGCACCGACAGCATCAATGCCACATCACCCCAACTGATCTCCATCACGTTGAGCACCGCGGACATGTTGGCGCCGTTGTGGTTTGCAGCCCTGGGCTCGTCACCTTCGCGGAACGCCTCGGCGCCGGCGAACGCGATGGTCTTGGCCTCAGAGATGCCCTCGAACAGGGTGGCCAACGTGTCGAGCTCGACAGGGTATTCGTGCTCGCGCAGATCCCACTTGCGCGAGATCGGCCGCAGCATCTCCGCGGCGCCCTGATGGGCCTTCTCGATGACCGCCTCGAGCTTCTTCGGCAGTTCCAGATTGATTGCCATGATTCGTCTTTCGGATAGGCCAGGTAAGTGTCAACTAGATGAGCACGACGCCTTCGGCGACGCCGATCGCGCGCAGATCGCGGTACCAGCGTTCGACGGGGTGTTCCTTGGTGTAGCCGTGGCCACCGAGGAGCTGCACGCCGTCGAGGCCGATCTGCATGCCCTTGTCGGCGCCGAGGCGCTTGGCCAGCGCGGCTTCCCGGGCGAACGGCAGCCCCTGATCGGCGCGGGATGCTCCGCGCCAGGTGATCAGCCGCAGCCCGTCGAACTCGATCGCCATGTTCGCGCACATGAACGCCACCGCCTGCCGGTGCGCGATCGGCTCACCGAACGCGTGCCGCTCCTTGACGTAGGGCACCACGTAGTCGAGCACCGCGTGCGCGGTGCCGACCGCCAGCGCCGCCCAGCCCAGCCGCGACAGCGCGACGGCCTCGGAGTAGTCGCGGTCTAAGTCAGCCGGTGGCGCCTCCTCCTCGCCCAGCCGCGCCGACAGCGGCACCTTCACCCCGTCCAGGGTGACCCGGCCGAGTGCCGCGGCGCGGATGCCCATGCTGGGATCGGCCGTCACGCTGAGCCCCTCAGCTGACGACTCGACGATGAACAGCGCCGGCTTGCCGGCCAGTTGTGCTGCCACGATGAAGATTTCGGCGGCCGCCGCGGCAGGAACCAGCGACTTGACGCCGTCGAGGCGGTAGCCGCTGGGGGTGCGCACCGCCGTCGTCTTCAGCGCCGTCGGATCGAAAAGAGCATGCGGTTCGGCGATCGCCACGCAGCCTTGGGGGACGTTCTCGCCGGCGAACTCCTTGAGGTAGGTCGCCTGCTGATCGGCGCTGCCCCAGTGGGTGAGGGCCGACGCGACACCGGCGGGCGCCAGGATGGGCAGCGCCAACCCCATGTCGCCGTAGGACAGCGCCTCGGCGACCAGCACGTTGGTGACCGCCGCCCGATGCCCAGCGATCCCGTCGAAGTTCTCGGGCACGTTGATCGCGGTGATCCCGATCTCGGCGGCCTTGCTGACGAGATCGTCGGGATACGACGCGGAATCGTCGGCTTCGCGGGCGGCCGGGCGCATCACCTCTTCGGCGAACTGGTTGACCGTCTCGACGATCATCTGCTGTTCGTCGTCGGGGGTCAGGTCGAAGTAGTCGGAGCCACTGGTCTTCAGCCGCGTCGGGCCGCTGGTGCTGCCCGACACCCGCTTGAACTGCCGAGTGGCCGCGCCGGCGACCGAGAACGCCTGTTTGACGCCGTACCTCAGGCCACGGTTGAGCGGATCACGCAGCTTGTAGCGGTCGAGGAACTCCTGACCGACCAGCGGCGTCACCAGGGCCAGGCCCAGGTCGGTCACGGTGCGCTTGTGTTTGTGCAGGCCGACGGCGCTTTCCTTGCCGGTGCGCCGGGGCTTTGATCCGTTTTTCGACGGCAGGGTATTGGTCATTTTCAGCTGCCTCGCTATGGGAATTGTCGTTCGCGCTTACCGAACTGACTCCAGAGTAAGGTATCGGAACTGACTCTTGAGTAAGATCGTTGGCTTTGTAGCGCACCTCACAGCTACGGCGCAGAAAGCCTGGCCAGGACCGCTTCGTGCAACAGGCCGTTGCTGGCCACCGCGCTGCCGCCGTGCGGACCGGATTTCCCGGCCAGGTCAGTGAAGGTGCCGCCGGCTTCCCGCACCAGGATGTCGAGGGCGGCCAGATCCCACAGCGACACTTCGGGTTCAGCGGCGATGTCGACGGCCCCCTCCGCCAGCAGGCAGTAGGACAGGAAGTCGCCGTAGCCCCGCACCCGCCACACGTCGTCGGTCAACCCGATGAAGTGCTCGCGCAGTCCACGCACCGCCCAACCCGACAGGCTGGAGAACGACAGGCTCGCCGAACCCAGGTCGTCGACCTTCGACACCCGCAGCCGCCGCTCGGGTTGCGCGCCCGCGCGTGCATAGGCGCCGTGCTCCGCACGTGCCCACCAACGTCGTTGCAGCGCAGGGGCACTCACCACACCGAGCACCGGGATGCCGTCCTGCAGCAGGGCCAGCAGCGTCGCCCACACCGGCACCCCGCGGACGAAGTTCTTGGTGCCGTCGATCGGGTCGACCACCCACTGGCGCCCGGTGAACTCCGTGGTGCCGCCGAACTCTTCGCCGAGCACCGCATCGTCGGGCCGGTGTTCACCAAGCCGTCCGCGGATCATCGACTCGACATCGAGGTCGGCGTCGGTGGCCGGCGTCAGGTCCGGTTTGGTTTCCACGACAAGGTCGACGGCACCGAAGCGGGCGGTCGTCAACGCATCGGCCTCATCGGCGAGCGTCAGCGCCAACGTCAGGTCATCGGCCTCGGAACTCATGCTGTGGTCCTACCATGTCGGTGTGTGGGAATTCCTGGCGATGTTGCTCATCATCGGTGCCCTCGTCGTGATCGCCGGGCCCATGCTCATGCGTCGTCGCGGCGCCGGAGCCGACTGGCCGTCGGGCACCTTGCTGGTCACCGGGGTCAGCCCACGACCCACCGACGTCACCGGGCAGCAGTACGCGACCATCACCGGCGTCATCAACGGGCCCACGGTCAACGAGCACGTGGTGTACCAGCGCCTCGAGGTCGATGTCGACAACTGGCCCACGATGGGCGCACTGTTCCCCGTCGTGTACTCACCGAAAAACCCCGACAACTGGCGGTTCGCCCCGCAGGAGGGCCCGCCGGCGCAGGATCCGCCGCCGGCCTGAGTCCCCGGCGCCTGCCGTCGTCTAGCGGTGTCCGATTCGCAGCAACTCGACGATGCTGGTCACCTTCACCCGGGGCCGACCGTGCGGTTCACCTGCCGAGCGCTCGTACTCGTCGATCAGCTTCCAGTGCTCGCTGGTGATCACCTTGGGCTGGCACCGCGTCAGCCACCGCGCGAGCTGCTCGGCGTGATCGGCGTCGCGCTCGGGCAACTCGGCCTCGCTCAGGTCGGCGATCAAGGTGTCGACGGTCTCCTGTGAGTCGCTCTTGTTGCTACCGATGACACCGGTGGGCCCGCGCTTGATCCAGCCGACGACGTACTCGTTGCGGCTGCCCTCGACGCGCCCGCCGGTGTGCGGGATGGTGCCGCTGCGCTCGTCGAACGGAAGGCCCGGGGTGGGCACGCCGCGGTAGCCGACCGCGCGCACCACCAGTTGGGCCGGCACCTCCTCGCGCTCACCGGTGTCCTTGGCGACGACGCGGCCGTTGTCGGTGACCAGTTCGTTGCGGCCCAACACGATGGACTCCACCTTGCCGTCGCCTTTGATCTCGATCGGGGAGGTGCGGAACCGGAACACGATGCGCCGTTTGGCGCCGCGCGGTGGCTGCTCGGCGTATTTGCGCAGCACCTTGATGTTGTTGCGCACGGTCTTGCCCGCCGCGTCGAGATCCTCGTCGGTGATGTCAGCGAAGTCGTCGGGATCCACGATCACGTCCACGTCGGCCAGGCCGTCGAGGTCACCGAGCTCACGCAGCTCCAATGTGGTGAACGGAGCCTGTAGCGGGCCGCGCCGACCGACGATGAGGACCTCCTCGACGCCGCGGTCGTGCAGCGCCTGCAGCGCGTGATCGGCGATGTCGGTGGCGGCCAGCACATCGGGGTCGGTGACCAGGATGCGGGCCACATCCAACGCCACGTTCCCGTTGCCGATGACCACGGCGCGCCCGTTCGACAGGTCCGGCCCGATCTCCCCGAAATGCGGGTGCGCGTTGTACCAGCCGACGAAGTCGACGGCGGCGACGCTGCCGGGCAGATCCTCGCCGGGGATGCCGAGCGGCCGATCGGATTGGGCGCCGACGGCATAGATCACGGCGTCATACCGTTCGGCCAACTCGGCGGCCTGCACGTGCTCGCCGACCGCGATGTTGCCGAAGAAGCGGAACCGGGGGTCGGCGGAGGTCGCCTCGAACTTGGCGCTGACCGACTTGATCTTGGGATGGTCTGGTGCCACACCGGAGCGCACCAACCCCCAGGGGGTGGGCAGCATCTCGAGCATGTCGACGCGCACGTCGCGCTTCTGATCGGAGTCGTCTTGGGCATCGGCGAACTTCAGCAGCGATGCCGCGGCAAAGTAACCCGAGGGGCCCGAGCCGACGATCGCCACGTGATATGGACGCATACCTCAACCTTCTGTAGAACCTTCTGTAGGCCGTGTCACTGCCCTGGCGAGACGCAGGGGGCTGTCGCGTCCTCGCGGGCCTGGTTACCCACCCGATGCTAAACGTGCGGTCGCCTCGTTGCCGCCAGTGATCCAGAACCGACACGCCGGTACGCTGATTTCTCGTGGATGCCGACCGTCAAGCCGATATCGCAGCCCTGGACTCCACCCTGACCACGGTGGAGCGGGTGCTCGACATCGAAGGGCTGCGCAGTCGGATCGAGAAGCTGGAACACGAAGCCTCCGATCCCAGTTTGTGGGACGACCAGACCCGCGGGCAGAAGGTCACCAGCGAGTTGTCACACACCCAGGGCGAGTTGCGGCGCGTCGAGGAGCTGCGTCAGCGCCTCGACGACCTGCCGGTGCTCTACGAGCTGGCCGACGAAGAGGGCGGTGCCGACGAGCTGGCAGAGGCCGACGCTGAGCTCAAACAGTTGCGCGAGGACATCGAGGCGATGGAAGTGCGCACGCTGTTGTCGGGGGAGTACGACGAGCGCGAGGCGGTTGTCACGATCCGGTCCGGCGCCGGCGGGGTGGACGCGGCGGATTGGGCCGAGATGTTGATGCGGATGTACATCCGCTGGGCCGAGCAGCACGGTTACCCGGTCGAGGTGTTCGACACCTCCTACGCCGAAGAAGCGGGCATCAAGAGCGCGACGTTCGCGGTGCACGCCCCGTTCGCCTACGGCACGCTCTCGGTCGAGCAGGGCACCCATCGGCTGGTGCGGATCAGCCCGTTCGACAACCAGAGCCGCCGACAGACGTCGTTCGCCGACGTCGAGGTGCTGCCCGTGGTGGACACCACCGACCACATCGACATCCCGGAAAGCGATGTGCGCGTCGATGTGTACCGCTCCAGCGGCCCCGGCGGTCAGTCGGTCAACACCACCGACTCCGCAGTCCGGCTCACCCACGTTCCGACGGGGATCGTGGTGACCTGTCAGAACGAGAAGTCGCAGCTGCAGAATAAGGTGGCCGCGATGCGGGTACTTCAAGCGAAGTTGTTGGAGCGCAAGCGCTTAGAAGAACGCGCTGAGCTCGATGCGTTGAAAGGCGACGGAGGTAGTTCGTGGGGCAACCAGATGCGTTCCTACGTGCTGCATCCGTATCAGATGGTGAAGGACCTGCGCACCGACTACGAGGTCGGAAACCCGGCGGCCGTATTGGACGGTGACATCGACGGGTTCCTCGAAGCCGGAATTCGGTGGCGCAACAGACGCGATGACGAGTAGCAGCTATCTAGCATTTTCGCCGGCCCAGGGCTGGCATGACTTCTGGCACGGCAACATCGGCGAATGGATCCTCACCAAGGGGCTTCGCATCACTGTCTTGCTGCTCGCCGCCGTGCTGATCGCCCGGTTTATCAACTGGGCCGCGCACAAAATCACCCGACGACTCGAAGTGGGTTTCGAGACCGGCGACGCGCTGGTGCGTTCGGAGGCGTCCAAGCACCGGCAGGCCGTCGCATCGGTGATTTCGTGGGTGTCCATCGTGCTGCTCGGTGTGGTGGTCGCCGTACAGATCACCAACATCGTCAACGTGCCGGTCGGCTCGTTGGTGGCGCCGGCGGCCGTACTGGGCGCGGCGCTGGGTTTCGGCGCCCAGAACCTGGTCCAGGATCTGCTCAGCGGATTTTTCATCATCACCGAAAAGCAATACGGCTTCGGCGATTTGGTGGAGCTGAACATGCTCGGCGCACCCGACGGCGCGCAGGGCACCGTGGAGGACGTCACGTTGCGGGTCACCAAGCTGCGCACCGCCGACGGCGAGGTGTTCACCATTCCGAACGGCAACATCGTGCGCTCGTTGAACCTGTCCAAGGACTGGGCGCGTGCGGTGGTCGACATCCCGGTGCCCGTCACCGCCGACCTCAACCGCGTCAACGACGTCCTGCACGAGGTGTGCGAGGCGTCGATGGACGACCGCCTGCTCAAGGACCTGCTGCTGGACGCCCCGTCGCTGATGGGTGTGGAAAGCATCAGCCTCGACAACGTCAACGTTCGGATGGTGGCGCGCACGCTGCCCGGTAAGCAGTTCGAGGCCGGCAGGCGGCTGCGCGTGCTCGTGGTCCGCGCGCTGGGCGGCGCCGGCGTCGTCACCCAGACCGGAGCGACACCGGCCGTGGAAACCCTGCCCCCTGCGGCAGCCAAGGCGGAGCGACCCGGTGGCTGAGCGCAAATTCCGCGTCCCGAGCCGTCTGTTGGGCGGCCGGCTCCGCACGTCGACAGTTGTGCTGATCGTGGCCTTCGCCGCGGCGGTGTGGCTGCAGCAGACCTACGAGCCCGCACCGGAGCCGCCCCCACCGTCAACGCAGTTCGTGCCGCCGGGCTTCGTCCCTGACCCCAACTACACGTGGGTGCCGCGCACCAACGTGCGCCGCACGACCGAACCGTCGTACCCGACGACCACCACGCCAACCACCACCACGCCAACCACCACTATGACCACGCCGACCTCGGCGACCGAGACGACGCCGACCACGACCCTGGACCCGGACGGGCCGGGCCCGTTGTCGCCGCAGACCGACACCGCCGAAACGGCTCCGGAGACTTCGCCGCCGACCGCGCCGGGCGAGCCGCCGGTGACGACGACGGCTCCACCCAGCTAGTCCCGCTACACTGGCCGACCGTGATCACCCTCGATCGAGTCTCCAAGCAGTACAAGTCGTCGGCGCGCCCTGCGTTGGACAACATCTCGGTCAAGATCGACAAGGGCGAGTTCGTCTTCTTGATCGGGCCATCGGGATCGGGCAAGTCGACGTTCATGCGGCTGCTGCTGGCCGAAGACACGCCGACGTCCGGCGACATCCGCGTCTCGAAGTTCCACGTCAACAAGCTTCCGGGCCGACACATCCCCGGCCTGCGCCAGGTGATCGGCTGCGTGTTCCAGGATTTCCGGCTGCTGCAGCAGAAGACCGTGTTCGAAAACGTCGCGTTCGCGCTGGAGGTGATCGGCAAGCGCGGCGAGGTGATCAACCGGGTGGTGCCCGACGTGCTCGAGATGGTCGGGCTGTCGGGCAAGGCCAACCGGCTGCCCGCCGAGCTGTCCGGCGGTGAGCAGCAACGCGTGGCCATCGCCAGGGCGTTCGTCAACCGGCCGCTGGTGCTTTTGGCCGACGAGCCGACCGGCAACCTCGACCCGGAAACCAGTAAGGACATCATGGACCTGCTTGAGCGCATCAACCGCACGGGCACGACGGTGCTGATGGCCACCCACGACCATCACATCGTCGACTCGATGCGTCAGCGCGTTGTCGAGCTCGAACTGGGCAGGCTGGTTCGTGACGAGCAGCGCGGCGTGTACGGAATGGACCGCTAGTGCGCTTCGGCTTCCTGATCAACGAGGTTCTGACCGGATTTCGTCGTAACGTCACCATGACGGTGGCGATGATCCTGACCACCGCCATCTCGATCGGCTTGTTCGGCGGTGGGCTGCTGGTGTTGCGGTTGGCCGACCAGTCGCGCGACATCTATCTCGATCGGGTGGAGAGCCAGGTCTTTTTGACCAACGATGTCTCCGCCAACGACCCGACCTGCGATGCCGACCCGTGTCAGGCGCTGCGTGAGCAGATCGAGAACCGAGATGACGTGCGCTCGGTGCGTTTCCTCAACCGCGATCAGGCCTACGAGGACGCGATCCAGAAGTTCCCGCAGTACAAGGACGTCGCCGGGCGCGACGCGTTTCCGGCGTCGTTCATCGTCAAGCTGGAGAACCCTGAACAACACCACGAGTTCGACGAGGCCATGGTCGGCCAGCCCGGCGTGCTCAACGTGCTCAACCAGAAGGACCTCATCGACCGGCTGTTCGCGGTGCTCGACGGCATCAGCAACGCGGCGTTCGCCGTGGCGCTGGTGCAGGCGGTCGGCGCGGTGCTGTTGATCGCCAACATGGTTCAAGTCGCGGCCTACACCCGTCGTACCGAGATCGGCATCATGCGACTGGTCGGCGCCAGCCGCTGGTACACACAGTTGCCGTTCCTAGTGGAGGCGATGCTCGCCGCGCTCATCGGGGTGATCATCGCGATCATCGGGCTGATCGTGGTGCGGGCGTTGTTCCTGGACAACGCGCTCAACCAGTTCTATCAAGCCAACCTGATCGCGAAGGTCGACTACGCCGACGTGCTGTACTTCAGCGCCCCGTTCATGCTGTTCCTGGGGCTCGCGATGTCCGGTGTCACCGCCTACATCACGCTGCGGCTCTACATACGGCGCTGATATGGCCAAAAAAGCCGACCCGACCAGGTCCAGTAACAACAAGGTCGTCGCGACCAACCGCAAAGCGCGACACAACTATTCGATACTGGAAACCTTCGAGGCCGGCATCCAGCTGGTGGGCACCGAGGTGAAGAGCCTGCGCGAGGGGCATGCGTCGCTCGCCGACGCGTTCGCCACCGTCGACGACGGCGAGGTGTGGCTGCGCAACGTGCACATCCCCGAATACCACCACGGCAGTTGGACCAACCACACCCCGCGGCGCAACCGCAAACTTCTGTTGCACCGTCGGGAGATCGACCGGCTGATCGGGCGGATCCGCGACGGCAACCTGACCCTGGTGCCGTTGTCGCTGTACTTCTCCGACGGCAAGGTCAAGGTGGAGTTGGCGTTGGCGCGCGGTAAGGAGGCCCGCGACAAACGCCAGGACCTGGCCCGCCGCGATGCGGACCGGGAGATCATCCGCGAGCTGGGGCGGCGCGCCAAAGGCATGACCTGATCGATCGGGCTGATGGCGGGAGTGCGCCCGTCACGCCGTAACTTTCCCTCCCGCAAAAGTTGGATGCGGTATTTGCCGAGCGGGCCGGGCTACCGCTTCGGTTAAGGCATCATGACGAAGCGGGAAGGTGGAAAGCGTGTCGCTCAGGGGTCAGCGGAGGCGTTACGGCGACTTGCTGGCCCTGCTCGTGCTGGTCGTGGTGAACGCGCTGGCCCCGTGGGGACACGACGTCGCCACCGCCGGGTTGACGGCGTTGCAGGCGGTGCTGGGCACGGTGATCGTGGTCCGCGGCTTGGCGGTGGCACGCAGGATGCACGGTCCGTCTCGATGGTGGCGAGTGCTCATCGCCGTCTCTTGTTTGAGCTGGCTCATCGGCGAGTTGCTGTGGTGGACGGACCGGGGTTCGGCCGGCGGTCGCGTGGCGGGCGCGAGTGAGATCGTGGCGTATCTGCTCCCTGCGGTGCTGATCTTCGCTGCCGTGATCGTGCTGGGCCGTTCGGACGGCTTGGCTGCCGGTACTGCGACCATTCCGGTGCGCCCGTATTCCCTCGTCGCTTTCGTGCTGGACGGGGTGGTGGCCGCCATCGCGTTCTCGCTACTGTCCTACATCGCCGGATACGGCGGACTGGCTGCCGCGGCGTTCCCTCGGTCGAACGACCCCGCCGTATTGGTGATTTATTCGCTACTGCAATTGTGCGCGGTGGTGGCGGCGGTGTCCTTGGCCATTGTTTACCGGCCCGGCCGGCCGTCTCGGGCAAACTGCCTGCTGCTGACCGGCGGAATCATGTTGCTCACGTCAGCGGACCGGATCGTGGCCTATTTCCGGACCGTCGGTGTGCACAACGGTGACCTGTGGGGCGGCGGCCTGTTCGTCATCGGAATGGTGCTGGTGGTGTACGCGCTGGCCGAACCGAAACCACGATCGGACTCGGCGGCGCAAGCCGGTGATCGGGTGATGGACTGGGTCCAGCTGCTCCTGCCGTACGCCGGATTTGTCGGCAGTGCAATGCTTTACGGCTACCACGTGATGATCGGCCAGCAACTTGACGCGGTGCTGGTCAGTGGAGCGGTGGTGATGGTCGTGCTGGTCGCCGCGCGCCAAGCCCTTGCGATGCGCGCACAGCAGCGGCTCACAGTGCGACTGTACGACGCACAGCGCCGGCTCGAGCACCAAGTGCACCATGACACATTGACCGGGCTGCCGAACCGGTTGTTATTCGGCAAGAGACTCGAAAGCGCCGCCGCCAGAGGCGATTTCGTGCTGATATTCGTCGACCTCGACGACTTCAAGGACGTCAATGACCGGTTCGGGCACGCCGGCGGTGATGCATTGCTGCGTGCCGTAGGCGAACGTCTCCTTCGATGCGTGGCAGAGACAGACACCCTGGCCCGCATCGGCGGCGACGAGTTCGCAATCCTGATCAACGGCGAAATGGCGCCCCCCGAAGTCGTCGCCGACCGCATCCAGGCGGCGCTTCGAGAGCCGTTCGCCGTGCACGGTGCCAGTGTGCAGATCCGCGCCAGCATGGGCCTGGTTCGGCACCGCGCCGACGAAACCAGCCAGACCCCGGACGATCTGCTGCGCAAGGCCGACCAGTCGATGTATGAAGGCAAGCGCCTGGGAAAAGACATCGCCGTGGTCTATCCGTCGATCGCGGGTCTGGCCGTGGACTTTCCCACCGCGCTGCGCCACGCCCATGGCGATGCGCCCACCGGGTTCAACCTGCTCTACCAGCCGATCGTTCGGCTGCCCGAGGCGACTCCGGTGGCCGTCGAGGCGCTCGCGAGGTGGACAGCGCCCGACGGCACACAGATCGCGCCTGAGACGTTCGTGGCGGCTGCCGAGGCCGCGGGGCTCGGGCATGTCCTGGACGCGATGATCCTGGATCTGAGCTGTCGGGAGTTCACCGCCGCTGGCACGGACCTTGATTTACATGTGAACATCGGGGCGGCGCGGCTACATGGGGGTCGTTTTCACGACATCGTGGCCAGGACCCTGGCCCGCTACGGTATGGAGCCCAGCCGGTTGACGCTGGAGATCACCGAGACCGTGCCAATCATCGATCTCGACGAGGCGGCCGCACAGATCGAGCGGCTCAACGCCTTCGGAGTCAATGTCGCTCTGGACGATTTCGGCGCTGGATACAACTCGTTGACCTATCTGCACGCGTTGCCTGTCCAGGTCGTCAAACTCGACCGCAGCCTGGTGGCCGGCGTCGAACGGGCGCGGGACGTGACGTTGTACCGGTCGGTGATCGCAGTGTGCAACCCCTTGGGCCTGGAAGTGGTCGCCGAGGGTGTCGAGACCGACGAGCAGGCGGAGATGGTGTTTCTCGCCGGCTGCGGCTTGGCGCAGGGGCACCTGTTCGGAAGAGCTACCGGTATCGCCGACCGTGCGGTCGAATCTCTTACCGTCGACAGACCGTAACGGTACGGTCAGGCCGTGAGCTCCTCGCGTCCAGTGACGAATCTCGACAAGAGCGCAGTCCTCAACGCCCTGTTCGCCGAGTGGCGAATTACCGCCGACCTGTTGACGGGTCTCTCCGAAGCCGACTGGAAAGCGGCCACGGCGCTGCCCGGCTGGACGGTGCACGACGTCACGGCGCACATGGTTGGCACCGAATCGATGTTGGCGGGCGCGGACACCCCGGACACCGATGTCGACGTGTCCGCGCTCGAGCATGTGCGCAACGACATCGGGGCGATGAACGAACGCTGGGTGCGCCGGCTGCGCCAAATCGGCTCCGCGGAGCTGCTCGAGCGGTTCCGCGCCGTCACCGCCGGCCGCCGCGAGGCGCTGACGGCGATGTCCGAGGACGAATGGAACGCCGTCACGATGACCCCGGCCGGACCGGACAGCTACGGACGGTTCATGCGGGTGCGGGTCTTCGACTGCTGGATGCACGAGCACGACATCCGCGACGGCGTCGGTCTCCCGGCCTCCGATGCCGAAATGGCGGGACCCGCCGCCGAGCAGGCGCTCGACGAGATGGCGGCCAGCATGGGTTTCGTCGTCGGAAAGCTGGGCGGGGCGCCCGACGGCTCCCGGGTGTCGATCGAGCTGACGGGTCCGCTGGGGCGCACGATCAACGTGGCGGTCGCCGGTAGGGCACAGGTGGTCGACGACTTCGGCGGCGAGGAGCCCACGTCGACGATCCGGCTCGACGGCCTGCTGTTCACGCGGCTGGCCGGTGGACGCACCGCGTTAGACCACGCTGCGGTCACCTACGGCGGCGACGAGGCCGTCGGCAGGCGGATCGTCGAGCGCCTCAACTACGTAATCTGACTGGTCCTTCGCGGCCGGGAAGATATCGGTGGAACACATTGTTGATCAGGGCGTACCATGAATGGTCCTGCCGGTTTCGGCAGGTGATGTTTGGACAACTAGACAAGGGGCTGAACGGTTTCGACTTCGAGTGTCGAATCAAGGGAAGCGTGCCGGTGCAGGCAAGAGACCACCGTAAGCGTCGTTGCAACCAATTAAGCGCCGATTCCAATCAGCGCGACTACGCTCTCGCTGCCTAAGCGACAGCTAGTCTGTCAGCCCGGGAGAGCCCTCGACCCGGTGTCTGGCATCAGCTAGAGGGATCCACCGGTGAGTCCGGTCGCGGGACTCATCGGGACAACCAACAGCGACTGGGATCGTCATCTCGGCTTGTTCGCGTGACCGAGAGATCCGAGTAGAGGCATAGCGAACTGCGCACGGAGAAGCCTTGAGGGAACACCGCAGGACCCGGGTTCGATTCCCGGCAGCTCCACAACCATGGTGAAGCGGGCCAGAGTGAAAGCTCCGGCCCGCTTCGTTTTTTCGGATGCCTGGCGCCACCGCGGTCGGTCCGGGCGTGCTGATGCTGGCGCCGTCGGATTTTTCGAGGCGCTGCGGTTTCTCGCGTCGGCCGTTAGGCCGCCCGGTTTTCGGGAGGTGCCGGTCCGCCGGGCTCGTCGGT
>NZ_JBEFTH010000020.1:0-48006 GCF_053483935.1 Mycolicibacterium sp. XJ879
ACACCGACAAATTCACTCGCACTGACTCAGACTTTTTGACGGGTCGCGTTATCCACAGCGCGGCCGACGTTGAGGAGGTTGAGTGAGGCATGGTCCGATTCCCGGGCCGCAGAGATCTAGCTCTTTTCGTTGGGAACTCACGAACGCCAAGCAATCAAGATCAGCGCACCGCTCGCGCCCACAGCGATCAGCAGCGCCACCAGCTGGTTGATCCGCACGCCGCCCCAGATGACAGCCGGCCGTTCCCGCAGGGGCTCGAGAATGAACCGTCCGACGCCATACCAGGCGAGAACGGCCAGCGCGCAACTGCCCGCAGGGGATCCCGTGGGCCACGAGGCGAGAAAGCCGAGCAGACCAAGCAGCCACCACGCCATCTCGAGGAATTGGACCGGAACGCGTCGCTTACGCACGCCAACGGTGTCATGCAGGAAAACCCCGAGCGGCCCGTCGGTCTCGCGCCCGCCGCAGCAGCCGTTGAACACACAGCCCAGCCGGATCCAGAAGCCGCCCGCGAGTACGCCGACGGCCATCTGATCCCACAACACGGCCGCCGGTATGTCGATCACGGCCGCAGCGATGACCGAGACGGGGACAAACGTCAGCAGGGCCCCGAACACGCTCATCCCTCCGGACGCGGTGCGCCACAACGCGCGTGGTGAGCCCGCATCGAGATAGCGCGGCGCATGGACGAGCAAGTGATACATCCGTGCGCCGATCAAGCCTGCGAGTGCCGAGACCATCGCTGCCAACCCCACGCGCAGCGGCGACAGCCCCGCCGTGTCTGCCATCGCCGCCGTGGTCAGCGTGCCGACACAGATGCCCGCTGCCAGAAAGATTTTGTACGCGTTGACCCGACGACCCGCGATCGTGAAGAACCGCGGAAACCCTGACACGGAGACGCCCGATTTACCCCGGGACGGCACCGACTACCCTCAGCAGTTCGATCCCAGTCCCAAGCGCACCGACCGCCAGCGCGACATCGGCGACATTGAACGCCGGCCAGAACCGCAGGCACACGAAGTCCGTGACCGAACCCCGCAGCCAGCTTTCCACGACGTTGCTGAGCGATCCGCCGAGCAGCAGCCCGACGAACACAGCGGACGACAGCAGCGCCGTGGCGGCGATCATCAGTGCCCCGGCTGATACGGCCCAGAGCCCCAGCGTGTTCGGCACAGTCTTGGCCGATCGCGCCAGCCACAATCTTCCCGCCACCATCCGCAGACTTCCGAACGGCCCCAGCCGCACGACGTCGAACTGGGGGCTGCGAACCAGAAGCTTCACCGCTTGATCGGTCGCCAGCACGACGACAGCGGTCAGAACCAGTTGCATCTCAACCATTCGTGACCGATTTCGGTCGCTCGTGGTGCGCCGTTCCGAATTGGACGTGTGCTACGCGCCCGTCGGCGTCGATCTGAATCGTGGTGGGCCAGCACCTAAGTCCGTATCTGCGCGCAATCCGCTGCTGGTGGTCCTGCGCGAGAGGGTAGGTCAGCCGCAGGCGCTTGCGGATGTCGTCGACCGCCTCGGCGTTGACGCCGCCGTGAACGCCGACGATGAACGGCGCCTTTCGGCCGTCCTGGTACATCTGCTGCAGGCGGCTCAACTCTGAAAGACATGGTACGGACCACGATTGCCAGAAGCTGAGAATCACATCGCGGCCGCGAAACCGGTGTAGCGCATACTGATGCTCGCCGTCTTGGAACCTGATATCGGGCGCCGACGCACCTGGTGAGACAGCCAGCTGGAGTGGACGAAAGCCTGACGGCGCCGACGGGCCAGCGCAGTTGTCCAGCGCGGCAACGATTTCATCGGGCTGGGGTCCGCCTTCGTGCTTCCAGACGAACTCTCGCCTGGCATTGATCAAATAGGTCGACGGCAGGCGGGAGACTCCGAACGTCGTTGTCCATCCGCCCTCGTCGTCCTGGGTGATGTGCATTGCGGGAAGACCTTCGCGAGGCAACCCGAGCCGGCGTTCCACCTCGCCACGAGGTGCGTCGAACGTGCCGTTCGACACCACGACAACGACCGTCACCGAAGAGCTGTCGCGAGCTCGGCGCAATGCCTCGAGGAGCGGCTGAAGCGGCCGATCCTGCTGATCATCCACGAAGTACACCAATGCATTCCGCCGTACCGAGGTGTCTCCGGGTAAGGCGACCACGCTTGCGTGCCCGGCGATCGCCTGGCTCAGCGGGACCGTGTCGGCCACATCGGGCCGCCAGATCGGCACCGTCACCGGCCCCCACCACGACGGAATGTCTATCGCGAACTCCGGTTCCTGCACCTGACACGTCGTACCGGCCGCGACGCTCGACTGCTGCCCCGACGGTCCGATCTGACTGCCCTCGATGCGCAGGCAGACCTGGCTGACGTTGGTGGGGCCTGCAGGCTTGGCAAGGATGAAGCGGTGCTCGTCGGCCACGGTTTTCTGGACGCCTGACCAGATGCTGGCGGGATGCGAGTGCTCCACCCACGTCCAGACGAAGCGTTGGACGGTGCCGGCGGGAATCCAACTGTTCAGTGCCGTGAACGCGGCGCCGCCGTGGGTCTCCTCGACGGTGACCACCGGCGGACGGCGGTTCTGGCTGCGAATCTCGCCGCGTACCAACGCGATCTCGGGGGTGATGTCGACGGCCGTGTAAGAAGCCGACGCGGCGGTGTCGAATGCGCGCAGCCCGCGGGTGAGTGCATTTCTAGCATCGTCGAAAACGCGGCGGATCGCTGGTTGGTTCTGCACGAGCGCGTTGTCGAGTTCGGTCGTCACGACGCTGGTCGCCCTGCTGTGCGGGATGAACCACGACTCGTCGACGTCGGGCTCGCCATCGCGTTCGAGGCTGATGCCCTGGCTGCTCGTATCCAGGACCAATACGACGCGCTGTTTGAAGCTGACGAACCCGTTGGGCGCCCACACGGTGTCGGTTTCTGCCGCGACCCGCCCGGCGATCTCGATCGCGCCCGACTTGAATGTCAACGTCGGTCCGGAACTGAACCGCAAGCGGTAGTTGACCGAAACGGATCCGCCGAAGATGGTGCTGATCGTGAAGGTCAACGGGGGTCGGTTTCTGACTGCCTGACGGATGGCCTCGACGTCGATGAAGGTGTTGACGTGTTCCTTGCTGACCGCAAAGCCGAATCCGCTTGAGCCGAGGAAGGATTGCGTGAGCCCTTGCAGCCCGCCAGGTGGAGCCGGAGTTCCTGAGAATTGGTACGGCAGGGCGATTATCTGGCCGGGCCCGGACCCGACGCCCTTGAAATCAGCGAAAGCGAAGTCGTGGGGCAGATCGACGGGCAGCAGGGACACCCCCTCGCGGATGAACTTGCGAACCTCAGCTGCGATTCGGCTCACAGCCGGCGGGGCCAATCCGCTGCCCGGCGCAGCGATGAAGTCGATCTTGGCGTCCTGCGCCGACGGCCGGATGAGCAGCCGGCGTCCGGTTCCGTACGGTATCTGGCTGACATCGAACGTGGCGTGCACCTCGCCGTGCACCGATGGCGGCAGCTCCGTCGTACCGGGGTCCGGGTAATACTGCGCCCGGACCGCCGCGCGGATGACGACCTCGGTGGACGAGCCGTCCGGCACTGACACCGTGATCGACGAGATCTGCAGTTTGGCTCTGCCGCGCACCACGTTAGGGGGCAGCTCGATTGCCCAACCCCGATCGAACCCATCGAATGCGTCCGCGAACCTTCGCACGGTGCCAGGCGGTGCGGTCGCCGTCAGTTGGCCGCGCAGATCGGCGAGCCCGCGGCCCGAGGTGGTGCGCTGGTAGGCGACCAACCAATTCGCGAACGCCCCGACGTCCGCGCGTCTGCGGCGAGGATCACCGATGCGCGTGGACACACTGTGCATCAGCTTCAGCGGCGTATCCAGGTCACCGTTCTGGTGCAGGGTTCCCAACAGGCCGTTGATCTGTCGCGCGGCGATGTGCACCGCCGCGGGGTACTCGCCGGTGAACGGATTGGCCATGGCTGCCTCGCTACGAGATCGGGGTAAGCCGCACAGCCAGCTCGGCGTAATCGACTCCGTCGGCGCGCTGTGCGGTGATCGGGACCGACGCGTTTCCCGGCGCATCTCCGATGACGATGCCGATGCCGTCGGCTTGACCGGTGAAACGCAACGTCTGGTTGTAGTTGGTGATGGCCCCCGACGCGGTGGTGAACATCTGCACGACCATCTCGTAGACGGCCGAGGTGACCGTCTGTGACAGCGATGTCCCAGCTTCCGTGCCGGCCGCTGCGGTTACAGCGCCGAACGCGGACACTGCGAGGTAGGAAGCCGAGCATCCTTCGACGGTGATGGACGCCGCGCCCGCGCGCTCAACGGCCACCGCTACCGGCTGGTCGCCCGTCGGAGGGTTCAGCAAACCAAAGAACTCCTGGTAGATGAAGGTGCCGTTGATCGCCGTCAGGGCCGCATTGTTGAGGCCGACGACGCCGAGTGAGGTCATCGGATTGTCGCCGTAGGTCGCCGTGCGGGTCGGCGATCCACTCGGCGGTAAGAAGCCACCCCGATGCGCCCACCGCATCCCGACGATGACCGCGGTGGAATCGGCAGATGCGGTGTGGTTCCATGTCGCCGCGGCGCTGTTGGTGCCGGACCCGGAACCGCCCGCGCCTGCGGCGTCAAAGGTCGGCGGAGGGAAGGTGGTGCCCGTGACAGGCGCGGACGGCAAAGATGCGTCGCCGTCGGCGAATATGGCCTTCGCCGTGTACGTATAGCTGGTGGCCGGATCGAGTCCGGGATCCTCGCGGCTGAGCAGCGACGCGACCACCTTGAATCGATAGGGCGGATCCGGGGGTCCGGTCGGGTTGACTCTAGTCCTTTCGAACTCGATTTCCGTTGCCGTTGGGTCGATCATCCACGTCAGCGTGATGACGCTCATGCTCTTGCCGGCGGCCGATTCGATCACGGGTCCGGGTTCTGGGTCGTCGATACGGTCAAGACCAAAGACCTGATCGCAACCGGCGAACCCGAGCAGCAGCACGACCGGCACGACGATGGCCGGAACAATGAGCACGAGCAGCAGCCACTCGGACATCAGAAGGTTGAGCATATTCCGCGGTGCCCCACACCGCGGGCCTTTGGTGGCGAGGGCGCCGAGCAAAACTCGCGCGGTTCGCGCGCGCTCAGCTTCGGTCGAGATCCCACTGGCCGAAATCAGAAGCGAGGACTTCGTTCGCATCGACCTGCGTGCCGCCCATGGCGATACCGGTGTCCGGCCCGGTGACCACCACCGCCTGATACAGCACCGCCCGCGGCTCGCGCTTACCGGCGGACCACGCCTTGGTCTGCCAGGCCCACCAGTGCCCGTCTGACGTCGAGCGGCCGATCACCGCATCGTCGATCGCCCACGCGCACACCCGCGCGTGGCCGTAGACGCCGGTGCGCTCCACGCCCACAACGGAGTTGATCCCTCGAAGCCACTGCACGGCAACGCTTTCCCAGGTGTCGAGGTCGATATCCTCGTCGATGCTGAAGAAGATCGGCGCAGACTCCGGACCGCCTGCTGCGGCGTGCCACCGCAACGCGGTCTGCGCATCCGCCGCCCCGCCCTGATAACCGCGGGTGTAGTCCGACGGCGTCGCCCAACCCGGCTTGCCGTACTGATAGCAGCTGACCACGTGCAAACCGGCCGCCCGCAGTGCATCCGCGTACTCGCGGGTGACCGGCTTGAAGTCGAAGTCGGCGCCCGGCCGCAACTCGGACACGTAGACCAGCGCCCCGTCATAGCCGGCCGCCTTGATCTGCTCGGCGGGCACCTGCCGGTGGGTGAAGTCGACCAGCCGCAAGGGCCGCGCATCGGCCGTCGGCGCAGCAACCGCCGCGCCCGCCATACCGAGCATCACCAGCACAGGTGCGGACGCGCCAAATCTGAGGACGTCGCGCCGCGAGAAAGGTCGCGGTCCGTCACTCGCGTTGTGCACCGCGTGATGGTAACAACGCTGCGAGGCTATCCATCGCGCTCTGAGCGCCCCGTCCGGATCGCTGCCCAGACCAGTTTCGCTGGTGGACTTCACGTATAGGCGACATGAACCTCATGAATGTGGCCCTCGAAGGGGAACGGGGCGCGTTCGCGGTAGTCCATTGACACGGGTGAGCCCAGACAGGTACCGATGTCTAAGCAGTCGTTGGCCGTGAACAGCAGCGGGGCGCTCACTGGAACCTGGCCTGCCGCGAGGATCTCCTCGCCGCTGCGCAATGTCACGTCCAGCGGACCACCGGGCCGCTCCTCGGCGTACCGGGTTTCGACGCTGATAGTCGCTCGGCCCGCCGATAGCTTGTTCGGGGATCGGATCTTTGTGCGCATCAGAATGAACAAGTTGTATTCGTAGCAGAGGTAGCCGTCGTCGAGGTAGCACGTCAGGCCGCCCGCCGCGGCCCCGAGTGCATACAGCACACCGTTGGCGCTCTCAGGTAGGTCGGCGTCGATCGTGACTAGATTGTTCTTATTGCCCAGCGCCGGGGCGCAGAACTCTGGCATCCGGATGGTGTCGCCGCAGAACCGCCACTGCCGGTACGGCGGCGCGATCCGCAACTCGGGGTGGTAGACGGGCACCCACAGGCCACCGCCGACGGGCAGTACCGAGTTGCGTGCGGCCTCGATGGCGAACATCTCGCGCATTTGAAGTAGCTTCTCCGGCTGCAACCTGGCAAGGTCGTGTGCTTGCGACCAGTCTTCGTCAAGGTGATACAGCTCCCACGTGTCGTTATCAGGGGTCCAAGTGTCGATACCTTCGGGTTGTCCTGGCACCCACGGCAGTCGCGGACCGCGCGCCGATGCCAGCCACCCGTCGTGGTAAATCGCCCTGCTGCCCATGATCTCGAAGTACTGCGTCTTCTTTCCGCCGGCTGCGGACCTGTCGATCAGCGTGTGCGCGAAACTGGCGCCCGCCAGGGCAATCTGCGGCTCCCCGTACACAACCCGGGGTGGCTCAATGCCGAGAACGTCGTAGATGGTGGGCACGATATCGTTGCAGTGCAGGAAGACATCGCGGGGCGTCGTGTCCGATGAGATCTTGGCGGGCCACCTAACCGCCATCGGGTTGCGGGTACCGCCGAGGTGCGATGCCAGCAGCTTCATTCCTTTGTACGGCGTGCTGCCTGCCCATGCCCACCCTGCGTGATACTGGTTGTCGACCAGCGGGGAGCCGAGCACCTCCAAACCGCCCAATTCATCGAGCGCATCGATGTGTTGACGAACAGTGGTAGGAATCCCGTTCTGCGCCAACAGTTCTGCGATGGTACCGTTCTGGCCTTCGCCCGACGAACCGTTGTCACCCCAGATATAGAAGAACAGCGTGTTGTCGCCGTAGCCCAACGCGTCGAGCTCGTCGGCAAGCCGGCCGACCTGCGCGTCGACGTGCTCGGCGTAACCCGCGGCGACTTCCATCAGCCGGCGCTGGAAGGGCCTCTCGTCTGCGGGGATGCTGTTCCATGAAGCAAGCGTCTCGTCACGCTCGGTGAGTTCACAGTTCTGCGGAATCCAGCCTTTCTCCTTGGCGCGCGCGAACACGCGCTCCCGGTACGCATCCCAGCCGTCATCGAACTTGCCCGAGTACCGGTCAGCCCATTCCTTCATGATGTGGTGGGGACCGTGCAGGCAGCCGCTGGCCCAGTACATGAAGAAGGGCTTGTCGGCATTGAACGCCTTGTGACGCCTCAACCACCCGATCGCATCGTCGGCCAGATCCTCGGAAAGGTGATAGCCCTCTTCGGGAGTTCGCGGTGGAGCCACCACGGTGGTGTTGCGGACCAGATGCGGCTCGTACTGAGACGCTTCGCCCGCGAGGAATCCGTAGAAGTATTCGAAACCCAATCCGGTGGGCCAGTTTTCGAATGGACCCGCAGCCGTGGTTTCTTCGGCGGGGGTGTTGTGCCACTTACCGAACGCGGACGTGGCGTACCCGTACTGTTTGAGCACCTCGGCGACCGTCGCGCTGCTGCGCGGGATCTTTCCCGCATAGCCGTCCCAGTCGTTGGCCAACTCGGCGATCTGGCCGTTGCCGATCTCGTGATGGTTTCGCCCGGTCAACAACGAGGCTCGAGTTGGCGAGCACATCGCCGTGGTGTGGAACCGGTTGTACGACACACCTTCCGCGCATATTCGGCCCATCGTGTCGGTGCGTACCTCACCGCCGAAGGTCGACGGCAGACCCGGCCCGGCGTCGTCGATCAGCACGATCACGATGTTGGGGGTGTCGTCGTGCAGGCGGGGCGGGATGACCCGCTGCGAATAGGTCGATTCCTGCAGCGTTCGCCCCGCGGTGCTCGCGGACGGCACCGTCGCGAAAGGCAGCGTCTCGCCGCCTGGCAGCTTCGGAGCAACGATGTCTTCCACGCCCACGGTGACTCATTCCCCTGCTGGTTTCTGCTTTTTTAGTCACCTTACGGCCGGCCTGACAATGTCATCGGAGAAACAACGGTTGTGATGCACTCCTGACGTCCTACGCTGGGGCGCGCCCGCACCGTCAATGGATGGAGGTGGCAATGGTCAGGTTCGCCGCGTCGGCCCTGCTTCTCCTGGCATGGGTCACCTCGTGTGGCCATGCGTCAGCGCCCGCTGTGCACCAACCCCCGTCGCATACCCTGACACCGCCGGTCGTGACCAGCCCGGTGCGGACGCCGACTGTCCCGCCCACGCCCGACATCCCGGCCGTCTCCGAGGTGATCACCGACGCGATCGCCGCACATCGGCTCCCCGGTGCCGTCGCCGCCATCGGGCACGGCGGCAAGGTCGTCTTCGAGCGCGCCTACGGAGTACGCAAACTGGCCGGCGAACAAGGGCTCCACGGCGCACCTTCACCCGCCGAGCCGATGACCGCGGACACCATCTTCGACGTCGCGTCGCTGACGAAACCGCTGGCCACGGCGACCGCCGTTATGCAGCTCTACGAACAGGGCAAGGTCGAACTCGACAAACCCATCCAGACCTACCTGCCCGCATTCAACCCGGACAACGATCCGCAGCGCGCCAAAATCACCGTGCGCATGTTGCTCACCCACACGTCGGGTGAACCGGACGTGCTGGACCTGCGCGAACCCTGGGGCCTCGACCACGCCGACAAGGCAGGGGGCATCCAGCGCGCTCTGAGCGCCCCGCTGCTGTCGGAGCCCGGCGCGGTGTTCCGCTACTCCGACATCGGCTTCATTCTGCTCGGCGCGATGGTCGAAAAGGTCACGGCCCAGACATTGGACGCCTACGTTCAGCGCAACATCTTCGCGCCGCTCGACATGCGCGACACCCGCTACCTGCCGCCGGCGAAAGCCTGTGGGCCCCACAAGATCAGGGGAGTGGCACTGGCGTGGGCGCCAGAACGAGGCAACCAGAAAAGCTGTACCGCGGGCACCTGGAACACGGATCTGTTACCGCGGATCGCACCGACAGCGCTCGACGGAGAACACGCCGCCGACCCCGCCGAGAACCCCAACTTCGGCCGCTTGCTGCGCGGCACGGTGCACGACCCGACAGCGCGTCGCATGGGCGGGGTCGCCGGATCAGCGGGCGTGTTCTCCACCGTGCACGATGTCAGCCGCTTCGCCCAGGCGCTGCTGGATCGGCTGGCGGGTCGACCGAGCCCATTTCCGTTGCAGCAGGCGACTTTGCAGTTGATGACGACCCCTCAACAACCTGGCCATTCGACCGACCAGCTGCAAGCAGCCAAGGCCGCAGCCCGCGCTGGCGCTCCGAGATATCCGGCGATCGGGGGACAAAACCTGCGCGGCTTCGGCTGGGACATCGACACCGGCCACTCCCGGCCGCGAGGCACGATCTTTCCGATCGGCAGCTTCGGCCACACCGGCTTCACCGGAACCTCGCTCTGGCTCGACCCGGGCTCAAACACCTACGTCGTACTGTTCACCAACGCGATCCACTTGCCCGGCAGCCGGCCCGTGTCCGATCTACAGGGTGCGGTGGCGACGGCCGCGGCCCAAGCGCTGGGTATCTGAGGTCGAGCTCGGTGTCATGGCCCAGGCCGCCAAACCCACTGCGACAGCGGAAAGTACGTGCCAGGCGCCGTGGAACTGCCACAGGCTGTCCGGCCGGCACAGCGGTGACCCCGAACGTCCTGCGGCATAGGCGAGCATGCCCAACGCGAAGACCCCGGCAGCCGTCGCCCACAATGCCCGTCGCGCCCGCAGGCGGCTGCGGGCCAGACCGGCGGCACAGATCACGACGAGGGCGACGATGGGCCAGTCGTGAGCGGTCTGCGCCCAAGGCGGCTGCGGTCCGTGGTAAGCGAAGCTGCCCAGCCCCACCGTCAGCGCCGCCAATCCGGTAAGAGCCACCAGCACGGCCGCCGTTCGCATCGCCCGCCACAACACGACCATCCCGACGACGAGGTAGGCCAGGCTGGTCACCGCCAACACCGGCTGCGCCAGCGCGGCGTCCGTAATGCGTGCGCAGTCGGCCTGACCGAGGCTGGCCGGGACCGTGAAGTTGTGCATCGGCGGCCACCGTAACCCGCCCGCATCCCGATGTGTGCCGTGCGAACATCGCATGGTGACGGTGGTTCTGGCGCTGCGCTGCGCCGACGGGTTGGTGATGGGGTCGGTTTCTCAGATCACCGATCCGGGTCGCGGGTTGAGCTATCCCGCGCAGAAGCTGCACATGATGGGAAAGCGCGCGGCCTGGGCGGCCGCGGTTCCGGTGCTCGACGCACTCGATGTGTCGTCGCCCAGCGTCGGTGGGCCGATGGACCTGTGTCGTATCACCCCCGACGGGTCGCGTCACCTCGACCCAGACGAAGTCGAGGGCGTCCGCGCGCAAGTCGACCGGTGGCTGCGGCTCGAGAAAAGCGCGCTAGACGGATTGTTCGAGTGAGAAGCCTCGTCAGGAGATGGTCAACAGCGCGTGGTCGACCCGTGCCCGGGTATCGTCCGGCAGGCCGCCAGCCATTTCATCGACGAACCGGCGGGCCAACTCGCGGACTTTGATGTTGGTCTCCTGCGAGCGCCAGACCAGGATGTCGAAGGCCCGGTCTGCGCTGATTCCGTACGCGGCCATCAACAAGCCCTTGGCCTGCTCGATCACGGCGCGGCCCTCGGCCATCTTGGACAGCGCCGCGGAGATGTCGGATTGCATGGTCTCGGTGTAATCGACGTAGAAGCCGGTTGTGCCCACGACGTTGCCCGCCTCGTCGACCATGCGGTCACCGACGACGATGACCCAGTGGGTGCGTCCAGCGGTGTCGACGATGCGGTGCCGGCTGCTGAACGGCTCCCCGTTCGCGACCCTCTCCAAAATTTCAGCGACCTGTTGACGGTCGTCCGGATGCTTGTGCCGCAGTAGCAGCTCGATTGTGGGCGTCACGGTGCCCGGCTCGTAGCCATGCATCCGCTCAATGTTGTCCGACCATTCCCACCGCTGCTCGGCGGTGTAAAAGCGGAAACTGCCTACTCGCTGGGGTTCGCCGGTGCCCACCGCGAGCTCGACGGCTTCGTGGTTGGTCTCCGAATCGCCGTCGCGCGAACCCGTCATCGTGCTGGGCATGGAAGTCACCGCCGTCGCGGCTCCCGGTCCTATGTCGCCGTCGTGGGTGTCATCGCTCGGATGCAACACCATGACTTCCTCCCCGTCGCTGCGTTCTCAACGCGAGCAAAAAATCTATGGTCGAACAGATAGATTTTTTATAGCAGTATCGATGTTTTTGTGCAATCTCGTCAGCAGATAGTGTTCCTGTTACAGTGCATATCGCTAAAGGGATGCCGGAACGCTACGCACACGATGGTTGACGACGAAATGACGGATGAGCTGGCAAACGCCGCGCCTCCCGCGTCTGACCGCGGGGTATACGGAATCTCGGTAGCTGCCGAACTGTCGGGTATCAGCGAACAGTCATTGCGGCTCTATGAGCGCCACGGTCTTCTGAAGCCCTCGCGTAGTCCCGGCGGAACACGTCGCTACAGCGCCGATGACATCGTTCGACTTCGGCGGATCAAAGAACTCGTCGACGACGGGGTCAACCTCGCCGGTATCGGTCGCATCCTCTCCCTGGAGGACCGCAACGCCGCCCTCGACGAACGCAACGTCACCCTGGAGAGTGACAACGACGCGTTGCGCAACGAAAAACTCGGTATGTAAGTCGCCACCAGTGCGGGCCACAGCTCGCCGATGGTGCTGCGGCGCCGACGCGCTTTGCGCAGTACGACGACCCCGTGGGCGAAGGCGCCGAGCGCACCTGGGCGGCGGGATTTGGTGCGCTGCACCTTGGCCGCCGCCCACCCCGTGACGGCGCCGAGCAGAAATAGTCCGCGGCTGCGTCTGTGGTTCCGCAGCACTGCAAACGCAGCGATAAAGCCAGATATTGCTCCGGTGACGGCAACCGTGATGAGAAGAAGGGCAAGTGCTGCTGCTCCGAGCACAGTCAAGGCGTACCTCTGGGCATCGTTTGGCGAACCAGTCGCTTGATCAAACCACCGGTGTTGCGCGAACAGGGGGCCGTGACCAAACCGAGGGTGAAGTGTTAGCGGGCCGCCGCATCCCGAGCGGATTGGCCCTAACCGGCCGCCTGAAGTGTGATCTCCGAGATCTCCGTGCGGCTCTGGCCGTTGGTCGTGCCCAAGGTGGAGATCCACACCAGCACATTGGACGTCTTGGTCTCGTTGTCCACTTCGATGCGGTTGTGCCCGGGCTGCAGCGGTGTGGTCGGCGTCAACTCGGTGGTATCCGACAGCTCAGCAGGGTTTTCGGTGGGCGACGAGCGGATCTGCACCTCGGTCCCCGTGCTGGACAAGTCGATCGTGACGACGCCGAGCTCGGTCGGTTCGGACAGGTGCAGCATCAGGCCCATGCCTTCGATGAAGTTCGGGAACGGGACGGCGTCCTTGTACGTGACGGTGGACCATGCCGTGTCCGGGTCGCCGTCGATCGCCAGATCGGCATCCTGCGGATTGTCCGGGGCGCCGGCGGGGGAGAACACCGTCGCGCTCACGGGCTTGACGATCGGTCCCGGGCCACCCCACAGGCCGAACCCATCGGTGACGTAGGCCACCGAGGCCGCGGCCAAAACGATCACGCCGATCAGCGCGCCGAGCGCGATGAACAGCCCTGAGCGATGGCGTTTCTTGTTCCGCCTCGACGGCTCGTCGCGTCGCGGCTGCGTTGGGGGCGGCGACGACCGCCTCTTGGGCCGGGCACCGGCTGACACGTTGACGATGGTGTCGGCGTCCAGCGTGTCGCCGTCCCAGACACCGCCCACCTCGACCTCGTCGCCTTCTGCCAGTTGCCCCGCGACCAGTTGCGTCTGGATCTCGACCGGAACCGGAGCGCCCCGGTTGTCGATGGGGTTGTGGGGCACTACGTGGAACGACAACACCCCGACGTCATGTTGGGCGTCGACGACGTTCTGCGCCACACCGCGCGCGGTGCCGTGCACCACCAGCCGCTCGAGCCGCTGTGTGGACACGTGGCCCGACGGCGTCGCGCCCGAATGCGGTTGCGTCCCGGGCGCTGCGAGGGCCCGAGCGAAGTCGAGGCAGTTTCGATATCGCTGGTTGGGATCTTTGGCCAGCGCCTTCATCAGCACCGCGTCCAGACGGGCGAGTTCGGGTCGATGATCGGAGAGCCGTGGTGGTGGCGTATTGAGCTGGTGGCTGATCACCACGGCGGGATTGGAATCCTCGAACGGTGGCTTGCCGGTCAGCAGGTGAAATGCCGTGGCCGCCAGCGCATATTGGTCTGCGCGCCCGTCGAGCGGCTTGCCGAGAAGTTGCTCGGGGGCCACGTAGTTGATCGTTCCCATCGCGACGTTGTCTTTGGTCAGGTTGCTGGACTCGTCGATTCTGCGGGCGATCCCGAAGTCGGTCAGCAGCACCCTGCGACGCTGGCCATCGGGCGCGGTGACCAGGATGTTCTCCGGCTTGATGTCACGGTGTAGCAGACGGCGCTCATGACCGAAGTCGAGCGCATCGGCCACCGCCATGACGATCTCTGCCACTTCGTGTTCCGGCATACCGCACGAATAGCGCTCCCGGATCAACCGCCCGGCGTCGGTGCCGTCCACGTAATCCATCGAGATCCACAGGCGGCCGTCGAACTCGCCGCGGTCGAGGACACCGACGATATGCGGGTGCCACAGTGTCGCGGCCAATTCTGCCTCGCGGATAAACCTCGCCCGGAACTCCTCGTCAGCCGCCGAAGACGCCGACAAGATCTTCAGCGCGTCATGACGAGGCAGCCGGGGGTGCTGGGCGAGGTACACCTCGCCCATTCCGCCAGTACCGAGCAACCGCTGAATGACGTAGCCCGCGAAGATCTCACCGTGGTTCAACGGCATGCCGAAAGCCTACAAACCAGCACAGTTGAGCCGTGAACTCCGCCGGTGACGAGGCATTTTCGGCCGGCGCGTGAGATAACGACGGGACGGATACAAAACGGTCGACCGTAGCTCTTGCCATGCTTAGGCTGGCCTAATAAGCTCACGGAAGTTAGGTGAGACTTAGCTTGTTTGACGCGGTCCGACCATCGAGGTGTCTTAGTTGTTCGTTTGTCTATGCACAGGCGCTACCAGCGAGTTGGTCGCTGACGCGGTAGCGAACGGGGCGCTCACCTCAAACCAGGTCACGGCCGCGTGCGGCGCCGGAGCGGACTGCGGACGGTGTCGGCGCAACCTCCGCGCGATCATCGCAAGCGTCAACGGTCAATCGGGCGGCCGCGCACGCGGCGGATCGTCGTTCGGGACCCATCGGTGCGCGATGGGACCGACCCCGTGTAGCGAGCCCGCCTGCGTGGCGTCGGGCAGCTAGCCGCTGCCCGACGTCAACTGCCGTCGCGGGTTTTGGACCGCGGCCGGGTCAGGCGCCATCGGCTCGGTTTCGGCGTCTGGTGCGACTGGGTCCAGTCCTCCCACATGATTTCTTCCGGGGTCTCCGCCAACGGGTTATCCGATACCGACCAGCCGAGCCTCTGCACTTCTGTTGTGCTCCAACGCAGTAGCGAGCCGTCGTTGCCGATCTGCTGTGCCAGCATGGTTCGATCGTCGGGATTCAGCTGGTCACTGAACGCCTGCATGGTGTTTTTCACCTGCCGGTAGGGGACATCGTCGTCGAACTGCTGACAGAGCTCGAGCAGCTCCTGACGGGCGTGGTCAAGCAGCGATTCCGGCTGCGAATCGGCTCGCGCGGCCGTGGGCGCACGCGGCCGCGGTTGTCTCACAGGTCGTGATGCCGGTGGGGCGCTGCCGGCGCTGGCCCGCAGCTCGTCGATTTCCGCGAGGGCGGCCAGGGCGGTGTTGCGCCACCACACGAGGTGATATTCGATGAGCTTCGCCTCGCAGTCGGGGCATACCGCAGTGGGCTGTTCTGCCTGGTCCAACCTGGTGGAGCCGTCGAACGCAAATCCGCAGAGCGCATGGTCGTCGCGGCTGTTGAGGTAGTCCTCATGGTGCACGACGGAATCGGATGCGTTCCGTACGTACCTGTGGGGCGGTTCCACATATGGAAACCTAGTTGACCGTCTCTGAGAAGTCGGCGCGATCGGGCGAACCCGTCTGTACATCAACGCAACTCGTGGACTTCTTGGTGGCGGGCCCGATACCCACCGCGTCGATCCTGACCACAGTGGGTACCAATGGCGAAGGTCGGCGACAGCAGCCACCCCGTCGAAAGGCACCGAGATGTCCACGGCAGATGATTCCTTCGCGACGAACGGCATCGACGAGGTGCAGGTTTGGCAGGAGGAGTTCTACAAGGACCTCCACCGCCACCCCGATGTGTGGGGTGAGGAAGCGCGCACCGCCGCGAAGGTGACGCGCAAACTCGAAGAGATCGGCGTCGACGAAATCCTGCAGATCGGCGGGGGAGTTGTCGGCGTCGTTCGCAACGGCGACGGCCGCCGCGTGCTGTTTCGCGCCGACATGGACGCGTTGCCGGTCACCGAGGCCACGGGCTTGGAGTACGCCTCCACCGAGGAGGGGAAGATGCATGCCTGCGGCCACGATGTGCACGTGGCGTGCGGCCTCGGCGCCGCGGCGCTGCTGACCCGCAACAAAGATGAATGGTCCGGAACCTACCTCGCGCTGTTTCAGCCCGGCGAGGAAACCGCCAAGGGCGCGCAGGCGATGGTCGACGGCGACCTGGTCGACAAGCTGGTGGCAGATAAGCCCGATGTTTGCCTGAGCCAGCATGTGCTGACCAGGCCGGAGGCCGGCCATGTGGCCACCGGAGGTGGGCCCGTGCTGTCGGCCGGTGACAGCCTCAAGGTGACGGTCTTCGGGACGGGCGCACACGGTTCGATGCCCCACCTCGGGGTCGATCCTGCAGTGCTGGCCTCGAGCATCGTGTTGCGGCTGCAGGCCATCATGTCGCGGGAAGTCGCGCCGGGGGAATTTGGTGTCGTCACCGTGGGCTCGGTGAAGGTGGGTGACTCACCCAACGTCATCGCGGACCGGGGCGAGTTGCTGCTCAATGTGCGCACCTACGACAACGCGGTGCGTGACACGATCCTCGGGGCCATCGACCGAATCGTCCGTGCCGAATGTGAGGCGTCGGGCTCACCGCGGGAGCCGACGTTCGAGTCCACCGCGACCTTTCCGCTGACGTCGAACGATCCGGACGTCACCGAAACGGTGAGCACGGCATTCACCCGGGCGTTCGGGGAAGATCGGGTACACGTGTTGGAGCCGGTTCCGGCGTCTGAGGACTTCAGCCGTATCCCGTCGGCGTTCGGTGTGCCCTATACGTTTTGGGGTTTCGGTGGTTTCCTGCCGGGGATGAAGGTGGTGGGTAACCACAACCCGCAGTTCGCACCCGCGATCCAGCCGACCCTGCGCACCGGCACGCAAGCCGCCGTCATTGCCAGCCTCGCCTACCTCGGCTGAGCCGACGTCGTCGCCGTCGGCAGGCCGACGCGTAGCCCGACTATGTTGTTCTGAGGGCGCGCGCTGGGCTGCGCCGGGGAACCGACCTTGTCAGGAGTGGCCAATGGGCGTCTATGCGGTGACGGGATCGGCATCGGGTATGGGGCACGCGGCTGCCGAACAGTTGCGGGCGGACGGTCATACGGTGATCGGCGTCGACCAACGCGACGCCGATGTGGTGGCCGATCTCGCCACCGCGAGCGGTCGTTCGGACGCCGCCGCCGCCGTGCTCGACCGGGTGGACGGCCGACTCGACGGCGCCATCCTGGCTGCCGGAGTCGGCCCGTTGCCGGGGGCGGAGAACGTCCCGTTGATCCTGTCGGTCAACTACTTCGGTGTGACCGAACTGCTCGACGCATGGCGGCCGGCGCTGGCCGCATCCGGAAGAGCCAAAGTCGTTGTGGTAGCCAGTAATTCGACCACCACCATGCCTATGGTGCCCAAGCGCACCGTACGCGCCCTGCTCGACGGTGACTTGGACCGTGCCGTGCGGGCGCTGCGGCTGTTCCGTTCGGCCGCACCATCGTTGGCCTACGGCGGCTCCAAGATCGCCGTCTCGCGCTGGCTGCGTCGCACCGCCGTGCAACCGCAATGGGCCGGCGCGGGTATCAGGTTGAATGCATTGGCTCCCGGCGCGATCCTTACGCCGCTGCTCGAAAAGCAGTTGGCGACCCCGCGGGAAGCCACCACCGTCCGCGCGTTTCCGGTCCCGGTCGGAGGTTTCGGCAGCCCGGACCAACTCGCGCAGTGGATGGTTTTCATGCTGTCGGATGCCGCTGATTTCCTCTGCGGCAGCGTAGTATTCGTCGACGGTGGCTCAGACGCCTACTTCCGTTCCGATGACTGGCCCACCCGGGTGCCGACACGTCGGTTGGCACGGTACGGGCTGCAGTTCTGGCGGGGGAGTCGGAATTGACTCCACACGCAGCAGGTATGTGAATGTTCATCGTCGTTCTCGGTGCGGTGCTCGCAGTGATGCACGTGTACCTGTGGAAGCGCCTAATCAAGGACACCACCGGGCCGGGGCGCACCCGAAGGATCCTCACCGCCGTGCTCGTCGCGCTGGCGGCGCTGTTGTTGGCGGCGCTGGTGCTGCCGCGCGTATTCGGAATCGCCGACGCCGGGTGGTACGCCTGGCCCGGTTACTTCTGGTTCGGTCTGGCGGCCTACCTGTTCCTGACATTGCTGCTGACCGAACCCGTCCGGCTGATGCTGCGCAGGTGGGCCAAACGCGCGCCGAAGGAACAGACCGGCGACGTGACCCCGATGCCACCTGCGATGGACCGGCGGGTGTTTCTGGCCCGGTCCAGCGCCGTGGCCGCCGGCGCGGTATCGGTCGGGATGGTGGGCGTCGGCGCCTTCCATGCGCTGGGCCCACCGCATCTGCTTGCGCTGCCGATGCGACTGCGCCGGCTCGATCCGGTGTTCAACGGTTTTCGAATCGCGGTCGTGTCCGACATCCATCTCGGCCCGTTGGCCGGACGCGCACACACCGAGCGCATCGTCGAGATGATCAACGGGGCCGACGCTGACCTGGTGGCGATCGTCGGCGATCTGGTGGACGGGACCGTTGAGGAGCTCGGTCCGGCCGCAGAGCCCTTGCGCGAGTTGACGGCCCGGGAAGGGACGTTCTTCGTGACCGGAAACCACGAATACTATGTCGCCGACCCCGAGTCTTGGCTGCGCGAACTCGAACGGCTCGACGTCCAGGTGCTGCGCAACGAGAACACCGTGATCCGGCGCGCCGGTGCAGCCTTCGACCTGGTCGGCATCAACGACATCGCCGGCGGCCAACGGTCCGACCCGCCGGACCTAGATCAGGCTTTGGAAATGCTCGACGCGTCGGGGCCCACGATCCTGCTTGCCCACCAACCGGTTCTGGTGACCGAGGCGGCCGCACGTGGAGTGGACCTGCAGCTGTCCGGGCACACCCACGGCGGTCAGATGTGGCCCTTCCACTACGTCGTACGCGCTGAACAGCCCTCGCTCGCCGGGCTGTCCACCGTCGGCGACACCCAGCTGTACGTCACGAAGGGCGCCGGGTTTTGGGGGCCGCCCGTGCGCATCGGTGCGCCGCCGGACATCGCCGTGCTCACGCTTCAGGCCGGCGCAACGTGAGCGCTCAACAAGTCAGCAGCATGCAACCGGCGATCGGCCCGCCCCCTGCCGCGGCGACCGCCACCTCGGGCCGTCGGGGCAGCTGGCGTTCACCGGCTTGACCGCGCAGCTGCAGGCATGCTTCGTGTACCAGCCAGTAGCCGTGCATCCGCCCTGCAGACAGCTGGCCGCCGTACGTATTCAGCGGCAGCTCACCGTCGAGCGCGATGCGGGCCGCCCCCTGCACGAACGGACCGCCTTCGCCGTCGGCGCAGAACCCCAGCGCCTCCAGCCACGCGAGCGTGAGAAACGTGAAACCGTCGTAGAGTTCGGCCACGTCGACATCTGCCGGTGTGAGCTCCGTGCGCGACCACATCTCGGCGGCCGCGTCCACCGAGGCCATCTTCGGGAAGTCGTCGCGATGAAACCAGCCACCCAGACCGTACGAGCCGCCGATAGCTTCCACTGCGACAGCGGGATTCGGGCAGTCGCGCGCGTAATCGGCAGGTGAGACCACCACCGCGATCGACCCGTCGACCGGCACGTCACAGTCGAACAATCCGAACGGTGTCGAGACGGGACGGGCCGCCAGATAATCGTCCATCATCATCGGCTCGCGGTAGGCCGCGCGGGGGTTGAGCGCGGCGTTGCGCCTGCTGTTGACCGCCAACCAGCCCAGCTGTTCTTTGGTTGTCCCGTAGAGCTCCATGTGTCGCCGACAGTGCATCGCCAACCAGTTGGCCGCCGAGTAGGCGTGTGCGGCCAACAGCTCGTCGATATCCTCGAAAGGTTTGAGCTGCCTGCGTGTTCCGGGCGTGCGCGGCGCTGCGGGCGGGTTGGCCAGCGGGTTGGGTGCTGATGACGGCGGTGACTGGGTCATCGTGCCGCCCAGCATCTGAACCGTGCGATATACGAGGACATGGCGGGCCCGCTTCTCGGACACCGCGAGGCAGGCTGACATCACCGGGGTCAGCAGACCGCCGGTGTCGAACCCGGACGTGTAGTTGGGTACATCGACTCCGAGCGCGGTGTTCACGTCGGCCAGCGCCACATCGCCGAGCGAAGCGATGCCGTCGATATCATTCGTGGTCAGGCCCGCATCCTCGACGGCCCCCCGGGCGGCTTCCAGGGTCAGATCCAGCCCAGGTATTCCGGTGCGCCGGCCGACCCGTGAGATGCCCAGACCGCTGATGATCGCGTTCTTCTCGAAGTGGCTCATCGGGTGACCATCCGTTTCATCCGGCTCCATTTTTGTAACGACCGCTGTCCGGAATGTACTTTGCTTGTCATGCCCGACGACGCCACCCCCGCCGTTCCCGCGCGCATTCTGCCCGTGCTGACCGAACACAATCGGGCCTTCTGGACCGGCGGAGCCGACGGCCAACTGCTCATCGCCCGGTGCACCGGATGCGCGATGTGGGTGCACCCTCCGGCATCGGATTGCCCCGAGTGCGGCGGACCGCTCGTCGCGCAACCGGTGTCAGGTCAGGCGACCGTGTTCAGCTACACCGTCAACCAGCAACCGTTCAACCCCGCAGTGCCGGTGCCGTACGTGGTGGCGATCGTCGAACTCGTCGAACAGGCCGATCTGCGCATCGCGACCAATATCGTCGACTGCGACCCGGATTCGGTGCGCATCGGCTTACCTGTCGAGGTGCGCTTCGAACGCCACGACGTCGACGACGACGCCGTCTTCGTTCCGGTGTTCGCGCCCCGCTAGTTCTCTGCCAGGCCCATCAGCTCGGTGACGTGGTGATCGCGTCCGGCCGTGTAGCCGCCGTCCACCGCGATCGTCTGCCCGCTGACGAAACTCGCGTCCGGGGACAACAGAAACGCCGCAACGGCGGCGACTTCCTCGGCGCGGCCGAACCGGCGTAGCTTGTGCTCGTGGCGCAACGCCTCGCGCGGTGTCTCCATCCCGGGCATGCCGAGGACCGCGTCGAACATCGGCGTCTCGATGAAGCCCGGGCAGATCGCGTTGACCCGAATTCCGCTCGGGCCGTAGTCGATCGCTGCGTTCTTGGTGAGCAGGTTGACGCCGCCCTTTGAGGCGTTGTAAGCGCTGCCTCCTGCGGTGCCCTCCAGGCCCTCGATACTTGCCAGGGTGACGACGGCACCGCGCTCGCCTCCGATCCGGCTCTGCTGCATCATCTGGCTCAGGGCGGCGCGAAGCACGACGAATGTGCCCTTGAGGTTGACGTCGACCACCCGGTCCCACTCTTCGTCGGGCAGCAGGTGAATCGGGCCGCCGCCGGCAACGCCGGCGCAGTGCACCACGCCGTCGAGTCGGCCCACCGCGGTGACGACGGCCGCCACCGCCGCGGCGACCGCGTCGGCGTCGAGCACGTCGGTTCGGCGGTAGGTCAACCTATCAGCACCGGAGTGCGCTGTGTCGGGCACTGAATCGATGCCCACCACGGTGGCCTGCTCGGCGAGCAGTCGCTCGACAGTGGCTTTTCCGATGCCCGATGCCGCACCGGTGACGAGTACGCCCTTGGCGTCGAACCTGGTCATCCATCTCCTTTTCGCAACGGCGCCAGCAGTGCATCGAGACCGTACTCGAACACCGCGTCATAGTCGGTGGGTGACCGAAGTGCGGCCACGAGTTCGCGGTCGGGCCAATCGTCACCCCATAGCGTCGGATCTTCTTCCTCGTGCTTGGCACCGCGCACAGCGGTGAATTGCATTACCGCCGAGGAGATGACGTGCACCTGCACGGCGCGAAGGAACAACGCGGCGTCGGTGCCGGTCACGCCGAGCTCGGCCAACTCGACGGCAAGGGTCTGCTGGATCGGCAGGAACAACAGCGGGGTACGGTCGCGTTCGTGGGCGACCGCGAGCAGATGCTGCCGCTCGATCAGGGCGCGCCGCTGTGCGCGCGCCAGCGACGCGATGCGGTCAACGGGTGTGGCGCCTTCGACGGGCAGCTGTGCCATCTGGCGAAGCAAACGGCCAACGAGGCTGTCCAGCAGCTTGTCTCGTCCTCCGACGTGCCAGTAGATCGAGGTGACGGCCACCCCGAGCTCCTCGGCCAGGCGGCGCATCGTCAACCCGTCGACGCCGTCGAGTTCGATGAGACGCGCCGCGGTCTCCAGAATCGCCTCGGCGCTGACGTTGTCCTGGCCGCGTCCGCCGTCGGCCTTACCGCCGGTCAGGGCGCCTCACCCCCGGTGATGCGATCCGGTTCTGGAAGGTCCAGATAACGTTCGAGGTTGCGGTGCATGTTGATCACGCGCCGCTCCTCGTTGGACAGGGTCAGGTGGGTGAACCCGGGCTGGTGCAGACCGCGCTGAATTCCGGGCAGCACGGTGATGTCCTGGGTCAGCACCACCCCGGGATGGGCTTCGTCGGCCGTCATCCGGACGTCGGCGGGTTTCAGCCGAGGTGAGCCCGGTGGCATCCGCGTCCACAGCATCATCACCAGCTCACCGTGGTCCGGGTCGGCGCCCGGAAGTGAAGACATGATCGTCAGGTGGTCGGCGTTGGTCAGCAGCGTCATGTTCGGAAAGACGTTGTACTGGTGCAGCTGCATCAGCTGATCGGTGCTCGCCCAACCCAATTCGACGCCGCGCTGCGCGGCGAACGCCCGAGTACGCTCGGCGATCACCTCGGCCACCGACTCGCCGGGCAACGGGCGGCCGTCGGGCAGCGGAGTGCCCTCCTCGACACCCATCAACGCGCCCTGTGTGTAGACGTAGGCATCCCACACTTCACGGCTCGAAAGGGTTTCTTTGATGTGTGGGCTCTGCACGCCGTACAGCTGCTCGGACTTGCCCGTGTGGCCCCAGATCACCTGGGGGGCATGGACGTCGTCCATGCACGAGCGAAGCTCTGGGTGCAGTGTCTGGATGTGGTACGTCTCGCTGTACCCGTCGGCGATGGTCTTCCAGTTCGCATCCACTTCGATGGTCATCGTTGCGTAGCAACGGAAGTCGCTCAGCGTATTCCACACGATGTCTGACGGTACTTGTTCCAGGTATTCGAGGAGAGGCATCGCGTCGACGTCGAGGTTGACGAAGACGATGCGCTCCCAGACGTCGACGGCGGCGGCGTGCAAGGGCAGTTCCGACATCCGCAGCGCGCCGAAACCTTTGCGGTTCGGTACCCGTTTGAGCGCCCCGGACAGCTCCCATGTCCAGCCGTGGTAGCCGCATTTCAATTCGCTGAGCCCCGAACCCGTTCCGGCGCACAGCGTGTTGCCGCGATGGCGGCACACGTTTTGAAATGCGCGAAGCTCGCCGTCGTCGCCGCGCACGATCAGCACCGAGTACGGTCCGCACCGGTATTCGAAGTAGTCGCCGGGTTCGGCCACGTGGTCGACGGAACAGGCCACCTGCCACACCTTCGGCCACAACCGCTGGGCTTCGCGCGCTGCGAACGCCGCCGAGTAGTACCGCTCGGCCGGTACCAGGGTGGGGCGCCGCGGCGGCGCGCCGATCGCATCGTCGCCCCGGTTACGGGGTGCGGGACCGGCGCGATCTGGAGTGCGCTCGGTCTGGGTCGTCATGGAAGCGTCCTGCCTGTCTGAAGTCTACGACATCGGCCTGTAACGGTGTTACATTGCCACTGTAGCGGCCGGTAGGGCACCCGAGGAGTGAATCGTGTTCGATCTCAAAATCACTGGCGGAACGGTCGTCGACGGAACCGGTGCGGACCGATTCCAGGCCGACATCGGCGTCCAGGACGGCAAGATCGTCGAAGTGCGCCGCCGTGGCCCGCACGACCCGCCGCTGGAAGGTGTCGCGCGCGAAACGCTCGATGCGACCGGAAACATCGTCGCGCCCGGCTTTGTCGACATCCACACCCATTACGACGGTCAGGTCAGCTGGGACGATCTGCTCGAACCCTCCAGCAATCACGGCGTGACGACGGTCGTCATGGGTAACTGCGGTGTCGGTTTCGCCCCGGTGCGGCCCGGCCGCGAGGAATGGCTTATCGAGCTGATGGAGGGCGTCGAAGACATTCCGGGTGCCGCGCTGTCCGAAGGCATCAGCTGGGGCTGGGAGAGCTATGCCGAGTACCTCGACGTGATCGGTGAACGCGAACTGGCGGTGGACGTCGGCAGCCAGATCGCCCACGGAACCGTCCGCGCGTATGCGATGGGGGAGCGCGGTGCGCGCAATGAGCCCGCCACTCCGGAGGACATCGCGACGATGAGTCGGCTCGTGCAGGAGGCGGCAGAGGCAGGCGCGCTGGGCTTCTCGTCGTCACGCACGCTCGCGCACCGCGCGATGGACGGCGAACCCGTGCCGGGCACCTTCGCCGCCGAAGACGAACTGTTCGCGCTCGGACGTGCGATGGCCGCGGGCGGTGCGTCGGTGTTCGAGCTCGCCCCGCAGGGCGCGGCGGGCGAGGACATCGTCGCGCCCAGAAAGGAGCTCGACTGGATGCGCCGGCTGGGCGCCGAAATCGACTGCGCCCTGAGCTTCGCGCTGATCCAGGTCGACGCCGACCCCAACCTGTGGCGCGAACAGCTCGAGATCAGCGCTGCCGCCCACGACGCGGGCAGCCGGCTGTACCCGCAGATCGCGGCGCGTCCGTTCGGGATGCTGCTGGGCTTTCCCGGCCATCATGCGTTCACCCACCGGCCGACCTATCGGCGGCTGAAGGCCGAATGCAGCCGCGAAGGGCTCGCCGCCCGGCTCGCCGATCCCGCCGTCAAGGCGGCGATCCTGGCCGAGGACGATCTGCCCGCTGACCCGAACGTGCTATTCGACGGGATGTTCGCGTTCGCGCAGCATTCGGCGGACCGGCTCTACGCCCTCGGCGAGCCGCCCGACTACGAACCCACCCCCGATCGCACGGTCACCGCCATCGCCCGCGAACGCGGTGCGGACCCACTGGCGACCATGTACGATCTGATGCTCGAATCCGACGCGGCCGCAATGCTTTTGCTGCCGCTGTACAACTACGCCGACGGTAATCACGACGCGATCCGCGAGATGCTCACCCATCCCGCAGGCGTTCTGGGACTGTCGGACGGCGGCGCGCACTGCAGCATGATCTGCGACGCGTCCTATCCCACGTTCCTGTTGACGCACTGGGCCCGCGACCGCCACCGCGGCAAACAACTGCCGCTGGAATATCTGATCCGCAAACAGGCCCACGACACCGCACAGCTGTTCGGGCTCTCGGACCGGGGCACGATCGCCGTCGGCAAGAAGGCCGACATCAACGTGATCGACATGAACACGTTGACGCTGCATGCCCCTCGGATGGCCTACGACCTGCCCGCAGGCGGCAACCGTCTGGTGCAGGGCGCGTCCGGCTACCGCGCGACGATCGTCAACGGTGCGGTGACGAGGCGCGACGGCGTCGACACCGGTGCCCGACCCGGCCGGTTGGTGCGCGGCGCGCGCTGAGCGTTCTCGGTGCGGCTACGGCCCAACGGACAGTAGGCTCTACGTCACCGACAGGCGAACTCGCCGAGCCGACGTGACCGGCTGGGCCTAAGGAGAACGTGTGGTCACGCTAGACCGGCTGGTCAACGTGCTGGGCAGCTACGGGGTTCGCTTGCGCTTCTGCCCGGTGCCGCGGTCCACAGAACTGGGCAGTGTCGTGATGCACGAGGTGGCCGGCGGCCGCACCGTCATCGGTGACGTGCTGCTGGCCATCGGCGCCCGGTCCGTGAAAGAAGCTGTGCGGTGGGCTGTTTCGGCTCGAGCGGTGGTCGTCCTGCTGCGCAGCGGCGATGACGAGGCCACGTTCTCCGGAATGGCCGAAGGTGTCGCGGTGATGGTGGTCGACCCGAGCGTGTCGTGGAGCGAGCTGGCGGCGGTGGTCTACGGCCTGGTGCTGGAGGGCCGAGAAACCGAATCCGGGCGCGGCCCAACAGATTTGTTCGCACTTGCCGACAGCCTTGCAGACGCCACCGGCGGCGCGGTGGTCATCGAGGACCAGCTGTTGCGGGTGTTGGCCTACTCCAGAGATCAGCAGAACGCCGACCCCGCGCGCACAGCCACGATCATGGACCGCCAAGCACCGGACCGGCTGAAGGAATTCTTCAGGACCCGCGGGGTTTATCCGCATCTAGCGGCCTCCGACGAACCGTTGTACATCGGTGCGCATCCCGAGCACGGTGTGACCGGCCGCATGGTGGTGGCAGTGCGCTCCGGGCGCGAACTTCTCGGTTCAGTCTGGGTCGCGTGCCCCGCGCCGCTGAAAGGTCAGGCGCGCGCGGCGCTGGTCGACGGCGCCCGCACGGTGGCCCTGCATCTGCTGCGGTCGCGCGCCAGTGCAGACCTCGAACGGCAGGTGGAGTCTGAATTGGTGATACGGCTGCTCGAGGGCAGCGCGGACACCACATCATCGGTCAGCAGGTTGGGCTTCTCATCCGGTCCGTTGCGCGTCATCGCGATTCAGGCGGTCAACGGCGCAGAACGAGATGCCGCGCTGCTGTTGGCATTCGACCGCGCCACCACCGGGTTCGGTTGGTCGCGCCCTGGCCGCAGCGCATTGGCGGGTAACACCGTCTACACCATCCTGCCCGGCGAGGACGCCGACGCCGCCCGGCGATGGGTCGCCGGTCTGCGCGCGGCGCTGCCCGACCCGGTCACGTTGTCGGCAGGGATCAGCAAGCCCGCGTACCTCACCGAGTTGCCCGCGGCGCGCCAAGAAGCCGACGAGTGCCTGGCGCTACACCAGACCTGCTCGGTCGACACTGCGCCGCCGGCCTACGACGAATCGTGGGACGAGATCCTGCTGCAGCGGCTTCGCACGGCGGCTCTGGCCGGGCGTTCACCCGACCGCGGCCCTGTGGCCGAACTGCGCAGGCACGACGAGGCGCACGCCACCGGCTACGTGGCGACGTTGCGCGCCTGGTTGGAAGCCCTCGGCGATCCTGCTGAGGCGGGCCGTCGGCTCGGGGTGCACGAGAACACCGTGCGGTACCGACTGCGCAAGATGGGTGAGGTCACCGATCTGCAACTCGACGACGCCGGCAAACGGCTGGCGATGATGATCGAACTTGCGGCCACCGAGGCCCATCGGCTCGATGAGCACACCAGCGGCGGACCCGAACCGCGCGGCAACGGGTAAAGACGGTTCCGACCACGCTTTTGCCGTGCGAAGCAAACTCACCGCCGACGTTGTTGGATCGCCACAACCTGGCAGCGCAGCGTTGTTGATTCCGGGCAATGGCCTGGTCGCGGATGGCGGCCATGATGGAGGGTACGAGCAGATTTTTCAGCTGTGGAGGTATTGATGGGCGGCGGCGACCGGTTAGACGGCGGGCCCCGATCGGCGATCGTCGTCGGTGCGGGCATCGTCGGGCTGTCGACCGCGTGGTTCCTCCAGGAGCGCGGGGTCGAGGTCACGGTCGTGGACCGCAGCGGTGTCGCTGCGGGCTCCTCTTGGGGCAACGCGGGATGGGTTTCTCCCGCGTTGACGCTGCCGCTGAACTCGCCCGGGGTGCTGCGGTACGGATTGCGGTCGTTGCTGGACAAGACTGCCCCGCTGCACATTCCATTCACCGCCGACCGCACGCTCGTGGCGTTCCTGATGCAGTTCGCGAAAAGCTGTCGTAAATCGACCTGGCGGCGCGCGGTACGGGCGAACGTCCCGCTGAACGAGGAAGCCATCGAAGCGTTCGACGTGCTGGTGGCCAACGGGGTCGACGCGCCGGTGACCGATGCGCCGCTCACCGCGGTGTTCCGCAGCACCCGCGCCGCCGAGCACATGCTTGCCGAAATGCGTGAGCTCGAAAAGGCTGGACAGGAACTGCACGTCACCGGGCTGTCGGGGGAGGCGCTGCGCGAGCAGGTACCGCTGGTATCCCCGGTGGTCACCGCGGGGCTGAGCATCAACCATCAGCGTTTCGTCGATCCCGGCCGCTTCGTCCACGCCCTGGGGCGCGCCGTCGTTGAGCGGGGCGCGTCGATCGTGACGAACGATGTTGTTGACGTTGACAGTTTGACGGCCGGAGTGAAGGTGTCCTCGGCAGGCGGCGACGTGCTCACCGCGGACGCGGCGGTGATCGCCACGGGCGCTTGGCTGTCACATCTGGTGGGTGCCCAGCTGCGGGTGCCCGTGCAGGCCGGCCGTGGTTACTCGTTCACCGTGCCTGTCGACCGTCCGGTGGTCGGCCCGATTTACCTGCCGGATGCACGGGTGGCATGTACGCCTTATCAAGGCGCGCTGCGGGTCTCGGGCACCATGGAGTTCCGCGATCCCGATGACGGGGTGGTCGACGAACGCGTCGATGCGATCGTTGCGTCGGCGAGTCCTCTGCTCGACGGTGTGCGATGGGCCGAGCGCCGTGCTGTCTGGGTGGGACCGCGGCCGGTAACGCCCGACGGCCGACCGCTCATCGGTGAAGTGTCGCGTGGCGTGTATGTCGCAGGTGGCCATGGGATGTGGGGGTTGGCACACGGGCCGATCACCGGCCGGTTGCTCTCCGAACACATCACCACCGGTAAACAACCCGAAGTCCTGCGGGAGTTCGATCCGCTGCGCCGAACCGGCAGGTAGCCGGCGCAGCCAGCGACCTTCGCCCGCCACGGGCGGTCGCGTCGTCACGGACGGCGGTAGGCGCTCACTCCGATCTGACGACATCCATCTCTTCTCACACCACGGTTGAAAGGACGAAAATGACATCTTCCCAAACGTTTTGGATCACCCCGAAGGCGCACGAGCGGCTCCAGGAAGAACTGGCCACCTTGCAGCAACTCACCGATGAGGTCGCCGACGACGAGGAAGGCAGCGACGAGAACACCGCCGCGATCCAGCGCGCCCGTCGGGCCCGGATTCAGCAGATCCACGATCTGCTGGTCAACGCCGTCGTCGGCGAGGACCCGCCCAATGACGGGATCGCCGAACCGGGGATGGTCGTGACGGTGCGTTTCGACGACGACGACGACGCCGAGACGTTCCTGCTTGGTGTGCGCGGCGCCGAGTACGCCGAAATCGAGGTCTATTCGGTGCAATCGCCGTTGGGCTCGGCGATTGTCGGTGCCCGCCCGGGTGAACAGCGCACCTACACCTTGCCCAGCGGGGACACGGCCACCGTGACCTTGCTCAAGGCGGTCCCGTACGGGATGCACGCCGCAGAGGACTTGAAGGCCGACGCGACGTAGCCGTCCGAGACGGTCAGCTGCTGCGGTCGGCTTCGGGGCGCGCGTTGGCGCCCTTCGGTGAATCCTCGGTGTCGGTATGTCTGCCGACGTGGGATTCGGCGCGCATTCGGGCGACCATGTGCGGGTAGTGCAGCTCGAAGGCGGGTCGCTCGGAGCGGATGCGCGGCAGTTCGGTGAAGTTGTGCCGCGGCGGCGGACAGGACGTCGCCCACTCCAGCGAGTTGCCGTAACCCCACGGATCGTCGACAAGAACCGGCTCACCGTAACGCCAGCTCTTGAACACGTTCCAGGTGAACGGCAGCACCGATATGCCCAGGATGAACGCGCCGATCGACGACACGACGTTGAGCGTGTGGAAGCCGTCGGTGGGCAGGTAGTCGGCGTAGCGCCGCGGCATGCCCTCGTCGCCGAGCCAGTGCTGCACCAGGAACGTGGTGTGGAAGCCGATGAACGTCAGCCAGAAGTGCAGCTTGCCCAGCCGCTCGTCGAGCATTCGCCCGGTCATCTTCGGGAACCAGAAGTAGATGCCGGCATAGGTGGCGAACACGATGGTGCCGAACAGCACGTAATGGAAGTGCGCGACCACGAAATACGAGTCGTGAACGTGGAAGTCCAGCGGCGGGCTGGCCAAGATCACGCCCGTGACGCCGCCGAGTACGAAGGTCAGCAGGAAGCCGATGGAGAACAGCATCGGTGTTTCAAAGGTCAACTGGCCTCGCCACATCGTGCCGATCCAGTTCACGAACTTGATGCCTGTCGGCACCGCGATCAAATATGTGGTGAACGCGAAGAACGGCAGCAGCACGGCGCCGGTGGCGAACATGTGGTGCGCCCACACCACCATGGACAACGCCGCGATACCGATCGTCGCGTAGACGAACGTGGTGTAGGCGAAGACCGGTTTGCGGGCGAAGACGGGCACGATTTCGGTGACGATGCCGAAGAACGGTAGCGCCACGATGTAGACCTCTGGGTGCCCGAAATACCAGAACAAGTGCTGCCACAGCAGCACACCGCCACTCGCGGGGTCGTAGACGTGCGCACCGAGGTGGCGGTCGTAGGCCAGCGCGAACAGCGCAGCCGTCAGGATCGGGAACACCAGCAGCACCAGGATCGACGTGACCATGATGTTCCAGGTGAAGATGGGCATCCGGAACATCGTCATCCCCGGTGCACGCATGCACACGACGGTGGTGATCATGTTGACGGCGCCCAGGATGGTGCCGAGGCCGGCCACCCCGAGGCCGAAGATCCACAGGTCACCGCCCGCGCCAGGGGAGTGGATGGCGCTGCTCAACGGCACGTAGCCGGTCCAACCGAAGTCCGCGGCCCCGCCCGGGGTGATGAACCCCGAAAGGGTGATCAAACCGCCGAACAGGAACAGCCAGAACGAGAAGGCGTTGAGCCGCGGGAAGGCCACATCGGGGGCGCCGATCTGCAGCGGCAGCACCAGGTTGGCGAAGCCGAACACGACAGGGGTCGCATAGAACAGCAGCATCACCGTGCCGTGCATGGTGAACAGCTGGTTGTACTGCTCGTTGGACAAGAACTGCAGGCCGGTGGCCGTGAGTTCGGCCCGCATCAGCAACGCCATCAGCCCGCCGATGAAGAAGAAGGCAAAGCACGTGACCACATACATGATGCCGATCAGCTTGTGGTCGGTCGTCGTGATCAGGTTGTAGATCAGGTTGCCTCTGGGGCCCATCCGCTCAGGAAACGGCCGGCGGGCCTTCAGTTCGCCAACTGGGGGCGCTTCGGCGGTCAAAGGACCTCCTTCAACGAAAATGTGCGAGGAGTCGCTCTTGCCATGCTAGTGAGTACCCGACAGGGCCAACAGCCTATTAGCGAAATGTCGGGGCGCGCGTCGGCTTGGCTCTGCGCTGGTGGGGTTCAATTGCGGACGTGGCCGGTGCCAGATCAGCGGGACGTCCGCGCGACGCGTCGATCGAGCAGCGGGTCTTCACCGTCACCCGCGAATTGCTGGTGGAAATCGGCTGGGACGACCTCAGCCTGCGACAGATCGCCGCACGTAGCGGGGTCAGCCGATCGAGTCTGAATCGCCGCTGGTCGTCGAAGGCGGAGTTGGTGCTGCACGCGATACTGGGCGCGACACCGGATCTGGCGCCCTTCGCCGGTACCGACCGGCGCGGCTGGGTCGACTGGGTGGTGCGCGGTAGCCGTGAGCTGTTTTCCCGTCCCGAGGTGCGGGCTGCGGTGCCGGGCCTGTTGCTCGCGATGTCGCAGAACGACGATTTGCGCAGGCAGTTGTGGGAGACGTTCAGCGGACCGGCTGTCGCCCTCTTCGCCGACGGTCAGGACGACGAACGCGATGCTCGTGCGGTGATGGCGATGGCCGCCGGGGCGGCTCTCTTTCTCACCATCGTCGGCGTCGAGGACGACACCGACGAGTTACACGCCCGCATCTCCGGCATCCTCACCGACGCGGTGTCGGGAGAACGACGCGACGATGGCCTCAACGGGTGAACGCCAGGTCAAGCCGAAGTCGCGGATCGTGGTCGAGTCGTCTGTCGGGGTCGCTGCGGTCAGTAGCAGCGCAGCCTCGTAGCTCAGACCGTCACCCATGGGAACGATCATCGACATCGCCTCGGCGATCCTGCTGCCCGAACGAAACATTCCAGGGCTCAATGGGATTCGGGTGAATCGCCGGCCGGAGCCCCGCTCGAGTGCGGAGATCATGTCGTTGAACGCGACGAGGGTGCCGCCGCACACGTAGCGGCGAGGTCCCCGACCCGGCGTCATGATCGCTGCGTGCACGTCGGCGACGTCGCGAACGTCGATCATCTGCATGCCGCCGCGCAACCTGGGCGCGATACCGAACCGCGCGATCGGTGCCCAACCGCGTTCGGTGACGCCGGGCGCGGTGTGGAACGCCGGGCCGACCACGCTCGAGGGGTAGGTGACGACGACGGGTGCGCCCTGGTCCTGGAGTCGTCGGGCGACGCGGTCGGCATAGCCCTTGGTCTGCGCGTAGTCGCTGCGTCCCGCGCTCGTCGGGGTGTCCGGGCCGATGACGCCGTCGGGCGGCGGGAACAGCGCGCTGTAACTGCTGATCGACACCACTGGGTCGAGGCCGGCGTCGACGGCGCGGGTCAGCACCGCTTCGGTGGCGTAGGCGTTGATCTCCCACATCAGTGCGCTGCGACGGCTGTCGGTGCCGACCACGCCGGCGCCGTGCAGTACTGCATCGCAGCCGTCGAGCAACGCGTCTATGGTTGGCCGGTCCCGAACGTCACCGGCCAACAGTTCGATGTCGCCCACGTCGGCGAACCGCTGCAACACAGGTGCGCCTTCGTCATGGGGGGCGACGAGTAGACGCACTCGGTGCCCGTCGGCGAGAAGCGCGCGTACGCAGTGCGCGCCGACGTATCCGGTACCGCCGGTGACGCAGATAAACATCGTGCAATATTACGGTACCGTTGGCATCGGAATTGTGTCGGCCTCGCTGCGAGGGCTATGTGCGTGCGGTGTTCTCGATGATGATCTCGCAGGCCGCCTTGTAGAACGCGCTGATCAGCGTGGAGAAGGACAGTTCGAACGGGTAAATCATGTGCACGTCCAGCGGTTGCGGCGTCCACTCCGGTAGGACGGGCACGACGGTGCCGTCGCGCAGTTCGTCGGTGCAGATGATCTGGGTCGGCATGGCGCCGATACCTAAACCCTCGAGGATGTATTGCTTGCACACCTGAAAGTTGTTGGCGCGCGCTCGCACTGGCGGGGTGAGTTCGTGTCGACGCTTGTTCTTGGTTACGGCGAGTTTGCGTTGCCCGCAGAAGCCGAAGTCGATGAACGGTAGTTCGTTGAGGTGAGCGGGTTCGGAGATCTGTGTGCGGACTTCTCGAACGAATTCCGCTGAGGCACAGAGGAACAACTCGAGGCTGAACACCTTACGCGCGATCAGCGTCGAATCTTGCAGTGGTCCGGTACCGAACACCACGTCGAACCCGTCTCGGACCGGATCGACGTTGCTGTCCACCAACCGGCACCAATGGCAACTTGGCGATCTGCTCATCTGGGACAACACCGGAACCATGCACCGGGCGCTTCCGTATGCCGAGGACAGCGGACGGCTGATGCATCGCACTATCCTGGCGCGCGAAGAGCCGCTTCTCTGACACGGCGCGGCCCGCACACCGAAGGGCGACATGACCGAAAACGCTGACGCACCGCTGCTGACCCCGCTGACCGCCGACGCGTGGGGCAAGGACGAATACGAGGCCGTCGGGGCACTGACCGGCGTTTCAGGCGACCAGATACCGCGGGCCGGATCGGGGCATCCCAGGGACCCGCTGAACTTCGACATCCTCGGATTGCTGGCCCAGCACCCCAAGTTGGCGCAGAAGTTCCTGAGCTACAACGGCTTTCTGCTGATGCATGGTGAACTTCCGGTGCGCCTGCGGGAACTGGCGATACTGCGCCTCGCCCACGCACGGCGCTCCGCTTTTGTGTGGGGCGAACACATCCGCATCGCCGTCGCAGGCGGCATCGCCGAAGAGGACATCGCCCGGCTGGCCCGCGGCAACGACGACTTCGACGGCCTGGACCGGCTGGTGCTGGAGGCCACCGACCAGATGCTGGCCGACGCGCACATCCACCCAGCAACGTGGCAGCGCCTGGTCGACGAGATCGGCACGCATCAGGCGATGGAGCTCATCTTCATCTTCGGCACGTACGCGATGTTGGCGACGGCGTGCGATACCTGGCGGCTCGCACCGCCGCCGGGCAGTCCGGCGTTGCCTTAGCCGGACGTCACCAAGGATGCTCGATCCTCGTCGGCGAACGTATCTTCGAGCTGAAGCGGCGAATAGTCGACGTCGATATCGGCCAGCGGCCGGCCTCGTGCACTGTCGATCGTTCCGAGTCGGCGCATACCTTTGTCGGCGGCGTAGGTCTGGAACTCGGCCATCGTGAGACCGAAGGGGATGTCGTCGTAGAGCGCGAATGCATCTTCGGTATTGGCTAGCGCCAGCGGAATGAGCTCGTTCATCCGCGTCTCGAACACCGTCCAGTTGGCGTCGTCAGCGGCGACGTGGCGCCGACAGGTGAACGTGCCCCATGCCATGTGGCGGCGCTCGTCATCGCCGATGCGCCGCACCAGCTCCTGCATGCCGGGAAGGATACCTCGGTCCATGCAAATCCGGTGCCACGCATAGTATCCCGTCAACGCCATCATGCCCTCGATGACATGGTTGTACGTCGCCGACGCCCGAACCTGCGCGGCCGGTGAGGGGTCGGTGGCCAGGGCGTCCAGCGATCGCGGCAGCTCCTCGTAGAACATCTGACGATAGGACGGCAGTTCATCGAGGTAGTGCTGCAGGTCGCCGGTCATCCCGACCGCGTCGAGCCACATGCGGAACACCTGCGTGTGTTTGGCCTCCTCGAACGCGAACTGCGTCAAATACATCTCGTCGCCGAGGCGACCTTCGGCCCGCATCGCCGCCATGAACGGCTGGATGTCCTGGGTGACGGCTTCCTCGCCGGCGATGAACTGGGCGCACAACCGCGTCGCCCAATCACGTTCCAGTTCGGACAACCCTTCCCAGTCTTCTCGGTCGCGGGAGAAGTCGATGTCGGCGGGATCCCAGAACTTGGCGTTACCGCCGGCGAACAATTTCAGCGGCAGACTGTCCCAGTTCAGCCCGCCTGAAACGAGTGAGTGTGAATAGTTACGTGTCATGGGCCTGACCTCCGCGGCCCATCCTAATGTGAGTCAGCTCACAATCAAGCTCAGCTGGGCCTGTTCGCCCCAGACCGCGCCCGCCAGGTCCGGAAGCCGCGGTGCGTGGCGAAGGCGCCGACGACAGCCATCACGCACCAGACCGCGACCGCGGCATAGACCAATGGCGACGACAAGTCCCCGATCGACGCACCCAGCGCCGTGTAGACGAACGCACGCGGCGCCGACCCGATGAACGCGCCGACGGCCATCTGCCACAACGGAACTCCGAAGGCGCCGAACGCATAGGACGCCAACGCGTCGGAGACACCGGGGACGAATCGCTGGCCGACCACCGCCCACAGCCCGCCCCGTAGGATCAGCCGGTCGAGGCGCTCGGCGTGCTGCGCGCCGAGCAGGGCCCGCGCGCTATCCCTGCCTGCCCGACGTCCGATCAGGCTGGCGATGGTGGCGGTACCGACCGTCGCGCCGAGCGTGACGAAAACCCCCAGCACGGGTCCGAACAGCAAGCCGCTGCCCGCCGCCAGTATCGGGCCGGGCACGAACACCGCGCCGAGCACCGCGGAGGCGACCACGTACGCGAGCGGAGCGATAGGGCCGGTGGCCGCGACCGCGTTTCGCACGGCTTCGACGTCGATGACCCGGGCGACCGCGACCAGGTAGAACAGCCCCAACAGGAACGCCGCGACCGCGACCAGGCGCAGGACGTGGCGACGACGCGAGGTGGGCGGTGGGTCTTCGATGTCGGTCATGTCGGATGCGATTGTTCCGCACCCGGCTTCACGGTCAGGGCTGCGGGTAGGGCGCCCAGCGCCTGTCGTAGCCGGCCTTGCGTAAGGCGAGTTGCTCCGCGCGCTGCTCTTCGGTGATGAAGTCCTCCGGCGGCAGATAATCGCGCAACTCCTCATGGGACATCACCTGCTGATCAAGGATGCGCGGCGGGTTGTCGTCAGGGTTCGGGCCGAGGTCCTGGAACCGGATCGAGATCGCGCCCTGGTGCAGCCCTCCGGTCGAAATCCAATTGGTCGCACCGGGATCGGTCGGGGAGATGACCACCGTGTAGGTGCCGTCCCCGTTGGCGACGGCCTGCTCGTTGTTGAGGCTGGTTTGTTGGTTCCAGTAGTCGTCGGTGATGGTCCAGATGTTGTAGGTCGGGACGATGAAGTAGCCGGCGCTGCCGGGATCGATGGTGAGCATTAGTACTTCGTCGTCGGCGAGCTGGAAGTGTCCGGTGCTCTGTAGCTGGTTGGCGAGAAACTCGGCGTTGGAGGACGGTTGCGCAAGCACGTTGGCCTCGCGCGGCTGTCCGGTCTCCGGATCGGTGCTCGCCAGCGCCATGTACTTGGCCTGCTCGTTGACCCCGCGCACCAGCAGGATCACCGCGGTGAACGCCCCGCGCAGCACCGGCGGCATATACGGCAGGGGCGGCACCAGCGACACCAACGTCGTCAGGAAGCGGTTGGTGCTGACCTGCGGACCGAGGAACACGAAGCCGCCGATCTGGGCGAACAGGCTGTTGGGCGGGCCGGCGACGCGTTCGATCGATAGGCTCATCGGCGTCTCTTCGTTCCAGTTGCCCAACGTGTCCCGCGCGGCGATGAGCGTGGAACCGGACGTCAGCTGCAGATGGTTTTTGCGCCCGTTGGCCGGTTCGGTGCTGACCGTGATGACGAAGGTGCCGTCGTCATTGATCTCCAGATCGTCGGCACTCAGGATCGTCGAGGTCGTACCCGCCAGACCTTCCAGCACGCTGAACGTGGTGTCGGCCGGCCGGCCGTCTTCGGTGAGATCGTGAAACCGGCCGGTGATCACATACTCCGATGAGGCGCTGACCGCCATGAACCGGTAGATCGTGTCGGGGTTGTCATAGAGGATCCGAGACCCGCCCGCGCTCTGCCCGTACCAGATGTGGGGCGGGGCGACCTGGGTGACCACCGTCGGGGTCAGCGGGTTCAGTAGTTGCTGCTGATAGGCCGCGGCCATCGCGTATTCGTTGACCGCCCTGTTGAGCGACGCCAGGCTGCCCTGGTCGAGCCCGCCGGGATACTGCCGGTGCGCGGCGAACAAAAAGCCCACCCGCAGCACGACTTTCATCAGCGCGACCGGTAGCGAGTTGGCGGTCTGCCGGGCAATCCGTTCGGCGGCCAGCTGCTGGGGTGTGCCCAGCGGGCTGACGGTGGTTTCGGCGGCGGTTTGTGACGTCGTCACGGTCGAGGCGGCAGGGCTGAGCGTCGGCGTGCTCGTGGTGCCGATCTCGCGTCGCGCCCATGCCAGCATCGCCCACAGCGCGACCGGCTGCTGCGGTGCCGGCGCACCATCGGCTGCGTGTGCGCCAAAACCCAACGCGGACAGGACGGATGAGACGACGCCGTCGATGTGCGTGACGACCGGTGCGTCGGCGGTTTCCTGCTCGGGTGTGTCGGCGACAACGGTCGCGACGGTTTCAGTCGCGACGGTTTCTGTCGGCGTCGGGTCGGGCTGGGGATCGGGCTGCGTGGTCACCTGCGACACGGTTACCGCCGGCGGTTCCTCTTCGTCGATCGGTTCGGCGGTGCCGGTCGGCACCTCTACGATCGGTGTGGCCGGGTGATCGCTGCCGGAGTCCGACGTGGGCTCGTCGTCGTCTTCCTCGTCGTCCTCAACGTCAACGTCCTCAACGTCCTCAACGTCGTCGTCCTCCACGGACACATCGTCCTCAACGTCGTCGTCCTCCACGGACACATCGTCCTCAACGTCGTCGTCCTCCACGGACACGTCGTCCTCAACGTCAACATCGTCCTCAACCGAACCGTCGTCGTCGGAAACTGCGGCGGATTCCGACACCGAAGCGCTCGTGCTGTCGGCGGTGTCGGCCGTGCCGTTCTCGGCGAGCGCGATGCCGGGGCTGTGGGCGATGGCGGCGCCGACACCCAGCGCGACAGCCAGTGCGCCGACCCTGCCGATGAATCGCCCGTATGCGTTCGCGGTCGTGGTCAACGAAGGCATCCTTTCGTCAATCCTGCGGCGAGGGCCGATGGAATGACGGTATGGCTGCCCGACCGGTTCTGCACGCACTTTCGCCGGTTCTGTTTGCTACGGGGCCTTTCGTCGATCCGACGATGGATGTACCATCTGGTACATGATTACTGAATGTGCCGTCGAGATCGAGGCGCCCGCCAATGTGGTGTGGGATGTGTTCAGCGACGTCGAACGCTGGCCGGAGTGGACGTCCTCGGTCACCCGGCTCACCGCTCTGGACGGCTCGGAGCTGGCTATCGGAAAGCGCTACGAGCTCAAGCAGCCCCGGATGCCCAAGTTGATATGGGTGGTGACCGAGATATCGCCGGGCACGGGCTGGAGCTGGGAGCAGCGCTCCCCAGGAGGGTTGACCGTGGCGCGCCACGAGATTGCGCCGGTAACCGACCGTCGCACCCGGGTGCGCCAGCAGGTCGACCAGCGGGGCCCTGTCGGCGTCGCGGTCGCTGTGCTGATGCACCGGATGACCAAGCGCTATCTGGATCTCGAGGCCGCGGGCCTGAAGACCCGAAGCGAACAGCTCTACCGCCTCGATGGCGCGGCCTCCTGACGTCGGGCGGCGCAGGGAGCTGCTCGACGCGTTGGTCACCGAGTTTGCGAAGGCCGGCATCGGCGACCGTTCGCTTCGGGAGATCGCCGCGGCCGTCGGCACCAGCCACCGCATGCTGCTGCACCACTTCGGGTCCCGTGATGAGCTGCTGCTGTCGATTGTCGAGGAGGTCGAGCGCCGGCAGATGGCGCTGCTGAGCGAGCTGCCGCCCGAGCCGGATAAAGCGATCGCCGCCATGTGGGCGAACCTGCGGCGCCCCGAACTACGCCCGTTCGAACGGCTTTTCTTTGAGTGCTACGCGCGCGGCGCACAGGGCGAGCAGCCGTTCGCCAGGATGCTGCCGGGCGCCATCGACGCGTGGTTGGCCTGTGCTGTCAGTACCGGTAGCGCGCCGGATCCCGCGTTGACGCGCCTCGGCCTGGCGGTAACCCGTGGGTTGTTGCTCGACCTCGTGGCCACCGAAGACCTCGCCGGTGTCGATGCCGCGGCCAACGCATTCGCCGACCTCGTCGGCATGCGGTCTACTCGGGCTTGACAATCGCCAACACTTCGCTATTCGGCAGACCGGCCAACACATCGGTGGTCCCAAGGAGCTTCGAGGCCCGCATACCGCTGCCGATGATCACCCGGCCCTGCCGGATCACGTTGTCGTCGATGAGGATCGGCCACTCCGGTGGGAGGCCGATCGGGGTGATGCCGCCGTACTCCATACCGGTCAGCGACACCGCGGTATCCATCGACGCGAACGAGATCTTTCGCGCGCCAAGGTGTTTGCGGACCACACCGTTGATGTCGGCGCGGGTGGTGGCCAGCACCAGACACGCGGCGTACCACGTGCGCTCGGCGCGGCGAGCCTCGACCACGACGCAGTTCGCCGACTCGTCCAGGCCCACCCCGTAGTGCTCGCAGAATGCGGCGGTGTCGGCAAACTTCGGGTCGATCGCGCTGACCCACAGGCCGTCGCGCAGCTGGCGGCGTACCGGTGCCGCGACAAGCTCCACCGCATCGACGGCGGGCACGAAGGTGAGCTGGCCGACCTGCACGCCTCACTCCTCGCTGCTGCGCCGGTCACCGATGAAATCCAGCAGGCGGGGATCGTCGGAGGTGAACCGGTCTACCTCCTCGCCGCCGTCGCAGCGCAACAACGCCACGATCACGGCGCCGCCGCGCCGAGACAGCACTTCCCACACCGCGCCGGCATCCTCCCAACGCTGAAGTTCTGCGACCCGATCGATGTCCATCGTCCTACCATCCCACGCATGAGTCGACGCTCAGGCATCAAGCTCGCCCGGGTGTATGACGACCCCGCTTCCGACGAGGGCGCGCGGGTGCTCGTCGACCGGTTGTGGCCGCGCGGTATGCGCAAGGACGATCCCAGGGTCGGCCGCTGGCTTCCGGACGTGGCACCGTCCGCCGAGTTGCGACGCTGGTACTCGCACAAGCGTGAGCGGTTCGACGAGTTCGCCACCCGCTACGCCGAGGAACTCGAATCCGATGCAGGGTCAGCCGCCTTGTCCGAGGTGCGTGACCTGATGCGCGACGGCCCCGTCGTGCTGGTGACAGCGTCTCGCGATATGGATATCAGCCAGGCGGCGGTATTGCGGAAGCTGCTGTCCTAAGGTGGATGTCGTGCATGCGGCGCCGACGTCGGGTCGTACAACGCCACCGGGGCGTTGCCGCTCGCACCCGCCCGGTGCGCGCCTCAATGGAGGTAAAGCTTGCCTAACTTGGTGGGGTAGGGTCGGAGGCCGATGACCGACATTGAAGAGGCGCCGACCCCGGTGCTGCCGCGCGAGCTGAAAGACATCTGCGAAGAGGTGCGTCAGGTGGCGGCGCCGGCTATTCCCATCGTCGGCGAGCCGTACGCCGCGCGCCTCGTCGACCCCGACACCGACGCGGAGTTGATTTCGGAGTGGATGAACCGCCCGCATCTGGTCGAGGCGTGGGAGTACGCGTGGCCGCCGGCGCGTTGGCACCGCTATCTGACCGCTCAACTCGACGGCCAGTACTCGCGCCCGTTGCTGGGCTTCTTCCGCGGTAAGCCGTTCGGCTATATCGAGCTCTACCGGGCGGCAAAGGATTCCATCGCCACCCGGTACGCCGCCGACCCGCATGACATCGGTCTGCACGCAGCCATCGCCGATGCCAGGTTCGTCAACCGGGGGATCGGGCCGATCGTACTGCCGCGCATCGTCGCCAGCATCTTCGAGCTGGAGCCACAGTGCCAGCGCATCATGTTCGACCCGGACCACCGCAACAGCGGGGCCCGGCGCCTGTGCGAGTACGCCGGATGCGAGTTTCTCGGCGAGCACGATATGCCCAACCGGCGCATGGCGCTCTATGCGCTGCCGCGCAATTCCGACGTCGCCTAACCCTCGCTGATGTTCACGAGTTCATCTGTGCGGCAGGCTCTTTTGCGAGGATTGCGGCTTCGAGATCGCCGACCGTGTTGCAGCTGAGCAGATCTTCTTCTTCCAGCGTCACCCCGAGACGATCTTCGATCGCCACCATCCCGACCGCGAACGCGACCGAGTCGAGACCGACGTCGTCGATCAGCCGGGATTCCCGGGTCACCCGGCTGATGTCGACGTTCATGTCGTCGCGCAAGATCTCTGTGAGCGCGGCATTCACTGCTTCTGGAGTAGACGGCTTCACGGCGAGTGACGGTACACCGTCGAAGCAGGAGAGGCTGGCTTACCTCGGCGGGTTTAGCAGTCGTGCCGGGCCAGGCGCGTGCCGCCGAGCCGTTCACCGCCGTCGATGGACACCACGGCGGGTACCAACTCGCTGGTGACCAGGCCGTGTTCGGCGGTCAGCTCATCGACTATGTCAAAGCAAGCCGAGATCCGCTCGGGTGTGTCAACGATCACGGTGCTCACCGGGACCTGTCGGGCAATCTGAAACAGCTTGTCGCCGTGCGGTTCATGGTCGCCATGAAAGCCCCACACACCGCGCAGCGCGGTCGCGCCGCTCACCGCGGCGGACTCGCGCAGGCGCCGGACGAGCGCCCGGTGGATCGGCACACCGTCGTGCAGCGTTGCCTCAGAAGTGCGGACGGTCAGTCTCTGTGACAGCGCTAGTCCCTCGCTGTCGACGGGCGGTAGCGGCGGTGGCCGGTCCACCAGCAGGCCATCGCGTTTACACAGGTGCGCGCGTTCGAGCGTCATCAGCGGATCGTCCAATACGGCACGCAGTTCGGACGTCGCATCATCGATCTGCTCTGCGCGCGCGATCGCGGTGATCATCACCGGTACGTGGCGGTTGCGGCCGAAGAACCGGGCCTGCCGACGTCGTCCCAGCCGTGTGCCGTCGACGCCGAGAAATGCGGTGGCACCGGCGAATCCGCGGCGGTACAGGAGGTCGCAGACGGCGCGGTAGGCGGGCTGATCGGCCACCCGGCCATAGCGGCCCACGTACACGGTCAGCATCGAGACCTCGGCCGTCGTCGCGTCGAACTCGTCGACGGGACGCACGCGCTCGAGGGTGATCAGCCCATCGGTGGTCAACGCGGCCGCCTGTTCGGCAAGACCGTGCATCTTCGTCGCGGTGTCGACCGCGGTGACGACGATCGGCGGATCCTCGGACGAGGTGAGGGTCCGATCGGTGCGCAACCGATGGCGCGGACCGAAGCCGGCGATACCGCGCAGCACGACGCTGGCGGCGACCTCGGCGTCGGCGTAGAGCCCGACGAGCGCTTCGGCCAGAAACCGGTTTCCCGCCCGGTGTCGTTCACCGAAGTAGCAACTGAGCTTGATGTAATCGTCGGTCACAGGCGCAATCCCAGCCACAGACCACATGCCGCCGCGGCAAGTCCCAGCACCAAGCTGGCACCGATATTGGCGACGGCCATGCCGACCCGGCGTTCTTCGCCGAGCCGGTGGGTCTCCAGCATCCACGTCGAGAACGTCGTATACGAGCCGACGAACGCGGTGCCCGCGAGCAACGCCAGGTGCGGGTCCAGGGCCAGGCCCGCCAGAAATCCAAGGAGCAGGGCGCCGCTGATGTTCACCACCAGCGTGCCGTAAGGGAAGGCGCTGTTGACTCGATTCGACACCGTGCGGTCGACGACGAAACGCAGCACCGCGCCGAGACCTCCGAACAGCGGCACCGCGGTCCAGACCGCAACCGTCGTCATGTGCGCACCCGAACGCGTCGCACCATCGCAGTGGCGACGTAGAGCGCCACCAAACCGGCGGCGATGCTGGTGGCCGTGTAGCCAACGGCCAGCGCGTAGTGGCCGTGCTCGATCATCTTCAGCGTTTCGACCTGCATGGTCGAGAACGTCGTCAAGCCACCGCAGAGGCCGGTGCCCAGCAGCGGGCGCCGGTAGCTCGAGACCGGCAACCGTTCCAGCAGTCGGGTAGTGAAGTACCCCAACAGAAGTGCCCCGACGATGTTGGCGACGAACGTCGGCCACGGCCACCGCCCCGGGTCCGGCGCGGCCAGTGCCTCGAGCGCTGCGCGGGCAAGCGTGCCGAGCGCACCGCCCACAAACACCGCGGCTAGCTCGCGGCCGTCGTAACTGAGCACAACGCAAAGTATGGCGGTACCACCGAGCGTTCCGCTCCGGTGTGGAGCACAATCGAGTCCATGGCGGCCAATCCGCGTGCCGGTCAGCCGGCACAGCCCGAAGACCTCATCGACGTCGCCGCGGTGGTCACCGCGTACTACACCACCAGGCCGGATCCAGCAGATCCGGATCAACAGGTGGCGTTCGGCACGTCGGGACACCGCGGGTCGAGCCTGGACGCGTCGTTCAACGAGGCGCACATTCTGGCCACCACGCAGGCGATCGTGGAGTACCGCGCCGCGCAGGGCACCACCGGCCCGTTGTTCCTCGGCCGTGACACCCATGCGCTCTCAGAGCCGGCGTGGGAATCGGCGCTGGAGGTACTGGCCGCCAACAACGTTGTGACGATGATCGATTCGGCCGACCGCTACACACCGACGCCGGCGATCAGCCACGCGATCCTCACCTACAACCGCGGCCGCGCCGACGGCCTGGCTGACGGCATCGTCGTCACACCGTCACACAATCCCCCGCGTGACGGCGGCTTCAAGTACAACCCGCCAAGCGGCGGCCCCGCCGACACCGACGCCACCGGCGCGATCGCCAAACGGGCCAACGAACTGCTGGTCGGCAAGCTCAAGGACGTTCGTCGGGTGTCGCTGGCGCGGGCGATGAGCGACGTGCAGCGCCACGATTACCTCAACGCCTACGTCGACGACCTGGCCACCGTCGTAGATATGCACGCGATCAGCGCGGAAGGTATTCGCATCGGCGCCGACCCGCTCGGCGGCGCCAGCGTCGACTACTGGGGCGCGATCGCCGAGCGGTACAACCTGGACCTCACCGTGGTACATCCCTACGTCGACCAGACGTGGGCGTTCATGACGCTGGACACCGATGGCAAGATCCGGATGGACTGCAGCTCACCGCACGCGATGGCGCCGCTGGTCGCCAACCGCGACGTCTATCAGATCGCGACCGGCAACGATCCCGACGCCGACCGGCACGGCATCGTCACACCCGATGCAGGCCTGCTCAATCCGAACCACTACCTGGCGGTGGCGATCGAATACCTCTGTGCCCACCGGCCGGACTGGCCGGCCGCCACGGCGGTCGGAAAGACCATCGTCAGCTCGTCGATCATCGACCGGGTGGTCGCCGGGCTGGGCCGTAAGCTGGTGGAGGTGCCGGTCGGCTTCAAGTGGTTTGTCGACGGATTACTCAGTGGCACAATCGGTTTCGGTGGTGAGGAAAGTGCCGGCGCGTCGTTCCTGCGGCGCGACGGTTCGGTGTGGACCACCGACAAGGACGGCATCATCCTGGCGCTGTTGGCCTCCGAGATCCTCGCGGTCACCGGCGCCACGCCCTCGCAGCGCTACCACGCGCTCGCCGAGGAGTACGGCGCCCCGACCTATGCCCGCATCCAGGCACCCGCCGACCGCGAGCAGAAGGCGCGGCTGGGCAAGCTGTCGCCCGAGCAGGTGACGGCCACCGAACTGGCGGGTGAACCGATCACCGCCAAGCTGACCGAGGCGCCGGGCAACGGGGCGCCGCTCGGGGGCTTGAAGGTGACGACCGAGAACGCGTGGTTCGCCGCGCGCCCGTCGGGCACCGAGGACGTCTACAAGATCTACGCCGAATCCTTTCGTGGGCCCGAGCACCTGGCACAGGTGCAGGACGCTGCCAAGGAAGTGGTCAACAAAGTCGTCCAATAGGGTCGCCGTGTGAGTTCGTCCGCGGCGGCTGCACGCACCAAGGAGCGGTTGCCCCCCGAAGTCTGGGTGCTGATCTTCTCGAACGCCGTGATCGCGCTGGGCTACGGGGTGGTGTCGCCGGTGCTGCCGGAGTATGCCCGCCATTTCGGTGTGGGCATCGGCGCGGCGACGTTCGTCATCACGGCCTTCGCGATGATGCGGCTGTTGTTCGCCCCCGCCGCTGGGCAGCTGGTACAGCGGCTGGGGGAGCGGCGCATCTACGTCAGCGGATTGCTGATCGTCGCGCTGTCGACGGGAGCGTGCGCGTTCGCGCAGACGTATTGGCAGCTGTTGTTGTTCCGGTCGGTCGGCGGGGTCGGCTCGACCATGTTCTTCATCTCCGCGCTGGGGTTGATGATCCGGATCAGCCCGCCCGATGCCCGCGGGCGGGTGGCCGGCATGTTCTCCTCGGCATTCCTGGTCGGCTCGGTGGGCGGGCCCGTGTTGGGCAGCCTGACCGCTGGCTTCGGGTTATCGGCGCCGTTTTTGATCTACGGCGGTGCGCTCTCGGTTGCGGCCGCGGTGGTGTTCATCAGCCTGCGGCACTCGTCGCTGGCGGCTCCCGCGCCGGACACCCAGATCAAGGTCACCTTCGGCGAGGCGTTCCGCCACGGGGCGTATCGCGCCGCGCTGCTGTCGAACCTGGCCACCGGGTGGTCGGCGTTCGGGCTGCGTATCGCGCTGGTGCCGCTGTTCGTCGTGGAGGTGCTCGGTCGCGGCGTCGGCACTGCGGGACTGGCGCTGGCGACGTTCGCGATCGGCAACGTGGTCGCCGTGATCCCCAGCGGACATCTGTCGGACCGAGTCGGGCGCCGGATCCTGCTCATCATCGGGCTGGCCGCGGCCGGGGCGGCCACGATTGCGGTCGGGTTCAGCGACAACCTGACGGTGTTCCTGGTCACGGCGTTTCTGGCGGGCGCGGCGACGGGGATGTTCAGCTCGCCACAGCAGGCCGCCGTGGCCGACGTCATCGGCAACAAGGCGCGCGGCGGCACCGCGCTGGCGGGGTTTCAGATGATGGCGGACATGGGCTCGATCGTGGGTTCGCTGCTGGTCGGGCAGATCGCCCAGCACCTGTCGTTCGCGTGGTCGTTCGTGATCAGCGGGGCGATCCTGCTGGCCGCCGCGGTTGGGTGGCTCTTCGCGCCCGAAACCCGAAAGCCGTCCGCCGAACACACCCCGGCCCGCCCACTCGGACCCGACGCCGCCGGGGAGCTACCGTGACCAGCCATTTTGAACGGCAACCTGGCAGTGGTGTAACTTCGATGGGCACGACACGGGGCTATGGCGCAGTTGGTAGCGCACCACACTGGCAGTGTGGGGGTCAGGGGTTCGAATCCCCTTAGCTCCACAGTCCGAAACCCGCTCTGACCATCGGTTGGGGTGGGTTTCGTCGTTTTGCGCGGACGGGTCGGAGATCCGTCTTGACGACAGTCTTTGGCGACAGTCGTCGTTCGAACATGGATTCCACACATCGAGTCGAGTGCGTCGAGCTGCACCGCCTCGATCACTTCGACGTAGGTTTCCCGTGGTCACGGTGATCGAACGATGGCGCAGGATCCGCTGGACGGTGGCGGGCTGCACGCCCATCGTGAAGAGCGACGTGGCGCACGAGTGGCGCAGGTCATGCACCCAATACCTCAGATTGAGGCCATCAAACCCGTTGCAACGCATGTAGATTCGGCCAAAAGTGCCGGGGACTGACCCACTCATAATCCATCGTTGCCGGTTCGCCGGCCTAACAGGACCGGCTGCGTCGCCCGGCTCGCGCGGCGAACGCGTCGAGCGCGCTGAGGACTTCTGGTGCGCGCCATGCTCTGTTGCGGGTGCGGTCGGTGAACTCAATGATGATTCCGGCGGTGGTCAACGGGTCGACATATCGGCGGGCGTTCCCGGTCCTGATGCCGAGTTCACGCTGAAGAAGTTGCGCGTTAAAGACCGGGTGCTGGATGAGCAGGTCGGCGACCCGATGAACAGCTGAGTCCCGCCGGGCAGTGATCCTTGTATCCCATTCCTCGCGAATTGATCTGAGGTCGGTGACCAGTCGGCGTCCGTTCGCGACTGCGAGCAGCGACGCTTCCGAGAGCCGCTCGACCATGTGTGCGGGATCACCGTCGCGATAGGAGCCGAGGGCGCCGAAGTAGGCAGCGGTGTCGGTGAGGAGCCCGGCCGAGACCGGGACGGTGATCTGGCGAGTGAGTCGCTTGTGGCGCAGCATCGCTTGGATAAGTGCGCGGCCGGTCCGGCCGTTGCCGTCGGTGAAGGGATGGATGGTCTCGAACTGTGCGTGGGCGATGGCGATCTGGGGGAGGCTGGGCACATCGGCGCGACGGGTGAAGGCGAGGAGATCCTCGATCGCGCCGGGCACGCGGGTGTGGTGAGGTGCGACGTAGTCGGCGCCGCGGGGCCCGAAATTTCCACCGCCAATCCAAACCTGCTCAGTGCGCCAGTTTCCGGCGGAGACAGGGTCGGTGTGGTGCATCAGGGCGGCGTGCATAGCCAGGATCGCTTTGTCGTCGAGTCGGTCGGCCAGCGCGACTGCAGCCTTCATGGCTTCGGTGTTGCTCACGATCAGGGCGGCATTGCGCCGGCTGGTGTCGCCGAGGGCTTCGGCTTCAGCGATCGCGCGCGCGGAGGCGGTCAAGTTCTCGATGTTCGAACTCGCCGCGGACTCCGATCGCAGCAAGACGGCGGCGAAGGGCGCGATCTCGTCGCCGAGCTCAGCGTCGAAACGTGTGATCTCATTGCTCGCTTCTTCAGCGTCGGCCAGGACCGCCGCCGGAAGCGACACGGCGAGTTCGGCGATGGACGCCGGGATCGCGGCCTCGTACTCTCCGGCTTGTCGCTGCGCCGCCCGCAGGTCCGCAAGGCCGTAACCGGCTTCGACGGGCGCGTCCCACGTCAGCGTCTCGTACGTGAGCGCGGTGCCCTCCCCAGCTGATGCCACATACCGAAGATAGCATCACTTCACGTCTTAAGTGATGCTATCGAGCGCCGCGGGCATCAAATGTCGGCTGGCTGTTCGCGGACCTCCTCGCCTCCTCTGACCCGTGGAAGGGCTGACGCCGCTGAAGTGCCGTCTCGTCGGTATGGGCACTCCGTTGACCACAATTCTGACGACAACACTGACGACAGTAGCGTGCCCAACTACGTCAACGACACGGCGTTCAAGCCGGTAAAAGGCCTGGTCACGGCTCCCGCCCCGTCCTGCAAGTGGGGGTCCGGGGTTCGAATCCCCTTAGCTCCACGAGAAGAACCCGCTCCAACCACCGGCCGGGGCGGGCTTTGTCGATTCGCTAGCGCCGGTCGGTCCGGGCGTGCTGATGCTGGCGCCGTCGGATTTTTCGAGGCGCTGCGGTTTCTCGGGTCGGCCGTTAGGCCGCCCGGTTTTCGGGAGGTGCCGGTCCGCCGGGCTCGTCGGCTCCGCGGCCTGACGCCGCGGCGCCGGGCTCGTCGGC
>NZ_JBEFTH010000021.1:0-44376 GCF_053483935.1 Mycolicibacterium sp. XJ879
GGAAATGGGTGCAACGATCTGCGTTCAGTCTGGACGAGATTTATGTGCTCCGCCATGCGCACCTACGCACGACGGATTGAATGGCCGCGCGCATAATGCCCCCTCGCTCGCTCTCGGCAAGTATTGAAGGCGAAATCTCTCGATGACGCCATGGAGGGGTAAAGGACCGTTCCTCCAACGACGTCTTCAGCGGCTGCGAGATCCAAGGCGTTAAAGCTTCACTGTTTGGAATCCAATGTTGTCGCAGGCGTGGCTCCTTCGCGGGTACATCTCTATCGGGCCTGGCAAGAAAGTGGCTCAGTGTGGCGCTGGGGGTCCAGGACGCTGATCTCGTACACCTTGTACTCGGCTCGTCGCCTGACCACTTGCGCAGATGCGGATGGTTGGCACGTGGTCGAACCCTGCCAAAGACGACTCCGTACTCGGTCAAGTGAGGCCACTTGGAGTCTGTGTTGACCTCAACCACGGTCCCTTCGCGGCCACGGAACCGCGGCCAAGTGCCCTTCGATGGACGAAGATGTTCATCGCGCCCAATGCGTACGCGATCACCAACGCTTGGCTTCATCGTGACCCACCGGCAGCACGCGCAGCCCTTGCCTTCGCGCTTGCTCGGGCCGATTCGCACCGTGTTGACTTTCCGTGTGTGCTCTCGCTCTGATGGGAGGAGCATGCCATCGGGGTCGCCTGCTTCTCAAACCGGAGCAAGTCCGCGTTTCTTGCGGTATCTGTTCGACCAGTGTGCTTTTCGGTGCGTGCCCACGTTCATGAGTAGCCAACTTTGCGCGTAGGTGACGGTTCGCACCTGTACTTCCAGGACACGCCGCAGACGACACGCGATGTCCTCACGTTGCCGCGCACCAAAAGTTTCCCCCATATGGAAGGGGAAGGAGGGAAGGGGAGTGAAAGAAGAGTGTTTCTTCTGGGAGAAGGGGGGAGAAGTTCTTGGATAGAAGGGTGAAGGATGGCAGTCGGATGAACCAGCACGTCTGCTGGCCATCTTGTGTGGTGGAGTAGCTGTCATAGCTTCCCCGGTCGGAAGAAGGGTGTGAGCACCGAGGTATAGGCAACTCGCTTCACCGAGCTGGAGTGACCTTCAACCGGACAGGCAGAGACCGTGCATCGGCTACGTCCGTCATCGTCTTCTCAAGGTGTTGGAGATCGAGGTCCGACACCAGGAATGAATCGTGGATCGGAAGGGGACACCGTCCCGTCTGCTCAATCATACGGAGCATCACCTCCACAGCCATATCGGAGTCGAGACGCTGATACCTTGCCCCACAATCGGAACCAAAGAACTCTCGGATGGGCGCATGCTTAGTCTCGAGAGCCTCAACCAACGGCACAACGACCGCTCGACAGTCATTCCGGTACTTGGACGCAGCCCCAGACAATCGCCGCAGCTCGTTGTCGCGCCCGAGGTCCTCGATCAATGCGTTGATCGCTTTGGTTCTTGTTTTGGCGTTCAACAGCACGTTCACCCCGCGCTTCACGAGATCGCGATGAAAGCGATCGATTTTGTAGAGATCGTCATCAGGCACCGAGATTCCAGCTTCGGTGTAGGCCATCATCGGGTGAAGGGTGGAGTAATCGACCTCGACTACCGGACGTCGTTCGCCGCCCACCACAAGCTCCAACATCGACCGGTTCTCGGATGGAGTCATCTGGAACGACTCCCCGAAAACATAGAACCGCCCACCCCTGTCGAAGGTTACGTTGAAGATCCTTCTGCCTCTCACGATTTCGATGTTTTCGCCAGCCAGCAGCAACTCAGACTCACACAGGTGCTTGTTGATGATCTCAAGTTCGGCTCTCATACGAACAGTTGCTTCATCGTCGGCGTAGTCGATGTCACGCTTATTCTCATCCCTCAGAACAATCGTCTCAAACTGCTGCGGAAGGCCGCGCTCTTCACAGACGTCCACCACATCACCGACCAACCCCACTAGCTTGCCTGTAGCCCAAGCAACCGACTGATATCCAGGCCCGTACTTGATGTGGTAACCGGGGCAGGTGGTCACCAGCCCTTGGCTTTCGAGAATTCTCATTGACTTCGTCACGAAGTGATGTGAGTAGAGCGGATCACCAGGTCTGTATCGATGTGGCTTGTTGTAGAAGTCCGTCTTCCGTGAGTAGTGGACACCGTCGCCGCTCAGCTTGTGCGCGTGAACAATTGACCGAGCAACGCTCGCGACGGCTCGTGTCATCCTTCTGGTCAGTCCGGTTGGCAAGTGCGGAGCAAGCAACTCGATGATGGGGTTTAGCTGTTCAGGCGTCCAGCCAAAAGTGAGTGACTCATGATCACCAATCACAGGGTTGTCGAATATACTGCTTCTCAACGTGATCACACCCAGTTGCCGATCGGCTTGCCAAGCTTGAGCAACGACTCACGGTCGATGCGAATCAGTCGCGGGCCTACCCTTGAGGCTTTCAGGAGTCCAGACGCGATATAGCGACGGATCGTCTTCTGGTCCACGCCAAGCCAATTCGCAGCCTGTCGAATCGACGGAGACGGTGGAAGTGTACGTGTGTAGTCGGGATTCGAGCGTGAACGCACTGGTAGCTCCTCTCAGGATCTGGGTAGCCCAGGACGAGCTACCAAGAACCCACGCTAGCTGCGACGCCAGCAGGCTGCATCGAACGAAACCCGTTGTGGCGCAGGTGGTTCTGTGAAGATTCTGTAGAGTTCACTGTAGACTTCGGTACGTCTGCGCAGTCGTGGCCTGGGACTTCGCTTCGCGAAGGTCTGCGAAGTCTGTAGAGTTCCCTGTAGAGTTAAAGATAGTTTTGTTCGCTCAGGGCTTAATCCTGGCTCCGATCTACCCCCTGACTAGGAGCCACCAACTTTGACATGGCCTCCGCGATCTTGACGTCGCGCTCCTGCGCTGCAATTTGATACCGCATCGCCATGCCGGGCGTCGTATGACCCAACCGCCGCATCAATTCTTTGGTTGTCGCCCCGGCCTGCGCCGCCAACGTCGCCCCCACATGTCGCAAATCGTGGACGCGCATCTCTGGCTTGCCAACCGCAGCGAAACCCGCCTTGACGGCCTTCGTGAACGCCGTCGTGGACAACCGCTTGCCTCGTGTAGTGGTGAACACAAACGCCTCCGGGCCTCTGCCCGTATGCTTCCCGATGTGCTCGTGCAGCTGCTCGGCGATGTGCGGCGGCACAGTCACGTCACGAATACCGGCATCAGTCTTCGGAGGTCCAACCACCAGGTTGTTGCCGACCCTTGTAGCAGCTCTCCGAATCCTGAGTATGATCCGGTCGCCCTCGGTGTGAACATCCTTGCGTCGCAGCTCGATCAACTCGCCAAAACGCAGCCCACACCACGCAGCGACCAGCACAGCCACCCGATATGCCTCCGGCGCTGACTCGGCTACCATATCCAACTCAGCCGGAGTCAACGGTTTAACGTCACGCGGTTTCGGTGGCTTTCCAGCCGACTTGATCTGGCACGGATTCTCCGTCACAGCCTTGTCCTCGACTGCGGTGTTGTAGATGGCCTTGAGAAGCTGGTAGGCGTGCGTGTTGCTCGTCGGCGTGGACTTCCCTAATCCGATCCACCATGCCCGCACTCGTGCCGGTGTGATGGCCCTCAGGATCTCGTCGCCCAGTTCGGGCAGGATCCGCGTCTTGAGAAGCCGTGTATACAGGGCGTGGGTCTTCGGCGTCAGGTCTCGGTGTTTCACCCACTGGTCGGAGTACTCCCGCAGCGTTACCCCGGCTACAGCTTTGAGTGCCGCCCTAGACTCAGGTGGCGACCACTCCCCTAACTCGATCAGCTTGCGTTCGTTGGCCAACCAACCCTCGGCGTCGGTGCGGTTGTCGTACGTGTGTGTGGCGTAGTACCGCTTGCCGTCGTCGTACATGTAGGACGCTTGGACACGTCCACTTCGCATGGTGCGCAGGGTGCCAAAACTCCGTCTCCTGGCTGTCTTCTGTGTAGCCACGTTTGCAACCTTAATGCAACGCTAACGAGTCCATTTCTGTCTACGACCAGGGAGTCCTGTCCCCATCAACGTTGCAAAAGGTCTGACAGTAAATGGCCTCTACACTGCTCATACATGGCCTCTCAGCCACCAGGTTGTGATCCTGGCTGTCGCGGGTTCGAGTCCCGTCAGCCACCCCGACGGGTCAGGGAGCGGATTTCCGCTCCCTGACCTTTTTTCGGCTCAGATGTTGGCGTTGCCGGCCTTCCACGTCTCCCACGGGATGTTCCAGTCCCCGAGGCCGTCGGTGCCCGGCAGCGTCGACCCAACCGTGTTGACGACCTCGACGACGTCGCCGCGCTTGGAGTTGTTGTAGTACCACTGCCCGTTGCTGGTGCTGACGTTGACGCAGCCGTGGCTGACGTTGCTGTGGCCCTGGCTGCCCACCGACCACGGCGCCGCGTGCACGTAGATGCCGCTGTAGGAGATCTGGGTGGCCCAGTCCACCTCGGTGCGGTATCCGTTGGGCGAATTGACCGGCACGCCGTAGGTCGACGAGTCCATCACCATGTGGGCGCGCTTCTCGCCGACGATGTAGGTGCCGTTGTTGGTGGGTGTGCTGTTCTTGCCCATCGACACCGGCATCGTCTTGATGACCTCGCCGTTGCGCTTGACCGTCATCGTCTTGGTGTTGTCGTCGATCGTGGAGATGACCTCGTCGCCGATCGTGAAGTGCGTGGAGACGTTCTCCTGCCCGAACAACCCGTCACCCAGGTCCACCCCGTAGGTGTTGACCGAAACATCCACCGTCGTACCGGGCTTCCAGTAATGGGCTGGGCGCCAACGGACCTCGCGGTTGTTCAACCAGTAGAAGGCGCCGTCGACGTGCGGCGTGGTCTTGATCTCGATCGCCCGCTGGGCGGCCAGCCGGTTCGGGATGTTCTCGTCGAACCGGATCGCGACCGGCTGACCGACGCCCACGACCTCACCGTCGCTGGGCACCACGTAGGGCATCGTCAGGTTCTCCGGCGAGTGCGTTTCGAACGTCATCTGCCTGCTGGTCGCGCCGCCGAGGCCCATCGACTCCGCGGTCAGCGTGTAGCGCTTGTTGTAGCCCAGCGGCTCGGTGGTCGACCAGGTCAGTCCGTCGGGGCTCAGCTTGCCGTCCACGACGCGACCGTTTTCGTTCACCATCGTGACCGAGCCGAGCACACCGGACTCCGCGCTGACCGTCACCGGGGCGTCGACGCTGACCCCCACTGCGCCGTCCTTGACCGAGGACACCAACTTGGGGATGAGCAAATCCCCGAACGGGGTGCCCTTGTCGTCGATCACCTGGGGCTCCGGCGGCGCGGAGTTGCTGCTGCACGCAGACAGCCCCAACGCGACCACGGGGACAAGGGCAATGGCTGTCAGCCATGCACGACGTCGACGCGGACGGGTCACCGTCGGGACCTGCCACATTCTCTTTCCACCTCGCAAACAGGAACAACCGAGCAACGCTTCTTTTGCAACAGTGTACGGGGCAAATTCGACTACGGGTCGCCTCGACGGGCTCGCCTGTGACCGTCTGCGCCCGGGATTTCACCCTGCGCCAGAGCGCCTGTTATTGTCGCACACGCAGCGCCGTTAGCTCAGTTGGTAGAGCAGCTGACTCTTAATCAGCGGGTCCGGGGTTCGAAACCCTGACGGCGCACCCATCACGGTCGATCTGTCGACTTTCATGGCGCGCCCCGCTAGGCGGGGCGACGCCTTCACTCCGGCCCTGCGCCGACCCCCCCTGGGCCCCTTCGGTCGCGTGACCTGGGCTGGCCAAGTCGTTGCGGATGACGCAGACGTAAATTACTTCACCCGATTGGCAGGTCAACCGAAGGCTGTGTGCTGGCGATGGCATAAGCAAAGTTATGGCAGGAATCACACGCCGCGCATATGAGTTGCGGAGCGAACGTGGTCGCCGCCCAAATTCCAGGTTTTAAGCTGCTAGAAGGTGGATGTGTCTGCTACAGTTTCGGTTAGCTGACCACAGGTTCGCGGACCGCAGGTGAGCAAGTTGCACAAAGGGACGGGGAATTAGCTGATGTCGCAGATGAGCGGATCGCTTACGGCTGGAGCCGGGGGTTCGCATGCTGGCGATGAGGTAGCTGCGGACGGCCCCATCGCGGTGTACAACTGCAGTCGCATTGGCCGGGTCGCCAATCCGCCGACCTTTTCCTTCGCCGACTGGTTCCGCTCCGCGCGTCGCCGGGGCTGACGGCGTCAGCCGTGCTTGATCCGCCGCACGGTCAGTACGAGCAGCAACGCACCCACCCCGGCCAGCGACATCGCCACAGCCGGCTTCTTGACGAACCGCACGACACCGGCCTTGAGATCCTCGGCCAGCCTGCTGGGGTTGGCCCGTTCGGCCAGAATGTCCACGGTCGACGCCAACTGATCACGTGCCTGATCGATGTCCCGCTTGATGGTGTCGGGATCGCGGTCTGCCACTTGCGCCTCCAAGCCGCCTGAGAAGTCGCCACTCCGCTGCGGAGCCTGTCGATCTACCCTAGAGCAGCCCGCGCTCACCGCAGCGCACCGGTCAACAAGAAGGGATGCTCAGGCGTGGCACAGACACCGCGACTCGAGGTCGGCGACAAAGCCCCCGCGTTCAGCCTGCCGGATGCCGACGGCAACACCGTCAAGCTCAGCGACTACCGGGGCCGCAAGGTCGTCGTCTACTTCTACCCGGCCGCCTCGACGCCCGGTTGCACCAAACAAGCCTGCGATTTCCGCGACAATCTCAGCGAGCTGAACGACGCCGGCATCGAGGTCATCGGCATCTCACCGGATAAGCCGGAGAAGCTGGCGAAGTTTCGCGACGCGCAAAAGCTGACCTTCCCGCTGCTGTCGGATCCCGACCGCAGGGTGCTCACGGCATGGGGTGCCTTCGGCGAGAAAACCATGTACGGCAAGACCGTTCAGGGCGTGATCCGCTCAACTTTCCTCGTCGACGAGAAGGGCAACATCGGGGCGGCGCAGTACAACGTGCGCGCTACCGGTCACGTCGCGAAGCTACGACGCGACCTGTCGGTCTGAGCCCAGTTTCGCCAACAGCAGCGCCTCGGCGGTGGCCGCGCGTTCCAGCACCCCCAGGTGCAGGCTCTCGTTGACGCTGTGCGCTTGTGTCGCAGGGTCTTCCACGCCGGTGACGAGAATCGTCGCGTCCGGGAATGCCTCGGCGAACTCCGCGATGAACGGTATCGAGCCGCCCACTCCGGTGTCGACGGCTTCAGCGCCCCACGCCTCCCTAAACGCGGCGCGCGCGGCATCGTAGACCGGGCCGCTGGCATCGATCGCGTACGGCTGGCCCAGATCGCCGGGCGTGATGGTCACCTGCGCGCCCCACGGCGCGTTCTCTTCGAGGTGCCGCGTCAGGGCTTCTAGATGTGCGCCGGCGTCACCGCCGGGGGCCACCCGCATGCTGATCTTCGCTTTGGCCCGCGGGATCAGGGTGTTCGACGATTTGTCGATCGACGTCGTGTCGATCCCGATCACCGTAATCGCCGGCTTGGCCCATAGCCGTTGCGGCGCAGAGCCGGAACCGATCTCGGAGACACCATCGAGTAGGCCGGTCTCCTCGCGCACCCTCTCGGGTGGATAGTCGACGTCGAACGCGGTGGCCTCATGCAGTCCGGCGACCGCGACGTTGCCGCCGTCGTCGTGCAGGCTCGCCAACAACCGCACCAATACGCTCAGCGCATCGGGCACCACACCGCCCCACAGCCCGGAATGCAGGCCGTGATCGAGGGTGGCCACCTCGACGACGCAGTCGACGAGGCCGCGCAGCGAGACCGTCAGCGACGGCACCTCGGTGCTCCAGTTGTCGGAATCGGCGATGACGATGACATCGGCGGCCAGCGTCTCGCGGTGTGCTGCCAGCAACCGCGACAGTGACGGCGAGCCGGATTCTTCCTCGCCTTCGACGAACACCGTCACCCCGACCGGCGGGTTACCGCCGTGGGCGCGAAACGCCGCCAAATGCGTTGCGATCCCCGCCTTGTCATCAGCGGTGCCCCGGCCGTAGAGTCGGCCGTCGCGCTCGGTCGGCTCGAACGGCGGCGTGTTCCACTGGGTGTGGTCGCCCTCGGGCTGGACGTCGTGGTGGGCGTACAGCAGCACGGTCGGCGCTCCCGGCGGCGCCGGATGACGTGCGATGACGGCAGGCGCGCCGCCCTCGCTGACGATCTGGATATCGCCGAACCCCGCGTCCGACAGCAGCTTCGCCACCGCGTCCGCGCTGCGGTGCACCTGCGGACGGCGGGCCGGGTCGGCCCATACCGACTCGATGCGCACCAGGTCGTCGAGATCGCGCCGTACCGACGACAGCACTTCACGCACGCGTTGCACCAGATCGCTCATGGCGACGACGCTAGCCGCGAAACCGTACTCCGGCAGGCGCGCTCTCGCACTTTCTCTGCAAAAATGCAATCTCGCGCCAGGGGGCTCAGCGCTCCTCGAGGATCGCGACCGCCGCGGCGGTGTCGGCCTCGTGGGTCAGCGACAGATGGATCGTCACTTCCTTGAGATGTTCGGCGATCGCCCCGGTGAGCCGGACCTTGGGCCGGCCCCACATGTCGGTGATGACCTCGATGTCGCGGTGGATACCCTCGGGCAGCACCGGCCGCTTGGCGAACCGCGACCCCGACCACGCCTTGATGACGGCCTCCTTGGCCGCCCAGCGCGCGGCCAGATGTCGCGCCGCCGACGAACTCTTGTCGGCGGCGTCGCGGCGCTCACCCGGCGTGAACGTCTCGGCGAACACCGTGCCCGGCTGGTCGACCTGCTCGGCGAACTCGGGGATGGACACCAGGTCGATCCCCACCCCGACTATTGCCATGGGCGCGACGTTATCTCACGATGTCGGTGCCACATACACGTCGCCATCGCCGAGCCGCGACGCCGGGTTGAGCAGCATCTCGGCTTCCTGCCGCTTCTCGGGCGCGTCGGCGGCGAACCGGCGGTCGGCCGGTTTCTCGTACAGCGCCGGACCGCCCGCGATCGCCGACGCCAACCGCAGTTGGCCCGCCAGCACCCGAGCGTTGGCACGCTCGCGGTAGTCCGCACGCTGAGCCGGGCTCAGCGCGGCGAGGAACGCCTGCGGATGCACCAGCGCCACCAGACCCGACACGTGTCCGAAGCCGAGGCTGGTCACCAAACCGGCCTTCAGCGGGAACTTTTCACCGAACCGCAGGGTGTCGCGGAGCCAGACCAGGTGCGCGGCGCCGGCGAGTTCGTCGTCGACGCAGTCCAGGCTGCGGTTGGGCGGGATCACCCCGTCGCGCAGGATCTGGCACAGGCCCATGATCTGGAACGCCGCGGCGCCGCCCTTGGAGTGGCCGGTCAGGCTTTTCTGCGACACCACGAACAGCGGTGCGCCGTCTGAGCGGCCCAACGAGTCGGCGAGCCGTTCGTGCAACTCGGTCTCGTTGGGGTCGTTGGCCAGCGTCGAGGTGTCGTGCTTGCTCACCACGGCGATGTCGTCGGCGCCGACGCCCAATTTGGCGAGCGAACGCGCCAGTTCGGACTGGCGCCCGCCGCGGCCCGCGCTGAGCGCGCCCATACCCGGGGCCGGGATCGATGTGTGCACGCCGTCGGCGAAGGACGACACATAGCCCACCACCGCCAGCACCGGCAGGCCCATCTTCAGCGCCAGGTCGCCGCGGGCCAGCAGCACGGTGCCACCGCCCTGCCCCTCGACGAACCCGAGCCGGCGCCGATCGTTGGCCCGCGAGAACTTCGAGTCGCTGATGCCCTTGGCGCGCATCATCTCGGTGTCGGCGGTGGCCGACATATCCCCGAAGCCGATGATGGCTTCCAGCGTCAGGTCGTCGTATCCGCCGGCGACGACGAACTCGGCCTTACCCAACCGGATCTTGTCGACGCCCTCCTCGACCGACACGGCCGCGGTGGCGCACGCACCGACCGGGTGGATCATCGCGCCGTAGCTGCCGATGTAGGACTGCACGACGTGGCCCGCGTACACGTTGGGCAGCACTTCCTGCAGGATGTCGTTCGGCTTGTTCCTGCCCAGCAGGTTGCCGTGGTACATCGTCTGCATCGACGTCATACCGCCCATACCGGTGCCCTGCGTGCTGGCCACCAGGCTGGGATGCACCCACCGCATCAGTTCCGCCGGAGTGAACCCCGCCGAGAGGAACGCGTCGACGGTGGTGACGAGGTTCCAGATCGCCAGCCGGTCAATGGAGTTCATCATCTCCTGGCTGACGCCGTAGACCATCGGGTTGAACCCGGTCGGGATCTGCGCGCCGACGGTGCGCGACAGCTTGGTCTTACGCGGAACCCGGATCTCGGTGCCCGCCTTGCGGGTGACCTGCCAGTCGGCGCTGTCGGGCACCGGTGCGATGACGGTGTGCTCGGGGTCGAACTGTACGAACGCCCTGGCCTCTTCCTCGCTGGACACCACGAACGTGAAGTCCTTGTCCAGAAAGACCGAAACCAGCAGCGGTGCAGCGTGATCGGGGTCGATCGCGCCGTCGTCGACGAACTCGCGGATGCCCACCCGTTCGACGACAGCGTCGTGGTAGCGCTCCACCAGCTCGCCCTCGTCGACGAGGTCACCGGTCTCGGTGTCGTACCAGCCGGGGGTCGGATCGTCCTCCCATTTGACCAGGCCGGTGGTCCACGCGAGCTCCAGCACACCGGCCGCCGACAGCTCGTTGTCGACCTCCATCTCGTAGCGGGTCCGAGACGAGCCGTACGGGCCCAACTCGGCGCCGCCGACGATCACCACCAGATCGGCCGGGTCGACGTCGAGGTCGTCCCACGCCGGCGGCGGCGCCGGGCGATGACCGCGCGGCGGTGACGGCAGGGCCCGGATCATTCCGTGCTCTTCGGGCTCTTCCTCAGCCGACTCCGACACCATCTCGTCGCGAGCCTTGGCCGAGAGCTCCGCGAGATCGAGCTCGACGTCGGCCAGCCCACCGGTGAGGTCGGCCTGCAGCGGTTCACGTGCGGCGGCCACCTTCGCCTCCATGCCGCACAGCTCGAGCAGCATGGCCGCCATCTGTTCGGTGGTGTAGGTGGTCACCCCGGCTTCTTCGACGGCGTCGACGATCGCGTCGTTGTGCCCCATCAGCCCGGTGCCCTTGGTCCAGCCGATCAGCGCGTGCGCCAACGAGACCCGTTGTGCCCACGATGTTTCGGCCTTCCAGCGGGAAACCAGAGCGTCGAGCGAGGCCTTGGACTCGCCGTACGCGCCGTCGCCGCCGAACATGCCGCGGTTCGGCGAGCCGGGCAGCACCACGTGCAACCGCGCGGCCACGTCGCGTTCGGCGCCGACGTGCGATAGCCCGCCGATCAGCCGCTGCACCGCCCACAGCAACACCTTCATCTCCATCTCGGCGCGCGATCCGGCGTCGGAGAGGTCGCCGGCCACCCGCGGCGCCGCGAACGGGAACAACAACGTCGGTGTCAACGCATCCTTGAGGTGAATCGACTGCGGCCCAAGGCTTTCAGTCTGTTCAGTGCCGACCCAGGAGACCAGCGCGTCGATGTCGGTGTAGGACGCCATGTTGGCGGGAACCACCCACAGCTTGGCGTCGAACCGGGCGTGGTCGCGGTACAGCGTGCGGTAGAACGCCAACCGGTCGTCATCGAGCCTCGAGGTCGTGGCGATCACCGTCGCCCCGCCGTCGAGGAGTTTGGCGACCACGGACGCGGCGATCGACCCCTTCGACGCACCGGTCACCACCGCGACCTCGTCGTTGTAGCGGCCCTTACCGGGGTTCTCGGCGCCTGCGGCGGCGCGGCCGTACAGCGAGGCGTGGATGTTGCGGCCCGCCGCCAGTGCCTTGCCCTGCCACCAGGTGGCCTGCTTGCCGACGATATGACCGGTGCCCTCGAACCGCTCGGAGAGCCGCGTCCAGTCCGCGTCGACCTCATCGTCGTCCATCAGCCACAGCTGGGCCAGATCCTCGCGCGCGCTGGCCCAGCGGTCGTCGAACAGCACCGCCTTGCGGCCGTCGAACACCGGGGCCACCAACCGCGGCCAGTCCGAGCCCAACTCGGCGGTGACCAGATCGATCAGCTCGGCATCGGTGGTCTCCGGCACGCTGACCGGGGTGTCCAGCCCGAGTTGGCTCAGGATCAGCCGAGCGGTCGAGGCGAGCACCCCGTCGGGGCCCGTCACCTGTGCGGCGAACTCGCCCAGCGCGGCCGAGTCGACCACGCCGCCTCCCGGGCCTGCGGCCGCCGCGGGCAGCGTTACCGCAACACCTTGGCGTGCGCCCACCGCGGCGACGGCGGCGTCGATCACCTTGTCGACGGTCGCCGCGTCGGCGAGCGCGCCGTCGTGCAGGCCGCCGAGGTCACCGCCGCGCACGCTGGAACCCTCGCGGGTGCCCAACGCGACCTCGACCGTGACGTGCTTGACCCAGCCGTCGCCGAGTTCCCAGGTCTTCTTGACCCGCTCGGCGATGTAGGCCGGACGCTTCCCGGACGGGCCGAGCACGGTGCGCAGCTGGTCGTTGATCGCATCGGAAAGCACTGGGCCGAACGGCTTGTAGGTGCGGGCCAGTTTGGTGACCTGGCCCTTGAGCCCGGCCAGGTCGGCTTCGCCCGCGCCGTCGATGGCGCCGAGGTTCAGCTCTGAACCCAGGTCCACCAGCAGCTGGTTGCGTCGCGACGACGCGCCGTCGGTGATGGACTCGATGGAGTCCAGCGGCTCGATCTGGTCGACGCGCATCTTCGCCGACAGCGCGATCAGCGCCATGGTGGCGTCGGCGGCGTCGTAACCGAGGTCGTCGGGGCGCGGACCGCCCGACGGTGCGCCAGGGCTTGTGGGTGCCGCGGGTGCCGGTGCGGCCGGAGCCGCCTCGACCGCTTCGACCTTGGGGGCCGGTGCGTCGTCGAATTCGACCTCCGGCTCGGGGTCGGTGTCGGTGGCGAAAAGCACCGCGGCGTCCCGCTCGGCGTTGAGTACCTCGGTGGTGTTGTGCGAGTACTCGGGCAGCTTCAGCGTGTTCCGCGCCAGGCCAGCCACAGTCGGTGCGGACTTCACGCCGATCTCGACGAACCGCTCGACACCGAGGCCGCCCGCTGCCTCCTCGATGAACAGCAGGTCCTGGGTCTCGATCCAGCGCACCGGGCTGGCGAACTGCCAGGCCAGCAACTCGATGACGACCTTGCGGCACAACTCCGCGGGCCGCTCGTTACGCCAGGTGTCGTAGTCGGCCAGGATCTCGTCGAGCGGTTCGGCCGGAACCAGTTCCCGGATCTCTTCGATGAAGTCGCGATCGAGCGTGAACGGCCGCGGCACCAGGTTCGGGATATAGCGCCCGACAACAAGTTCCGGATCCGTCTCGTCGGGCATCACCCGTTCCAGCGCGCGCCGGAAGTCGTTGACGCCGATGCGCAGCACCGAGGAGTGGAACGGCACGTCGATACCGGGCACAAGGATGAAGGAGCGCTTCCCGCCGGTGATCTGGCGGCGCTTCTCGACTTCCTCCTCCAGCGCCTCCAGGCCGGCGACGGTGCCGGCGATCGCATACTGCGAACCGCGCAGGTTATAGTTCACGATCTGCAGGAATTCGCCTGTGCGCTGCGAGATTTCGTCGATGAAGGTGCCGACGTCGGCGTCGTCGAGGTCGATCTGGGACGGCCGGATGGCCGCCATCCGGTAGTCCGACCGGCCCTGCGCATCCCGCGGGACGATGTCGTGCATCTTGGAGCCGCGGTGAAAGACCGCTTCCAGCAGGCCTTCGAGCTTGTACACGCCGATGACGCACGCCAGCGCGGTGTACTCACCGACCGAGTGACCACAGGCGATCGCGCCTTCGACGAACGCGCCCTGCTCGCGCATCTCGGCGACCTGGGCCGCGGCCACGGTCGCCATCGCGACCTGGGTGAACTGGGTCAGGTAGAGCACACCCTCGGGATGGTGGTAGTGCACACCGGAGGCGATCAGGCTGGTCGGGTTGTCGCGCACCACATGAAGCACCGAGAAGCCGAGGACATCGCGGGTGAATTTGTCGGCACTGTCCCAGATCTTGCGGGCGGCCTTCGAACGTGCCCGCACCTCCATGCCCATACCCTTGGACTGGATGCCCTGGCCGGGGAAGGCGTAGACGGTCTTGGGCGCCGCCAGCTGAGCGGTCGCCGACATCACCAGCTCGTTGCCGACACGTGCGGCGACCTCGATCACCTCGGCGCCACGGTCGATGCCGACGCGGTCGACACGGAACTCGATCTCGTCGCCGGGCAGCACCATCCCCAAGAAGCGTGAGGTCCAGCCCACCAGGCGGGCCGGCGGGGTGGCCCTGCCGTCGGTGGCGGTGACCACGTGCTGGGCTGCCGCCGAGAGCCACATCCCGTGCACGATCGGCGTTTTCAGCCCGGCCAGCAACGCCGCCGCCCGGTCGGTGTGGATCGGGTTGTGGTCACCGGAGACCACCGCGAACGCGCTCATGTCGGTCGGGGCGGCGACGGTGACGTCTCGACGACGGCGCCGTGGCGTGTCAGTCGCGTTGTCGGTCATCGCGCCGCCGGCGCGCGGTGGATCGGCGAGTTCGGCCGCGCCGGTGCGACCGCGGATCGCGAACCGCTCCTCCAGTCGGGCCAGCACGGTGCCGTCGCCGTCGGCGATGCTGACACTGACGGGGATGACGCGCCCGTACTCGGTGTCTGAGGCCTCGGAAACCGTTGCGGTGACGGCTAATTCGGCCGTGTTCTTGGGCATCGGCGCGAGCAGGTGCGCGGCGTGGTCGAGGTGCACGAGGTTCAGCAGGCCTTCGACGACGGGGAAGCCGTCCTCGCTGGTGGCCGAGCCGATGACCGCGAACACGGCAGGCCAGCAGTGGCCCACGAGCGCATCAGGCACCAGCGTGAGCCCCGGGGCCAACGGCGCACCGAACGTCGCGGTGACGCCGGTGTGGTCGGCGACCTGTTCGGGGTCCCAGTCCACAGTCACCGTCGCGGTGTTGCCGTCGACCGGCGGCAGCGCATCGGGGGTGCGCGCGCCCGCGGCGATCGCGAGAACCGAACGCATCGCCGCCGATGCGTCCTCGACGGTCACGACCGGCATACCACCGTTGACCGTGCAGGACGGCAGCGTGAACCCGATGTTGATCCAGATGTCGGAGAGCGGAACGCTCAGCGTGACGCCGTCGGCGCCGAGTTCGAGCCGCGCACCCGTGGAAGCGTGTGTGGCGCTGGGCTTTCCGGGTACATCGTTGACCTGCCACTCCTCGGGCGGGCCGATGCGGTGCACCGGGTTGATCGCCGTGCGCCCAGCCCACAACACGTCCGGCGAATCGAGCACGACCGCGAGCGGACCGCTGATGTCGGCGCGCGCGAAGCGGCGCGACACCACCGGTACGGGGTGACCGTCGGTGGCGAGCGCCTGATCGATCGCGGCCTGCTCGAAGCGGTCCAGCAGTTCGCCCACCGGTTCGTCGACGCGGGTGATGCCAGCCACCGCCTGGGTGCCCGGGATGATGCACACCTGCTCGGCCGCATACCGTGCGTCGTGCGCCTGCCACAGCGAATCGCTGCGCCACCAACGCCGCACGTCCTTGTCGATGACGGGGACGAAGTTCACCGGCTTACCCGGGGTCTTGCACAGCGTGATGAAGAACGGCACGTCGGCGGGATGCAGCTTGAGCGTCTCAGCCTCCGGGTAGTGCGCCAGCAGCGCGGCGATCGCCTGCTGCGGATCCTCCAGCAGCGCAGCATCATCGAAGAGCGTTTCGATCGTTCCGGAGTCGTGCGGATGCAACCGGGCCTCGGCGCGGTGCAGCATGTCTGCGAAGCGGTCGCGCCAGGTGTCGGCCAGCCACGGGCTGCCCGGTGCCGCAGTGTCGGCGGTGCTGTCGCCGTCACCGACCGTGAGCTCGACGTAGCGCTGAAGCCACTGCAGATAGGTCATCTCGCCAACGTCGCCGAAGTAGGGCTTGCAGGTGGCGGCCATCGCCGCGATCAGCTCGTCGCGTCGGGCCGCCACTGCGTCGGCGTCACCGGCGACCTCGTCGAGCAGTCGGCCGCAGCGCGATGCCGCGTTATCGATCTCGTGAATGTCGGCGCCGAGCTGGCTGCGCGAGGATGCCATGCCGCCCTGGGCTTTTCCGGCGCTGATCCAGTGATCGGTGCCGGTCGTCTCAACGAGCATCTGCTTGACCGCCGGAGAGGTGGTGGCCTCCAGCGTCGCCATCGCCGCGGTGCCGACCAGGATGCCGTCGACGGGCATGGGCGGGAAGTTGTAGGCCTTGGCCCAGTCCCCGGACAAGTATTCGGCGGCCCGCTCGGGGGTGCCGATACCACCACCGACACAGACTGTGATGTTGGGTCGCTTGCGCAGGTCGGCGTAGGTGTCCAGCAGCAGGTCGTCGAGGTCTTCCCACGAGTGGTGCCCGCCTGCGCGGCCGCCCTCGATGTGCACGATGACGTCCTTGCCGGGCACCTCGGCGGCGATGTTGATCACCGACTTGATCTGGTCGACGGTGCCGGGTTTGAACACCACGTGGCTGATGCCCACGCTGTTGAGTTCGTCGATCAGCTCGACGGCTTCGGCGAGTTCGGGGATACCCGCGCTGACGACGACACCGTCGATCGGTGCACCGGACTGACGAGCCCTCTGCACCAACCGCTTTCCGCCGAGTTGCAGCTTCCACAGGTACGGGTCGAGAAACAGGGAGTTGAACTGCACGGCACGGCCGGGCTCGAGCATGGCGGTCAGCTCGGCGATGCGGTCCTCGAAGATCTCCTCGGTGACCTGACCGCCGCCGGCCAGCTCCGCCCAGTGCCCGGCGTTGGCGGCCGCGGCGACGATTCTGGCGTCGACGGTCGTCGGCGTCATGCCAGCGAGCAGGATGGGCGAGCGCCCGGTCAACCGGGTGAACTTCGTCGACAGCTTCACCGAGCCGTCGGGGAGCGAAACGGTGCTCGGCGCGAAGCTCGACCAGGCCGGCGGCACTTCGGGTTCGGCGCCGACGGTGAACAGGTTGCGCTGACCGACCCGGGTGGCCGCAGGCACCAGACCGATGCCGAGCCCCCGCACGATCGGCGCGGTCACCCGTGTCGCGGTGTCGCTCGGGCCGAGGTCGACGATCCACTTCGCCCCCGCGTCGTGCAGGCGCTCGACTTCGGCCACCCAGTCGATGGGCCGCACGAAGATCGACTCGGTCATCTCGTGGGCCAACTCGGTGTCAATTCCGCACTTGGCGGCCCAGCGGTCGACGAGCTCGACACCGTCGGCCAGCCGCGGCGTGTGGAAGCCCACCTCGACCTGCACGCCGTGGAACACCGGTGAGAACACGGCGCCGCCGCGGACCTTGCTCTTGCGTTCGGCTTCTTCCTTCTCGGTGATCTTCGCGCAGTACAGCTCGAAGCGGCCGAGTTGTTCTGGCGTGCCGGTGATGACGACCGAGCGTCTGCCGTTGCGGATGGAGAGCACCGGCGGCAGCACCGTGCGAACGTCTTGGGAGAACTCCTCGAGCAGTTCGGCGATTCGGTCGGGATCGACGTTGGTCACCGACACCATCGGCGACTTGTCCCCGCGGCCGACCATGCCGCGGCGCCGCGAGATCAGCGAGCCCGCAGCGCCGATCAGCTGCAGCAGCGCCAACAGTTCGGCGTCCCTGGCGCCGTTGGCACGTAGCGACTCACAGGCCATCAGGCCCTGGGAGTGCCCGGCCATCGCCACCGGAGGGCTGCCGTGCAGATCCAAACCCTGACGGGTCAGCGCGCGAATGGCGGCCATCTGGGTCAGCAGGATGCCGGGGCCCGAGATCGCGGCGGTGATCAGCTGCTTGTTGGTGGGCAGCGGCTCTTCGGCGGCCAACGCCCGCACCCACTTCATGGGTTCGAAACCGATGGGACGCACCACGACCAGCTCCCGGGCCACCGGTTCGAGCAGCAGCTCGGCCTCCCCGACCACCTCGCTCAGCTCGGACTCGATACCGGCCGAGCTGACGAGCTCTTCGAGATTCTCCAGCCAGGAGCCGCCCTGACCGCCGAACGCCACGGCATAGGGTTCGCCGGCGTTGAGCCGATCAACGAGGGCGTGCGTACCGGCAAGGACGGCTGCGCCCTGCGTCTTGCTGTCGGTGGGCGCCCCGCGTTGCTCGTTGATCGTCACGTCTTGTCGTCTCCTCGGTCCCGCGTTAGTGCTCGTCGTGTGTGGCCGTCGGCCGGGGTGTTTCGGCGGCTGTCGCGCGTCGGCGCAGCTCTGCGATTCGGCGTTGAATCCCGACTGGTCTGGGTCTGTTGGCCAGACGAATCCGCGACCGTACGCGCGGACCTGTCCAGCCGTACTAAGAGTGTCATAAGAACGTGGCAATTTTGGCCGCTGAAATGGTTACTGGCGAGTTCTACGCTTTAGTAACCGTGACTTCGGTAACGCGCGGTTCTGCGCGGGCCGAAGGCTTCTGGGACAAACGTCCTGCATGTAGGTGGTTACGGTGGAGTAAGGACAATTCCCCTGATCAAGGCAGTATTGTTATCGAATCGTTATCTAAGAATTTTCCACCCCGCTCGACCAGTGGGATCGGAGCCGCCGAAGCCGACAGCATGACCGGAATTGCCCACTTCGTCACGCCAGCCACCGAAGATCGTTTGCTGGAGTTACTTACTCTTCGGTAAGGTTTTGCTCCCCTTGCCCCTCGGGTGGTTCGAGCACGAGGTTGATGTCCGCGCCGGCACCTCCCCCTGCAACGCCCGGCGCCCTGTTTGCCGTGCTCGTAGGAGTTCGCGACCTGCTACGCGGGAGGCTTCTGCTGTTGTCGCAGCGCCTTGTCCAGCTCACTGGCCACCACCCGGCGCCACATATCGCGGTAATCCCGCACCGCCCTGCTCATCTCCTGAGGCTCCGGTGTCTCGGTGCCGAACCGGTCGGCCACGCATTCCTCGAGCACCGCGGCAAGTTCGTCTGCCATACCGGCGATCGCGGGCCGTGCCGTTTCGTAAATCCGCAGCAGCGCACGAACGTAGGGAAGGTGATCGGAGCTGCCGGCGATCACGTCGCCGATGGTGAGATCGGTGAGCACGACGGCGCCGTCGATGAGCTGGGCCAGTCCGTATTCGACCAGCCGCCGCGCCTCGTCGCCGTCGGGATCGATGTCGATGGCGGCCGGCGTGTCGGACCGGCCTTCATCGGCAGCGGCGGCGGCGGGCGGGCCGAGCACGGCACGTTGAATGCCCAGGATGTCGGCCAGATCCGCACCTTGGCGCATGCTCGTGAAGAATTCGGCGATGTGCGCTGAGTTGTAACCGCGACGATGCAGCTGGTTGATCGTGCGCAACTGCGACAGGTGGTAGTCGTCGTAGAACGCCGATCGTCCCACTCGGCGCGGCGGATCGAGCAAGCCGCGTTCGCGGTAGGCGCGGATGTTGCGGGCGCTGACGCCTGAAATCCGTGCAAGCTCTTCGAGTCGGTACTCAGCCAACCCGTACGCTCCCCGCCGCGCGCGGGGTGCACACCGATTCGACACCACCACGAATCATGCGACCACTGTAACCGCGATTAGGTAGCTGCGAGCGAAGTCAGCCATACCTCAGACTTCTTTGCTAGCTGTTGTTTGCAGAGCAGATAGCAGTATTAATTAGCCGTCACCATGGGTTGCGCACTGTGCAGGTGCTCAACTTTCAGCCAACTTCGAAATACCTCGCGGCGGGCCGGGAAACTGAGCTCCGCACCGCGCGATTGGCGCGGACAGGCGACGTTACGCAACGATGGTCCGGGCAGACATCACATCGATGGGTCAGCGAGGTTCGTTGTGCGTCCCTGGATCGTCTGGGCCACCGGACTGTTCGCATACATCATCGCCGTGCTGGACCGCACGACGTTGGGTGTTTCCGGCCTGGAAGCCGTTAACCGTTTTCAGGCCAGCCCGAGCGTACTGTCCACGTTCGTCGTCTTGCAGGTGGTCGTCTACGCCTGTGCCCAGGTCCCTGCCGGCGTGCTGCTGGACCGCTTCGGCTCCAAGACCCTGATCATCGCGGGCGCCACGCTGATGGCCTCAGGCCAGTTCGCGCTGGCGTTCACCGAGTCGCTGCCTGCCGCCATCGCGGCGCGGGCGGTGCTCGGTCTCGGTGATGCCGTCACGTTCATCTCGGTGCTGCGGCTGGTACCTCACTGGTTCAAACCGCGCCAGGTCCCGTTGGTGACCCAGCTGACCGGCATCTGCGGGCAACTGGGCCAAGTGCTCTCCGCCGTGCCGTTCTTCGCGCTGCTCAAGGCACAGGGGTGGACCACGGCCTACGCCTCGGTGGCGGCGCTGGGCGTGGTGTCGATCATCTTGACGCTGCTGCTCGTGAAGAACACCCCGCACGGCAACGTCGTCAAGGTCGAGACGGCCTCAGTGGTCGAAACCCTGGCGAGCGTGAAAACCGTGTGGTTACGGCCGGGCACCCGGTTGGGTTTCTTCACCCATATGGGCACGCAGTTCTCGGTGACGGTTTTCGCGCTGATGTGGGGCGTCCCCTACCTCACGGTCGGCCAGGGTGTCTCTGCCGGCACCGCGGGGGCTTTGTTGACGATCTCGGTTGCCGCCGCCATCTGGTCGGGGATCGCGATCGGGATCTTCACCGGCCGGCACCCCCACCGGCGCTCCCGGCTGGTGCTGGTGATCATCGCCAGCAACGCGCTGATCTGGTCGATTGTGCTGGCCCTGCCCGACCGGGCACCCCTATGGTTGCTGATCACGTTGGTGGTCGTGATCTCGGTCGGCGGACCGGGTTCGATGGTCGGCTTCGACTTCGCGCGAACGTTCAACCCGAGCGCCACCTTGGGCACCGCGCAGGGGATGGTCAACATGGGCGGGTTCGCCGCCTCGCTGTTGGTGATGCAGACGATGGGCCTCATCCTCGATGCTGCCGGGGGCTTCTCGTTCGAATCGTTCCGGCTCGCATGGACCGTCCAATACGCGATCTGGGTGATGGCCGTCGTCGGCATCCTGATCACCCGGCGTAAGGCCCGCCGCCTGATGGGACTCCAAGGCGCCGCACCCGAACTGATGCGGCAACGACTGCTTCTCGAGACGCTGGACGTGAACCCGCCCGACCGCGACTAGCGGTTGCGCGACGTCGAGCGCCGATTGGCCTTCTTGATGGCCGAGACCAATTCGTCCTTGTTCATGTTGGAGCGGCCCGAAATGTCCAGGCGCCGCGCGACATCCACGAGGTGCTTCTTAGATGCATTGGCATCCACACCCTCAGCGGTCTTCCCCTTGGCGTTGGGTCCGCCACTGCGCGCCCGCTGGTCCGACGGCCCCTTCTTGGACTTCGGTTCCCAGTGGTCGCCGACCTTTTCGTAGCTGTGCTTGAGCGCGCTGTAGGCGACCCGGTGGGCGCGTTGACCTTCGCCGTACTCCTTTACCGCCGCGTCGTGCGCCTTGGCGAAGGTGCGCTGCGCTTTGGCGTCCGACTTCTTCAGCGTGCTCGGCAACTCGCTCTTGCGAGCGCTTCCGCTCTTCGTCGTCTTCGGCATGATGGACCTCCTCGCTGCACTACTCGTCTTGGTGTTACGTCCAATGACCGCCTATCGGGTTCCCGGGCGTTCGCCCACTAAAACGTGCTAACCAAGTGACCGAGCGAGGGCTCATGCCGAAAGACGCGTAGCGGACTACGCGTGTGCGCGCCAGCCACCGGTTTCACGATCAGAACGTGGACCAGTACGCACTGCACCTGCTCGGTGGGTTCGCCGTGCAAACCGCCGACCGCACTGTGGACCTGCCGCCGGCTTGTCAACGGCTCGTCGCGCTGCTGGCGTTGAAACGCCGGCCGATGCACCGGCTGTGGGTCCGCGCCACGCTGTGGCCGCACACGCAGACCCGCAAGGCTGTCGCGAGCCTGCGGTCGGCCGTGTGGCGGATGAGCGTCGTCGAGACGCTGGGTCACGGCGCCGAAAAGCCGACGTCACACCATCTGCGCAACACCATCCGCTCGGTGCACACCGGCCGCCCGGTGATTCGACGCCAAATCCACTCCGGCGATCCGAGGGAACGGTGAGCGCCGTGCTGATGGTCAGCGTCGCGCTCGGCGTGCCGCTGGTCGCGATCGGCCTGTACGACCTGCAGGTCCGGCTCGAACAGTGGGATCACGACCGCCACGCAGAAGACTGAGGCACCGCGGTGCCAAGATACGAGGATGTGTGCGTCATCGGAGCCCTATGCCGTTGCGGTGGTGCTGGCCGCTGGCCTGGGTTCGCGGGTCGGCGCCGACGGCAACAAGGCCTACCTGCAGGTGGCCGATCGCGCCATGGTGGCCTGGTCGTTGGACACCCTGACACGCGTAGCCGACATTGCACGGATTGTGCTGGTGTACCGGCAGGGTGAACGCAACCTCGCCGAGCACACGGTGACGGATGAACTACCCAATGCCGCAGTGGAGTTCGTCGAGGGTGGGGCAAGCCGACACGCGTCGGAGTTCAACGTGTTGCGTTACCTGGCCGCCGACATCGAATCCGGGGCGATCGACGTGGTGCTGATCCATGACGCCGCCCGTCCGGTCGCAGGCCTCGACATGTTCGTCACCGCGGTGTCGGTCGCCCGCGAGTTCGGCGGCGCGGTCCCGGCGCTGCCCCTGCCGGACGCGGTGAGCGCCGCCGGCCGTCTCGAGGTGTCACGCCGCACCCAGACGCTGGTCCGGGTCCAGACGCCGCAGGCGTTTCGGGCCGCTGCCCTGCTGCAGGCTTATCGTGCTGCCGACGGCCAGCGGTTCGAAGGCACCGACACGTCGTCGTGCATCGAGGCGTTCACCGACCTGGAGGTGCGCACCTTCACCGGCGAACAACGCAATATCAAGGTGACCTACGCCCGCGATATCGCTGTCGCCGGACGCCTTCTCGCAGGCCCGGTCAGCTCGAATCCTGTCGCCGGCTCGCGATGATGGCCTCGAGGAACGCCGCGTCGGCGGGCAGGGCAGCGCGGAAGCCGTCGGGGTCACCGGCGACGACGGTGATTGGCACGCCGGCGCGGCCGGCCTCCTCGATCTCATCGAAGTGCTCGGCTGTGCGGCCGATGAGTAGCTGAGCCAGTTGCTCGACGGCGAAGCCGCGCGGGTATTGCGCGGCCGCCAGCGTTGACCGATCCACCGTGGTGATCACTGAACCGCTTGCGTCGACGGCCTTGACGCTGTCGGTGACCGGCAGGGTCGGCACCACGACACCGTCTGCCAAGCCAGCGATCACCCGGTCGCGCACCTCCGGCGACACCAGCGGTTGCCGGATATCGCCGACCAGCACATGCGTCGTCGAAAGCTTATGCTCCTGAAGGTATTCCAACCCTGCGCTCAGACACTGCGCCCGGGTGCCGGACGCGCCGGCCGCGGCGACTGCCACCGCAGAAAGCCCGCTGTCGGCAAGCGCGGCGTGCACGTCAGTGACCAGTGGTTCGGCCGCCGCCACCACAACCCGGGCCGGTTCGGCGACCGCGCCGAGCATGGCAGCCACGATCCGCACCAGGGGCGGCTGCCCGGCCAGCGGCAGAAAGGCGGACGCGGCGTTCTGTGCGACCGAATCCGGCAGCGGCACAATCGCCGAAAGCTTCACCGCCGCCGTGCCCCTAGACCGGGTCGAACTGCGCGATCAGCCAGCGCCCGTCGATCTTTTCCATGCCGACCTTGACGCTGCTGGCGGCGAACGCGCCGTCGGGGTTCTCCTTGCTGGTCGTCACCTGGTTGACGAACACCAGCACTTCAGCGGAATCCGGCTGCATTTCGGCGACCGCCGCTCGAACCACCGCCGCCGACGTCTTGACGTTCTTCTCCATGGCGGCCGGCCTGACGATTTGGTCGGTGAACTGCGTGTAGTACGAAAGGAACTCACCGGTCAGATTCGACTTCGCCGCCGCGAAATCCTCGTCAAGGCTATCCGGCGAGTACGACAGCATCGCGACAGTGCCGTTCTTGGCGGCCTCCAACATGACGTTGGCGGCCGCATCGTCGGTCTGCTGCATGGGCCGGTACAAGGTGAAGTAGATCCCCGCGGCCGCGCCCGCTGACGCGACGAGCGCGATGGCGACGAGGATGACGCCGAGATGGCGTCGCACGGCGCGCATCGAGCGCCGGAACGGGCCGGGCTCGGCGACCTTCGCGTCCGCGCTGGTCTCATCGGCGTCCTCGGCGGTCTCGTTTGTCGGCGCGGTGAGCTCGACGGCCTCGCTGGTCTCATCCACGGTCACGGTACGAACTCGACTTTCGACATCTTGATTTGGTCGCCGTCCCGCTGCAGGTCGACCGACAACCGCCACGCGCGTGGCTCCTGTTCGGCGCCTGCGGCGTTGGTCACCCGCGACGTGGCGGCAACCAGCACCACAGCCGAGTCCTGGCTCATCGTCTCAACCGCGGTCGAGTTCACCGTGACATCGGTGACCACCTTCGAGTCCTGGGCCACCTGAACGAAATCCTTCGCCTGGGCCTCGAAGTCCGTCCGGAATTGGCCGGTCGAGTTGTCGATGATGCGCTGCACGTCGGCTTCGGCGTTGTTAAAGTCCAGCGACATCAACGTCACAACGCTCTGCCGGCCCGCTGCGGCGTATTCCGCCTCCAACTTCTGGACGTCGCTGGCCTCGCGGTGCTGCCACACCATGTAGCCGCTGGCGGCCAGCAGCGCACCCGTGCAGAGAATGGCCAACGACATCGCGACCGCTTTGAGGATGCGGCCCCAGCGGCGAGGCGATCGGGCGGGCTGCGCTCGCGCTTCCCCGGGTTCGTCGGGTGCGGCGTCGACGGTGGCCTCAGCGGGCTCCTCGTCGGAGTCGGTTTTTTCGGCTTCGGCCTCTTCGGCGGCCTTCGCCTCTTCGGCGGCCTTTGCCTCTTCGGCGGCTTTGGCCTCCTCGGCTTCCTGGCGCATCCGGATCGCCCGTGCCCTGGCGCGCGCCGCCTCGGCGGCGGCCTCCGCCTCAGCCGCCTGCGCCTCTGCCTCCTCGGCCAGCGTCAGCGCCTCGGCCGTCTCCGATCCGCCCTCGGGGGTCGTCGGCTCCTCGACACCATCAGTGTCGCCCGCCGGCTTTCGGCGTCTCAATGACGGCACGGCGACCTCCTCGTTCTTTGGCGCACCACTGCTGAGAATGCGGTTATCCGGTTCTGAGTATCGCCGCGACGATACCCCCTCCACAGAGCCCGACCAAGACGGGTCTTCCTGCGGAAATGCTATTTACGGGCTGTGCTTGCGCTCAGCCGCTGTTGTCCTGAAGGCGGTCCTTCATCACCTTGCCGGTGGCGTTCATCGGCAGTTCGTCGAGGAACTCTACATATCGCGGCACCTTGAAGCCCGCCATTCTTTCGCGGCTCCACGCGATCAGGTCCTCGGCACTCACCGCGCCGGTGCCATCCTTGCGCACGACGAACGCCTTGCCCACCTGGCCCAACCGCTCATCGGGAACCCCGATCACCGCGGCCTGCACGACACCGGGATGCTCCAGCAGAAAGCCCTCGATCTCGGCGGGATAGGCGTTGAAGCCGCCGACGATGAACATGTCCTTCTTGCGACCGACGATGCGCAGACGTCCGGAATCGGTGAACTCGCCGAGGTCGCCGGTGTGCAGGTAGCCGTCGGTGTCGATCGTTTCCGCGGTCGCGACGGGGTCGTCGAGGTAGCCCTGCATGACGCCGTAGCCGCGCACGAGCACCTCGCCGTCGTCGGCGACGCGCACCTCGATGCCCTCGCACGGTAACCCGGCGGTGGTGGCGACGTCCTCGAACGTATCGCCAGGGCGCGACAGCGTGACGTTTCCGGTCTCAGTCAGGCCATACCCCGTCATCAGCGTCTGGAACGGAAGCTCGTCGTGGATCCGGCGAACCAATTCCACCGGAATATCGGCGGCCCCCGTGACGGCCGCCCGTAACGTCGCGAGCCGGTCCTTGTCGTCGACGGCGAGCAGCGAGTGATACAGCGTCGGCGGACCGGGCAGCATGGTGATCCGTTCGCGCTCGACGAGGTCGACGACCCGGTCGATGTCGAACGCCGCGACCGGCACCATCGTCGCGCCACGCAGGAACGACGCCACCAGGCCGGCCTTGAGCCCGAACGTGTGGAAGTACGGGTTGATCATCAGGTAGCGGTCGCCCTCGCGCAGGTCGGCGAGCGTCGCCCACTCCTCGTACATCCGCAGAGTCTGGCGGTGGTTCATCCTTGCGCCCTTGGGCCTGCCCGTCGTCCCGGAGGTGAAGATGATGTCGGAGATGTCGGTGCCGTCGATGCCATCGCACACGAAAGGTTTACCGCTGGACAGAAAATTGGATTTCAGGTCGAGCACGGGCGGTCGCCCGCCGGGCGTCGAAATAGGCACAGAGTAGTCCAGGCCGAGAAAGTCTTCTTGCACCAGAACGACTTTGGCGCCGCTGCGGCCGATGATGTCGGCGGCTTCCTCCGACTTGAACCGGGTGTTGACCGGAACCAGCACTCCGCCCGCGGTCAGCAGGCCGAAGGCCGCGATGATCCACTCCGCGGAGTTAGGCGCCCAGATCGCCGCCGGCTCACCTTTACCGATGCCTGCTTCGGCGAATGCCCCTGCCGCACAAAGGATCCGTTGCACCAGATCGACGTAGGACAAGCGCAGCGGACCGTCGACAACCGCTTCCGCGTCGCCGAAGCGGTCCGCTGCGCTCAAGACCATCTCACTGATGGTCTCCCAGCGTTCGTATGTCACACGGTGACGAGGCGGCCGAGGTTACCGCCCATGATCTTGGCCTGATCCTCCACCGACAGATGCTCGAGCGCGGTCACGTAGTGAGTGGGTTCGGCCAGGCCTTCCGGATGCGGCCAGTCCGAGCCGTACAGCACCTGCTCGACGCCGATCAGGTTGATCAGGTCGTCGATGCCCTCCTCGTAGAAGGGGCTGACGTGGATGCGGTTCTTGATCTCCTCGATCGGGTTGCCGGGGAACGCCTCTGGCGCCTTCTTGTACACCTCGGCCATCGAATCCAGCAGCGGGAACATCCACTTCGACCCCGCCTCGACGATCCCCACCTTCAGCTTGGGGTGCCGGAACAGCGCGCCGTGAATCACCCACGACGCCACCGCATCCTGGATGGGGCGCCACTCGTTGAGGATGGACATGGCGTTGGTCTGGAACGGCAGCATCTCCTGGGCCTCGCCATCCCACTCGGAGGTGTAGCGCGAGTAGCCGCTGTCCGAGGAGTGCATGCCGATGAACACGTCGTACTCGACGCAGCGCTCCCAGAACGGGTCGAACTCGGGCAGCGCGAACGAACGCGGTCCGCGGAAACCGGGCACCGGAGCGGGGCGGATCAGGATGGCGCGGGCACCGCGCTTGACGCACCACTCCAGCTCCTCGATCGCCTTCTCGACGATCGGCAGGGTGATCACCGGGGTGGTGAAGATGCGGTTCTGGTAGTTAAAGCCCCACACCTCGTCGAGCCATTGGTTCAGCGAGTGGATGATGACGTGGATGGCGACGGGGTCGTCGCGCAGCCGCTCCTCGATCAGGCTGGCCAGCGTCGGAAACATCAGCGAGCGGTCGATGCCGAGCTCATTCATCAGCTCCAGGCGCGGGCCAGGTTCGAAGAACGCCGGGATGGACCGCATCGGCTCGCCGAACAGTTCACGCTTGCTCTTACCGTCCGGGTTGCCGAACTTGAAGTACTCCTCCCACGCGCCCGGCTTGGCGACGTGAGAGAACGTCGGGTTGGGGATGTAGTTGCTGATCTGACCCTTGATCGCGATCTTGGTGCGGCCGTTGACCTCGACGTACTGGACGACGTCCTTGTACTCCTTCGGCAAGTACTTGGTCATCGCCTCCGGCGGTTCGTAGAGATGGTTGTCCGCATCGAACAGCGGAAACGGGATGTCGACCCGGTGCGAAAGTTGTCCCACGGAACACTCCTTTTCTTCTTACGAGAATCCTATTCTCATAAGCGTTCGGTTTGCAACGTCCATGTGTGCGTCGGGCGCGCCCGTTCAGTTCGCGAGAGTTACCCCAGGGCCGTGGGTCAACCTCACATCACGACCCTGGTGTACGCCTCGCGAGCGCAGGAGTGTCGGCCTCGTGCACGCGCTGACGGACCAAGAACTTCTGCACCTTGCCGCTCGCGGTGCGCGGAAAATCCTCCCCCTCGGGGATGCGGTGCAGTTCCTCGGGCCACTTCTGGATCGTGACGCCCGCCTGCCTGAAGTGCGTGCGGACTTCGTCGAGCGTCGGCATCCGGTGACCGTCGCGGATGCGCAACACGGCGGCGGTGCGCTCCCCCAACCGCGCATCGGGTGCGGCAACCACCACGGCCTCGGCAACGCTGGGCATGGCCAGCAGCACCTCCTCGACCTCGAGGGCCGAGATGTTCTCGCCGCCGCGGATGATGACGTCGGCCTTGCGGTCGGTGATGGTCAGGTAGCCGTCCTCGTCGAGCACGCCGATGTCACCGGTGTGGTACCAGCCGTCGTCGTCGAACGCACGCTTGGTGAGTTCGTCGTCGGTGTAGCCCAGGCACAGATCCGGTCCGCGGGAAAGGATTTCGCCTTCGTCGGTGAGCCGGATCTCCACACCGGGACGCGCGTTGCCGTCGGTGTAGAGCCGCTTGTCCTTGGGTGCCGACGGCCGCGATCCGGTGATCGACGGATGCTCGGTGCTGCCATAGGACCGGAACACGAACATGCCCATGTCGGCGAGTCGGCGCGTCACCGCCGCAGGCACCGTCGACCCGCCGAGACCGACGGTGGTGAACCGCGCGCGGTGCGCATCAGTGCAGTCCGGGTGGTCGAGCAGGCTGGTGACGAAATATGGTGGGCCGCCGCCGATCGACACCCCCTCGGTTTCCATGAGTTTGAGTACCTTGCCCGGATCCCATACGTCGCACAGATCGATCGGCGCGCCCTCGAGGACCGGGATGAGAAACGCGCCGACCATGCCGATGAAGTGGCCGACCGGTGTGGCCGTCAGCTGCCTGCCGCGGTCTTTCGGGTAGTTCTCCAGCAGCTGGCGCGTCTCGAAGCCCAGGGTCTGGTGGCTGTGGATGACGCCTTTGGGCTTGCTGGTGGTGCCCGAGGTAAAGGCGATCAGCGCCGGGCCGGCCGGGTCGGCCGGCACTGTGCCGGGCATCGGCTCGTCGGCCAGCAAATCGTCGAAGTTCTCGCCCACCAGACCGATGACCGGGATGTCAGTGCACAGGTCGGGCGCGAACCGCATCCGGCCGAACTCCTCGGCGGTGACGAACACCTTGGGCCGCGAGGCGGACAGGATGTGGCTCAACTCGTTGCGGCCGTAGAAGTGCACGATCGGCACCACGACCGCGCCGAGGAACGTCGACGCCCAGAACGTGACGGCGGCTTCCATCCAATTCGGCAGTTGCATGGCGACCACGTCGCCGGGTCTGACGCCTCTGGCGCGCAAACCGGCGGCCAACCGACGGGCAGCGAGCTCCACATCGGCGAATGTGCCTGCGAACGGCCGGATATCGGAGTGCACGCAGAAGCCGGTGCCGGGATGAGCCGCCAGGTTGCGTGCCAGCAGATCGCCGAGCGTGTCCGGGGTCCACCACCCCTGTTGCTCATAGCGCGTCGTCAGCTCGACGGGGATGTTTCGCATCGACCTCTGCTCTTCGGGTGTTCTTCGCGCCACCGGGCCATCGGAGGCGATGCTATTCTCCAATTCTGAGAATGCCAATACCGCACATGGAGAATGGTTGATGGTCGAGCTCGAGTGGGACGGCGCGTTGGCGGTCATCACGATCGACCGTCCGGAGGCGCGCAACGCAATCGCGCCGCAAACCATGGAGCAGTTGGACAAGGCGCTCGACGGAGCCGAGGGTGCCGGCGCCTTGGTCCTCAAGGGTGCAGGCGATCGGGCGTTCGTATCCGGCGGTGACCTCAAACAACTGGCGGCCATCCGCACCGAGGAGGACGCCGCCGCGATGGCCTGGCGGATGCGCTCGGTGTGCGATCGGATCGCGGCCTTCCCCGCGCCCACCGTCGCCGTGCTGAACGGGCATGCGCTCGGCGGCGGCGCCGAGTTCGCGGTGGCTGCCGATATCCGGCTTGCCGCCGCCGACATCAAGATCGGCTTCAACCAGGTCGCGTTGGCGATCATGCCCGCGTGGGGCGGCGCCGAGCGGCTGACCGCGCTGGTCGGCTACAGCAAGGCGCTGCTATTGGCGGGTACCGGCACCATCCTCGAGGCCGCCGACGCCGAACGCGTCGGGCTCATCGACCGCGTACTGCCCCGCGAGTCGTTCGAGGAGGCGTGGCGAACGATCGCCCGGCAGTTGGCCACCCGTCCCGCCGGCGAGGTCAAGCGCGTGATGCGCGGCGTCTCGACCACCGAGGCGGTCACCGCGTTCGCGCGGTTGTGGGTCGCCGACGAGCACTGGGCGGCTGTCGACGACATGCGCGCGAAGTAGCGCGACAAGTAGCCGCTGCTGCTATCTCGGCGACATGACCTCAGCCGCCGAGGGTGCGGATCGGGTCGCCGCCGTCCCAGGCCGCGGCGGCGTCGCTGACGAACTGCGCCATGCCGGTGGTGATCTCGGTCAGCTCCATGATCTCGATGACGGCCGCCGGGCGGTTCGGCGGTTCGACGTAAGCGAACCGGGTGCCGACGTCCTCGCCGCCCGACCACACCACCGGCCAGCCCGCCGCCGACACCGCCTCCATGGTGGCGTCGAAATCGACTGCCCAGTAAGCGAGCTGGTGAAACCCTTCACCACGCGCTGCCAAGAACTCAGTGAACACACTCGGCGTCTGGTCTTCTTGCTGGATGAGCTCGACCTGCAACTCGCCGCTGTTGGACAACGCCAACGACTGCGTGATCTGACACGGTTCGCCGCGATAGCTCGCAGTGAGCGTCAGCCCGCGCATCACGAACCACGGGCCGACACCAAGCTCTAGCCAGCCTGTCAACGCCCTGTCGAGATCGCTGACGACATAACCAATCTGGCGGACGGGGCCGGGCAGGATCGTCACGTCAGCGTGCCCTCTTGACAACGAAGTCAGTGCACGCCGCGCTGATCATCTCGGCGAGCGTGCGGCGATCGATCGTCCACACCGGCGATGCCGTCGCTCGGTTGTTCTCGCCGATACCCTCGGATGCACCGGCGATCAGTGCCCATGGCCCGTACTTGTTGCAAAAGGGTGCGTCGGTCACGGCGCGGTGCCGGCCGCGCTCATCACCCGCGCGATGTTGGTGGTTCGCTTGTTGATGCGCCAGCCGTCGGCGGTGCGGGTGAGCTCGTCGTCGTAGTGGCCGAGGGCGTCGATCCAGCTGTTGGCGTCACCGGGCACCGCCATGAGCACCGCGCGCACATAGGACCGCGCGGTGGCCCGGTCGCCGTCGAGGTCGACGACGATGTTGGAGATCCGGTGATACGTCTGGCCCATGCCGTCGTGCACCTGCTTCATCAACTCGGTGAACCGGTCGGCATCGGTGAACGTGCCGAGGTCGCCGTAGTCGATGTCGACCTCGTCGGTCCAGCAGGTACGGAACAGCGCCCAGTCTTTGAAGTCGATACCGGTCGCGTAGCGAATCAGCACCTCGGCGATCTCAGCTTTGTCGGCGTACACGGCCGAAGGCTAGCACCTGTTCTCTCTAGACGAGAACGTCATTTCCAATTATGGTCAACCACGTGTCGACCCAAATTGCGCTCGCGCCCGAAATCTCCACCTGGCCCGACGAGAACCCCCAACTGATCGGAAGCAGTTGCGGCGCCTGCGGGGCCACCGCCTTCCCGGTGCAGCAGCGCTGCCCCAGATGCAGTGCGGCCGACATGTCGCAGGTCAAGCTGCCGCGTCGCGGCACGCTGGTGGCGTGGACGACGCAGGGCTTCCCGCCCGGCCCGCCCTACAAGGGCGCAGGCGGTAAGGACTTCGTGCCGTTCGGCGTGGGCCTGGTCCAACTCGACGACCTGATCCGCGTCGAGGGTCGGCTCACCGAGAACGACCCCGCCAAACTGCAGTTCGGCATGGACGTCGAACTGACCATGGTGCCGTTCACCACCGACGACGACGGCAACGAGGTCGTCACGTTCGCGTTCAAGCCGGTTTAGAAAGGACCAACCGCATGGGCAACGCCACAACCACAGTCGCGATCATCGGCGTGGGCCTGCACCCCTTCGGCCGGTTCGACAAGACCGCGATGGAGATGGGCGCCGACGCCATCCACGCCGCGCTCGCCGACGCGGGCGTGGAGTGGAAGGACATCCAATTCGGCTTCGGCGGCAGCTACGAGGTGTCCAACCCCGACGCCGTCACCCGCCTGGTCGGGCTGACCGGCATCACGTTCACAAATGTGTTCAACGCGTGCGCGACAGCGGCCAGCGCGATCCAGCAGACCGCCGACACGATCCGGTTGGGCAAGTACGACATCGGTATCGCGATCGGCCTGGACAAGCACCCGCGCGGCGCGTTCACCGACGATCCGGCCAAGCTGGCGCTGCCGCAGTGGTACGCCGAGAACGGACAGTTCGTCACCACCAAGTTCTTCGGCATGAAGGCCAACAAGTACATCCACGACCACAACATCAGCCAGGCCACGCTGGCCAAGGTGGCCGCCAAGAACTTCCGCAACGGGGAGCGCAACCCGAATGCGTTCCGCCGCAAGCCGATCTCCGAAGAGGAGATCCTGAACTCGGCGGTGCTGAACTATCCCCTGACCCAGTACATGTTCTGTGCGCCCGACGAAGGGGCCGCAGCCGTGATCATGTGCCGCGGCGATATCGCGCACCACTTCACCGATAAGCCGGTTTACGTGCGCGCCAGCGAGATTCGGACGCGCACGTTCGGTGCCTATGAAGTGCACGCGACGTCGGCGCCGCTCGACGAGGATCCCTCGCCCACGGTGTATGCGGCCAGGGCCGCCTACGAGGCCGCGGGCATCGGCCCCGAAGACGTCGACATCGCGCAGTTGCAGGACACTGACGCCGGCGCCGAGGTGATCCACATGGCCGAGACGGGCCTGTGCGCCGACGGTGAACAGGAGAAGTTGTTGGCCGACGGCGCCACCGAAATCGGCGGGTCGATGCCCGTCAACACCGACGGCGGGCTGATCGCCAACGGTGAGCCGATCGGCGCCTCGGGGCTTCGACAGGTCCATGAACTGGTGCGTCAGCTGCGCGGAGAAGCCGGCGAACGTCAGGTGCCGGGTACTCCGCGGGTGGGGCTGGCACAGGTCTACGGCGCACCGGGCACCGCATCGGCGACGATTCTGACCCTCTGATGCACAAGGCGATTCGGGCCTTTTCCCGAAACTATAGATTTAGGATTCGGAAATGATGTTCGCGCCGGTAGATCTCGTCAGTGCCCGACGTCGGCTGGTGTCGCTCCTGTCGGCGGTGCTCGTGGCGGGCGCCGGGGTGCTGGCCGCCGCCGCCACCTCACATGCGCAGCCGGCGCCACCGCCGCCTGCGCTGCACAACGTCAAGTACACGGTGTTCGCCGAGCAACCGTTCAACGTCGCGATCTACTACCGCGACACCGATCCGCCGAATTGGGCGGACTACAGTCACAATCCGTACGTGTTCAGCCCCAAGGTCGAAGCCCATGTCGGCCCCGACCAACAGTGGGTGCTCGACGTCATGCTGGCCAACCCCAACGAGTGGGCGATGGTCACCGCGACCAGCGGCCCGTCATCTGATAAGCCGAACATTCACTGCGTGCTCGCCGTGGACGGCGTCGTCGTGTCCACCGATGCCGGATCCAAGGGCGCGCTCTGCTCGATCCGTAACTGGTGACCGTCGCCGTCGACCTCGGGAGGTTCGCCCTCGAGGCGACGAAGCCACTGCTCGCAGAACTCCAGAATCTCCATGTGCCCGGTCGACATGCCGAGCGCTTGCTCCACCACCAGGGCCTGCGACACGCTGGTCGCGAACATGGTCCAGACCACCGGGGGCACGTCGGCGGTCTCGACGCCGTAGCGCGCGAGAGCGGCGGCGATCGCCTTGTTCTGCTCTTCGCGGAAACGTTCGGCGTAGTAGACGATCTCGGCGCGCAACGCCTTGCGGTGGTTGGCCAACCCCATGAATTCCATCGTCAGCCGGGTGGCCTCCGGCCGGGTGCTGAACCGCCACAGCGCCCACAGTGGCTTCGGCGACGCCAGGGCGTTCGACAACACGGTGAACCCCGCCTCGGCCATGCGGCGGAAGACCGCAAGAAACAGGTCTTCCATCGTGCGGAAGTAGTAGTGCACGAGTTGCGGTTTGAGGCCCGCTTTCTCGGCGACCCGGCGAGAGGTCACCGCGGCGTATCCCTCTTCGAGCAGCAGTTGTTCGGCCGCGTCGATCAGCACGCCGCGGTTCTTCGCTTCCGGCGCCCCGATTCTTCGCGCCGATGCCATCGCACTCCCCCACTTCGTCATTTCGGCTCCGACACGCAGATGTTAGACGCCGCCGGGCCGTGTTCTCTTGACCATGACTCTACCGCCATGCTAAGCAGGTGCTCAGCATATTTCGTTTCTCGCATGCGTGCGTCGGCATAAACCCTGGGTTCCTGGAGGAAGCGCTTCACATGACCACTGATTTCGACTCCGTCGACTACTTCACCGATCCTTCGCTGGTGCCGGACCCTCACCCGTACTACGACCACGTTCGTGCGAAGGATCCGGTGTGTTGTCCGATCAACAACGGCGTATTGGCCGTCACCGGCTGGGAAGCGGCCAACACCGTCTACCGGGACAGTGAGAACTACTCGTCGTGCGTCGCGGTGATGGGCCCGTTCACGCCGTTGCCGTTTCAGGCCGAGGGCGACGACATCTCCTCGTTGATCGAGCAGCACCGCACCGAGATTCCGATGTACGAGCACATGGTCACGATGGATGCGCCGCAGCACACCGATGCGCGCTCCATCCTCGCCCGACTGCTGACCCCCAAGCGGCTCAAGGAGAACGAGGACTTCATGTGGCGGCTCGCCGACCGCCACATCGATGAGTTCATCACCGACGGCAAGTGTGAGTTCCTGGCTGCCTACGCCAAACCGTTCTCGCTTCTGGTGGTCGCCGACCTGCTCGGCGTTCCCGAGTCCGACCACAACGAGTTCCGCGAGGCGTTTGGTGCCGAGCGGCCCGGAACGAACATCGGCAGCCTCGACCACGAAGTGATCGCCGAGAACCCGCTGGCGTGGGCCGACGAGAAGTTCGCCCGCTACATCGAGGAGCGTCGCGAATCACCCCGCGACGACGTGCTCACCTCCATCGCGACCGCGAAATACCCGGACGGCTCCACCCCGGAGGTCATCGACGTCGTCCGCACCGCCACGTTCCTGTTCGCCGCCGGCCAGGAGACCACCGCGAAACTGCTGGGCGCCGCACTGCGGATCCTCGGCGACCGCCCCGACATCCAGCAGCAGTTGCGCCAGGACCGCAGCCTGATCCCCGTGTTCATCGAGGAATGTCTGCGGATGGACAGCCCGGTCAAGAGCGTGTTCCGATTGGCCCGCAAGACAACGACTCTCGGTGAGACGCCGGTGCCGGCCGGCACGACGGTGATGGTCAGCCCGGGTGCGGCCAACCGTGACCCCAAACGGTTCGACGACCCGCACGAGTTCAAGTTGGATCGGCGCAACGTCCGTGAGCACATCGCGTTCAGCCGCGGCATCCACTCGTGCCCGGGCGCGCCGCTGGCCCGGGTGGAGGGCCGGGTGTCGATCGAGCGGATCCTGGATCGGATGATCGACATCCGCATCAGCGAGGAGAAGCACGGCCCGATCGACGCACGAGAGTACGTCTACGAGCCGACGTTCATCCTGCGCGGCCTCACCGAACTCAACATCGAGTTCACGCCGGCGGACTGAACCTGGGTGCTCACCCCCAGCGCGAGCAGACGCAAAGGGTCCCAATCTCGTCGAGAAATGGGCCATTCTGTGTCTGCTCGGCGAGAAAAGCGGGACTAGGCGTTGCCGCCGTACTCCCAGGCGGTTCTGCCGTCTCGGGTATTGCAGCTGAGGAACAGTCCGTCCGGCGCCTGGGCGACGTCACCTTCCATTCCCACGCACAGCGCGCCCTCGTTTTTGACCCCGTGCATCTCGGGTGAGCGGAACCAGCGCGGTTCGTAGCGACGCGGTGAACCGCAGAACACCAGTCGACCCCACGACGTCACCCCGAACACGTAGTGGGTGGTGTTGCTGCAGTAGGACCCCAGCACGATGCCTGGCGCGATGCCGGGGGTGCAGGCCGGGTTGTTGCAGTCGGCCGCGGGCGGCGGTGGTGGCGGCTGAGCGGGCGCTGACGGTGCAGCGATGACGGTGCCAACCGTCGCCAAGGCAGCAGACATTGCGCCGATAAATCGCACCAAGCTATCTTCACATGTCGCGGAACGAAATTCTCGCTTTCGGAGAAGACAAGTACCGGCACCGCGATAGGCTGACCGTATGCGGAAAGTCGGTGCAGCGGGCCTGGTGTCAGCGGCTGTCGTCGCGAGCGGTGTCGTGCTCGGAAGTGTAATCGCGGTGGCGCCGGCGCACGCGTCGGATTACGGAGTCGAACTCAACGGCACCTATCGGGTGATGTCAGATGGCGAGTGGGCCAGGACCAACGAGGTGTTGATCGACCAGGAGACCGTGATCGAGACCTGGACCGTCTCCACCGATTGCGTGAGCCCGATCGAATGCGAAGGCACCGTCGTAAGCGACCGGGGCTGGACCGGCACGGCGCGCCTCGAAGACTTCTGGTACGTCGACCACGACATCCCCAACTGGATACCGTGCCCCGACGGCACCTTCGCCCCCGGACATCAGAAGTTCATCCTGTTCGGCATCGACCCCACCACCAGCGAACGGCAGACGAAGAACATGACCTACTTCGGGGGCCGCAATCAGACGAAAGGGCCAAGCGGCGCCTGCGGGGTCAACAAACCCGTGGTCATCGAGATGCCCGTGCGGATGGAAAAGATTTCCTGATCAGTTCGGCAGCAGGTCTTTCCACGACCTGGGCTGCGCTCCCGCTGTCACATTCTTCAGCTGCTCCACCCGGCCGTCGGGTGTCAGGTATTCACCCGTCTCCGGGTTGTAGGTGGTAACGGCCACCGACGGCCCCGCCGCGGAACCGTTGCCGCCGTGCGCGCTTGGCGTCGCGGGCACCGCACCGTCCGGGGCCGGCGGTGCCGGGATCGGCGTCCCGTTCACCGAGTTGCCCGGCGGAGGCGGTGGCGGAGCGACCGGCGGCGGCGCGACCACAGGTGTCCCCTGCGTACCGGGCGGGGAAACGGGTGGCTTACCGCGCGGAACCGCACCCGGCGGCAGCGGGGTGCCCCCGATCGGGGCGTGGATCCGCTCCTGGAAATCCACCCGATCATCGACCGGGATGCCCTGCGAGATCAGGTTCGGGTCAATCGGATACGCACCCGTGTAGTGCTGGCGGATGGCCAGCGGCTGATAGCCCTTGGGGTCATCGCAGAGTTGGACGGTGGGGGCCCGCTTACCCGGATGCTCGATACACGGGTAGTTACGGGCACCGCGGACGCTGATCGGAGAGTCCTGCGGCAGTTTGCAGTACAGCCCGTCCGGGGTGTCGATCGTGGTTACGTCCTCGGGATTTCGCCACTGCGACGGCGGTAGGAAGCCGACCGTGCACGCTGGCGGGTCGCCGATGGTCAACGCGAAATCGCCCGACGGAAGCCCGGTGGGGTTGTTGGTCGGAAGCCCGAACGACTGCTGGGCCGCGATGATTCCGGGGAAGATGACGATCAACTGTTCCAGCGACGGGTTGTACGTCGCGAGGACCTGGCCCACGGTGGTGAGGTTCGCCAGCAGGATCGGCAGCGTCGGCTTCACATCGGTGAGCAGCTGCGATACCTCTTGGGCAAAGCCGGGTCCACGCTGCAGCAGCGCGCGGATCTCCGGATCGTTCTGCTCGAGCTGTTGTGTCACACCCGACAGGCTGCGCGCCCACGTCCGGATTGCATCGGCGGTCTCCACCTGTGAATCCAGAAGGGGCCCAGTGTCGTCGATCAGTGACCGCGTCTGGTCGGAGACGGCGTTGGCGTCGCCGGTGATCGTGGCCGCGGAATCGAGCAGCGACTGAAGATCGGGCCCTGCGCCGTTGAACGCCTTGAACGACTCGTCGAGCAGGTCGTCGATGCGGTCACCGGGGATGCTGTCGACCAGCTTGCTCACCTGATCGAGCATCGGTCCCACTTCCTGCGGGATCGTGGTGTTCTCCACCGGGATCACCGAGCCGTCCTGCAGGTACGGACCATCGTCGGTGCGGGGACGCAGGTCCACATACTGCTCACCGACCGCCGAAACGCTACGGACCTCGGCCTGCAGATCCGCGGGGATCTTCGGCGAAGTGTCAAGCGACAGCGTTGCTTCCGCGCCGTCCTCGGTCAGCGCCACCGAGGTGACTTTGCCGATCTGCACACCGCGGTACGTCACGTTGCCGAAGCGGTACAGCCCGCCGGCGGCCGGCAGTTCCACCTTCACGGTCAACCGGCCGACACCGAGCAGGGTCGGCACCTGCATGTAGACGAACAGCATCACCGTGACGCCGACGATTGACGCGATGGTGAAGATGATCAGCTGGTTTCGAACGAAACGGGTCAACATCGTCAGCGACCGCCTTCCACCGGCGGTGCCGGCAATCCAGCTTGCGCTTCGGCTCCGTATGGTCCGGCGAAGATCTGTGACGTGGTGGTCACCGGCGCCGACGGCAACCAGGGCGCGGCCGGCGGTGGCGGGGACACCGGCAGCAACGGTCCGTTCACCCGCGGCGTCACCTCGCCCGGCGGCGCATCGGGCGGCGGCGGAATCCCTTCGGCGGGCGGGGGCGCAACACCCAGCGTCATCGGGCTGTACGAGTAGTTCGCCCAGTACGGATCCCCAGGTGCCGGAATGAGTTTGGCGTTCTCGTCGCCCCACCGGGTGCCAAGCAACAACGTCTTCTTCAGCCGCGGATAGGTCAGGTCGAACGTGGCGAACAGGTTGATGTAGTCACCCCTGGTGATCCGGTCGGCGAACGTCGGACCATAGGGAAACGCGGTGGCCCACAACAACGCAAGGTTCAGATCTGGCCCGATGTCGGCGATGGCACCGAGGGCTGGGCCGAGGTTCTCCAGATCCTTGACGAGGTCATCGCCCGCGTCGTTGACCAACGTGGTGGCGGTGTCGCCGAACTGGCCGAGCTTCTCCAGCGCGGTGGTGAGGTTGGGGCGTTCCTTGATCAGCACATCGATCGCCGGCGGAATCTCCTTGAGCGCACGGTCGATCACGTCGCGTTGCCCGGCGAACGTACCTGCGACCCGGTTCAGCTGCGTAATGGTGGCGATGATGTCATCACGTTGGGTGTCGAGTACGCCGATGAAGTTGTCGAGCCGCGTGAGCAGTTCGCGGATTTCGGGTTCACGCCCCGAGATCGCGGTGCTGAAGTTGTGGATGACGTCACCGATCTGGCCCAACCCGCCGCCGTTGACGACCATCGACAACGACGACAGCGTGCGTTCAGTGGACGGGTAGGTCGATGATTCACTGAGTGGAATGGTGGCGCCGGGTTGCAGCCGGCCGCTGGGCTCTTCGCCCAGCGGCGGGTTGAGCGCCAGATGCATAGAGCCCAACAGGCTCGTCTGCCCGACAGAGGCCACCGCGTTGGCCGGTATGACGACGTCGGGTTTCACCGAAACCTCGACGTTGGCATGCCAGTTGTCCACGGTCATCTTGCCGACGCTGCCGACGACGACGTCGTTCATCATCACCGGCGAGTTGGATTCCAGCGTCGCGACGTTCGCAACCTCGACGTGGTAGGTGACCGCGTCCGCGCCACGGCCCACCGCTCCGGGCAACGGCAGTGAGTTGATGCCTTGGAACGAACACCCGGTCAGACCGATGGCAGCGCACGACACTGCGACGGTCAACCGCTTGATCCCGATGATCATGACGGCGGCGTCCCTTCAGCCGGCAGGAGTGGGGTGTTGGGTGGCACGGGCCCAGGTGGCGCACCTGGCGCCGGGGTGGGCGGGAGCAGCATTCCCTCGACGGACTGCGGCTGCGCCGGGATGTTCGAGACGATGTGGGGCGGGCCCGGAATCGGTGCACCGGGATACAGCGCCGGCGAGGGGGTCGCGGGAGCGTCACTGTCGGGCATATAGATTCCGGGCGGCCCCGGTGGCGCTCCCCAGCCCGGTGGCGGTGGCACATCGCCCATGCCGGTGTAGGCCGACACGGTCGGCGGTGGCTCGGGCGGATCGTTCGGACCCGCACCGCCGGGCGCTAGCTTGGGGTCGGTGTAGATGATCCGCTCGGGGTTGACCGCAGGTCGCAGGTAGGCGTTGATCGGCAACGGGATCTGGTTGGCGCTGAGCAGTCGCATGGCCGGACCGAGATAGTTCGCGCAGAGTTTGGCCGTCTCGGGTGCGGTGGTGTTCGCCACCGCACCGATCATGCTGCAGAAGAACAGAACCGGGCTCGAGAAGTTGTTGAGGGAGAACGCTCCGGTCACCGCGCCGCCGTTGGGATAGTAGATGTTCTGGAAGTTGGCGATCGCGTTCGGCGTGATGTGCAGGACGTTCTCCAGATCGGTCTGGTGGTCGACGAGAACCTGGGTGACGTTGGCCAGCCGCTGGACCTGTTCAGTGGTCTCGGCGCGGCTGCCCGCGACGAAGCGCTGCACCTCACCCATCGCTACCGACAGCTCGGAGACCGCCGCGTCCAGATCGGAACGGCTCTGGTCGAGCACACTGCTCAACGTGGCCAGTCGGTTCTCGAACAGCACGATCTGCTGCTTGCTGTCGCGCAGCGCGCTGACGAAAACCTGCAGGTTCTTGATGATATCGACGATGTTGCCGCTGCCTTCGGCGAAAACCCGTGCAGCGCCCGACAGTTGGGCCAGCGTCTCACGCAGCTTTTCGCCGTTGCCCTCTCCGAGCGCGTTCGCCGCGCTGTCGATGAATCTCGACACCGAGGTGTCCGACACCCCGGTTTGGGGTCCCAGTTCAGTTGCCAGCCGCATCAGCTGGTCCTTCACCTCGTCCCACTCGACGGGGACAGCGGTGCGGTCAGCGCCGATCACGGCACCGTCGCGCATTTTCGGCCCGTCCCCGTTGCGATAGGCCGGTGTGAGCTGGACATAGCGGGCTGCGACGAGGTTCTGCGCGACGATGACGGCCTTGGCGTCGGCCGGAACGGGCACGTCGTGGTCGATCTCGAGGGTCATCTTGGTCTGGGTGCCCTCGGGCTTGATGGCTGTGATGGTGCCGACGGCCACACCTGCAACCCGTACCTCGTCGCCGGGGTAGATGGCGGTCGCGGTCGGGAAGTAGGCCGTGACGGTGTACGGACCGAAGAACGCCTGTCGGGCGAGGTAGACCGCGCCGGCGACCAGTCCGACGGCCAGCAGGAGCGCCGTGCCGGTCGCCAGCCGCTTACGGGTTGCCATCATGGGGAAGATCTCCTGGCTGCGGAATGCTGTTGACGGGGAACGGGAGCTCCGCGCGTGGCCCGGCGTTGTCGGGCGGCTGGCCGGCGTCCACGCCGCGGCGGAAGCCGAAGGCGTAGTCCATGAACGGCTGGAGCAGGTCCGGCGGTAGCGGAATCATGTTGGGGATCAACGCGTTGTAGTACGCCCCGTTGGACACGATTTCGCCTTGGGTCAAATAGTATTTCGACGCACCGGGCAGCATTTTGGCGAGGTTGTCGCGGTTCTTCTCCAACATCGCGGTCACCTCGTTGAGGTGCTCCAGGATCGGCGTCAACTGTTCCTCGTTGTCGGCAACCAGAGCCGTCAGTTCCTGCGACACCGTCGCCGTGTTGGCGAGCAGCCGGGTGATCGCATGACGACGCTCGTTGACCACCGCCAGCAGATCGTTGGCGTTGAGGATCAACGCGTTGACCTGCTGGCTGCGTTCGGAGAAGATACCGGTCACTTCACCCGCGGTCTTCAACAGCTCAGCCAGGCTTTCGTTGCGGTTGTTGAGCGACCGCGACAGCCGCGACAGCCCGTCGAACGTCGGTCCCAGCTGCGGGGCGATCTGGTCGAGGGTCTCGGCCAGAGTGTCCAGCGACTGGTTGAGGGATTCGGTGTCGGTGGCCGCGGTGTTCGCGGTCAATTCGCTAACCGCATCGGTCAGCGAATACGGTGACGATGTACGCGTGGTCGGAATGACCTGACTGCGGTCTAGCGTGCCGCTTCCGCCGGACTCCAGAGCCAGCACCCGCTCGCCCAGCAGCGTTCCGGTGCGGATGTGTGCGGTGGTGTCCGAGCCGAGCGCGTAGCGGCCGTCGATGGTGAAACCGACCAGCGCGTCGCCGTTTTCGAGTTCGATCGACGAAACCGACCCGACTTTGATGCCGGACACGGTCACGTCGTTGCCGACGCTGAGCCCGCCGGCCTCGGTGAACAGCGCTTCGTATCGCAGCGACGTCGCCCACTGGTACAGCCGTTCGGGCTGTAGCCCCACGGCGATGACGAGGATGATCAGGACGACGCCGATGAAGCCTGCCCTGATGAGTTGGGACCCGCGGTATTTTTGCATTTACTCGTCCACGCACCTTCCCGTTTCTTGCTTGATCCATGGGAAGACCACGGTTTCGCCCTCGAGCGAACTCGCGCGGAAGGTGACCCCGCAGATGTAGTACGGGAAGAACGCGCCGTACGAGCCGACCCGCGCGAGCTTGCGGTAGATCTCGGGTAGGCGCTGGATGGTGGCGTCCAGGCGCTCCAGGTCGTTGTTGACCAGCGGAGCGAGCCGATCCAGCGAATCCACGGTGCCTGCCAGCGGTTCACGCGCCCGTCCCAGCAGATCGGCTAGTGATGCGGTGCCGCTGTCCAGTGCGGTGATCGCCTCGCCGATGGGATCGCGGTCCGAGGACAGCCCGCTGACCAATTGCTCGAGCCGGTCGATCGCACCTGAGAACTCGTCACCATCTGTTGCCAGCGTGTCCAGCACTATCCGGAGTTCGTCGATCAACTGCTCGATGACCGCGTTGTTGTCGGCCAGCGAGTTGGTAAACGTCGATGTCTTCGAAAACAATGATTCCAGCGTGCCACCCTGACCCTGCAGAATCTGCACCAGCGAGCCGGTGAGGGCGTTGACGTCTTGTGGGTTCAAGCCCTGGATAACGGGTTTGAGGCCGCCGAGCAGCAGGTCGAGGTCCAGTGCCGGCGCCGTGCGGGCCTCCGGTATCTGGCCGCCGGCCGGCAGGATTTTCGCCGCACCTGGGGCGTCGACGAGCTCGAGATAGCGGTCCCCGACCAGGTTCAGGTAGCGGATCGTTGCCTTGGTGTTCGTCGTCAGTCTGGTGTCGCGGTCGGTGTCGAACGAGACCAGAACCTTCTTGTCGTCCAGCAGCGACACGCTGCGCACGGTGCCGACGCGGACGCCGGCGATACGCACGGTGTCGCCGGACTCCAGCCGGGAGGCATCGGTGAAGACCGCCGAATATTCTTCTGTCGCTCCGGTTCTCGATTCGCTGAACACGACGAACAGGAACGCGGTCAGCACCGCCATGACGACGCCGAACACCAGGAATTTGATCAGCGTGGGAGTTGAGCGCGTCATCCCGGCATTCCAATCTGGGCGGTGTTTCGCGGCGGCCCGTCGAGCGGCCCGAACAACCAGTTCTTGAGCCCCTCGGAGTTCAGCAGGATGCCCGAGTTTCCGTACTGGGCGGGGTTGGAGCCGACGTCGCCGACGACCAATGGCGGGACGAAGTTCGGCGGCAGTTCCGGCAGGCCGAGCTCCGCACAGTAGTCGGCGCCGCCGCTGCTGGCCGCGACCTTCGGCAGGTCCCCGGGATAGCGGTAACGCTCGACGCCGAGCGTCAGACCGGCGTTCACGAGGACGCCGGAATACTGCGGCGGGGATTTGGCGAACGGGACGAGGCCGCCGATGCCGCACCGCACCGACTCGCGGTAGTCGTTGAGCAGCGTGGTGGTAGGCACGAGCACCTGGGCCACGTCGGTGAGGGCTGCGGCGTTGGAGCCGATGACGTCGTTGCCGATATCGGCCAGACCGATTGTGCTGATGAGAAATTCGTCGAGGTTCTGCTGTTCGTCGACGATGGAGTTGCTCACCGCAATGGTGTTCTGGATGGTCGAGAGCAGGTCCGGCGCCGCATCACCGTAGGCGTCCAGAGTCGGGACGGCGGCCTCGATGTCGTGGGCCAGGTTCGGCAGGCTCGGTTCGATCTTGGCCAGCAGCGCGTTGAAGTCGACCAGCGTCTTGCCGATCTGCTGTCCGCGGCCGTTGAAGGCTGTCGCGATCGCCCCGAGGGTTTCGTTGAGCTTGGCCGGTTCGATCTTGTCCAGCACGGTAACCAGCTGTTGGAACACGGTATTGACTTCGACCATGACGTGCTCGCCTTGGAGCACCTGGCCGGCGTGCAGCGTCTGCTGTGACGGCTGCCGCGGGGCGTCGAGTTGGACGAACTTCGCGCCGAACAGGGTGGAGGACGCAATCTCGACGTTGACGTTTTCGGGGATGAGGTGCAGCTGCGAGGGGTCCATCTCGAGCGTCAGCTCGGCGGTGCCGTCTGGGCGTGAGGCGATCGACTTGACGCTGCCGACTTGCACACCGCGCATCTTCACTTTG
>NZ_JBEFTH010000022.1:0-6664 GCF_053483935.1 Mycolicibacterium sp. XJ879
GATCGGCCACCAGCGGTGTCATCGACAATCCGTCGGCAGCGATGTGGTGCACCACCGCCGCCAGCACGTGCTCGTCGCCGGACAGCCGGAACAGCTTGGCCCGCAACGGAATTTCGATGGCTAGGTCGAAGGTGTAGCGGGCGGCGTCGCCGATGGCCTGGTGCAGCCGGTTCGGCGCCCACCCGGTGGCGTCGACGACCTCCCAGCCGAACTCGGCCTGTTCGGCGGGCAGGACCAGTTGGCGCGGTATTCCCTGCACCGCCGGGAACAGGGTGCGCAGCGTTTCGTGGCGGGCCACCACGTCGGCGAGCGCGGTGCCCAACGCGTCGACGTCCAGCTCACCGCTGATCCGAAGCGCTGTGGCCATGTTGTAGACCGGGGATGGGCCCTGCAGCTGATCCAGGAACCACAACCGGGTCTGGGCGAACGACAGCGGAACCACCTCGGGCCGCTCGGCAGCCGTCAACGGCTCCAACGCCGACCCTTGCCCACCGATACGCGGTGCCAACTGGGCCACCGTCGGCGCCTCGAACAACGCGCGCACCGCGAGGCCGGCGTCCAGTGCCTTGTTGATTGCGGCCACCAGGCGCATCGCCGACAGCGAATCCCCGCCGAGGTCGAAGAACGAGTCGTCGACGCCGACCCGCTCGACGCCGAGCACCTGCGCGTAGATGCCGGTCAGGATTTCCTCGGTCAAGGTGGCCGGAGCGCGGTAGTGATCGATGTCCTGATACTGCGGCGGCGGTAGTGCGCGGGTGTCCAGTTTTCCGTTGGGGGTCAACGGCAATGCGGGCATGGTCACGATCGCGGCGGGAACCATGTAGGCCGGGAGCCGCTCGGCGAGCTGTTTGCGCGCCTTGGCGGGGTCGGCGGTGCCGGTCATGTAGCCGACCAGCCGCAGATCTTGTGGACGGTCTTCGCGGGCGATCACCGCGGCCTGCTCGACGCCGTCCAAAGCGGCCAGGGCGGCCTGGATTTCACCGAGCTCGATGCGGTAACCGCGCAGCTTGACCTGTTCGTCGGCGCGGCCCACATACCGCAATTGCCCATCGGCACCCCACGACACCAGGTCGCCGGTGCGGTACATGCGGGTGCCCAGCCCGCCGAACGGGCATGCCACGAACCGTGATGCGGTCAAACCCGAACGGGCGACGTATCCGACGCCGACACCATGGCCGGCCACGTACAGTTCGCCGACCACCCCGGGAGGCACCGGACGTAACCATTCGTCGAGCACGAACAGTGCGGTGCCCGGCGTCGGTGAACCGATCGGCACAATGCGTTGCCCCGCGGGCCCAGCCTCCAAAGGCGCGCTGCGCGACGCGCAGATCGTGGTCTCCGTCGGGCCGTATCCGTTGACCATCACCCGTCCGGGCGCCCAGCGGTCCACGACCTCGGCGGGGCAGGCCTCACCGGCCACCAACAATGCCGTCGACTCCAGGCCCTCCGGCGAGAGCATCGCTGCCGCGGAGGGAGTCTGGCTCAACTGGCTGACCTGTTCGGCGACCAGCAGTGCGTGGCCTTCCTCGGGTGAGCGGGCCACCGACTCGGGGATCACCACCAGCCGCCCGCCGTGCAGCAACGCGGCCCAGATTTCTTCGACCGAGGCGTCGAAGGTATACGAATGCCATTGCGCCCACACCTGTTCCGGCATGTCGGCGTACAGCGACCGCAGCAGTTGGGTGACGTTGTGATGGGTGATCGCCACACCCTTGGGCACACCGGTGGTGCCCGAGGTGTAGATGATGTATGCGATGTCGTCGGGGGCCGGGGCCGGCAGCGCGGCGCTCGGCCGGTCGCCGAGGGCGGAATCGTCGACGACGATGACCGGTAACTCCCAGCCGCGCGACCGGTCGGCCAGGTTGCTGGAGGTGACCACTGCCGCGGGGACCGCGTCGCTGAGCATGAACTCGATACGCGCGTCGGGTAATGCGGGGTCGATCGGAAGATACGCCGCCCCGGTCTTGAGGACGGCGAGCATGGCCACCACCGCGTCCGCGGAACGCTCCAACAGCAGTGCGACACATTGTCCCTCGCCCACCCCGTGGGCAACCAGCAGGTGCGCCAACCGGTTCGCGGCCTCGTCGAGTTCCCGGTACGTCATGTCGCGGCCCGCGAAGCTGACCGCCACCGCGTCGGGAACGCGCGCGACCTGAGCGGCGAACAGCTCCGGAACCGAGAACGACGCCGGATCCCGGCGGGCGGTCAGTACCGCGCGGTTGCCCCACTTGTCGACGCGCGCGTGTTCCGCCTCATCGAGCAGGTCTATCGACGAGAGCCGCCGGTCGGGGTCGGCGGTCATCGCCGCCAGCACCCGTTGCCACCGCTCGACGAGGCCTTCGACGGTGTCGGTGTCGAACACGTCGGCGCGGAACTCCACCGCGCCGGCGATGCCCGCGGGTTCACCGGTCTGCGTCCAGCGCTCCCCGAGCGAGAAGGTCAGGTCCATCCGCGCGGTCTGGGTATCCACCGGCAGCGGGGTGACCTCCAGGTCGCCCAGGTTCAACCCGCCGGTGGGGTCGTCATCCCTACCGGGAAAGTTCTGCCAGGCCAACGCGACCTGAACCAGTGGGTGATGGGTCAGGGACCGGGTCGGGTTGAGCCGCTCGACGAGCACCTCGAACGGCACGTCCTGGTGCTCGTAGGCGGCCAGGCTGCGCCGCCGGACCTGCTCGAGCACCTCGGCCACGGTCGGATCGCCGGCCAGGTCGACGCGCAACACCAGGTTGTTGACGAAGAAGCCCACCAGTTCGTCCAGCGCGGGATCGCGCCGCCCGGCGATCGGGAAGCCAATGGCCACATCGGAACTCGCGCTCATCTTGGCCAGCAGCACCGCCAGCGCGGCCTGCATCACCATGAAGCTGGTCGAGCTGTGCTCCCCCGCCACCGTGCGCACCCGCTCCTGCAACTCGGCTGGCCAGTCCACGGTGATGTTGTCGCCGCGCAGATCGGCCACCGGCGGATACGGCCGGTCGGTGGGTAGATCGATCCGCTCGGGCATCCCGGCGAGCGCTTCTTCCCAGTAGGCCAGCTGCCCGGCGATGGGGCTGTCGCCGTCGTCGAGGCCGCCGAGTTGCGTGCGCTGCCACAGCGTGTAGTCGACGTACTGTGCCGATAGGGGCGTCCAGTCGGGCTCCTGCCCGGCGCACCTGCTGGCGTAGGCCACCCCGAGGTCACGGACCAGCGGGGTCAACGACCAACCGTCGGCGGCGATGTGGTGCACCACCGCCACCAGCACGTGCTCATCGTCGGCGACACGGAAAAGCGTTGCCCGGATCGGGATTTCGGATGCCAGATCGAACGTGTAGCGCACCGTGCTGTCGATGGCCACATCGAGTTGGCTTGCCGACCAGCCGGTGGCGTCGACGACGTCCCACCCAAACTGTGCCCCGTCAGCGGCTGTCACCACCTGCCGCGGTGTGCCGTCAGGTGCGTCGAACAGCGTGCGCAGGCTCTCATGGCGACCGACCACGTCGGCCAGCGCCGCACCGAGGGCCTCGGCGTCGAGGGAACCCTGCAGCCGCAATCCCACCGGCATGTTGTAAACCGGTGAGGGGCCCTGCAATTGGTCGACGAACCACAACCGGTTCTGGGCGAACGACAGCGGAACGGTTTCGGGCCGCTCAACTGCCTGCAACGGTGCCAGCCGGCCGGCAGCCTCGCCGATACGCGGAGCCAACTGGGCAACCGTGGGCGCCTCGAACACCGTTCGCACCGGAAGGTCGGTGTCCAGGCTGGCGTTGATCGCCGAGACCAGTCGCATCGTGGACAGCGAGTCACCGCCCAGGTCGAAGAACGAGTCGTCGACGCCGACGCGGTCCACCCCCAACACCCGGGCGAAGACGCCGACCAGGATTTCCTCGGTGGGATTGGCCGGCGCGCGGTAGCGGCCGGCGTCGTGGTAGTCCGGCGCCGGCAGCGCGCGGGCGTCGAGCTTGCCGTTGACGGTCACCGGCAGCGCGTCGATCGCCAGAACCGCGACGGGCACCATGTAGCCGGGCAGCCGTTCGGCAAGCGCGGCACGGGCTTCCGCCGGGTCGGCGGTGCCGGTGATGTAGCCGACCAGACGCTTGTCGCCGGGTTTGTCCTCGCGGGCGATCACCGCCGCCTGCTCCACGCCGTCCAGCGCGGTCAGTGCCGACTGGATCTCGCCGAGCTCGATACGATAGCCGCGGATCTTGACCTGTTCGTCGGCGCGGCCGAGGTAGTCCAGCTGCCCGTCCGGGCGCCACCGCACCAGGTCCCCGGTCCGGTACATGCGGGTGCCGGGCTCCCCGAACGGGCAGGCCATGAACCGCGACGCGGTCAAACCAGGCCGACGCCAATATCCCACGCCCACACCGGCGCCGGCGAGGTACAGCTCACCGACCACACCGGCGGGCACCGGGCGCAGCCAGGGGTCCAGCACAAAGAACGCCGCCCACGCCGTGGGCGAGCCGATCGGTGGAGATCCGGACCCCGCCTCCAAGGGGGCGCTGGCACACAACCACATCGTGGTTTCCGTTGGGCCGTAGACGTTGACCATCACCCGGCCCGGCGCCCACCGGTCGACCAGCTCCGGTGGACATGGCTCCGCGCCGATGACCAACGCCACGCCGTCGAGGTCCTCGACCGGCAGCATCGAAGCGGCCGACGGAGTCTGCGTCAACACCGTGACCTCTTCACGCAACAGCAGCCGGTGGAATTCCTCCGGTGAACGGGCCACCAACTCGGGCACCACCACCAGCCGCCCGCCGTAGAGCAGCGCTCCCCAGATTTCCCATACCGAGAAGTCGAAGGCATACGAATGGAACTGCGTCCAGACCTGCCCGGGCTCCAACGGCACACCGATCTGCAGCGAGTTGAAGAGCTGGGTGACGTTGTGCTGCTTGACCGCAACACCCTTCGGCAGCCCCGTGGTACCCGAGGTGTAGATGATGTGGGCGACTTCGTCGGGCGACGGTAGCGGCAGCGGTGCGCTGGGTTGGGCGGCCACCTCGGGATCGGCGACATCGAGGACTCGCAACCCGTAGCCGTCGAACCGCTGCGCCAACGCGGCGGTGGTGACGGCGGCGATCGGCGCGGCGTCGGTGAGCATGAACTCGACGCGCGCGTCGGGCAGCGCGGGGTCCAGCGGCAGGTAGGCGGCCCCGGTCTTGAGCACCGCCAGAATCGCCACGATCGCATCGGCCGAGCGTCCGAACAGCAGCGCCACCCGCTCACCCGGGCCGGCCCCGCGGCTGGCGAGCAGATGCGCCAACCGGTTTGCCGCCTCGTCGAGTTCGCGGTATGTCAGCGAGGTGTCCTCGAAGCGGACCGCGACTGCGTCCGGGGTGCGGGCGACCTGCGCGCCGAACACTTGTGGCACGGACGTCGGCTCGGGCAGGTGTGTCAACACCGACCGGTTGCCCCACGCCTCCAGGCGGGCACGCTCGGCGTCGTCGAGCAGATCCACCGCCGACAACGACCGCTGCGGGTCGGCGATCATCGCGGCCAGCACGGCCTGCAGCCGCTGGGCGAGGCCGCGGACAGTGGAGGCGTCGAAAACCTCGGTGTCGTACTCGATTCGGAAACTCAGCTCGTCGCCGGGCGCGGCCTGCACGGTCAGCGGGTAGTGGGTGGATTCGCGGAAGTCGAACTCGCCGATGGTCAGCCCGTCGGTGCCCAGCGTCGCGGCGGTGTCGACCGGGTAGTTCTCGTACACGAACAGCGTGTCGAAGAGCTGATCCTGCTCGGTGAGCCGGTGAATCTCGCTGAGCGCCAGGTGCTGATGCTCGAGCGTGTCCACGTGTGCACCCTGCATCTGGCTGAGCAGATCCGCGGTGGTGGTCCTCGGGCTGAAGGTGGCCCGCACCGGCACCGTGTTGATCAGCAGGCCCACCATCGATTCCGAGCCTGCGATCTCCGGCGGCCGACCCGAGTCCACGGTGCCGAAGGCGACGTCGTGCTGGCCGGTCAGCCAACACAGCAGCCGCGCATAGGCCGCCTGCAGCACGATGTTGATGGTGGTGTGATGCGAGCGGGCCAATTCACCGAGCGCCCGGGTGGTCTCCTCGGACACCGTGAAGGCCTCGGCGTCGCGGGGTCCGAGCCCCAACCGATCCGGTGGGGCCAGGAGCGTGGGCGTTTCGAACCCGGCAAGCGCGTGCCGCCAGGCCGAATGTGCGGCGTCGAGGTCCCTGTCGGCCAACCAGCTGACGAAGCTGCGGTACGGCGCGGCGGTCGGCAGTCGGTGGCCGTGGTAGCTGGCGAAGATCTCCTGCATCAGGATGGGCAGCGACCAGCCGTCGAGCACGATGTGATGGTTGGTCATCACGAAGCGGTGCCGCTCAGTTGCGGTGCGGATCAACGCCACCCGAAATGCCGGCGCGTGGACCAGGTCGCAGACCGCGACGCGCTCTGCGGCGCAGAGCTGTTCAGTTTCCTCGTCACCCTCCACGCCGACGTCGACGAAGTGCCATGGCACCGTCGGCTCGGCGGGGATCGTCTGCACCGGTTCATCGAACTGTTGGCTGAAGCGCGCCAACAGGTTCGGATGCCGACGGACCACGGCCTGTACGGCGTCGCGAAGGCGCTCGACCTCCAGCGGTCCGCGCAGCTCGATGTCGAGCTGCGCGGCGTAGAGATCGGCGCTGGCGGATGCGGTGTTGGCGTGAAAGAGCAGCCCTTGCTGCAGCGGGGTGAC
>NZ_JBEFTH010000023.1:0-5480 GCF_053483935.1 Mycolicibacterium sp. XJ879
GTTTGCGGCCTCGTCGAGCTCGCCGTAGGTCAACGAGCTGGCGCCGGCGCGCACTGCCACCGCGTCCGGGGACCGGGATACCTGCTCGGCGAACGACTCCGGAATCGACGTCAGCGCCGGGACCGGCGCGGTCAACGCCGCACGGTTACCCCACTCATCGAGGTCTTCGAGTTCGTCTTCGTCGTCGAGATCCATCGACAACAGGCGACGGGAGGCATCGGCGGTCACGGTTTCCGCACCGAATCGCCGGTCATGGCCGCCAGCACCCGCTGGAACCGGCGCATGATCTTGCGGACGCGGTTGGCGTCGAACACGTCGGTGTCGAACTCGACGCGCAGTACCAGTTCCTCGCCGGGCATGGCTTGCAACGTCAGCGGGTAGTGGTTGTACTCACGGCCGTCGACCTTGGTGATGGCCAACCCGTTGGTGGTGTGCATGGCGGCGGTGTCCACGGGATAGTTCTGGAAGACGAACAGGGTGTCGAAAAGTTGGTCGTGGCCGGCGACGCGGTGAATCTCGTTGAGCGCCAGGTGCTGATGGTCCAGGGTGTCCATGTGGCAGCGCTGCAGATCGCTGAGCAGGTCGGCGATCGTGGTGTCCGGGGTGATGGTGGCCCGGATCGGCACCGTGTTGATCAGCAGGCCGACCATCGACTCCGCACCGGCCACCTCGGCTGACCGCCCCGAGACCGCGACGCCGAACGTGACGTCGTGCTGGCCGGTCAACCATGTCAGCAGCTGCGCCCACGCGGCTTGCAGCACAGTGTTGACGGTGGTCTGGCAGCTGCGGGCCAACTCGTTGATGGCCTGGGTGGTTTCGGCGGGCACGTGGAACGACTCGGTGGCGCGCCGTCCCGGTTTGGTCCGGCCCCTGGGCGCCACCAGTGTGGGCGTCTCGAACCCGGCAAGGACTTCGCGCCAGGCGGCGTGAGCGGCTTCGACGTCGCGCTCGGCCAGCCAGGTGACGAACCTGCGGTAGGACCCCGCGGACGGGAGATGCTGCCCGTAGTAGCTGGCGAAGACCTCCTGCAGCAGAATTGGCAGCGACCACCCGTCGAGCACGATGTGGTGGTAGGTCATCACGAACCGGTGCTCGTTGTCGGCGGTGCGGATCAGCGCGGCGCGGAACGCCGACTGTTGGTTCAGGTCACACACCGCGGCACGTTCGGCGGCGCACAGCCGCTGCATCTGCTCGTCGACGTCGCCGAATTCCGGTTCGTCCGTGGCCATCTCGAGGTACTGCCACGGTACGTTCGGTTCGGCCGGGATGACCTGCACCGGTTCTTCGAACTGTTGGTTGAACCGGGCTGCCAGGTTGGGGTGACGGTTGACCACCGTTTGCACCGCACCCTGTAGCCGCTCGGCGTTCAGCGGGCCGGTGACCGTGATGTCGAGCTGCATGGCGTAGACGTCGTCGACGTCGTGGCCGCTGGTGGCGTTGGCGTGGAACAGCAGCCCCTGCTGCAGTGGGGTCAGGGGCAGCACGTCGGCGATGCGCTGCTGTTCGCTGAGCTCGTCGATTTCCTCCTGGGTGAGACGTGCGGGCGCGATGTCGGAGGGTGTGAGGCCGCCGCCGCCGCGCCGGACGTGGGCGGCGATACCGCTCAGCGCGTCGAACCACAGTTGGGACAGTTGGCTGACCTGTGTCTCGTCCAGTACGGAGGGGGCCCACGTCCATGTGGCGTACAGTTGCGGGCCGTCGTCGGTGTCGACGGTGCTGGCGTTGAGTTCGACGGTGTGCCCCAACGGCATTGGGATCGCCGCGGCGGCGGCGCTGAGCGCGGCACCGTCCTGGCTGACCTGCCAGAGTTCCGCGGTCGAGTCCGCCGCGGCGGCCCCCATCCTGCCGAGGTAGTTGAATCCGATGGTCGGGTCGGATCCGCTCAGCCCGGCGTCGGGGTTCAGATAGCGCAACAGCCCGTACGTCAAACCGTCTGGGAGGGAGCGCAGTTGCTCCTTGGCCTTCTTGATCACAGCGTCGAGCGCAGCGTCACCGGACACCACCTGCGCCCAGGACAGCCCGCCGATAGTCATCGCCACCGGATACTTGGTGGTGAACCAGCCCACGGTGCGGGACAGGTCGACGTCGGATGCGATGTCTTCGTTCCGGCCGTGGCCTTCGACGTCGATGGCGATCGACGCGGTGGTGTCCAGCAACTGCGTCAGCGCCAGCCCGTAGGCGATCAGCAGGATGTCTTGCACCCCGGCGCGGTACGCCGCCGGAACCTCGCCGAGCAACGCGCGTGTCGTCTCTGCGTCCAGCGCGGCCGTGAGGTGCCCGGCGGTGGCGTAGGTGTCCAGGGCGGGTTGTGCCGCAGGCATCCGGGACGGCAGATCCAGCACTTCGCGCCAGTTGTCGGCCTGCGCCACCACGGTCGTGTCGTGGGCGTAATCGCCCAGCAGCGCCGACCACCGCGCGAACGAGGTGCCCGTCGGCGGCAATGCCACAGCTTCGCCGTTGCGGTGCTGTGCCCACGCGATGTTGAGGTCCTCCAGCAGGATTCGCCACGACACCGCGTCGACGGCGAGGTGGTGGACGATCAACGCGAGCTGGCCGGTGGTGCGCACCCACAGGGCGCTGACCATCACCCCGTCCGCGGGGTTCAGCCGCGACCGCGCCGCCACCAACGCCTCGTCGGTCAATGCGTCCACCGAATGCACGCACTCGTCGGCGTGCACCGAATCAGGTTCGGGCACAGTCAAAGACCAGCTGTCGGCGCCGTCGTTCTCAACCCGCAGCCGCAGCATGGCATGCCGGTCCAGCAGCGCAGCCAGCACCACCCGTACCTCTGCCTCGGTGACCCCGGCCGGGGCTTGGACCACCACGGTCTGGTTGAACTCCTCGATTGCGCCGCCGCGGGTCTGCACCTCACGCAGCCACCGCATGATCGGGGTCGCGGTCACCGGGCCGGTGCCTTCGTCGGTCGGTCCGCCCTGTCCACTGCTGACGTCGACCACCTGGGCCAGCCGGGCCACGGTCTGCTCGACGAAAATGTCACGGGGCCGGCACATCACACCGGACGCCCGGGCCCGCGCCACCACCTGCATCGAGAGAATGCTGTCGCCGCCGAGGTCGAAGAACGAGTCGTCGACGCCGACCTGCTCCAGGCCCAGCACCTGGGCGTAGATCCCGGCCAAAATCTCCTCGATCGCGTTCGCGGGCGGCCGGTACCGGCCGACGTCACCGTAGTCGGGGGCGGGCAGGGCCCGGGTGTCGAGCTTGCCGTTGACCGTCAGCGGCAACGCGTCCAGCACCACCACCGCGGCCGGCACCATGTACGGCGGCAGCCGGTCGGCCAACGCATTTCGCGCCGCCGCCGGATCCACGCCGCCGGGCGTGGTTTCGGTGACGTAGCCGACTAGGCGTTTGGTGCCCGGATGGTCCTCGCGGGTGATCACCACCGCCTGCTCTACACCGTCGAGTGCGGCCAGCGCGGTATGAATTTCGCCGAGTTCGATGCGGTAGCCGCGAATCTTGACCTGATCGTCGGCGCGGCCCAGGTACTGCAGCTGACCGTCGGGTCGCCAGCTCACCAGATCGCCGGTGCGATACATGCGTGTTCCGGCCACCCCCGGCCCGCCGAACGGGCACGCGACGAACCGCGACGCGGTCAAACCCGACCGTCCGAGGTATCCGCACGCCACACCGTCACCGGCCACGTACAGCTCGCCGACGACGCCGGCGGGGACCGGCCGCAGCCACTCGTCGAGCACGAACAGCGCCGCCGTCGGCACGGGCGCACCGATCGGCGCAGCGCCGGACCCCGGCGTCAGCGGGGCGCTCATCGACGCGTAGACCGTGATCTCGGTGGGTCCGTATGCGTTGATCACCACCCGGCCGGGCGCCCAGCGGTCCACCACCTCACCCGGGCAGGCTTCGCCGCCGAGCAGCAACGACACCGAGTCCAGCCCCTGCGGAGACAGTGCCGAGACGGCGGACGGGGTCTGGGTCAGCACGTTTACCCGCTCACGAACCAGCAGGGCGTGGAAATCGTCGGGTGAACTCGCCACCGATTCGGGCACGACCACCAGACGCGAGCCGCCGAGCAGGGCAGCCCAGATCTCCCACACCGAGAAGTCGAAAGCATAGGAGTGGCACTGCGTCCACACCTGGTCCTGCGGCAGGTGCTCAGGCGATGAGCGCGCCAGGTGTGTCAGGTTCTGGTGCGAGACGGCCACGCCCTTGGGCACGCCGGTGGTTCCCGAGGTGTAGATCAGGTAGGCGATGTCGGCGGGAGACGGATCCGCCAGCGGCGCCTCGGGTTGAGTGCCCGCGGTCGCCTCGATGTCACGGATGTCGAGGACGGGTATGGGACGGCCAGCCAGCCGGTCGGCGAGGTCGGCGTTGGTGACCGCGACGGTCGGCGCGGCGTCGGCGAGCATGAAGTCGATGCGGGTTGCGGGCATCGCCGGGTCGACCGCCAGATACGCCGCGCCCGCCTTGAGTGCGGCCAGCATGGCCACGATCGCCTCGGCGGACCGGTTGAACAGCAGCACCACGCACTGCCCCGGTCCGGCACCGTGTGCAATCAGCTTGTGCGCCAACCGGTTCGCGGCATGGTCTAGCTCGCGGTAGGTCAACGACCGCTGACCGCAGGTGACGGCCACCGCATCGGGGGTGCGCGCCACATGCTCGGCGAACAGGGCGGGCACCGACGATGCGTCCGGGTCCGGGCCGGTCAGTGCCGTGAGGTTGCCGACCGAATCGAGGTGGGCGTGTTCCTCGTCGTCGAGCAGATCGATCGACGACAGCCGCTGATCGGAGTCGGTGGTCATCGCAGCCAGCACCCGCTCGAATCGCTGAATCAACGTTTCGATGGTGGATGGGTCGAAGACGTCGGTGCGGAACTCCACCGTGCCGGTGATGCCGTCGGGTTCCCCGGCCTCGGTGCGCCGTTCGGCCAGCGAGAAGCTCAGATCCATTCGCGCCGTGTGGGTGTCGGCCGGCATCTGGGTGACCTCCAGATCACCGAGCGCCAGCCCCGAGCCGGAAGCGGGGACGTTCTGCCACGACAAGGCCACCTGAACCAGCGGGTGGTGGGTCAGTGACCGCGTCGGGTTGAGCCGCTCGACAAGCACCTCGAACGGCACGTCCTGATGTTCGTAGGCAGACAGGCTGCGTGCCCGCACCTGAGCCAGCACGTCGGCCATTGTGGGGTCGCCTGCCAGGTCCATCCGCAGCACCAAGGTGTTGACGAAGAACCCGATCAGCTCGTCGAGCGCGGGATCGCGCCGACCGGCGATCGGGAAACCCACCGCCACGTCGGAGGTTGCGCCCAACTTCGAGAGCAGCACGCCCAACGCGGCCTGCAGCACCATGAAGCTGGTGGCGTTGTGCTCACGGGCGATCCGGGTGATCTGCTCGTGCAGTTCGACAGGCCAGTTCAACGTGGTGGTGGCGCCGCGCTGGTCGGCCACCGGCGGGTAGGGCCGATCGGTTGGCAACGCAACACGTTCCGGCATCCCGGCCAGCGCGTCCTG
>NZ_JBEFTH010000024.1:0-4978 GCF_053483935.1 Mycolicibacterium sp. XJ879
GAACGTTGATGCCACTTCTCGACTTCCGTTGCGCGGGGGGAAATCTGGCTCTAGCTGACGTCGACGACGTGTGGGTAGTGACAGGAACCGGTTCCCGCTCACTGCGGCAGGACGAGCTCGGGGGTCGCACCGGGGATGTCGGGCACGCTTCAGCGGGGTGATGACGTCACGCGGTCGGGATCGGTTCGCCCTCCGACCGAGCGCGCGATTGCGCTACGGCAAGCCGGTTCTTGAGCATCGCGCTCGGCCAGGAGGCGTCTTCAACTTCGTAATCGCGCAACAGTCGGCGGGCGAGGTTGACCTTGTGCGCCTCCGTCGGTCCGTCAGCGAGCCCCAGAGCCAGGCCGTTCACCAGCATCCCCATAAGCGGCATCTCCTCGGTCAACCCGAGAGCTCCGTGAACCTGGATCGCACGCAGCGTAATCGACTGAATGACCTTGGGCGTGAGGATCTTGCAGAGTCCGATTTCGTTACGAGCGGCGTGCTCGCCGGCGGTGTCGACTAGCCATGCGGCCTGCAGTACGGCCAGCCGAAAAGGAATCAACTCGGTATAGGAGTCGGCAATGAACTGTTGCACCAGCTGTTTGTCGGCCAGCGAACTACCTTGGGTGAATCGGCTGTTGGCCCGTCTTGCCATTAGGTCGATGGCCCGTTGTGCCACGCCGATGGCGCGCATTGCGTGGTGCAGGCGACCCCCGGCGAGCCGTGTCTGCGCCACGTGAAATCCCTCGCCCGGTTCTCCGAGCAACGCGTCGGACCCGACCCGCACACGATCGAGGTGCACCAGCGCGTGACCGGGTTCGTGCGGGCGGGAACCGAACAGATGGTGGTTGTCGACAATGGTCAGACCGGGCGTGTCCGCTGGAATCAAAAAGGTCGATGCGCCACGATGCACTTCGACGTCGGCGCTGGTGATGGCGACGACGATGAAGAATTCGGCAACCGAAGCGTTTGACGCGAAGTACTTGCGGCCGGTGATGACCCAGTCGTCGCCATCCCGGTCGGCGCGGGTCGTGAACGTACGCGGATCTGCGCCGCCCTGCGGCTCTGTCATCGAGAAGCAGGAGAAGATATCGCCAGCGAGCAACGGTGCGAGATAGCGGGACTTCTGCTCTTCGGTACCAAACCGCGCCAGTATCTCGGCGTTTCCCGTGTCGGGGGCTTGGGCACCGAAAACAATTGGCCCCCAATTCGTTCGCCCCAGGATCTCGTTGATCAGCGTCAGCTTGACGGCACCGTAACCTTGGCCGCCGAGTTCGGGCCCGAGGTGCGGCGCCCACATGCCCTGTTCCCGCACCTGCTGCTTGAGAGGATCAACGACCGCGCGCCGCGCAGCGTCCAAGGGAAGGTACTCGCACCCAGGAAACAACGCGTCCAACGGCTCAACCTCGTCGCGGACAAAGCAGCGCACCCAATCGAGCTTCTTGTCGAAATCTTCGTCATTCGAGAAATCCCATGCCATATCTTCGTTCTCCTACCGATTAGGGGATTCCACCGTCGGCCCGCACAATCGAGCCGGTGGTGTAACTAGATGCCTCCGACGCCAGGAACAGAGCCGCCCCGACCACCTCGTCGGGGTCGCCGAGACGTCGCAGGGAATGGCCGGCAACCAATTTTGCAGTAGCCTCTGGATCCCATTGCGCGGTCGCATCGGTGCGAAATGGTCCGGCCATCAAGGTGTTGACCCGAACGGTCGGACCATAGGCCAGCGCGAGCGCCTCAGTCATCGCGTTCAAACCTGCCTTGGCCGCGGCATAGGGCACGACATCGGGCCGCGGACGAATCGAAGCGGTGGAACTAACGTTGATGATCGAACCGCGGCCCTCGCGAACCATTCGCTGCCCGACCAGAGCGGCGAGGCGGAACGGGCCTTTGAGGTTAACGTTGAGGACCGCGTCGAACAGCTTTTCGGTAACCTCCGGCAACGAGGCGTACGTCGGAGACATGCCGGCGTTGTTGATCAGGACGTCAACCCTGCCGAACTGCGCGTACGCCGCCTCGACCAGGCCTTCGATCTGATCCCACCGGCCGACGTGTGCGCCGTAGGGCATCACCGCTCGTCCCGTGGCACGCTCAATCTCTGCGGCCGTGGCGGAGCAGGATGCTTCGTCGCGGCTGGCGATGATGACGTGGGCGCCGTGCGCCGCCATCGCAAAGGCCATATGGCGGCCGAGACCACGGCTGCCGCCGGTGATCAGAACCACCCGTTCGGACACGTTGTGGCAAGCGCAGGAATTGTTCACGTCGATGCTACGTCCGAGCGGGGGCCGGTTTCCCGCGCCAGTCGGGCTGCTGTAGCGATCAGTTCCGGCACCAGGGTCGCGAACTTTGCGACCAACTCGCTGACCGGCTCACCACGGACCATCGCCGCGTAGCTTCGTTCCAGGACGATTCCCAACTTCCAATTCGCCAGCACGGTGTAGTAGTCGAAGCCAGCGGTCGACAATCCGCTGACACTCTCGTAGTGGGCAAGCAGTTCGCTGCGGGCCGGCATCCCAGAGACGTCGACGTAGAAGTCGTCCCTTGGTCGCTCCCCATCCCAGCCGATCAGTGCCCATGCCAGATCCAGCAGCGGGTCACCGATCGTCGTCATCTCCCAATCGATGATCGCGGCCAACTCCGCGGGACGGTGATGGCGATACATCACGTTCGCGAACTGGTAATCACCATGCATGATGCTCGGTACGTAGTTTCGAGGGCGATTACGGCGCAGCCACTGCGCGGCGTCGTCCAGCCCGGGTAGTTCGCGCACTCGGTGCCCGTCCAGGTAGGCCAGCCAGCGATCCACCTGGCGATCGTGGAAATCGTCCGGACGTCCGAAATCGGCGAGGCCAATCTCGCGCCACGGTAGTCGCGCCAGTTTCGCCGCTCCTTCGACGATTTCGAATGCCAAACCGCGGCGGGCCTCCGAATCGCTCTCGAACGGCCAGGGCCAACTCTGCGCGGGACTCCATCCATCGACGGCCTGCATGACGAGTAGCGGAACGCCACAGGCCGCTCCGGTCTCGTCGGCGGCGATCAACCCTGCGTGGGGTACATCGGTGCCGGCGAGCGCGCGCATCAGCCGTACCTCGCGGAGCAATCCGGTGATCCGACCGTCTGAGCGGTCCGCCCCCGGCATGCGCACCACCATGTCGCAGTCGCCACGACGCACCCTGTACAGCGCATTCTGCGAACCACCGCTGAGCGGCTCCAGCGTGGGTATCTCACCTTCACCGGGCGCTCCGACTTCGTCTAGCCACCGCCCGAGTCGGCTGGGGTGCAAGTGCCCGGTCATATCCCCCGCCTCAACTCTGCGCGAGTGAGATACCGGTTGCGGATCGGGGTTTGGGCTTCTGCCAGTTGGTTGTCGTCACGACGGTGTCCCTTCTCTTGTGACCTGCACTGCCAGCCCAGAGCGGGTGCGAGAGCCTGGCTGCAGACGGGGTCGCCCAGTTGCCTTGATCCATTGCCGATGCCCTGCTGCTCTACTCCGTGCTCAGCGCTTGTTCAGGACAGTTCTCGACTGCTCGCCTAACCTGCTCGGCGAGTTCACCCTCGATGCAGGCCGCCTTCACATAGGAACGCCCTTCGTCATTCATGTCGAAGATTTCGGGTGCATGAATGAGGCACAGGCCATGTCCGTGGCAGCGATTCAAGTCGACCTTAACCATCATCCGAGCGCCTCCATCCTTGTTGCGAAAGAACTATCTATGATCATAGTGCTCTGCTGTGAGGATTCGTCAAGTGCCCATTAGTAGTGCTCGTATGGTGGACCAGGGTCAGCTCCAAGGCATTATCTATGCGAAGAGTAAGGCCGAGGTCGAAAGGATGGTTCAGTGGGTCCGCTTTCTGGAATCAGGGTCATCGAGTTGCCCGCCCGGGGTCCGGTGCCGTTTGCGGCAATGCACCTGAGCGATCTGGGCGCCGAGGTCATCCGGATCGAGCGAGCGACGTCAGCGCGTTCGCGCAGCGATCGCTTCAACGAGAGCGCCGTCGGGCGCGGACGCCGGTCGATCGCCCTAGACATCGCGAAGCCCGGGGGTGCAGATGTGCTGCTGCGCCTCGCCGGGAACGCGGACATACTGCTGGAAGGGTTTCGGCCGGGAGTCGTCGAGCGTTTCGGCATCGGTCCGGACGAGGTTCGAAGGCAGAATCGCGGCTTGGTTTACGGTCGTATGACGGGATGGGGGCAGACTGGGCCGATGGCGGCTGCAGCGGGCCACGACATCACTTATCTGGCGCTATCCGGACTACTTCATGGCTTAGGGCCCCGGTCCGGCCCGCCCATCCCGCCCGTCAACTATCTCGCGGACTACGGTGGCGGGGCGATGTTCCTCCTCGCCGGCATTCTCGCGGCCCTTATCCACTCACAAATCACTGGCGAGGGACAGGTAGTCGACGCCGCGATGGTCGACGGGGCCTCCTATCTGGGCATCGCGACTCGGGTGATGCTCGAGAACGGGGAATGGCGGGAGGGACGTGAATCCAACATGCTCGACGGTGGGTGGCCGAACTACCGTTGCTACGAATGCGCCGACGGCCGCTACGTCGCGGTCGGCGCGTTGGAACGGAAGTTCTGGCTTGTCCTCATCGAGCGGTTGGGGTTCGACCCGGCCAACGTTCCGTCGCCGTACGTCGACGATCAGCGTGCTGCTTGCGCCGCCTGGTTGGCCACGACCTTCAAAACTCGAACGCGCGACGAATGGGGGCAGGTGTTCGGCGCAACGGACGCTTGTGTCGCCCCGGTGCTCACGCTCAACGAGGCACCCCACCACCCCCACGCTGTCGCGCGCAAATCCTTCTCTGACTGGGAGAACATTGAATTGCCCGCCGTCACGCCCCGCTTCTCAGCGACACCCGGCCGGCCGGGAGGCCCCACCTCGATCGGACGGGATACCGCGGTGATTTTGGCCGAACTTGGCTTTGACCAGGACCGACAAGACGCACTCCGCCGGGAGGGGGTGATTCCCTAGTGTCCTGAGTCGTCTGCTCTGCC
>NZ_JBEFTH010000025.1:0-3508 GCF_053483935.1 Mycolicibacterium sp. XJ879
CTGACCCCGCTGCAGCAGGGGCTGCTCTTTCACGCCAACACCGCATCCGCCAGCGCCGATCTGTACGCCATGCAACTCGAGATCGAGCTGAGCGGACCCCTTGACGTACAACGTCTTCGCGATGCCGTGCAGGCCGTGGTCAACCGGCATCCGCATCTGGCGGCGCAGTTCAGCGAACAGTTCGACGAACCGGTCCAGGTCATCCCGGCCGATCCCGTTGTGCCGTGGCGGTATGTCGAGCTGGACATCGACGGCGATGCCGCACCGCAGGTTTCGCGGATGTGCGCCGGCGAACGCGCCGCCGTCTGCCACCTCACCGATCAGCCGGCCTTCCGCGCCGCTCTCATCCGCGTGGCACCCAACCGGCACAGGTTGCTGCTCACGACGCACCACATCGTGCTCGACGGCTGGTCGATGCCGATCCTGCTGCAGGAGATCTTCGCTGGCTTCAGCCGCCAGCGGCTACCCGCAGCCACCCCGTACCGCAGCTTCATCACCTGGTTGGCCGACCGCGATCGCGACGCCGCTCACGCGGCCTGGCGCGAGGCACTAGCCGGCTTCGACGCTCCCACGTTGGTGGGCCCGGCCGGGAAGGTGGGGCAGGGTCCGCGAGGCATCGAATCCTTCCAGGTCCCCGAAGACATCACGGCGGCCGTCGGCGAACTCGCGCGGTCATGTCAGACCACGGTCAACATCGTGTTGCAGACCGCCTTCGCACGGCTGCTGTGTTCGCTGACCGGCCAGCACGATGTCGCCTTCGGCACCACGGTTTCGGGTCGGCCCACCGAAGTTCCCGGCGCCGAATCGATGGTGGGCCTACTGATCAACACGGTGCCTGTGCGGGCGACCTTCACCCCCGACACCACCGCCGAAGATTTGCTCGCGCAGCTGCAACGCGCCCATAACGACACCCTCGAACATCAACATCTCGCGCTCAACGAGATTCACCACCTCAGCGGCCAAGATCAGCTCTTTGACACGCTTTTCGTGTTCGAGAACTATCCCATCGACAGCAGCGCGCGGTTGGATGTCGACGGAATCACCGTCGCCGACTTCAACTTCCGCGAAACCAACCACTATCCGCTGGCCGTACAAGCCCTTCCGGGCCGCGAGATCGGGCTGCGCGTCGAGTACGACACCGACGTGTTCGATACCGACAGCATCCGAGCGCTGATCGACCGCTTCACCCGGGTCTTGGCGGCCATCACCACCGAACCGGGCCGGCGGCTCTCCGCGCTGGACCTGCTCGACGGAGCTGAGCGCACGCGTCTCGCGGAATGGGGCGGAGAATCGGCGTTGACCGCGCCGGAGATCGCCGCCGAGCCGATACCCGCACTGTTCGCCGCCCAGGTCGCGCGCACTCCGGACGCGCCGGCGGTGACCTTCGACGGTCAGTCGATGACGTACGCGGAACTCGACGTGGCTGCCAACCGGATGGCACACGTGCTAGCCGGTCACGGTGCGCGGCCCGGCCAAGTCGTGGCGCTGCTGCTTCCCCGGTCCGCCGACGCGATCGTGGCGATCCTGGCCGTGTTGAAAACGGGGGCCGCCTACCTGCCGATCGACCCGGCGGTGCCGGTGGCGCGCATCGGCTTCATGCTGGCCGACGCCACGCCGGTCGCCGCGATCACCACAGCCGAACTGGCGCAGCGGTTCGACGGCTTCGACGTGACCGTCATCGACGTCGCCAACGTCGAGACCCCACCTGACGGTACGACGCTGCCCGGTCCGGCGGTCGATGACATCGCCTACATCATCTACACCTCGGGCACCACCGGCGTACCGAAAGGTGTTGCGATACCTCATCGCAACGTGCCGGGGCTGTTTGGCGTGCTGGGCGCCGACCTGGCTTCGGGACCGGGTCGGGTGTGGACACAGTGGCACTCTTACAGTTTCGACGTCTCGGTCTGGGAGATTTTCGGCGCGCTGCTGCACGGCGCGCGGCTGCTCGTGGTGTCCGAAGAGGTCGCCGCGTCGCCGCAGGACTTCCACGAGCTGCTGGTCGCCGAACGTGTCGACGTGTTGAGCCAAACTCCTTCGGCGGCGGGCATGCTCTCCGCCCATGGGCTGGAGTGCGCGGCGCTGGTGGTGGCCGGTGAAGCCTGTCCGACCGAACTCGTCGACCGGTGGGCGGTGCCGGGGCGACTGATGATCAACGCGTACGGTCCGACCGAAGCCACGGTGTACGCCTCGATCAGCCAGCCCCTGACCGCGAACGCCGCCGACTCGGTGGTGCCGATCGGCGGGCCGGTGACCGGTGCGGCGCTGTTCGTGCTGGACGCCTGGTTGCGTCCGGTCCCGCCGGGTGCGGTGGGCGAGCTGTACCTGGCGGGCCGGGGTGTGGCAGTCGGATATGTGGGCCGCGCGGGTCTGACGTCATCGCGGTTTGTGGCCTGCCCATTCGGGGAGCCCGGCACCCGCATGTACCGCACCGGTGACCTGGTGCGCTGGGGCGCCGACGGACAGGTGCAGTACCTGGGTCGCGCCGATGAGCAGGTCAAGATCCGCGGCTATCGCATCGAACTCGGTGAAATCCAGGCCGCCCTGGCCGCTTTGGACGGCGTCGAGCAGGCCGTCGTCGTCCCGCGCGAGGGCCGCCCCGGCGACAAGCACCTGGTTGGTTACATCACCGGCACGGCCGATCCGGTCGTGGCGCGTGCCACGCTTGCCGAACGGCTTCCGGCCTACATGGTTCCGGCCGCGGTGGTGGCGATCGACGCGGTCCCGTTGACGGTCAACGGAAAACTCGACGTGCGCGCGCTGCCGGCCCCCGATTTCGCCGGACTCGATTCCTACCGGGCCCCGACCAACCCGACCGAGGAAATCCTCGCTGGCATCTATGCTTCCGTGCTCGGGCTCGAACGGGTCGGCGTCGACGACTCGTTCTTCGACCTCGGTGGCGATTCGTTGTCGGCGATGCGCCTGGTGGCCGCGGTCAACAAGACGCTGAACGCCAGCGTCGCGGTGCGCGCGTTGTTCGACGCGCCGACGGTAGCCCAACTGGCTCCCCGCATCGGCGCAGCAGGGTCGGCGCTGGAGCCGTTGGTGGCCGGCGAACGACCCGGGGTGGTTCCGCTGTCGTTCGCCCAAACCCGGCTGTGGTTCCTGGACCAATTACAGGGCCCGTCCCCGGTCTACAACATGACGGCCGCGTTCCGGGTCCACGGCGCACTGGACACCGACGCGTTGAGCGCCGCGCTCGCCGATGTGGTGACCCGCCACGAAGCGCTGCGCACCCTGTTTACCGCCCCCGACGGCGTCCCACGGCAAGTGGTGGTCGACCCCGAGCACGCCGAGTTCGGCTGGGAGGTCGTCGACGCCGCCGGGTGGACGGCGAGCCGGCTTCGTGAGGCCATCGACGCGGCATCACGTCACACGTTCGACCTGGCGACCGAGATCCCGTTGCGGGCCAAGCTTTTCCGGCTGTCCGACGACGAACATGTGTTGGCGGCGGTGGTGCACCACATCGCCGCCGACGGCTGGTCGATGACGCCGCTGGTGGCCGATG
>NZ_JBEFTH010000026.1:0-3331 GCF_053483935.1 Mycolicibacterium sp. XJ879
TTGTCCCGTGTGGGAAACCGGAGATGAGGTTTGGTTGTCGCCCCATGTTTTGGTGGTGGGGTGTGGTGTTTGATTTGTGGATAGTGGTTGCGAGCATCGCGATGCAGACCCGTTGTGGGTGTGTGTCGTGGTAATGCAATTTGTTTCTTCCGAGAAATTTTTTTAGTTGTTTTGTGTGTAAGTGTTTAAGGGCGCATGGTGGATGCCTTGGCACTAGGAGCCGATGAAGGACGTGGGAGGCTGCGATATGCCTCGGGGAGTTGTCAACCGAGCGTGGATCCGAGGATGTCCGAATGGGGAAACCCGGCACGAGTGATGTCGTGTCACCAGGCGGTGAATGTATAGCTGTCTGGGGGGAACGCGGGGAAGTGAAACATCTCAGTACCCGTAGGAAGAGAAAACAAGTATGTGATTCCGTTAGTAGTGGCGAGCGAACGCGGATGAGGCTAAACCGTGTGTATGTGATACCCGGCGGGGGTTGTGCATGCGGTGTTGTGGGGCCTGTGTTTCTCCTTTCCGCCGAGGGGAGCAGCAGTGATAAAGCAGTGGGTTAGTCGAAGTGGCCTGGGATGGTCTGCCGTAGCGGGTGAGAGCCCCGTAGACGAAAATCCGCTGCCTGCTGATGCAGGTTTTCCCCGAGTAGCAGCGGGCCCGTGGAATCTGCTGTGAATCTGCCGGGACCACCCGGTAAGCCTGAATACTTCCTAGTGACCGATAGCGGATGAGTACCGTGAGGGAATGGTGAAAAGTACCCCGGGAGGGGAGTGAAAGAGTACCTGAAACCGTGTGCCTACAATCCGTCAGAGCCCTCACTTTGTGTGGGGTGATGGCGTGCCTTTTGAAGAATGAGCCTGCGAGTCACCGACATGTCGCGAGGTTAACCCGGGTGGGGTAGCCGCAGCGAAAGCGAGTCTGAATAGGGCGCATCCAACCTGTAGGGGTTGGTGTAGTGGTGTGTTGTGGACCCGAAGCGGAGTGATCTACCCATGGCCAGGGTGAAGCGCGGGTAAGACCGCGTGGAGGCCCGAACCCACTTAGGTTGAAGACTGAGGGGATGAGCTGTGGGTAGGGGTGAAAGGCCAATCAAACTCCGTGATAGCTGGTTCTCCCCGAAATGCATTTAGGTGCAGCGTCACATGTTTCTTGTTGGAGGTAGAGCTACTGGATGGCCGATGGGCCCTACTAGGTTACTGACGTCAGCCAAACTCCGAATGCCGACAAGTCGAAAGTGTGGCAGTGAGACGGCGGGGGATAAGCTCCGTGCGTCGAGAGGGAAACAGCCCAGATCGCCGGCTAAGGCCCCTAAGCGTGTGCTAAGTGGAAAAGGATGTGCAGTCGCGAAGACAACCAGGAGGTTGGCTTAGAAGCAGCCACCCTTGAAAGAGTGCGTAATAGCTCACTGGTCAAGTGATTGTGCGCCGATAATGTAGCGGGGCTCAAGCACACCGCCGAAGCCGCGGCAGCAGCATCCTTTTGGGGTGTTGTTGGGTAGGGGAGCGTCCTGCATCCGGTGAAGCCACGAAGTGATTCAGTGGTGGAGGGTGTGGGAGCGAGAATGCAGGCATGAGTAGCGATAAGGCAAGTGAGAACCTTGCCCGCCGGAAGACCAAGGGTTCCTGGGCCAGGCCAGTCCGCCCAGGGTGAGTCGGGACCTAAGGCGAGGCCGACAGGCGTAGTCGATGGACAACGGGTTGATATTCCCGTACCCGTGTATGAGCGTCCCTGACGAATCCATACTGCTAACCACCCAAAAGGTGGCCTATCAATCCCTTCGGGGAGCGAGGGTCACCGGCTGCGTGGGACCCGTGTGGGTAGTAGTCAAGCGATGGGGTGACGCAGGAAGGTAGCCGTACCAGTCAGTGGTAATACTGGGGCAAACCTGTAGGGAGCCAGATAGGCAAATCCGTCTGGCATCAATCCTGAGAGGTGATGCATAGCCGAGTGAGGCGAATTCGGTGATCCTATGCTGTCGAGAAAAGCCTCTAGCGAGTCCATACACGGCCCGTACCCCAAACCAACACAGGTGGTCAGGTAGAGAATACCGAGGCGTACGAGATAACTATGGTTAAGGAACTCGGCAAAATGCCCCCGTAACTTCGGGAGAAGGGGGACCCCCACACCGTCAACCGGCTTGCCCGGGGCAGCGGTAGGGGGTGGCACAAACCAGTGAGAAGCGACTGTTTACTAAAAACACAGGTCCGTGCGAAGTCGCAAGACGAGGTATACGGACTGACGCCTGCCCGGTGCTGGAAGGTTAAGAGGACCCGTCAACCCCTTTCGGGGGGTGAAGCGGAGAATTTAAGCCCCAGTAAACGGCGGTGGTAACTATAACCATCCTAAGGTAGCGAAATTCCTTGTCGGGTAAGTTCCGACCTGCACGAATGGCGTAACGACTTCTCAGCTGTCTCAACCATAGACTCGGCGAAATTGCATTACGAGTAAAGATGCTCGTTACGCGCGGCAGGACGAAAAGACCCCGGGACCTTCACTACAACTTGGTATTGGTGCTCGATTCGGTTTGTGTAGGATAGGTGGGAGACTGTGAAGCAATCACGCCAGTGATTGTGGAGTCGTTGTTGAAATACCACTCTGATCGTATTGGGCCTCTAACCTCGAACCGTCTATCCGGTTCAGGGACAGTGCCTGGCGGGTAGTTTAACTGGGGCGGTTGCCTCCTAAAAAGTAACGGAGGCGCCCAAAGGTTCCCTCAACCTGGATGGCAATCAGGTGTCGAGTGTAAGTGCACAAGGGAGCTTGACTGCGAGACGAACATGTCAAGCAGGGACGAAAGTCGGGACTAGTGATCCGGCACCCCCGAGTGGAAGGGGTGTCGCTCAACGGATAAAAGGTACCCCGGGGATAACAGGCTGATCTTCCCCAAGAGTCCATATCGACGGGATGGTTTGGCACCTCGATGTCGGCTCGTCGCATCCTGGGGCTGGAGCAGGTCCCAAGGGTTGGGCTGTTCGCCCATTAAAGCGGCACGCGAGCTGGGTTTAGAACGTCGTGAGACAGTTCGGTCTCTATCCGCCGCGCGCGTCAGAAGCTTGAGGAAACCTGTCCCTAGTACGAGAGGACCGGGACGGACGAACCTCTGGTCCACCAGTTGTCCCACCAGGGGCACCGCTGGATAGCCACGTTCGGACAGGATAACCGCTGAAAGCATCTAAGCGGGAAACCCCCTCCAAGACCAGGCTTCTCACCCATCAAGTGGGATAAGGCCCCCCGCAGAACACGGGATCAATAGACCAGACCTACACACCCAGCAATGGGCGCAGGGAACTGGCACTAACCGGCCGAAAACTTACACACACTCGCAACCACACCAACA
>NZ_JBEFTH010000027.1:0-2869 GCF_053483935.1 Mycolicibacterium sp. XJ879
GGAAACACCATGCAATTTCTCATTGCTTCCACGATGACGGCGGTCGCGTTGTCGACAGCGATACTCGGGATGGCGGGCACCGCGCACGGCGCACCGACGGGTCCCGACTCGGCGGCCGACACCATCCGAAAGCTCGAATCCGAGGGCAGACGGGTGATCGTCAACCGTGTCGGGGCAGCGCCGCTGTCACAATGCGCGGTGACCAGTGTCACTGCGGGCCAAGTTGTTACGGATCGCGACCCCGTCGGCGACTCCGGGTCGGTGGAGCGAATCCGATACCGAACGGTCTATGTCACCGTTTCGTGCTGAGCCTCACGGTCGCGACGGGCACGGCGGGTTGGTGCCCCACCCCCCACATCTCGTGGTGCACATAGCTGGGCACCTCCTGTGCCGGCGGCTGCAGGTCGGCGTGCCGGTTGACGAGATTGAAGCCCATCGACCACGATGTCGTTTTTCCGCTAGTCATGTCGGTGGGCGCGTGTAATTGTTGAAGGCGTGTACGACGATTTCGACCGCTGCTACCGGGCCGTGCAGTCCAAGGACGCCCGGTTCGACGGCTGGTTCGTCACCGCCGTGCTGACCACGAAGATCTACTGCCGCCCGAGTTGCCCCGTCCGCCCACCGTATGCGCGCAACATGCGCTTCTACCCGACGGCGGCCGCGGCGCAGAACGCCGGGTTCCGGCCCTGTAAGCGCTGCCGACCCGACGCGTCGCCGGGCTCACCGGAGTGGAACGTGCGCGGTGACGTGGTGGCCCGCGCCATGCGGTTGATCGCCGACGGCACCGTCGACCGCGATGGTGTGACCGGGCTGGCCAGCCGCCTCGGCTACACCATCCGGCAACTGGAACGGCTGCTGCAGGCCGAGGTCGGCGCCAACCCGCTGGCGCTGGCCCGAGCCCAACGCACCCAGACGGCCCGCATCCTCATCGAAACCACCGAATTGCCGTTCAGCGACGTGGCTTTCGCCGCCGGGTTCTCCAGCATCCGTCAATTCAACGACACCGTACGCACGGTGTGCGATACGACGCCGACCGTGTTGCGCCAGCGCGCCCGGACGCGGTTCGGACGAGCCGAGGCCGGTGCTGGGGCGCTGTCGCTGCGGTTGCCAGTGCGCACCCCGTTCGCGTACGAAGGCGTCTTCGGCCATCTGGCCGCCAGCGCGGTACCCGGTGTCGAGGAGGTGCGCGACGGCGCCTACCGGCGGACGTTGCGCCTGCCCAACGGCAACGGAATCGTCGGCCTCACACCGCAGCCCGACCATGTGCAGTGCCGCGTCAGCCTCGACGACTTCCGCGATCTCTCCACCGCCATCGCCCGGTGCCGACGGCTGCTGGACCTCGACGCCGACCCCGAAGCCGTTGTCGACGCGCTGGGCGCCGACCCCGATCTGAGCGTGCTCGTCGCGAAGGCACCCGGTCAGCGGATCCCCCGCGCCGTCGACGAACAAGAACTCGCGGTGCGGGTGGTGCTGGGCCAACAGGTCTCCGTCAAGGCCGCCCGCACCCACGCCGCGCGGCTTGTCGCCGGCTATGGCGAGCCAATCAGCGATGCCGGCGGCGGGCTGACGCACGTCTTTCCCGCGATCGAACAGCTCGCCGACATCGACCCCGCGCACCTTGCCTTCCCCAAGGCCCGGCAACGGTCATTGAATGCGCTGATCCGCGGCATCGCCGCCGGCGAGGTGGTGCTGGACGCCGGAACCGACTGGAACGTGGCGCGGGATCAGCTGCGGGCAGTCCCCGGCATCGGCGACTGGACCGCTGAGGTGATCGCCATGCGCGGACTCGGTGACCCGGACGCCTTTCCTGTCACCGACCTGGGTGTGCGGCTCGCCGCCGAGCAACTCGGGTTACCGTCGGATCGGCGGGCGCTTACCGAGCATGCTGCGCAGTGGCGGCCCTGGCGTTCCTATGCCACGCAGCATCTATGGACGGCCCTCGAACATGCGGTCAACCATTGGCCGCCGAAGGAGAAGAAGTGATCGAAACCCTGCAATTTCGCAGCGTCGACAGCCCGGTCGGCCCGCTGACGCTGGCCGGCAAGGACGGTCGACTCATGCACCTGCGGATGGTCGACCAGACCTATGAGCCGAGCCGCGCCAGTTGGGAGCCCGACGACACGGCCTTCCCCGAGGCCGTCGCCCAGCTCGAGGCGTACTTCGCCGGTGACCGTCGGGACTTCGACCTGGATCTGCACCTGGTCGGCACCGCGTTTCAGCGTCGCGTATGGGAGGCGCTGCTGACGATCCCTTACGGGGAGACGCGTTCGTACGGTGATATTGCCCGGCAGATCGGATCTCCTGGCGCGTTTCGTGCGGTCGGGTTGGCCAACGGCCACAATCCGATTGGCATCATCGTGCCGTGTCACCGGGTGATCGGCGCGAACGGCAGCCTCACCGGATACGGCGGCGGCCTGGACCGCAAGAAGCTGCTGCTCGGGCTCGAGCGGTCGCACGCGCCCGCGCAGGCCGCACTCTTCGAGTAGAGCACCGTCAGTCCGGCAAGAAGGTGATCGTATCTTCGGCGCCGGCAGCTGACACAGTGCCCGTTCGGGCGAATTCGGCCCAGCGGCGCCGCGTAGCGCGAAATCAGTACGGGCGCAGCGAACCTCGCTGACTGTGCGTAGGGAATGCCCAGCGCCCGCATGACGTCGTCGTCGACGCGGCCCACGACGACGCCGGCCTTCAGGTGGAAGCGTCGTTCCGCGGGGGGCGTCGCTGGACTATGCCCGCCGGTTGCCGTCATACGGTCAGCGTAGGGGCCCGGACAGCGGTTGATTGGTTCGAAGCCCAATATGCGTCTGCTGCTTTTTCGGCTCGAGATATACAAATGCCTGTGCCCCCCAATTGAATTGGGGGGCACAGGGCT
>NZ_JBEFTH010000028.1:0-2774 GCF_053483935.1 Mycolicibacterium sp. XJ879
GACCATTCGCCCGCAGCGTCGTCCTCGACTCGCAGCCGCAGCATGGCGTGCCGGTCCAGCAGCGCCTGCAGCACCGCCACCACGTCGCCCTCGGTCGTGTCTGCGGGGGCTTGCAGCAGCACCGTCTGGTTGAACTCATCGACCGGACCGTCCAGACTCTGCAGCCACCGGATGATGGGGGTGGCCGCCACCGGTCCGACGCCGTTGTCGATGGGGCCGCCCGCATGGGACACGCCCGCGACGCGGGCCAGCCGGGCCACGGTCTGCTCGACGAACACGTCGCGGGGGCGACACACCAGACCCGCGGCGCGGGCGCGCGCCACCACCTGCATCGAGAGAATGCTGTCGCCGCCGAGGTCGAAGAACGAGTCGTCGACACCGACCTGATCTAAACCCAGTGTCTCGGCGTAGATTCCGGCGAGCACCTCTTCGACTGCGGTGGTGGGTGCACGGTAGCGGTCACCGTCGCCGTAGTCGGGAGCGGGCAGCGCGCGGGTGTCGAGCTTGCCGTTGACCGTCAGCGGCAGCGCGTCAAGCACCACCACCGCGACGGGCACCATGTAGGCGGGCAACCGCTCAGCCAGTTGGGCGCGCAGTTCAGCCGGGTCAGCGGTGCCGGTGATGTAGCCCACCAACCGCTTGTCGCCGGGGCGGTCTTCGCGGGCGATCACCGCTGCCTGCTCCACGCCGTCGAGCGCGGCCAGCGCGGCCTGGATCTCGCCCAACTCGATGCGGTAACCGCGGATCTTGACCTGCTCGTCGGCGCGGCCCAGGTACTGCAGCTGCCCGTCGGGACGCCAATACACCAGATCGCCGGTGCGGTACATACGTTTTCCGGCCACGCCGGGACCGCCGAACGGGCACGCCACGAACCGCGACGCGGTCAGGCCAGCCCGGCCCACATATCCGGCGCCGACGCCGTCACCGCCGACATACAGTTCGCCGATCACCCCTTCGGGCACCGGGCGTAGCCACTCGTCGAGCACGAACAACGCCGCACCGGGAACCGGCTTGCCGATCGGCACCCCCAGCCCCGGTGTCAGCGGTGCGCTGATCGCCACGCACATCGTCGTCTCGGTCGGGCCGTAGGCGTTGATCATCACCCGGCCGGGCGCCCACTGCTCCACCACCTCCGGCGGGCAGGCTTCGCCGACCACGACCAGCACCGCCGATTCCAGGCCCTCGCGCGGCAGCACCCTTACCGCAGAGGGAGTTTGGGTGAGCACGGTGACCTGTTCGCGCACCAGTAGGGCATGGAAGTCTTCCGGCGATCCCGCGATGTCCTCGGAGACCACCACCACGCGCCCGCCACGCAGCAACGGCGCGAAGACCTCCCACACCGAGACGTCGAAGGCCAACGAATGGCATTGCGGCCACACGCCCGCAGGCGGCAGCCCGGCATCGAGCGTATCCAGCAGTTGGGTCACGTTGTGGTGGGTGATCGCCACGCCCTTGGGCACACCGGTGGTTCCCGAGGTGTAGATCAGATAGGCGATGTCGTCCGGGCTCGGATCCGGCAGCAGCGCACCGGATTCACTGTCGCCGGTCGCCCCGATGTCACCGATGTCACCGATGTCAAGGACGGATAGAGGTTGTTCGGCCAACCGGTCCGCCAGATCGGGGGTGGTGACCGCGACGACCGGCCCGGCGTCGGTGATCATGAACGCCATGCGCTCTGCAGGTACCGCCGCGTCGATCGGCAGGTAGGCCGCTCCTGCTTTGAGTACCGCCAGCATGGCCACGATCGCCTCGGCGGACCGGTTGAACAGCAGCGCCACGCACTGCCCCGGCCCGGCACCATGTGCGACCAGGTTGTGCGCCAACCGGTTCGCGGCATGGTCAAGCTCGCGGTAGGTCAACGACCGTTCACCGCAGGTGACCGCCACCGCATCGGGGATGCGCGTCACATGCTCGGCGAACAGGGCGGTGACCGATGATGCGGCAGACTCTGGAGCCGTCACGGCCGCCAGGTTGCCGAGCTCCGCGAGCCGGGCGCGTTCGGCCTCGTCAAGCAGGTCCACCGCCGAGAGCGGTGCCATCGGGTCGGATGCCATGGCCGCCAGGACCCGTTGAAGCCGCGTGATCAGCGTTTCGATGGTGTCGGGGTCGAAGACGTCGGTGCGGAACTCCACTGTCCCGGTGATGCCGTCGGGTTCCCCGTCCTCGGTGCGGCGTTCGGCCAGCGAAAAGTTCACATCCATTCGCGCGGTGCGGGCATCCACCGGCATCGGGGTCACCTGCAGGTCGCCCAGCGCGAATTCGGCGTTGGGGTCGTCGATGTCGCTTCCTGCGCCGTTCTGCCACGCCAGCGCGACCTGAACCAGCGGGTGATGGGTCAGTGACCGCGTCGGGTTGAGCCGCTCGACGAGCACCTCGAACGGCACGTCCTGATGTTCGTAGGCAGACAGGCTGCGCGTCCGCACCTGAGCCAGCACATCGGCCACCGTCGGATCGCCCGCCAGATCGACCCGCAACACCAACGTGTTGACGAAGAACCCGATCAGCTCGTCGAGCGCGGGATCGCGCCGACCGGCGATCGGGAAACCCACCGCCACGTCAGAGGTTCCGGTGAGCTTGGACAGCACGGTCAGCAGCGCCGCCTGCAGCACCATGAAGCTGGTGGCGTTGTGCTCACGGGCGATCCGGGTGACCTGCTCGTGCAGCTCGGCAGGCCAGTCCACCGCGACCTTGGCGCCGCGCTGATCGGCGACCAGCGGGTAGGGCCGATCGGTCGGCAACGCAACACGTTCCGGCATCCCGGCCAGCGCGTCTTC
>NZ_JBEFTH010000029.1:0-1827 GCF_053483935.1 Mycolicibacterium sp. XJ879
GCGGGTGTGTTGTTTGAGAACTCAATAGTGTGTTTGGTGGTTTTTGTTTGTTGTTGTTTTTTGCCGCATCCTTGATCCCCGTTGGGGGTGTGGTTTTGTTTTGCCAGTTTTGTTCTCTGGATGGTTTTTGTTTGGAGAGTTTGATCCTGGCTCAGGACGAACGCTGGCGGCGTGCTTAACACATGCAAGTCGAACGGAAAGGCCCCTTCGGGGGTGCTCGAGTGGCGAACGGGTGAGTAACACGTGGGTGATCTGCCCTGCACTTTGGGATAAGCCTGGGAAACTGGGTCTAATACCGAATAGGACCGCGCATCGCATGGTGTGTGGTGGAAAGCTTTTGCGGTGTGGGATGGGCCCGCGGCCTATCAGCTTGTTGGTGGGGTGATGGCCTACCAAGGCGACGACGGGTAGCCGGCCTGAGAGGGTGTCCGGCCACACTGGGACTGAGATACGGCCCAGACTCCTACGGGAGGCAGCAGTGGGGAATATTGCACAATGGGCGCAAGCCTGATGCAGCGACGCCGCGTGGGGGATGACGGCCTTCGGGTTGTAAACCCCTTTCAGCATCGACGAAGCGTTATGTGACGGTAGATGCAGAAGAAGCACCGGCCAACTACGTGCCAGCAGCCGCGGTAATACGTAGGGTGCGAGCGTTGTCCGGAATTACTGGGCGTAAAGAGCTCGTAGGTGGTTTGTCGCGTTGTCCGTGAAAACTCACAACTCAATTGTGGGCGTGCGGGCGATACGGGCAGACTGGAGTACTGCAGGGGAGACTGGAATTCCTGGTGTAGCGGTGGAATGCGCAGATATCAGGAGGAACACCGGTGGCGAAGGCGGGTCTCTGGGCAGTAACTGACGCTGAGGAGCGAAAGCGTGGGGAGCGAACAGGATTAGATACCCTGGTAGTCCACGCCGTAAACGGTGGGTACTAGGTGTGGGTTTCCTTCCTTGGGATCCGTGCCGTAGCTAACGCATTAAGTACCCCGCCTGGGGAGTACGGCCGCAAGGCTAAAACTCAAAGGAATTGACGGGGGCCCGCACAAGCGGCGGAGCATGTGGATTAATTCGATGCAACGCGAAGAACCTTACCTGGGTTTGACATGCACAGGACGCTGGCAGAGATGTCGGTTCCCTTGTGGCCTGTGTGCAGGTGGTGCATGGCTGTCGTCAGCTCGTGTCGTGAGATGTTGGGTTAAGTCCCGCAACGAGCGCAACCCTTGTCTCATGTTGCCAGCACGTGATGGTGGGGACTCGTGAGAGACTGCCGGGGTCAACTCGGAGGAAGGTGGGGATGACGTCAAGTCATCATGCCCCTTATGTCCAGGGCTTCACACATGCTACAATGGCCGGTACAAAGGGCTGCGATGCCGTGAGGTGGAGCGAATCCTTTCAAAGCCGGTCTCAGTTCGGATCGGGGTCTGCAACTCGACCCCGTGAAGTCGGAGTCGCTAGTAATCGCAGATCAGCAACGCTGCGGTGAATACGTTCCCGGGCCTTGTACACACCGCCCGTCACGTCATGAAAGTCGGTAACACCCGAAGCCGGTGGCCTAACCCCTTGTGGGAGGGAGCCGTCGAAGGTGGGATCGGCGATTGGGACGAAGTCGTAACAAGGTAGCCGTACCGGAAGGTGCGGCTGGATCACCTCCTTTCTAAGGAGCACCACGTAAACGCGTTCCCATTGGGGGGACGTGAAGCCGTGAGGAGCCTGTTCTCTGTAGTGGAGGCGGGTTTGGTGCACAACAAACGTTCGATTCCTGCGGGGTTGGGGTCGTAGAGAATTCGCCAGACACACTATTGGGCTTTGAGGCAACAGGCCCGTTATCTC
>NZ_JBEFTH010000030.1:0-1768 GCF_053483935.1 Mycolicibacterium sp. XJ879
TCGACGTGTTTTCCGTCGCTGCCCGGGTTTGCCGGTGGGTTGTTTCATCGGGCCAGGGATAAGGACTTGGCGCTCAAGTGTGTGCGGGCATGGAACGATTTCCATCTTGATGAGTGGTGTGCGGCAGCGCCGGATCGGTTTATTCCGTTGGGGATTGTGCCCACCTGGGATGTCGAGCTTGCGGTGGCCGAGGCGCGTCGTTTGGCCGAAAAGGGATGTCGAACAATCAGTTTTCCCGATAGCCCGGTACCGCTGGGGATGCCGTCGTTTTTCTCCGATGCCTGGGATGGTCTGTGGGAGGTCGTGCAAGCCGAGCAGATCCCGATCTCACTGCACTTCGGCGGGGCGGGGTTTGTGCCGGGTTTCTCGTTCGCCAAGGAGAACGATCCTCATCAGATGCGTACCGAGGCACCGTTTGTGGTGGCGGTGACGCTGTTTTCCAGCAATCAGATGTGGACGACGGTGGATCTGCTGTTCTCCGGTAAGTTGCAGCAGTTTCCCGGGCTGCGGTTCTGTTTGGCCGAAGGGGGGGTCGGCTGGATTCCCTACCTGATCGAACGCGCCGACTATGCGTGGGATCGCCACCGGTGGTATCAGAACATCGACAAAAACGTCGCGCCCTCCGAACTGTTCCGCAGACACTTCTACGGGTGCTTCATCGAAGATGATTTCGGTGTGCAGAACCGCGACATCATCGGAGTACAGCGGCTGCTGGTCGAGGTGGACTATCCCCACTCCGACAGCAACTGGCCCAATAGCCGCAAACGGATCGCCGAATCGATGCGCGATGTGCCCGACGATGAGGTCGGTGCCATCGTCGAAGACAACGCGCGGGAACTGTTCCGGTTCCCCCGCCCGTGAGCCACCGCGCCCAGCCACCGATACACGCCGAGGCGGTACTGACCCGACAAACCGAAGGACATCATGGGAAAACTCGACGGTAAAGTCGCTTTGATCACCGGCGCGGCCCGCGGGCAGGGACGCTCCCACGCACAATTGCTTGCCGAGCAAGGCGCCGACATCATCGGCATCGACCTGTGCCGGCAACTGGACACCGTCAACTACCCGATGTCCACCGGCGCCGATCTGGAGGAGACTACCGCCCTGGTCGAAAAGACCGGGCGCCAGATGATCCCCCTGATCGGCGACGTGCGCGATTTCGACTCGCTGCAGACCCAGGTCAATGCTGCCGTGACCGAATTAGGGCGCCTCGACATTGTGCTGGCCAACGCCGGAATCATGGCCCAAGCGCTGCCCCCGCTAGACCCGGCCCGGTCCCGCCAGGCCTGGCAAGACTCCATCGACACCATGCTCACCGGGGTGTGGAACACCCTGCAGACCACCGTGCCGATCCTGCTCGAACAAGACCAGGGCGGAGCCATCGTCATCACCAGCTCAGCAGCGGGCCTGCGCACCCAACCCACCGACCGCGGCGGGGGCACCGACGGATACTACGCAGCCAAATTCGGCGTCGTGGGCCTGATGAAGGCATACGCAAACGCCCTGGGACAACACAACATCCGCGTCAACACCGTGCACCCCACCGGCGTCGCCACCCCCATGATCATCAACGACTTCTTCCCAGCATTCCTCGACGCCCACCCCCGCATCGCCGCAGCATTCCAAAACTCGCTACCCATACCCGCCATCGAACCCATCGACGTCAGCCGCGCCATCCTCTACCTCGTCAGCGACGACGGCCGCTACGTCACCGGAACCTGCCACACCGTCGACGCCGGCATCACAACCTTCAAATAACCACCCCCAC
>NZ_JBEFTH010000031.1:0-1636 GCF_053483935.1 Mycolicibacterium sp. XJ879
GGCGTCGCCGGTGTCGGTGTCATCGGCCGGTGCCGTGTCTTGTGGTTTCGTGCCACTGGCTTGGGCATTGTCGAGCGGCGCTGCTGTATCTGATTTCGCGCCGCCGGTTTCGGTGTCGTTGGTCGGCGCTCCGGTGTTTGGGCCGAGGTTTTCGGTGCGGTCAGTGGGTTGGGCATCCAGTTCTCGGGCGCCCTCTACGGCGTCGTCGACCCGAACCGCGGGGTTGGGTTTGAGGTTGGCGGGCCGGTCCTGGGGTTGGTCGTCGGGTCGCAGCAGGCGTTCGGGTCGGTGGTAGTAGTTGAGCCGGGCTTGGCCGGTGTCGAGGCCGTCGGGTGGGAGCCATTCGACTTCGCCGCGGTCGTTCATGCGGGTGGTCCAGCCGCCGTTGTCGTTGACGCTGCGGTTGTGCGGTGCGCAGGCCAGCCCGAGTTCGTCGACGTTGGTGTTGCCGCCGTCGCTCCAATCGGCCACCACGTGGTGAGCTTGGGAGCCGTAGGCGCCGATGGTGCAGCACGGTTTGGTGCATCCGCCGTCGCGGGCAATCAGCATGATCCGCTGTGGGGGCGAGGCGGTGCGCCTGGCGCGGAACAGGTCCATCGCTGATCCGGTCGCTTTGTCGAATACCGCCAGGTAGTGGTTGGCGTGACCGGCCAGCCGGATCACATCGGCGATCGGCATGACGGTGCCGCCGCCGGTGGTGCCGACCCCGGCGCGAGATTCCAAGTCCTGCAGGGTAGTTCGGATGATGATCGACACCGGCAGCCCGTTGAGCTGGCCGAGTTCGCCACTCATCAACGCGATGCGTCCGACGGCGACCAGCGCATCGTGCTGGCGCTGGGCCAAGGTGCGGTGGTCGTTGTCGATCTGGGCTTGGGTCGGTGTGCCTGATGTGCACGGTTGGGGATCGTCGGGGTTGCACATGCCAGGTGCGGCGTATTTGGCGAAGATCGCCTCCCACACCGCCCACGCCTCCGGGGTCAACATCGCGCGCAGCTCCACCATCCCGTCGGCGCCTTGTCGGGACTTTCTGACCCCACGCTTGCGGGCCCGTTCGATGTCGGTGGGTACCGGCCCGTCTTGATCCAGCAGAAACAGCGTGAGCTCGGCGGTGTCGGTGAGTTCTTTGGGCCCGACCGTGGCGGCCGTGCGGACCAGGTCGACCTCGAATTGATCGCGGGTGGCCGCATCCACCCATCCCGGTAACTTGGCCACCGATTTTCTGATCACCTCGACATGTTCGGGGTTGATCAGCCCGTGGGCTTGAGCGGCGGCGGTGGCCGGTAACGCCGGCGCCAGCCACGGGCCCGTCACCGCCTGGCGCGGCGCCAACAGCTCGGCTTCTGTCAACCGCCGGTTCGCTTCGCTGGTCGAGATTCGGTAGCGAACCCGAAGCACTTCTTTCCACGAGCACGCGCCCATCTCGCCCGCGGTCGTCTCGCGTTGCAGACGCGCGAGCAAGCGGTGGCTGACCGTCGGCAGCTGACACGACAACGTTTCCATCTCATCAAGAGCGGCCACCAGATCAGTGCGGGTCAACAGGTTTAGATCGCACGCCGCCACCTCTTCGTAGGCGTCGCGCAGTCCGGCTATCGCCACCTGCAACCTGCTCCCCGACATACTTCGAACATACATTCGA
>NZ_JBEFTH010000032.1:0-1364 GCF_053483935.1 Mycolicibacterium sp. XJ879
CGGTTGGCGCGGTTGCTGATTGGCCGTGGTGTGGTGCCGGGGCAGCGGGTGGGGTTGCTGTTTCCCCGCTCGGCCGAGGCGATTGTGGCGATCCTCGGCGTGCTCAAGGCCGGCGCGGCCTATGTGCCCGTGGATCCTGCGGTGCCTGATGCGCGGTTGGATTTCGTGCTCACCGACGCCGGTTTGACGGTGGTGGTGACTGCTGGTGGGTTGGTTGAGCGGTTGGCGGACCGCGATGTGGTGGTCGTCGATGTCGGCGCGCTCGATGGCGGCGTCGCCGATGGCGCCGGTGTCGAACTGCCGGTGGTGCACCCCGGTGACGTCGCGTACCTGATCTACACCTCGGGGACCACCGGCACGCCGAAGGGTGTGGCGGTGCCGCACGGCAATGTTGCGCGGTTGTTGGAGGCGATTGAGCCGTGGTTGCGGTTGTCGCCGGATCTGGTCTTTTCGCAGTGCCATTCGTTGGCGTTCGACTTCTCGGTGTGGGAGATCTGGGGCGCGTTGTTGCGCGGTGGTCGGGTGGTCGTGGTGCCCGAGTCGGTGGTGGGCTCGCCCCAAGACTTTGCCGCCCTGTTGCTCGCTGAGCGGGTCAGCGTGCTGAGTCAGACGCCGTCGGCGTTCTATGCGCTGGCCGCCGAGTTGGGATCCGAGCTGGCGCTGGAAGCGGTGGTTTTCGGTGGGGAGGCGCTGGAGCCGGCCCGGCTGAGGTCATGGTTGGACAGCCACCGGGGTTCGCCGCGGTTGATCAACATGTATGGGATCACCGAGACGACGGTGCATGCCTCGTTCCGTGAGATCGTGTCCGAGGATGTCGGCAACGCGGTCAGCCCGATCGGGGTGCCGCTGGCCGATTTGGCGTTTTTCGTGCTCGACGCCTGGTTGCGCCCGGTCTCGCCGGGTGTGGTCGGTGAGTTGTATGTGGCCGGTGCGGGCTTGGCGCATGGCTATGTGGGCCGGGCGGGGTTGAGTGCGTCGCGGTTTGTGGCGTGTCCGTTTGGTGGGCCGGGTGTGCGGATGTATCGCACCGGGGATTTGGTGGCCTGGGGTGCTGATGGGCAGTTGCAGTATCTGGGTCGCGCTGATGAGCAGGTCAAGATCCGCGGTTATCGCATCGAGCTCGGCGAAATCCAGGCCGCGCTGGCCGGCCTGGGCGGGGTGGGGCAGGCGGCGGTGATCGTGCGCGAGGACCGCCCCGGTGACAAGCGGCTGGTGGCCTACGTCACCGGTAGCGCGGATCCGGCCGAACTGCGCGCGGCTTTGGGGCAACGGTTGCCGGGCTATATGGTGCCCGCGGCGGTGGTGGTGTTGGATGCGTTGCCGCTGACCGTCAACGGCAAGCTCGACAAGCGGGCGCTGCCGGT
>NZ_JBEFTH010000033.1:0-1030 GCF_053483935.1 Mycolicibacterium sp. XJ879
GCGTCGGGGTTCATGACGAGTCCGGCGCGGTCAGAGATGACGGTGATGGGCACGGTTTTGGTGAAGTCGCCGCGAAACAGCGCGATCGCCAGGGCGATGATGGCGATGATGGTGATGACCATGGCCAGCCCGGTCAGCGGGCGTAGTGCACCAGATTTCATGGATCGCCTGTTCTAGCCGGAGAGGTTGAAGTTGCCGTTGGAGCCATACACCGACAGCGACACCAACAGTGTCACCGAGACCACCACCACCAGGCTGGTGCGCACCGCATTACCCACCGCTACCCCCACCCCGGAGGGCCCCCCGGAGGCGAAGTAACCGAAGTAGGTGTGGATCAACAAGATCGTGATCGCCATCAACACCGCCTGCAGAAACGACCACAACAAATCGATCGGGTTCAAAAACGTGTCGAAATAATGGTCATACAAACCCCCCGACTGCCCGAACAACACCACCGTGGTGAACTGACTGGCCACAAACGAGAGAATGACCGCGATCGAATACAACGGGGTGATCGCCAACATCCCGGCCACAATCCGCGTCGACACCAAGTACTCCACCGGGCGGATCGCCATCGACTCCAACGCATCAATCTCCTCATTGATACGCATCGCGCCCAACTGCGCGGTCACCCCCGCCCCGAACGTGGCCGCCAACCCGATCCCGGCCACCACCGGCGCGGCGATGCGCACATTGATAAACGCCGCCAAAAACCCGGTCAACGCCTCAATACCGATATCACCCAACGACGAATAACCCTGCACCGCCAACGTGCCCCCGGCCGCCAACGTGAGAAACCCGACGATGGCCACCGTGCCGCCGATCATCGCCAACGTGCCCGCACCCATCGAAATCTCAGCGATCAACCGCACAATCTCTTTACGGAAATGCACACTGGCATGCGGAATCCCGGCCAACGCCCGCACATAAAACAACAGATGATCACCGATACGGCCCAACACATCCACCGGACGACGCACCGACCGCGTCAACCGCGGATACGTGCTGCGCAAAATCGTCATCGTGCCCA
>NZ_JBEFTH010000034.1:0-912 GCF_053483935.1 Mycolicibacterium sp. XJ879
AGAAAAGCTTGCACTTCAGATCACTCTTACTTATCCCGGGAAGCCCGACAAGTGGAGAGGAAAGATGGGCGTCAAGGATCACCGCCACAGCTCGACAGGACAGAGTCCCGTGGTGTGGTGGACTTCGGATCGGTGTGGGTGCACGCGTAGTGATCAACGAGTCGGGGTGAATGCTAGGCGATTTGGCGTTGTTCGGCGAGTGCTTTAGTGGCGGGTTCGGCGGCGGCCTGTTTGGCGGCGATGACTTTGCGCAGCTCGACCATCGAGATGTCGGAGAGGTAGCGGCGGGTGACTTGCCATTCGTCGTGGGCTTCGATGACCACGGCGGTCGCCAGTCGCAGGAACGCGGCGGGGTTGGGGAAGATCTCCACGACATCGGCGCGGCGTTTGATTTCTTTATTGAGCCGTTCGATGGGGTTGTTCGACCAGATCTTTTGCCAGTGCGCCCGCGGGAACGCGGTGAACGCCAACACATCGGTTTTGGCCTCATCCATCATCGTCGAGATTTTCGGAAAGCTCGCCGAGAGGGTGTCGGCGACCTGATCCCATTGGGCGTCGACCTCGGCGGGATCGGTGTGGGCGAAGATCGTCTTGACCGCCGCCGTGACCGCCGGGGCATGTTTGGCCGCGACCGCGCCGTGCAGGTTGCGCATGAAATGCACCCGGCAGCGTTGCCACGATGATCCGGCGAACTGCTGTGCCACGGCGGCTTTTAGGCCCGCGTGGGCATCAGAGATCACCAGATGCACCCCGGCCAGCCCGCGCGCTTTGAGCGAGCCCAAAAACTCGCGCCAGAACTCGAAGGATTCACTGTCACCCACGGCAGTCCCGAGTACTTCACGGGTGCCGTCGATGGACACCCCGGTGGCCACGATCAGCGCTTGGGACACCACATGGGCCCCGACGCGGACC
>NZ_JBEFTH010000035.1:0-865 GCF_053483935.1 Mycolicibacterium sp. XJ879
AGGAGGGACGGTCTCGGCGTCGGCGGGGGTGTTGGTGGGTCGGGACAGGTTGGCCGTCGAGGAGGTCGGGGTGGGGGTGGTGTCGGTGATGGCGTGGATGACGAAGGCCGCGGCGCGCGGGTCAGCGGCGCCGGCGCGGGGGCATTGGGCCTGGCCGCAGTGGCAGGCCAGCTGATCGGCTCCGGCGGCGATGGCGCCCAGGGCGGCGGCGCGGCGTTGACCTTTGGTACGCGGATCGGCCTCACACACCCCGGCGATCATCTTGGTGATGCGCTTGTCGAGCAGTTCGGCATCGATGGCCGACAACCGCCCCCACAACGACGCGGTGCCGGTCTCATCATCGGGCTTGCCGAACCGCACATCACACTTGCGCGCGGCCTCATGAAAACGCCGCCGGGCATCGGGGTCATGGGTTTCCACGATCGCGTCGATGGCCAACTCCAGGCGCTCCTCCGACAGTGCGCCCCAGCTCACCGCGCGCTCGGCGACCGCGTCATCGATGCGGGCCATCAGCTCGGCATCCACCACCAGGTGGGTGCGCCAGCTGATCGTCGCCACCAGCTTGGCGCTGATCTCCCCGGCACTGAATCGGGCCGCCAGCTTGGGTAGGCGCTCGCGCAGCGCCAGTCCGATCCGCATCTGCCCGGAGGCCTTGCGGTGGCTGATGCCCATCGCAGCGGCTATCTCGGCGGCCGCACACGCCCACAGATCCACCACCCACTGCTGGCATTCATCGAGCTCGGGCGCATCAGCGCGCGCCGCCAACTCCCCGATCGCAGCCAACCGCCGCGCCGCGGTCATCGCCTCAACATGGGTGCACGCTTGGATCTCGGCGATCAGCGCGGCCTCCTCGGCCGACCGCAAC
>NZ_JBEFTH010000036.1:0-802 GCF_053483935.1 Mycolicibacterium sp. XJ879
TGTTCTTCACGGGCAGGTTGTGAACACGTAAGCGCTCGATGGGTGTTTTTCCGCCGATGCCGGTGTGTGGTCGGTGATGATTGTAGTGATGCAGCCAGTCTTGGTAGGTCGCAGCGCGGTCTGCCTCGGACCGGTAGACCTGCACGTAAGCCCATTCAGCGGCCAGGGTGCGGTTGAACCGCTCGACTTTCCCGTTGGTCTGCGGCCGGTATGGCCGGGTCCGCTTATGGCTGATACCGGAACCAAGTGTTTGCGCGAAAAGCTTTGATCGATAACATGATCCGTTGTCGGTCAACACCCTCTTCACAGTGATCCCGTGCTCTTCGAAGAACGCGTTGGCGCACTCCCAGAACGCGGAGGCGGTCTCCTTGCGTTCATCGTCGAGGATCTCCGAATAGGCCAGCCGGGAATGATCATCGACGGCGTGATGCAGGTACGAGTACCCCATGCCGGCGCGGTTGCGCCGACCGGCTTGGCGACCCAGTTTGCGGTGCCCACCCCCATCGGGGATGCGGCCCAGCTTCTTGATGTCGAGATGGACCAGGTCGCCGGGAGCGGGGTGTTCATAGCGGTGAGGCTTGGGCCGACGCACGGGCAGCCCGGTGTTCTGGTCCAGATGGCCCAACAGTGGCATCCGATAGCGGCGTAGCACCGCTTCCACCGTCGAGCGTGCCAGCCGCAGGTGCGCGGCGATGCGGTGAGCTCCCCATCGATGGATGAACCGCACCTTGATGATCCGGCGTTCCCTGCGCTGAGCCAGCCGGCGCGGACTGTGGTGTGGGCGACTGGAGCGATCCACCAT
>NZ_JBEFTH010000037.1:0-788 GCF_053483935.1 Mycolicibacterium sp. XJ879
GGGTTGCCGCGGGTGCGTGATTTGTCGGGGCCGATGGCGGCTGTGGGTGGGTTGTTTGCGATGTCGGCTGATGCGGTGCGGTTTGTGTTTCGGCGGCCGTTTCAGTGGCGGGAGTTTTTGGAGCAGTGTTGGTTTATTGCGCGGGTGGCGTTGGCGCCGACGTTGTTGGTGGCGATTCCTTTTACGGTGTTGATTAGTTTCACGCTCAATATTTTGTTGCGGGAGTTGGGTGCGGCGGATTTGTCGGGGGCGGGTGCTGCGTTTGGTGCGGTGACGCAGGTGGGTCCGATTGTGACGGTGTTGATTGTGGCTGGGGCGGGGTCGACGGCGATTTGTGCGGATTTGGGGTCGCGCACGATTCGTGAGGAGATCGACGCGATGGAGGTTTTGGGGATTGATCCGGTGCAGCGGTTGGTGACGCCGCGGATGTTGGCTTCGGGTTTGGTGGCGTTGTTGCTCAATAGTTTTGTGGTGGTCATCGGGATTGTGGGTGGCTATATGTTTTCGGTGTTTATTCAGGATGTGAATCCGGGGGCGTTCGCGGCGGGGATCACGTTGTTGACCGGGGTGCCTGAGGTGATCATCTCGTGTGTGAAGGCGGCGTTGTTCGGGGTGATCGCGGGGTTGGTGGCCTGTTATCGGGGGTTGTCGATCTCTGGGGGTGGGGCTAAGGCGGTGGGTAATGCGGTCAACGAGACGGTGGTGTATGCGTTTATGGCGTTGTTTGTGATCAATGTGGTGGTGACCGCGATCGGTATTCGGATGACGACGGGATAGCGGGTCATCTG
>NZ_JBEFTH010000038.1:0-750 GCF_053483935.1 Mycolicibacterium sp. XJ879
CTGCTGGCCGACCATGCCCGCCGTCCAGACGTGCTTCAGCTGGCCGAACCGTGGAAGAAGGTGGCGGCGACACCGACGGTGCTTCCTGCGACGCAGCCCGAGGCCGACACCTATGTGACCGCCGGGCGGTTCTCCGCCGAGTTGGATGCCGAAGCCACCGGCATGCTGCTCGATGAGGTGCCCGCGGCATTTCGAGCTGGGACACAAGATATCCTGTTGATCGCCTTCGCGATGGCGATCGCCGAGCTGTTGGCGGCCGGCGGTGCCCCGATCGCCATCGACGTCGAAGGCCACGGCCGCGACGAGGACGTGGCGGGCCCGGACACCGGCGTGGACCTGTCGCGCACGGTGGGCTGGTTCACCGCCAAGTACCCGGTGGCCCTGGTGACAGACCGGTTGTCGTGGGACCAGGTGATCGCCGGTGACGCGGCGCTCGGCTCGGCGCTCAAGAACGCCAAGGAGCAGCTTCGTTCGCTGCCCGACGGTCTAACCTATGGCCTGCTTCGCTACCTGAGCCCTGAATCGGGACTCGACGCCGAAGACCCGACAATCGGGTTCAATTACCTTGGGCGCCTTGGTGCTCCGACCGGTGACGGATTCGCTGAACCGTGGCGCGTCTCACCGAACGGGTTGTCGCTGACCGACGTCAGCGCTGCCGTGCCCATGCCGCTGGTGCATACCGTGGAGCTCAACTCGGCCACCGTCGACACGGACGCCGGCCCGCGGCTGCGCGCCGACTGGACGTGGGCG
>NZ_JBEFTH010000039.1:0-729 GCF_053483935.1 Mycolicibacterium sp. XJ879
TGCCCACGTCCAGTCGGCGCGCAGCCGCGGGCCGGCGTCCGTGTCGACGGTGGCGGAGTTGAGCTCCACGGTGTGCACCAGCGGCATGGGCACCGCTGCGGTGATGCCCGACAACGACAGGGCGTCGGCGGTCATCTGCCATCCGTCGTCGCTCGACGCGCCAAGGCGGCCCAAATAGTTGAATCCGATCGCCGGGTCGGCGCCGCCCAGCTCGGCCCCGGCGTTCAGGTAGCGCAGTAGACCGTAGGTCAGACCGTCGGGCAGCGAACGAAGTTGCTCCTTGGCGTCCTTGAGCACGGCGGCCAGCGCCGCGTCACCGGCCACCACCTGTGCCCATGACAGTCCGCGCATCGTCAGCGACACCGGGTATTTGGCGGTGAACCAGCCGACCGTGCGTGACAGGTCCAGGTCGGCGCCCAGTTCCTCCTGCCGTCCGTGCCCTTCCACATCGATGCCGATCGGCGTGTCGGGCCTGCCCAGGTGTTGCGCCCACGCCAGCGCGAACGCGATCAACAAAATGTCTTGGGTGCCGGCGTGAAACGCCGCGGGCACCTCGCCGAGAAGCATGGCGGTGGTTTCGGCGTCCAGCTCCGCGGTGAATCTGCCGGCCGTCCCGTACGTATCGACATCGGGTTGCACCGCGGGCAGCACTGCCGGGGCCGACGCCAGCTGCTTCCAGGAATCGGCCAGCTGCACCACTTCTGGACGGCGGGCGTAATCGGCCAGCAA
>NZ_JBEFTH010000040.1:0-666 GCF_053483935.1 Mycolicibacterium sp. XJ879
CGCTGAGTTGAGGTGGGGCCTCGGTGGGCGACGATTCGGATTCCTACACTCGACCACCACACCACCGAGGTTGCCCGTGTCTGAGGCTACTGCCTGCCCGCCCAACGTTGTTGCCGACACGATCATGCGCACGATCGAGTTGGGGGTGACGATCACCGGTGCTGCGATCGCCGACGAGCTGACCTGGATCGACTGCGGCCCGGTCGAACACGACCCGACATGCCCGAAATGCGGTGAGCCTGGCCAACTGCGTGATCATGTCGAACGAGTCCTGACCGACCTGCCCGTCGTGGGGCACCCGACGCGGTTGCGGGTGCGCCTGCCACGGTTCATCTGCACCGTCGATCGATGCACGGTGACGATCTTTCGCCAGCGCACCGACAGGGTCGCCGCGGCGAAGGCATCGACTACCCGCCGGTGTGCGCGCTGGATTCTGCAACGATTGGCTATCGACAAGATGTCGGTGGCAGTGATCGCCAAAGCCCTTGGCTTGAGTTGGAACACCGTCAACACCGTGGCTGCCGAACTCGCCCGTGAGCTGGTGTTCGGCTCACCTGAGCATCTCGACGGGGTCCGCTACCTCGGGGTCGATGAACACAAATGGAAACACCGCCGCGGGCAAGGAGAGGCCGACTTCGTGACCGTCATCGTCGATCTGACTCCGGT
>NZ_JBEFTH010000041.1:0-606 GCF_053483935.1 Mycolicibacterium sp. XJ879
CGGTGACAGCGTGACCACCTACGGCGAACCCTGGAACATGAACTGACGCCGATCTACCTAGCCAAAAAAGCGGCCCCCGTAATCATCCCGGGGGCCGCTTTCTGGTTACGTGGAGTTGTCGGGCAAATTGCTTCTTGATGAACAAGAATAGAGGGGCTAAGTGGTCTTGATCACAGGCCGGGTCGACACGTGCGGGCGGTACGAAGTTTCCGGTTGCGCGCACGATCGCCGGCCGATGCGGCGCCAACGGCCCCTCAAGTGCAGTTCTGGCCCGATTGGTTGCGAGATGGCAATCACGAATCGTCGTCGAGATGAACGGAACTCGACGACCGATCGACATCGGGGTTCGCGCACGCCGGCGAGCCCGGATTCTGTTCGCGTTGCCGGTTGACCACCGGCCCGTTATGTTCCTCTCGTCAACGATGAGCACAACGTAAGAGCAGCATGTGGCGGCTCTCATCCGCACCGCATGAAGCTCTCGGGCAACGGACAACACACGCTGGGCCAGCCGGGCCCGGCGTCGACACAGCTAGGGAGATCATGAAGGCAATCAGTCGGGTGCTGATCGCGTTGGTTGCGGCCGTCGCGTCTTTGTTCGTGAGTACA
>NZ_JBEFTH010000042.1:0-514 GCF_053483935.1 Mycolicibacterium sp. XJ879
TGTCCGCTGGGCGCGGTCCACACGATGATGCCGTCGGGATACTGCTCGTCGCGCCAGCCGCAAAAAGTCTTCAATAAATGATGTACACGACACAGGCACTTGGTGTTTGACGGATGAGTGGGCCCACCGGGGTAGGGCACGCTGTGGTCGATGTCGCAGAATTGGGCGGGGCGGTCACAGCCGGGAAACCGACACGTCATATCGCGCATACGCACAAAGCGTTCACCGGCCCGCGAGGGCCGATACCCCGGATCGGTGATGTCGTAGGGCCGATACACCGGGCGCACGGTGGCGCCGTTGTCGATCAGCTCGGCCAGCAACGCCGGCGGAATCAGCCCACCCCCGACGATCAATGCCATCGGTGATTGCGGCTTGGGCTTGGCCGCCCACACGTTTGGCGGGTCAGATGCCGGCGGCGACGACTCCGGCGGCGATGGCTGCTCGGGCGCCGATGATCCGGCCTCGGCATTGGCGGTGATCGCGATCTCGGCCTCGGTCTCGATCTCGGGTTCGA
>NZ_JBEFTH010000043.1:0-464 GCF_053483935.1 Mycolicibacterium sp. XJ879
GGGTCGATGTGTTTTCCGTCGTTTCCTGGGTTTGCGGGTCGGTTGTTTGCCACCGAGGATGCCGAGTTCTCGCTGGCTTTGGTGCAGGCCTACAACGATTGGCATGTCGAGGAGTGGTGTGGGGCCTATCCGGCGCGGTTTATTCCGATGACGTTGCCGGTGATCTGGGATCCCCAGGCGTGTGCCGCCGAGATTCGGCGCAACGCTGAGCGTGGGGTGCATTCGTTGACCTTCACCGAGAACCCGGCGGCGATGGGGTATCCGAGCTTTCATGATTTCGAGCATTGGAAGCCGATGTGGGATGCGTTGGTCGATACCGACACCGTGCTCAATGTGCATATCGGCTCCTCGGGGCGGTTGGCCATCACCGCGCCGGATGCGCCGATGGATGTGATGATCACGTTGCAGCCGATGAACATCGTGCAGGCCGCCGCGGATCTGTTGTGGTCGCGTCCGATCAAGGA
>NZ_JBEFTH010000044.1:0-436 GCF_053483935.1 Mycolicibacterium sp. XJ879
CGCCGAACTCTGAAGTGTCGGTGGGGCCGTCTAGTGTCGAATGTATGTTCGAGTCGGTGTCGGATGTGGAGCTGGTCGACTTCATGGGTGAGGAGACCCGTGAGGAGTCGGCGGCGATGGGTCGGCGCCTGGCCGCGGTCGGTGAGTTGTTCGCTCGCCGTGAGCGCGAGTATCAGGAAGCCAAGTTCTACTTCACCGATGTAGTTGCCGCGGTGGCTGCGGAGATCTCGCCGATCCAGAACATCAGCCATGCCCGCGCGGTGTATCAGGTCGGGCTGGCCAGGACGTTGCGTGACCGGCTGCCGCGGATCGCCAAGGTGTTCATCAGCGGGGTGATCGACTTTCGGATGGTCAACACGATCGTCAACCGTACCGAAAACGTCGAGGACGAGGTGATCGGTGAGCTTGATGAGGCGTTGGCGCGCCGGGTGCACAA
>NZ_JBEFTH010000045.1:0-426 GCF_053483935.1 Mycolicibacterium sp. XJ879
GCCTGCACCCCGTCCAAATCCATGTCCGCAACCCGCTCATGCGGGTCATAACATCCCGCGATCATGTCATCAAACCGCAACGGCTCCAACCCGTAATCCTCAGGCTTCTTACCCGCCACCGCATTCAAACCGATCTGCGGATGAAACTGCCCCTCAAAGCGCCACACCTGACGACCATCATCGAGAGTCACCACCTGCGGCCCGGCCTCCACATCCCGCGAACTCAACCGATCAGTCCACACCCGCGGATGCTCGATCAAATGATCGTCCACCGAAATGATCTGATGCGAATCCAAAAGGGGCACCTCAAAGCCTCCACAACCACACCCGGCGAACCAACCCGCCACCCAATCTCTGATTAGAGATTTCCCACCCTACCGCCACCCACCCACGATGTCCAGAACCCACCACCAACCAGACCCACAA
>NZ_JBEFTH010000046.1:0-368 GCF_053483935.1 Mycolicibacterium sp. XJ879
AGGGCCTTGTCCAGCTTGACCTTCTGCTTGGCGGTGAGCAGCTCAGCGCGGGTCAGCAGGATCCGGCGGACCCCGTAGAGTGGGTCACCGCTGCGGCCCCGATGCCCGCACGTGTCCTGCTGGATGCGCTGGCGGCACAGTGTGAGCTTGTCGGCGGCCAGGTGCACGACATGGAACGGGTCCATGACCGCCCGCGCTGCCGGCAGGGCGTCGGCGGTCGCGGTGTGGTAGCCGGCGAACCCGTCCATCGACACGACCTTGACCCGGCTGCGGAAGTTCGGGTCCTGGGCGTTGAGCCAGTCGGTGAGCACCGCAGCGGATCGGCCGGCCACCATGTCGAGCAGACGGGCCGGGCCGTCGCCGTCGAT
>NZ_JBEFTH010000047.1:0-345 GCF_053483935.1 Mycolicibacterium sp. XJ879
AACCATTCGCCCGCAGCGTCGTCCTCGACTCGCAGCCGCAGCATGGCGTGCCGGTCCAGCAGCGCCTGCAGCACCGCCACCACGTCGCCCTCGGTCGTGTCTGCGGGGGCGTGGAACAGCACCGTCTGATTGAACTCATCGATCGCGCCATCGAAGCTGTGCAACCACCGCATGATCGGGGTCGCCACCACGGGTCCGGTGCCGTCGTCGGCCGCGTCGGCGCTGCCCGCCGCCCTGACCACGGAAGCCAGCCGGGACACGGTCTGCTCGACGAAGATGTCGCGCGGGCGGCACACCAGCCCGGCGGCCCTGGCGCGTGAGGCGACCTGCATCGACAGAATGCTG
>NZ_JBEFTH010000048.1:0-299 GCF_053483935.1 Mycolicibacterium sp. XJ879
AAAATCCCGCCGGCATTCATATCCTTGACCCGCTCATCGACCTGCCAACACCCCGGCCGAATCTCATCGAGGCCCTGCGGTTCCAGCCCGTACTCCTCCTTGGGCCGACCCGCCACCGCATTGAGCGCCACATTCGGAATCACCACATCACGAAACTGCCAGGTATCCGAACCATCGGCGTTATGCACCAACCGCGGCGCCTCATCCAAATACTTCTTCGGCAAATGATTTTTGAACATATCCGGCGGCTCGACGATGTGATCATCCACGCTCACCAGAATCATGTCGTCCTTGTTCAT
>NZ_JBEFTH010000049.1:0-272 GCF_053483935.1 Mycolicibacterium sp. XJ879
ATCAGGGATCGCAGTATGTAGTGGTTGAGGTTGCGGAATCCCAGTGCGATGCCGCGTAGGTGCTCGAGGCGGCCGTTGATGGCTTCGACGGGGCCGTTGGAGACACCGACGTCGAAGTAGGCCAGGATCTCTCGGCGCCGTTTCCAGAGGCTGCGACCCAGCTGGGCTAACTCGTCTAATCCCGTGGGTAGTCCGGATCGGATTCGTTTGAGGCACTTGAACATCGCTAGCTTGCCTGCCCTGCGGTCGGGGTTGGCGTAGGCGCCGATCAG
>NZ_JBEFTH010000050.1:0-265 GCF_053483935.1 Mycolicibacterium sp. XJ879
GCCGAGGAGATCAGCCGGGCGAACGGACGCAACAGCACCCCACCGGCCGCACCGGTCACCGTGCCGTGCGCATTGGACACCGCCACACCGCCTTCAGGGCCCTTCACATCCACCGAGAACGTCGCGACTTCCTGGATACCGGGACCGTTGCCCAGATCCGCGCTGATCGACGCACCCGGGAACAGGTTCGGCGTGGTGATGAAGTTGTCCAAGAAGAAGTCATTACCAGGAATCGGAAGGAACAGCGGCGCCTGGTCGAACAGGA
>NZ_JBEFTH010000051.1:0-252 GCF_053483935.1 Mycolicibacterium sp. XJ879
GCCGAGGCAGCTGAGGCGATCGGCGCCGGCCGCTATCAACGCAGCGAGCAACGCAACACACACCGCAATGGGCATCGGGCCAAGACGGTGTCGACGACATCCGGGGACATCGAGGTCAAGATCCCCAAGCTGCGCGCCGGCTCGTTCTTCCCCTCGCTGCTCGAGCGGCGCCGCCGCATCGACAAAGCGCTGCACGCGGTGATCATGGAGGCCTACGTCCACGGGGTCTCCACCCGCCACGTCGATGACCTG
>NZ_JBEFTH010000052.1:0-237 GCF_053483935.1 Mycolicibacterium sp. XJ879
ACCTACCGCACCTACCCGATGAGTCGGGTGCTGTTTCCGAACTGGGACACCACCACCGCCGACCTACCCCCGCCGGCCAACGCGCCCCCACCTTCAGCGCAGCGCGCCCTGAAGATGCCACGACGACGACGCACCCGCGCCGCCGACAACCAAACACGCATCAACACCGAACGCGAACTCAACCAACGCGAAGCCGCACGCGATACGCCGCCGATCTGACACCGACGTCGCCGCAGC